>NZ_JAVFKJ010000008.1:0-167923 GCF_032667185.1 Neobacillus sp. YIM B06451 | reverse complement strand
CGCCGCCGTACGACAGGTCGCCGCCGTACAACAGGCCGCCGCCGTACGACAGGCCGCCGCCGCACGACAGGCCGCCGCCGTACGACAGGTCGCCGCCGCACGACAGGTCGCCGCCGCACGACAGGCCGCCGCCGCACACATGGAATATGTCGTTCGAAGGCTAAATTTACCCGCGAAGAACGGTTCTGGCATAATGGCAATATGGTAGAGTTACGATTAAAAAAATAGATTTATAGGTATAGATAGAGAATGACCTGAATAAATAACCACTCCCAATCTCCTAAAACATCTGAATCATAGATTTCTCTCTATCCTCAAATGGAAAAAACCTCCTGAAAAGGGAGGTTTTTTGTATCGGCCCATCTTGGTTCTCGTCTATTGATAATTTTAAAGCTCTTCTGTCTTATCTCCGTCCTCACTGAATCTGTCCAGCATCGTAATCGTATCGACAAGATGGTTATTAAAAATTTGACGCGCCACAGCTAGCAATTCAATGATCAGTGGATCCCGTAGCGAATAAATGACACGGTTGCCATCCTTTGTCCCCGTAACAATATTTTTGGTCCTCAAGATCATTAACTGCTGGGAAACAGCAGAGCCTTCGCTTCCCGCCAGGCTTTGTATTTCATTTACACTTTTGTCTCCCTCCCCAAGCAGTTCAAGGATTCTAATCCTTAGGGGATGAGCCAATGCTTTAAAAAAGTCCGCTTTAAATTTCTGCATTTCCAAATCCAATACGTTTCCTCCCTTTTTACCCCCCGCTATTGTATAAGGGCCTTTCTTTGTTCGCCCGCCTTCTGTTTAATGGCTGATAATGTTGCGCATTCCCTGAAAGCGAAATGTTTGCAACCCAGACATTCGCTTTTATTTACATGATTAAGCGCGAAATTAATCGCGTCTCCAGTATGACTGAAAAAGTGCTCTTGGCCAATGAAATCATACAACCCCGTTTTCTTCAGCAGTTCGAGCGGACCTGGTTGAATCCCGGTGATCAAAACCTGCCCGTGGGCACAGAAGTCTTTAACGATGCTAGAAAAATGCGATTCTCCGGTCGTGTCCATAAATGGGACTTTGCCAAGCCTTAAAATAAGTACCTTCGGTTTATAGTTTATTGTATTTAGTATAGTTTGTTCAAATGTTTGCGCCGCCCCGAAGAAAAGAGGGCCTTCAACCGTGTACATGCTGATTTGCGGACAGTCGTGTGATTCTGCCGCGGCCTGCGGAAGCACGGCCCGCAACTTCTGATTGTCATTAGGCAGAACCTTTGCCGTCACAAGGGACTCGCTCATCCGTTTTGTGAAAATAATGACAGCGAGCAGAAGCCCGGCCTGAACAGCTACTGTTAGATTGACAAATACGGTAAGAAGGAACGTGACAACCAGAATCAGGGAATCAAGTGTTTTTGTTTTAAGGACATTGTAAAAAACGGTTTTCTCACTCATGTTCCAGGCGACCACCATCAAAATAGGCGCCATGCTTGCCAATGGTATTTTCGAAGCATGAGGCGCGAACAGGACAAGGATAACGAGGACAACGAAGCCATGGATGATTCCCGACATTGGGGATACCGCTCCATTCTTGATGTTGGTGGCGGTCCTTGCAATCGCTCCCGTCGCGGGAATCCCGCCGAATAATGGTGCGATCATGTTGGCTGCGCCCTGGCCCATCAATTCCCGGTTACTATTATGCCTGCCGCCGCTCATTCCATCCGCCACAACCGCGGATAATAAAGATTCAATCGCGCCAAGGATCGCGATAATGAATGCTGGTTTTATTAGAAGGCGAATTTTTTCCAAAGTGATTTCGGGAAATTGGAAATCCGGCAGCCTAGCAGGTATTTCTCCATAGGTGGAACCGATAGTCGCCACGTGGCCTGGATAAAGATAGGTGGCCACCAGCGTTGAAACGACCAGCCCGATTAGGGGGCCAGGCACCTTTGGAAAAAGTTTAGGAGTGAATAGGACGGTCACAAGGCAAAGCGCCGCGGTAGCGATGCTATACACGTTCAGGGTTTCAATATGGACAATGATTTCTCTACTATTATCGAAAAAATATTCGTGCCGTTCAATTCCCGAAAGCCCGAGGAAATTCGGAATTTGTCCGAAAAAAATAATGACGGCGATTCCAGCAGTGAACCCTATTGTCACGGGACGGGGAATGAATTTTATCAATGCGCCCATACGGAAGACACCCATTAAAAAGAGAATGATTCCAGCAAGAAATCCGGCAATCAGGAGATTTTCGAATCCGTAGGACATGACAATCCCGAAAAGGATTGGGATAAATGCACCGGTAGGGCCGCCAATCTGATACTTTGAGCCGCCCAGCAAAGAAATTAGTATTCCCGCGATGATCGTTGTGTAAATTCCGTATTCAGGCTTCACTCCCGAGGCTATCGCAAACGCCATTCCAAGCGGAATCGCGATAATCCCAACAACAATTCCTGAGATAATGTCTTTTTGCAAGGAGTGAAGGGAGTAATTCTTAAATCTTTCGTCAAATACCAACTTCTGCAGCACACTTACACTTCCTTAATTAATATATTTATATATTTGATTATTTGAATATACAATAAGTAATTTTACGCCATTTAGCAGGCAAGTCAATGGTTTTGTTTATAAAAAATTTATTTTTTTATACTTGAAGTGGTATCCTGCAGCTAGGAGGGATAAATAATGCTGATTGAGTATATTGCGACAACTGTGGATGATGCGATTTTGATCGAGGAGTCCGGGGCCGATAGGATTGAGCTTGTATCTGCCTTGACAGAAGGCGGATTGACGCCAAGCTACGGCCTGATTGAAGCGGTGGCCAGGCGTGTTGGAATACCTGTAAATGTCATGGTCAGGCCGCACAGCCAGTCGTTTGTCTATTCCGGGTATGACCTCGAGATCATGAAAAATGATATTAAAGCCATTAGGTCATTGGGAGCAAATGGTGTAGTACTTGGGGTACTCAACGACCAAAATGAAATCGACACTGCCGCCATGGAAAGTCTTCTTCTGGAATGCACTGGCATGGAGGTAACTTTTCACCGCGCGATTGAAGGAACATCAAACCCCATACAATCAGCCAAAATCCTGTCCGATTACAAGGAAATAACAAGCATTTTAACTTCGGGTGGGACTGGCGATCTTGACAGCCGTTTGGCTACAATGCTCGAAATGAAAGAGGAAGCAGGGCATATTGCCATCTTGGCAGGCGGCGGTCTGACGAAGCAAAATATTAACCATGTCCATTCTAAGGTAAATACAGGCCATTATCATTTCGGGACTGCGATCAGGAAAAACAATAGCCCTGTAGAAGGAATCGACCTAAAAAGAGCAAAAGAAATTGTAAAGCTTTTAAAAGGATGACAATGAAGCCGGGCGAACCGGCTTCTTTTCCTTTCAGAAAAATTATAAAAAGTTTGACAATCAAACGACCGTTTGAATATTATATACTCAAATGATTGTTTGAATGAGGTGGAGAAGTTGTCCAGACACGATATATGTGAAGTGGCTTCTATCAATAAAGAAAAAGTCGAAAAGGTTAAGAAAAAGCTCCAACACCAAAGCGCTGGTGGGGTAGCGAAAATTTTCAAAGCGCTATCCGATGAAACAAGGGTGAAAATCGCTTACGCCCTGGCAATTGAGGAGGAGCTATGCGTATGCGATGTCGCGACTATCGCCGGCTCGTCCGTTGCAACCGCCTCCCACCATTTACGGACCCTTCGGAATCTAGGCATTGCAAAATTCAGGAAGGAAGGCAAGCTTGTCTATTATTCGCTGGATGATGACCATGTGAAGCAGCTCATCGAGATTGCATTTGAACATCATGAGGAGGTGGCGGGACGTGGCCGAGACTAAGCAGATTTTTCGGATCGAGGGGCTTTCCTGAGCAAGCTGCGCGGCGAAGTTCGAAAAGAACGTCAAACACCTGGATGGTGTTTCTCACGCGGCTGTCAATTTTGGCGCTTCAAAAATAACCGTTTACGGGAAGGCCACAATAGAGGAAATTGAAGAAGCAGGCGCATTCGATCGGCTAAAAATTTTACCGGAGAAAGCGGTTGCTTCAGAAATAGCAGAAGAGCCTTTTTTAAAAAAATACGCCAGAGTAATTCTATCACTGGCTTTCGTCCTGATTGGATACGCTTCGCACTGGCTGAACGGGGAGGATGCTACTGCCGCGGCCTTGCCGTTCCTGGCCGCGATTTTGATTGGCGGGTATCCATTATTTAAAACCGGCCTTAAAAATCTGTTCAGGCTTGAATTCGACATGAGGACCCTGATGACAATTGCAATCATTGGAGCGGCGATTATAGGAGAGTGGAGCGAGGGAGCGGTTGTCGTCATCTTATTCGCGATAAGCGAAGAACTCGAGAAATTTTCAATGGATAAAGCGAGGGCCTCCATTCGGTCGCTTATGGATATCGCCCCTAAAGAAGCTATGATCCGCCGGAATGGCGATACAATGGTGATTCCGGCGGATGAGATTGTAATCGGAGACATCATGATTGTGAAGCCAGGACAGAAACTGGCGATGGATGGGATTGTCATGAGAGGGCATTCGACAATTAACCAGGCTGCCATCACCGGTGAATCTGTTCCGGTGGAAAAAAAGGAACACGATGAAGTGTACGCGGGTACTTTAAATGAAGAAGGAATCCTAGAAGTAAGGGTGACGAAGCTTGTTGCTGACACGACAATCGCAAAAATTATCCACCTGGTCGAGGAAGCCCAAGCGGAAAAAGCGCCCGCACAAGCATTCGTTGACCGATTCGCCAAGTATTATACACCGGTGATTATGGCAATCGCAGCGCTTGTCGCGATTGTCCCGCCGCTTCTATTCGGAGCGGGCTGGAATGAATGGATATACCAGGGGCTTTCGGTATTGGTTGTTGGCTGTCCATGTGCATTGGTGATTTCAACCCCGGTTGCCATAGTGACGGCAATTGGAAATGCAGCCCGGAATGGGGTTCTCATTAAAGGCGGCATCCACTTGGAGGAAACAGGAACCCTCAATGCGATTGCCTTTGATAAAACCGGCACGCTGACAAAAGGTGCCCCGGCTGTAACTGACTTCATTGCCTTAAAGGGTAATGATGAAAGGGAGACACTTTCCGTTTTGGCTGCACTGGAATCCGGGTCCCAGCACCCTCTCGGCTCGGCAATTTTAAAAAAGGCTGAAGATCTTTCCGTATCCTTTAAGGATATATTGGTAGAACATGCATCTTCCGTAACAGGTAAGGGGATAAAAGGCAGGATTAACGGAACAGCCTATTTCGCCGGAAGCCCGGCCTTTATGGCGGACATGTGCCGGGAAAAAGCGGATTGCCAGCTTCAGGCACAAATCGAGTTGCTTCAACATGAAGGAAAGACGGTTATGGCCCTTTTTACCGAAAAAGAGATTCTTGCCATTGTTGGCGTTGCGGATGAAGTGCGGGAAAGCAGCCGAGAAGTCATTGACAGGCTTCATGGCATGGGCATTAAAAGAACGGTAATGCTGACTGGGGACAATGCGGGAACGGCACGGGCAATCGGGGTACAAACAGGAGTGAACGATATCCGGCCAGAGCTTCTGCCAGAAGATAAACTGTCAATTATCAAGGAACTTAGGAAGGAGTACGGGAAAGTGGCCATGGTCGGGGATGGAATCAATGATGCCCCGGCACTTGCCGCCGCTACGGTCGGAATCGCGATGGGTGGCGCGGGAACGGATACAGCCCTAGAAACCGCGGATATTGCCCTGATGGGCGACGATCTCAGAAAGCTGCCATTCGCAATAAAGCTGAGCAGGAAAGCACTGGCGATTATTATGCAGAACATCACTTTCTCGCTTGCGCTGAAGCTTGTGGCACTCCTTTTGGTCATCCCTGGGTGGCTGACATTATGGATCGCGATTTTTGCCGATATGGGAGCGACCCTGCTCGTCACGCTCAACGGGCTCAGATTATTAAAGGTAAAGTGAAAAGTGGCGCCACTTTGAGGTTTCTTTTGGGGGGCTTGGGATGAATAGCAGCTGGAACAGATTCATTTATAAACTTTGGTCGCCGGTGTATGATGTGTTTTTTAACAAAGGGCCATTTTTAAAAGCCCGGAAGGAACTATTTTCATCCCTCCCTTTTTCTAAAGGCGACCGGGTCTTATTTGTCGGAGTTGGGACAGGGGCAGACCTTAAGCAGATTTCCCTGTCCGAACTCAACGTAACAGCAATTGATTTTTCAAGAGAAATGCTTGAAAAATCAAAGGAGAAGGCGGACGGGGAAAAGGTAGTGTTTCTCGTTATGGATGCTCAGGAATTGTCTTTTCCGGATGAGTCATTTGATTGGGTCATCGGCAGCCTGATTCTTTCGGTCGTCCCTGACGGGGAAAAGGCGTTTAAAGAGATGGCCAGGGTTGTGGAAAAGGGTGGCGGCATTGTGATATTTGACAAATTCACTCCTTCAGGGAAGGATTTAAGCCTGTTGAAAAAGCTAATCAGGCCGCTCATCCGCCTTCTCGGCACGGATATCGGAATTTCTTTTGAAAAAATCATTAGCAGTTCCGAAAGCAGGGTAAGGATAAAGGAAGACAGGGGTATTCTGTTAAAAGGGATGTACCGGAAGATTGTCCTGGAAAGGGCAGACGGCGGGAAAATATAACTACTTCGGGAACGGCTCAATTTCTGTCCGGTCCGGAAACGTAATTTGGGAGGATTTTAACATGGGGCATCATCATCATTCCCATTCACATGATCATGGCCATGGCCACCATCACCATACAGGAAACAAACAGGCGTTGCTTTGGGCATTTGTGCTAATCGCCTCGTTTATGTTTGTGGAAGTGGCGGGGGGGCTGATCACGAATAGCCTGGCGTTGCTGTCGGATGCCGGCCACATGCTTAGCGACGCTGCCGCCTTGGGGCTAAGCTATTTCGCGATTAAGCTGGGGGAACGGAAATCCACGCCAGGGAAAACATTTGGCTACAAGCGTTTTGAAATTATCGCGGCCGCCTTGAATGGCCTTACACTAATTGCAATATCAATCTATATTTTTATTGAGGCTTTTGAGCGGTTCAGGAATCCTCCGGAGGTACAGAGCCTTGGGATGCTCACAATTTCGGTCATCGGTCTCCTTGTGAATATCGCGGCCGCCTCTATCCTTATGAGGGGAGATAAGGATGAGAACCTAAATGTAAGGAGCGCGTTCCTGCATGTCCTCGGCGACATGCTTGGCTCGGCTGGGGCCATCGTTGCCGCTCTATTGATCTACTTCTTCGATTGGGGCGTGGCGGACCCGATTGCGAGTGTGGCCGTCGCAATATTGATTATCATATCCGGCTGGAGGGTGACGAAGGATTCCTTCCATATCCTGATGGAGGGAGCACCCGTCCATATTGATACGGGTAAGCTGCGCGCTACTTTATCGAATATTCCATGTGTAAAAGATGTCCATGACCTCCATATTTGGTCAGTGACGAGCGGGATGCCGATGCTGAGCTGCCATATCTCGATCTCCAGCGAGGGGGTTCATGATACTGTGCTTCACGAAGCCCAAACCCTTCTTCATGACAAGTTTGGCATCGACCACAGTACCATTCAGGTGGAAAGGGAAGCCGAGGGTTGTCCGAGCAGCCACGGGGTCTGCAATTAATTTCAGTTCGAAAACGCTGTGTTTTTTAAAACACGGCGTTTTTTTATGAAGGACATTTTTTTGTTCCTTCAAGGTAAATGTATTGGGGAAAAGTGTGGTCATCTCCTTTTATGGTGTGTCCGTACGTTGGAATGGTTATTATATAGAAGGGATATCGGCAATTTTTTATTTTTTTCGAAAAATTTTACCAGGATATCGAAAAAATAAGTGATATATCGAAAATTTCAACCCACTTATCGAAAACTGTCAAATTTCGGACATAATTACAGAGGGTAACTACCTGCGATTTCACCTCATTGACATCCAGACGGCTGGGGACTACCATTGCCTTAAGTGAAAAGAGTGAACTTGTAAAGTGGAGGGAAAACAATGAGACATATATTTAAGCCAGGGAAGGATGAATCGAAGCCCGTATTGCTTTTGCTTCACGGGACTGGCGGGAATGAACAGGACCTTATCCCGCTGGCAGACATAATCGACCCGGAAGCTCCGGTCTTAAGTGTTCGCGGCAATGTCCTGGAGCATGGGATGCCGCGTTTTTTCAGGAGGCTGGCGGAAGGGGTTTTTGACGAAGAGGATCTTGTTTTCCGGACGAGGGAGCTTGATGATTTTCTTGATGAGGCTGCGGAAAAGTACGGCTTCCAGAGGGGGAATATTGTAGCGGTCGGCTACTCTAACGGTGCCAATATTGCCGGCAGCCTGTTGTTTCATTTCGGCAAAGCATTAAAAGGTGCGATTCTCCATCATCCAATGGTCCCGAGGAGGGGGATTGACCTGGCTGACCTTCATGGCTTAAATATCTTCATAGGGGCCGGTACGAATGATCCAATCTGCCCGCCAATGGAATCGGAGGATCTGAAAGCACTTTTGGAGGGAGTAGGGGCTGAAGTCCATCTTCATTGGGAAGAAAACGGCCACCAGTTGACCTACAGTGAGGTGGAACGGGCAGCCGAATGGTACAAAGCGACATTCCGTAATTAAATTCCTAAACTGTGAATAAAAAAGACAGCCGCGCGGACTTTCGGCGCGCAGCTTTCACTAATTTTAGCAGCGGGAACAATAAGCGTTTAGTTAGACAAGGGATAAAGAAAGAGGTACAGTATTTACAGATTATAAGGAAAGAACAAGGATAAACACTTAATCATGAGACCTTCCAACAGTAGGGGCTGTACATCCCTACTTATGTTTGTTTGGTCAACCAATCGAACCATTACGGACAGTGTTGATTCCCTACCTAATTTCTATGATGCAGCTGAATCCCGGGGTGGGGGGCTTAATGCCTGTTAAAAGTGGATAAAGAGGGGAGCAATCTAAAGTTATGGAAAAGCTTACTGCCAAACAGGAAATTAATGTTGGCGGCCTTGACTTCGAATGGAATCTTGGGAATGGCCGATTTTTATTTGAAGGAGAAGATGCTGTCCTTTTTTGGATTACTTCTGCGATGAGAACATTTTTTGATACGATTGAAGAAGTTTCCGGTGAAGAAGCTGGTGCTCTTGTGCTTGAGACAACCGGATATCGGCAGGGACTTATTGTTAGTGAGTATTTTGTGAAAAATGGGGTTTCTCCTGAGGAAGCTTCGAAAAGAATTCCCTATACATATGCTTCCGCTGGCTGGGGGAAGGCTGAAATTAAGCATCTTAATCTGGATGAAAAAACACTTTCAATTGAAATTAAGGATAGCTGGGAATATAAAGTCAACAAGGAACAAGGGAAAAACGCTAGTGGAAAATATTTGCCAGCGCATTATGCGGGGATTTTTACAGGGTTATTGGGGACGAATATTTGGTACAGGGTCGTCAAGGACCAATTGACTGGCGACGACTGTACAGTTGTCGAGTATTTTCCGTCAGAAATCACGGTCTCAAGCAATATCCATCAGCTTGCTAGGAAAAAGGAGTCCGAAAAAATCCGGGAGCTTGAACTGCTCGTGGAGGAGAAAACGAAGGACCTTCAGGAACTGGTGAAGCAAATTTCGTCCCCGATCATTCCTGTCCTCGAAGACATCGTTGTCGTTCCGCTTATTGGTAAATACGATGAAAGCCGCTCCGAAGACCTTCTTGTGAAAACTTTATTCAACCTGCCAAAATACAATGCGTCTTATCTGATTCTCGATTTGACGGGGCTTGATCATGACAAGGATATGGGGCAATACGGTTTCGAGTTTATCCAGAAGCTTGGTTTCGCCGCCTCTTTGATTGGAATTGAAACAATCCTCGTGGGCATTTCTGCGGAACTTGGGGCATCGGTTACCCAGTCGCAAATAAACCTGTCCAAATTCCAGTGCTATCAAACATTGCAACACGGCATTTATTATGCCCTGTCGCAGAGCGGCAAAAAAATCATATAGGCGCACTGAAAGCAATGCCATTTTGAATGGTGTTGCTTTTTCTTTTGATAAACAAAAAAGGCCGTTTCCGGCCCTTAATTGCGGTATGAAATATCTACGTTTTATTTCAACCTCAAAGTCGAGGTGTCTGTTAAGTTTAGCCGATATACTAATTCACTTAATGCGATGGTAACCAGGTCACGCTCTGTATAGTCAAATGTATCCAGAGGAGAGATATGGTTTCGTTCAGCCAGCTTCTCTTTAATCTGCTGGCACATCCAAAGATGATAATCTGAAAGTTCTACCTGCTTAAACAATAATCAATCCCTCCTTTTCTGATACTTCCAGGGCAAATACCAGATTGGACTCCCAGGTTTCTGTTTCTGCGACTAATTAAAATCCCCTATGGATTAACCTATTTTCCAGCAAAGGAAAATGGTTCAATTTCTCCCACCCTCATGGAAGTTTTTATTTTATTTATCCCCGTTATAAAAGTCCAACAAACATCACGGAGCCATATACAACGTATTTTTTACCAGGAAATAAAAGGGAATCTCTTTCCTTTATGTCGATATCCCTGATAAGAAAGAGGCAAACTGCTTCGCTCATCAGCAAACTTTAACCTTGGACTTTGGCAGGTTTCTTATGCGTGACCAGCCCATCGCAATCGGTTATATAAAACTCGATTTTGGGAGGTTCCTTTAAATAATGGTCCTTAAGTAGCTGATAATAATTGACACGCCTGCTTGGGTCGAAAGGAAGCATTGGGTACTCACGCTTTTCCTTTACATAAAGATCGACCGCTCTTTGAACTTTATCCATTTCGGCGGGAATGTCCTTTTCCGCTTCTTCAAATAAGTCGTATGTTTCCCTTGACATGTAATACTTTTTTGAAGGTATTCCTCCAAGGATGTGTACAAGCTGGCTAAAATCAATGCTGTTGTCTTCGTTTACGAGGATGGTCCTGTAAACACCTTTCGGAAGCTCATCTGAAAATTTCCTGACAGCCTTCCTTACCTCCACCATATCCACGTCGATAGCAGGCCATTCCTTAGCGGCCTCGGCTCCGTTTACCCGTGGTTTCTCGCGCTTTCCGCTGTACGGCCTGAAATGCTTCAATGCCATTGTATAGGCTGAAAACCCTCCAAGCGCAAGGCCAGCTCCCAATCCGAGCAGGGTGAAGACTGGATAAAGGCCAAAATAGCTGTCTAAAAAACCCCCTGTTTTATAGCCAATGAATACGGAAATAGCGATTACCAGTGCAAGAACAACATGGAGAGATAGCGCTTTCAAAAGAAAGCTTGTGGAATCGGCCCATTCCTTTCCTTTTTGGCCGCCGGCTTCGTCAAGATAAACGGCAACTTCCGCCTTCAACTCGTCCGACACATTGTTTTCGGCAAGGAACGATGCCAGGCTATTCTTCAGCGGTTTTGTTTCGGTTTTTAAAAGGCGCGCGGATTTCTCATATTCCCCTTTTTTATAGTGGACAATTATCATGTTTTCTTCCAGGCCCAGCTCAAGGTCTTCCGCCACTCTTCCAACATTTTTTGAGAAGGTCCTTTTCATGAAATCATGCCCCCTTGTTATGGTTTTGGCCGATACGGGTTCTATTAGCCTTGTCCTTTGCTGCTAGCATGTATCATTTTTTGCTAAAATATGTATTATTCGATTTAATTATAACACTATTCAAAAAATTAAAACATCCGTTCCACAACATTAAGCTTTCTTGAAAATGCAAGTTGGCCGAACCTTTTTCCAAAAATAAAAACCCGAATGGCATCTTTTGCCTTCCGGGTGCTTTTAATATTGGGTTAATTTCTTAATTTGGTTTCCTCTTCATATCTTACAGCGAGTTCCTTAAGTGCCTCATCGTAGAAAAGGAATGTCTTTGTATCCTCGAAAAACCATTGGTCGCTTGCTTCAATGTAAAAGGTCAAACCGTTCAATTTTGCTGCGTAACTTGGATGGGATGCTGGTTCGGCAGAGAACGCCAGGCTGTACCCTTTGTGTTGAATGCCAAATCCATTATATTGCGGGAAAAGCCTGATGCTGATTGGTGATGTGAGTTCAAATTCATCGGTAAACCAGGAGAGTGCCTTATCGTCGATAGATAGATGCATGATAACCACCAGCCTTTACAGGAGTATTTTTAATAGAATCATTGTCTTTCTTATTAAATCTTACTCCGGATATGGCTTTTGCAACTATGATATAGTTCACACCGCCTTGGCCAAAACACCACAGTTCAAGAATCGTTCATGATTTTCTCCTTTTTGTAACATCCTTATAGTGGATATGATGATAAAATAGAAAAAAAGCAAAAGGAGCTTACAAAATATGGACGAAAACACCAACCAGTTAAATGAAATAAAAAAGATGATTGATTCATTCGGCACCACGTTGGCAAATATCGAAAAACGCCTTGCAAGGCTTGAAAAAATGGACAGCATTGAACACCGTGTGGCCGTCAACCAAATTGACCTGTCGGATATTAAGGAATCGCTGCAGCGGATCGAGGAAAGGCAGACGGATGAAATCCTTAAGGCGGTAAAGGAAATCAAGGAAACGGCGGGGGTCCAAGCCCGTGACGAAATCAGGCATATAAACCGGAGGCTTGATTCGCATTTAGTCAAGCTTGCCAGAGCAGAAGAAGAACTCATCATTTTAAAAAATAACAGGTAGTACAGCCTTTCCCATGGAAAGGGGTCCGTTTCCGTCCCTATCTTCAACGCCACGGCTTCTTTAACATAGCGAAATAAAATTAAAGGCACTTCCCTTATATTGGGAGGTGCCTTTGTTCATTAGTTTGGAAAGGATGCCTGAATTTGCGAGTCGATTGGTACCTGCGTTACGGCAGGTTCAGCTTCTTCGGCCAGCTTTGTTACTTCGATATAACGGATGTGGTGCTCTTCCATTTCAATGATTTTAAATGCATAGGAATCGCGGGTAATAATGTCACCCTCGCGCGCTTCGAAGTTTTCTGTCAGAATCCAGCCGCCAATCGTATCAACGTCCTCTTCCTGGATTTCCAAGCCAAGCAGGTCGTTGACTTCGCTGACGAGTACCTTGGAATCGAAAATGTATTGCCTGTCATTCACTTTCCTGATCATTGGGACTTCATCCATGTCAAATTCATCACGAATATCACCGACAATTTCCTCGAGTATGTCTTCAGCCGTCACAAGCCCGGAAGTACCCCCATATTCATCCATCAGGATGGCCAAGTGAATCCGGTCCTTCTGCATTTTGACAAGCAGGTCATGGATGGGAATCGTATCAATGACACGAATGATCGGCCTTGTGTAGCTTTCGATTGTCCGATTCGGTATGTTTCCCTTGCCAATCAGGTCTGTCAAAATTTCCTTAATATTGATTTGGCCAATAATATGGTCCTTATCCCCATCAATTACTGGGTAGCGTGTGAATTTCTCCTCCTTTATTACAGCAAGGATGCTTTCTAGCGTGTCATCCTTGGAAAGGGAAACAATTTCTGTCCTAGGAACCATGATCTCTTTCGCGATCCGGTTGTCGAATTCAAAAATCTTATTCACATACTTAAACTCTGATTGGTTAATTTCACCACTTTTATAGCTCTCGGATAGGATAATCCGAAGTTCCTCTTCCGTATGGGCTAGTTCGTTATCCGCAGCGGGTTTTAAGCCGAAAAACCTAACAATCACCTGTGCGGACCCATTTAAAGCCCAAATGAATGGATACATCAGCTTGTAAAAGAAGATAAGCGGCCTTGCTGTAAAAAGTGCGATTGTCTCCGCCTTTTGGATGGCTAATGTTTTGGGGGCAAGTTCACCAACTACCACGTGCAGGAAGGTAATTACCGCAAAGGCAATCGTGAACGTAAGAATACTTGAAACACCTGTCGAAACATTCATTCCATGCAAAATTGGTTCGAGAATCCTTTCCATTGTCGGCTCGGCAATCCATCCAAGTGCTAGCGCCGTTATCGTTATGCCAAGCTGGCATGCAGAAAGATATTCATCAAGATTATTAATCACTTTTTTAGCTGCGGCTGCGCTGGAACTTCCTTCTTCAATTAACTGGTCAATCCTTGAACTCCTAACCCTGATGATCGCAAATTCTGATGCGACAAAAAAGGCTGTCAAAGCAATAAAAATGGCTATTAAAACCAAGTTTAATATGTCCAATAAATTTCCTTATCCCGCATTTGCGGTTAAAGGAGTCACCTCCTGGTAATGTAGAAACTCAACTTGTCAATTCCTTAAGGGACTGAAGCAGGGCAATACCCTCATCGTTCAGGTTCTTTGAAACCACATCCCTCTTGTGGTTATCCAGTTTTTGAATAAGCGGCAGCAGGGCAGTTAAATCATCCTGAAGCTGCTTCATTTGCTGGGCAACTGAATAAGCCTGATCCTCAACTTCCGATTCACAAATCTTTCCGGCTTTCCTGATTTCCAGCTTTCTCTTAATCTCTTCAAGCGGGAAATGCATATTTTTGCATTCTTCGATATATTTAAGGTCTCCGAGTGCTTCCTCGTCATAAAGCCGGTAGTTGGATCGGGTCCGGTCTGCGTTCAGGAGTCCGATGGAAGTATAGTAATCAATCGTTCTCTTGGAAACGCCGGCCCGGTTTGCTAGTTCGCCAATACGATAGATAACCCCATCATACCACCTCGACATTTAAAATTAAGAATAATTATAAATGAAAACAAACTGTACAGTCAAACGTTCCAGTTGGACTGTACTCCGGGCAATGAAGCCGGGGTAGTGTGAATCCCAATTCCCTAACAGTTTATTGCTTGGAAGCGGCCAGTATGAGCGAAAGCATTTACAATCTCTTAAAAAGGTGAATGGCCGCGGCTTTTCCAGTCTCTGGCCAGCATGCCATAGATGATTAAGTCATGGAATTCATTATACAGCATTTCTCCGTCCCTGACTTTTCCTTCGATTGTAAATCCAAGGCGTTCTGGAATCGCCCTGCTTTTTAAATTGTATTCGCCGCACCGGATTTCAACACGGTTCAAACCTAAATCATAGAAGGCATGATTCAGAAGAGCCTGTACGGAACGGGTCATAATGCCTCTTCCTTCTGCATTATGTGCAAGGTAATAGCCGATAGTCGTATGGCTGTTCCTCCAGTCAATATAATGGAAACCGATGGAGCCGACCAGTTCGCCCTTGTAGCGTATGCCAGCATTGAAACCATTATTATCAGCGAATTGCTTAAGCCACATCGGTATAATTGTTTCATACTGATAAGGGCTCGTCATATCGTCCACCCATCCAAGCCATCTTCTTAAATGGCTGCGGTTCCGATCGATCATTCTGTATAATTCCTTGCAATCCTTTAATTGGAATAGCTGTAATTCTATTTCTTCATCCACCTTAAGTGTAAACATTTACATTCCCCCTAGTTTTATTTTTGTGGTATTATTTCTTTTGTGTTTTAATGCACCTAGAGGACACCCTTTTCCAGGATGTCTGTATGGCTTGCCATGCCACCTTATCCAGCTCTCCTAGCGCCCTTTCCCCCTTTCTAATCAACTTTTTAAACCAATTCGCTCACAATCAAACAGGAGTATACATTAAACGGAAGAATCCTAAAATATACCTGTTTATTCCCCTTCAGGGACGGGTATTAATCCTTAAATTATTTTTGTGAAAAAACAAGATGCTATAAACCCTTGTACAAAACTGCAAGATATAGAGACAAAGCAGTAGGCATCTGTTGCTCACAAACCGTAATTGCAATTATATTCATTGGAGGTTTAGGTATGAAGCTGACAACGAAAATTATTATCGGCCTTCTTGCAGGGGCGATAACAGGACTTTTATTAAACCTATTCGCACCGGATGCTTTTGGCATCCTCAACAAGTACGTGTTTACCCCCGCAGGAAGGATTTTTATTAGTTTAATTACAATGCTTGTCGTCCCAATCGTCCTGTTTTCCATCATTCTTGGTGTTGCGGGATTGGGAGACCCTAAAAAGCTTGGCAGGATGGGAGTCAAGACCATTGTTTATTTCCTGGTGACAACTGCAATTGCAATTGTAATTGGCCTTATTCTGGCCCTGACCATACAACCGGGCAAGATGGGTAAATTTGATACTACATCCGCTGAATTCAGTGCCGAAAAGGCGCCGCCAATCAGTGATACGCTGCTGAATATCATTCCGACGAATCCAATCGATGCGCTTGCAAGCGGGAATATGCTTCAGGTTATCGTATTTGCGATTTTTATCGGACTTGCGCTAACAGCACTGGGGGAGAAGACAAAAGTATTTTATCGGTTTGTTGAGCAGGGCAATGATATAATGATGTACCTTGTTAATATTGTAATGAAATTTGCCCCATATGGCACGTTTGGCTTGATTGCTTCTGCGATTGGAAGCCAAGGATTAAGCGCGATCAAGTCGATGGGCGTCTACATGATTGTCGTTCTGCTTGGCTTGGTCATTCATGCTCTTGTTACCTATGGAAGTTCGGTATATTTCTTGGGAAACATGAGTCCAATTACATTTTTCAAAGGTTTCGCGCCGGCGATGGGCGTTGCTTTCAGTACATCAAGCAGTAATGCAACTTTGCCGATTTCCATGGAAACAGCACGAAAAAACCTAAAAGTTCCTGAAAACATCTCCAGTTTTGTCCAGCCGCTTGGAGCTACGATCAATATGGACGGAACTGCGATCATGCAGGGCGTTGCGACAATCTTCATTGCACAGGTATATAATGTCGATTTAAGTATGACCCAGCTACTGACCGTCATTTTAACCGCAGTTTTGGCCAGCATTGGGACAGCGGGAGTACCGGGAGTGGGCCTGATCATGCTGGCGATGGTCCTTCAATCGGTCAATCTCCCTGTTGAAGGAATCGGCCTAATCCTTGGGATAGACAGGCTCCTTGATATGGTTAGGACGGCTGTGAACATTACAGGTGATGCTTCGTGCGCGGTTGTTGTCGCGGAGGGGGAACGCCGCCGCCAGGAAAAGGAAGAACGTGATGGACTCGCAAAACAAAGGCCTTCCTTCATACAGGACAAGTAAATGAGGGCTTTCCAAATCAAAAACCCGTACTTCACAAAGAAGTGCGGGTTTGGCTTTGTTTAGAGCCGGCCGTATGTCACTCTTTCTTTTCAAATGCAAAATATGGTTCCACATGTATAATCGCATAGCCGACTCCATGTTTGGTTTTCAGCCCTTTTTCTATTTCTTCGGTTATGGCATGTCCCTCAATGATTGTAAGGCTTGGGTCAACAAGGATTGTTGACTCTATCAATGTCTGGTTTCCATGGGTGCGCGCCTTGATTTCCGTTACCCCTTTTACACCAGGCGTCCCGTTAATCGTTTGTCTCAGTCCGGGGACCTTGCTTACATCGAAACCGTCTGTAAGCGCGTGGGATGCTTCCCTGAAAATTTCCCAGGCGGTTTTGCAAATGATTAGCCCGACAATAACCGCTGCCAGCATATCAAGCCATACAATGCCGATTCTTGAACCGATGATTCCAGCGAGTGCTCCAATGCTGACGAAGGCATCCGAACGGTTGTCCTGGGCGACTGCACGGATTGCAGCGCTATTGATTTTTTTTGCCAGGCGTTTATTGTATGAGTAAACCCCAAGCATGACGGCCGCCGACCCGAGTGCCGTCCAAGCTGCAAGCCAATCCGGTACCGCCTTATTATCCTCAAAGAACGACTGGATTCCATTTACCAAAACCTCTATGCCTACTCCAAGCATGATAAATGCCGCCACAAGCGAAGCAATCGTTTCCGCGCGGTAGTGGCCATAATGATGGTCCTTGTCAGGCGGTTTTCTTGATATTTTTAAGCCAATCAATACTGCGATGGAGGCAACCACATCAGTCATATTATTCAGGCCGTCCGCCATTAACCCTTCCGAATTTCCGAATTTCCCTGCCGCGAGTTTGCAGGATGAAAGCAATATATAGGCGAAGATGCTAACCCAGGCGCCTGTTTCTCCTGCCTTTAATCGGCTGTTTCTTTCCATTGGCTGTCCTCCCGTAAAATGATACGCGTTTCCATTAGCAAAAAAGAATTACCGTTCAACTATGTACCCATTAAAAAGCGTTTTTTGATTTTAAGAGCCTTTTTATAATCCCCATACCCCATACCATAGCTATTAACCTTATACCGACAGTGATTAGTGTTGTCAAAACTGGCCCGGAATAGTATAGTAAAGATGGATATCAATTGAATACTTCCACAAGGGGAGCTGCCCGGGCGGCTGAGAGTGAACAGTTTGAGTTCTGACCCTTTGAACCTGTTAGTTAACGCTAGCGTAGGGATGTGGCATGCCAATAAACAGGCAATACAAAACCCTTTTAAAGCGTCTTTGTATTGCTTTTTTATTTGTGCAAAAAGCCTCCAAGGCACACCCATATCGAAAAGGAAGGTTTCAAACGGATACCCGGAAAATAAGGATGAAACATGGTTTTCATCCTGAAAAACGAGGGGGAAACGTTAATGGAACAAAAGAGGAAAACATTATTTTTGGTAGAGGTGGCAGTATTTACTGCACTCGCATTTTTGCTGGACATGGCGGCGAATTTTATATCGCTGAAAATTTGGCCGCAGGGAGGATCGCTGTCGATTGCCATGGTCCCAATCTTTTTAATGGCATACCGCTGGGGACTGAAAGGCGGATTGCTTAGCGGCTTTTTGCTTGGCCTACTGCAAATTGTCCTTGGCCAGGCGTATATTATCCATCCGGTACAGGGGGCGCTTGATTATTTGGTAGCCTTTACAGTTGTGGGAACGGCGGGTATTTTTGCAGCTTCTGTAAGAAAAGCGAAAGCCGAGAACAAAAATACAAAATGGCTCACATACATGAGCATGGGCGTCCTTCTTGGCAGTATGTTAAGATTCATGGCGCATTTCATTGGCGGCATTGTCTTTTTTGCCGATTCCGCTCCAGCGGGGACTCCGGCGGCATTGTTCTCGTTTTTATATAACGGCTCATATATGCTTCCGAACGCAATTTTCTGCGCAATTATCGTTGGCCTTGTGTTTGGGGCCTCACCGCGGCTCATTGCGGGACCAGGAAAATCAATTAATACTATGCAATAGAAGAAGGAAGGGGAGCCCCTTCCTTCTTAACGTTTTATATGCTTAATAACTGCGGGCGCATTTAAATCAAAGAGAATTCTTTTTCAAGAGCTGTTTCCACTGGAACGTATACGTATCCAAGGTCTTTGGCGACCGCTTCATACGTAACCTCTCCATTGGCAGTGTTGACGCCAAGTTTCAAATGCGGGTTTTCAGTAATGGCTTTTATTAACCCTTTATTTGCAATTTGAAGCGCGTAGGGGACCGTTACGTTTGTCAGCGCGATGGTTGAAGTCCTCGGCACCGCGCCAGGCATATTGGCTACCGAATAATGGACAACTCCGTGTTTTTCATAGACAGGGTTGTCATGGGTTGTGACATGGTCGATCGTTTCGACGATACCCCCCTGGTCAATGGCGACATCGACTATGACCGAACCAGGTTTCATCCTCTTTACCATTTCCTCTGTTACAAGTTTTGGCGCCTTTGCCCCCGGAATAAGAACGGCACCAATCAAAAGGTCTGCTTCAGCGACCGCTTCGGCGATATTGAATGGATTGGACATAAGTGTTTTAATCTGTGGACCGAAGATATCATCAAGCTGGCGCAAACGGTCGGCGTTCAAGTCAATGATTGTCACATCGGCGCCAAGGCCGATCGCCATTTTTGCCGCGTTCGTACCGACAATGCCGCCGCCGATAATTGTTACCTTTCCGCGGTTTACCCCTGGAACTCCGGATAACAGTATCCCCATCCCGCCATTCGTTTTTTGTAAAAATTGGGCGCCAATTTGCGCGGCCATCCTGCCTGCAACTTCACTCATTGGAGTAAGAAGAGGGAGTGTCCGATTTACCTCTACTGTTTCATAGGCAATGGAGATGACCTTTTTTTCAGTCAGCGCTTTTGCAAGCGATGGCTCTGCTGCAAGATGGAGATAGGTAAACAGGATAAGCCCTGGCCTGAAAAAGCGATATTCGCTTTCAAGCGGCTCTTTTACTTTCATAATCATTTCGGCATCGGCCCAAACGGAGGAAGCGCTTTCAATTATTTCTGCGCCAGCTTCCACGTAAGCTTCATCCGTAAATCCACTTCCAAGCCCGGCACCTTTTTCGATAAGCACCTTATGGCCTGCAACAACAAATGAAACAACACCCGCCGGAGTTAGCGCTACCCGGTTTTCATTGTTTTTAATTTCCTTTGGAACTCCAATAATCATTGTTGTTACCTCCCCTTCGTTAACCATGCAATATGGTCTTGAATCAGTATACAATGTTTCAACTATAATTTTATGGTACAAGACAGAAAAAGAAAAGACTGCCTTTTGTAGAATTTCACAAAAGAGCATAAATAGAATAAAACCCTCGAAAATAAAGTGTGTTTTTTGCTTCCCCAAAACGTTTCGCACAACCTTTACTTTTAACACAATATTCACAAACGGTATGCCAATTACTGCCATAGAGGATGATAAAATAAAAATATAAGAAAGAGAATCATTCTCATTTAAAATTGTTAGGGTGATACTGCATGCTTGCACAATTGAAAGCAGGAGAAAAGGCGACAATAAAGGATATTTCCACAGTCGACAAGCTTGTCCGGAGAAGGCTGCTAGACCTTGGTATAACAGAAGGAAGCGAAGTGTGCATAAAGTGTGTGCTGCCTTTTGGCGGGCCGATAATGATTGAATCATGCGGCCAATGTATTGGAATAAGGCGCAGGGAAGCGAAACGTATCGAATTGGAGAGGGTTTAAATGGAAATCGCGTTGATTGGCAATCCCAATACCGGTAAAACTTCATTATTTAATAATCTCACCGGTTCTTACGAATACGTAGGAAACTGGAGCGGTGTTACGGTTGAGAAGAAGGTCGGAGTTTTCCGGAACAAAAGGGACCGCCTGATCGATTTGCCTGGAATATATACGCTGAATCCCTTATCCAGGGATGAAGGGGTTGTCACTAATTTTTTCCTCGACGGGCCTGTGGATCGCCTCCTGAACATTCTGGATGCCTCGCAAATTGAACGAAATCTGCATTTAACCCTCCAGTTGATTGAATTCGGGAAGCCGATTGTCATTGGACTTAATATGATAGATGTTGCCACTAATAGGGGAATCCACGTTGATGCCGACAAGCTTTCCTCACTTCTTGGAATACCGGCAGTTCCTGTGGTAGCCCGAAACGGAAAAGGGTGTGACAGGCTTCAGGCAGTAGCGGCAGGAGGGAATGCACTCCCTCCAACAAAGAACCTTGTCTATTATGGCCAGGAAATAGAGGAAGCGATAGTGGAAGTCACGTCAGAGGTCCTCGGAAAAACGGAGCATTCTCCGCGGTGGCTTGCCCTCCAGCTTTTTGAAGGAAACAGGTATGTTGCCGAGTATTTATCAGATATTGCGGATCGAAACCGTATTTATGCCATTATGGAAAGGCTTCAGGAAAAAATGGTCCAAAATCGCGGAAAGGATTCGATTGCCCAAACTATCTATGAAAAACGGAAACTGGTGATCTCAAAAATCGCCGGGGAGGCAGTCAGGAGAAAGGGCGCGGCAGTTCCACTGACAGAACGGATTGACGCCATCGTTACAAATAAGTTCCTTGGCATGCCGATGTTTCTGTTACTAATGTACCTGATGTTCATGCTGACGTTTGATTGGCTCGGATTGCCCCTTTCTGATTTGCTTGATGGCTTTATTACCGGGCCGCTTGCATCCTGGGCTGACCAGGCGTTGACAGCTGCGGGAGCATCCGCGTTCCTCCATGCGCTTGTCAGTCAGGGGTTAATTGCCGGTGTTGGCGGTGTGCTCGTTTTTGTCCCACAGATTTTCATTTTGTTTTTCTTTATATCGCTCCTTGAGGATTCTGGATACATGGCCCGGGTGGCACTTGTCATGGACAGGATTATGGAATCCGTCGGCCTGAATGGAAAAGCGTTCATCCCGATGATGATCGGCTTTGGGTGCAATGTTCCGGGCATTATGGCTGCGAGGACGATTGAAACACCGAGGGAACGGCTTTTGACCATCCTGCTGACACCATTAATGTCCTGCTCGGCACGGCTGCCTGTGTACGCATTGTTTGTGGGAGCTTTTTTTGCGAAGAATGGGGCAGCGGTCGTGCTAAGCCTTTATATTATTGGCATATTAATTACCCTCATATTGGCAAAATTGTTTTCTCGTACGGTACTAAAATCAGAAGCTTCGCTGTTTGTCATTGAACTCCCCCCATATCGGCTGCCGCAATTCATGGCCCTGTGGAGAAGTACTTGGGACAAGGGAAAAGGATTTGTCCGTAAAGCGGGAACATTCATTTTTGCAGGCTCGGTGTTTGTCTGGCTTTTATCATATGCAGGGCCTGGCGGACTCAATGTCGAAATGGATCACAGCTTCCTAGCTTCGATTGGCGGGCTTCTCGCTCCGCTTTTAGAGCCGATCGGCTTTGGAACTTGGCAGGCTGGAGCATCCCTTTTAACCGGCTTCTTGGCAAAAGAAGCCATCGTTTCAACAATGAACATTATTTATTTCGCGCCGACCGAAGCAAAGCTACAGGGGTTGATGGCAGGCTATTTTACACCGCTTTCAGCATATAGTTTCATGGCCTTTATTTTGCTTTATATACCATGCCTGGCGACTACCGCCACAATCTATAAAGAAACCGGCTCTAGGAAATGGACAGCTTTTTCCATCGGTTACGCATTGGCAATTGCCTATATTCTATGCCTGGTCATTTACCAAGGCGGAAAATTAATTGGCCTGGCTTAAATACCAGGAAGGAGATGAGCATAGATGGTCATAAACTTTGTCATCGGAGGAGCTATTTTTGGCTATGCGGGCTGGGCGCTTGTCCGGTTCATTAACCGTTCAAAAAAAGGGAAATGCGCGGCCTGTTCAATCCAGGACTCTTGTGCAAGCGGTTGCGAGCCTTCACAAAAATAAGTTTTCTTACGTCTGTTTGGAGCGTTTATATTTGTGTGTAAAAAAACTGCTGTTTTCCGACAGCAGTTTTTAAATTGGATATACTAAGGGGAACGTCTGCCATGGCTGAAATTAACGGCTAAATGGTACCAAAGGTTAAATTTAAGAACTGTAGCTTTTAATTTGCTGTTTTGTTGTGTAAAATTACACTTAAGAATGATGAAGGAAGGTTTTTTTGTGACAAGGGATGACATTATCGAAATGGTTTCCGAAAAGCTTCGCCTTATTCGGACTGAAGCGGGATATACCCAGGACAAAATGGCTGATATCATCGGAGTTTCCAAAAAGACACTTGTCCAAATCGAAAAAGGGAGAGTTCTTGCAGGCTGGTCAACAGTTGTGGCGGTTTGCGCATTGTTCCGCGAAACAGAAACCGTCCAATTCCTGTTTGGAAACGAACCCCTTGAAGTGCTTGAAACTGTCGCCAGAGAAGGGGTTGACTACCGCCGCGGGAAAACATTCGGCGGAAAAATCTGGTGGCGGGAAATAGTCAGGAAAAATGGATTCATCTTGCAGCAGAATATTTTAAGCAAGCATTTCCGTATTCTAGATGAGCAACATTACCGGATTTACAGTTCATTTGACGAAGAAAACGCCAAGCACCGCTTCAGGGAGCTTGCTGAAGGGAAATAAGCCGGGAGGCCCGGCTTATTTATTTTGCGATTAGCACATTGCACGGGGCGAGCCTGGAAACCTTTTCGGTTATATTCCCGATCAGCAGCCCGGTAATGCCACCCTTACACGAGCTTCCGACAATGAGTATATCCGCTCCTATTTCCTCGGCAAACGCGCAGATGCTTTCGGCAGGGTTACCTTCTAGGACTTGAAACTTCGCGTTTACATGGCCGAGCCTCCTTTTTGCTTCAAAAATAATCTGGTCGACACTGTTGCTGATGATTGTCTGGGTAGAAGCTTGCGATTGGCTGTACCCGAGGGAAGAAGGTGGAGCCGGGATTCCTTCGAGCAGATAGCCATGGAGTGCGAGGCGTGATTCCCCCGCTCTATCAACTCTCCTCGTTTCAATTTTTTCATCATAGACAGTTACAACCGATAATTCGATATCCGTATCGCCTTTAGCCAAAGCTGAGGCGAGGTCCAAAGCTTTATCACTGCCATCGCTGCCATCGTACGCCAACATTATTTTTCGAAACTGAGCTGGCATGGGAATCCTCCTTTTAAGATGGTGCTTATTTTCAGAAGCTTCTGTCTATTTTTGTTTACCCTTTTGGAGTCCAACTTATGCCAATTCGAAAATTTTCGTCAAACACTATCGATTCCCATTTTTTACCCCCACAAAACACTCAAACCCATCGAACCTTCTGGCAAAAGGGGAATGAGGTGATTTGCAATGGGAACACAGGTCCATCCAACCATTAGGAAATGCCTACAGCATTTAGATATAATCGAAGCAGATGATAAAGTAAAACAAATTGTGTATATGTATATGCAATCCCTTTATAAAGAGTTGAACACCCAAAATCAGGAGAACGTACCGAAAACAGGGCTTTTCGGGTAAAAAGCAGACGAGAAATCGGATGCTTTATTTTTTTGCCTTTCACTTAAGAAGTATGATAGGTTAATTGAAGCGAAAGGCACCGACGCCAACAGAATGGAGCAAAGGATGAAGTACCACACAGTCGGTTTTTTCGCCGAGAAGGTTCACTTACGTCCAGAGGAAAGCGTGTGCCTGTAGTGAAACCAAGAATGTTGATAAGTGTAGAGTACTCGCGGCATGGGTAAAAGATACTAAGAAAGATCTTGCTAGCTGCCTAAGTACAACACTATGATTCTTGGATAAACAACCAGAAGGTTTTCATACAGGAGGACATTTATGAGAAGGCTTTTGTTCAGCGGACTATATGAAAATTGGAAAAAGTGGCACATGAACCAAATTATCGCCCTATCATTTTTAACGATAGTGCTTGGATTATTGGGTTCTTTTCTCTTTTTCTCAAAAAATGCCGATATATCCGGATTGAAAAATGAATTAAACCAGGCGACCGTCATATATGATGTACATGAAAAGGTAGCCAGCAAGGTGACCGCTAATAAAAGTGAAGGGATTCCGATTAAGGATGTTCCGGAGCATATGAAAAACGCGGTTATCGCAATCGAAGACCACCGTTTTTACAAGCATAATGGGGTTGACCTGATTGGAATAACAAGGGCATTTTTCAAAAACTTGATGGCTGGAAGCGTCGTTGAAGGCGGAAGTACCATCACCCAGCAACTGACCAAAAACGCAATCCTCGATTCTGAGAAGACATATAGCCGGAAACTAAAGGAAGCGTTTCTTGCCAGGGAAATCGAAAACGAGTATACAAAAGATGAAATACTCCAAATGTATCTGAATACAATTTATTTTGGCGACGGTGCATGGGGCATTAACCGCGCGGCCAAGAAATATTTTGGAAAAGAAGCAAAGGATCTGACACTTGGGGAATCGGCTATGCTTGCCGGGCTTATAAAGGCTCCATCGGCGCTCAATCCTTACAAGCATTTGGAAAAAGCGATTGACCGCCGCAACGTTGTCCTTGGAATGATGGCAAAGCACGGATATATAACGAATGAAGAGGCAGAAAAGGCAAAACAGGAAAAGGTAACGCTCGAAGATAAGAGTGTCGATCCTTTTAACGGAAAGTACCCATATTATGTAGATGCCGTTTTTGAAGAAGCGATCAATACGTATGGTTTTACACAGGATGACCTCCTGACAGGCGGCTACAAAATTTACACGGAAATGGATCCGAAAATGCAAAGTGCGGTAGAAAATACCTATAACGATGATTCCCTGTTTCCAGGCGGAAAGGAACAGCTTGTCCAAAGTGGAGCCGTGCTCGTCGACGCGAAAACCGGAGGTATCAGGGCACTCGTTGGCGGTCGCGGCAAGCACGTATTCAGGGGTTACAACCGCGCAACCCAGCTAAAAAGGCAGCCAGGATCCACAATCAAGCCGATTGTTCCGTATACCACGGCTCTTGAGGAAGGCTGGAAAATAACCGATCTCGTCAAAGATGAAAAGATGAAGTTTGGCGATTATGAACCGAACAATTACAACGGTAGGTTTGACGGTGATATCCCGATGTATGAGGCGGTAAAGGATTCAAAAAATGTCCCAACGGTTTGGCTTCTGAACGAGGTGGGCATCGAGAAAGGGTTGGAGACTGTTAAAAAATTTGGCCTCCCGCTTGAAAAGGAGGACCGTAACCTTGCCATCGCGCTAGGCGGGCTTCATACCGGGGTATCGCCGAAAAATATGGCAGAGGCGTTTTCAGTTTTTGCCAATCGGGGAGAAAAGGCCGAGGCTCATACCATTCTCAGGATTGTTGATGCAACCGGGAAAGTTGTGGCGGAACGAAAGGAAAAGAAAACAAAGGTTACGACCCCAAAAGTGGCTGACCAAATAAATACGATGCTTCTTGGAGTTGTGGATCGCGGAACCGGAAAAGCCGCGCAAATTGAAGGCCGGGAAATTGCCGGCAAAACAGGCTCGACCCAGGTCGACATTCCTGGAATTAAAGGCGTAAAGGATCAATGGTTTGTCGGATATACCCCAGATTTGGTCGGGGCTGTATGGGTCGGCTATGACAAGACTGATAAGGACCATTATTTGACTACAACAAGCAGTGAAGGCGCGGCAGTTATATTCAGAAAGTTTATGTCCATCGCGCTTGAAGGAACAGAGCCTTCCAGCTTCAACGTTCCGCATATCGATGAATTGATTGCCCAAAGAAAACGTGCCGAAGAGGAGAAAAAACGGAATGATTTCTGGAACGAAATCAACAGCGGCGCGAAAAAGTGGGAAGAACGAGTAAAGAAAGAACGAGAAAAATGGGAAAAGAAAATGAAGAACAATGGAAAAGGCAAGGGCAAAGACAAGGATAAAGAAAAGGATAAAGGGAAGGACAAAGGGAAAAAAGATGACGATTGACATAAGGCGGGGGGAACCCCGTCTTTCTTTTATTTGGTCATGGTAGGAGGTCCGTGTGGAATTAATGTGGATTGGAGGATGGTTTAAGGGCTTGAGAATCTCGAGAGGTGGTGAATCGGGACACAGAATTCATTTGGACACAGAATTGAATTTTTGGAGGTTGTGAGTCCAGAGGTGCCTTATGTTTGGACACAGAACTGAAATTTCAAAGGTTACATGTCCAAAGATGGCGTATGTTTGGACATACAACAGCATTTTCGCAGCATTTGTGTCCGAATGAGGCGTGGATTCGGACAGCATCCGCAGCATTCGCAGCATCTTTGTCCGAATGTGGAGTGGATTCGGACAGCATCCGCAGCATTCGCAGCTTCTGTGTCCGAATAAGGGGTTGATTCGGACAGCATCCGCAGCATTCGCAGCATCTGTGTCCGAATGAGGAATGGATTCGGACAGCTTTTCTGTAAAATGTTTCGTAGTGTTGTAAAGAGAGGAACACCCCAAATTAAAAAACAGGGCCCACGCCCTGTTTTAAAACATCGGTAGTATATAGTTAATCAAAAACCAGAGGACCCCGAAAAAGATGATTAGGTATGCCGCATACTTGATGAAGGTGCTTCCCACGCGGGATCTATCGGAATGTTCCTCTTTCCTTACTTCAACGTTGCGCCGTTCTTCCACCTCGAACACCTCTTTCCGCTGGTCAGCCCAGCCAGTTTATTAGTAGGTAAATTACAACAATTGCGCCAATCAGTGTAAGGATAGTCCTAATCATATATCCACCGGCCTAAATTTGGAACGTTTCGCTTGAATTTAGGAAACGTTTCTCGCTTTTTTGTAAAATTGAAATCTCGGACGTGCAGATTTTCTGGATGCCGTCCAGATGCTCCTGAACGTTTTCACCTTCCGCAATAATCTTCACCGCAGTACCCGGTTCAATCGTTAATAGGAAAGAAACGAGTTTTGGAAGATTCGCCGCATCGACGGTACGGTTCCTGCTATACAAGTAAGTGGACCCGTTGAATTGCTTCGCAGCCTGGAAAATATCCAGCATCTTCTTCATCATGAATCTATTGAGGATAATAACATTCGCTGACATGATTTCTTTCATCGTTCTTTTCTCCTTTGTCTTTTGTCCTATAAGTACGTTGTGGTATTTATTTACCCACCCCCGTGTTAACTAAAACCTTTCTCCGTTCCAAAGCAGAGCCCATCTTTTAAAGACCGTTTTACCCGATTGCGTGGCCGGGTATCTTTTAGGTATAGTAAGGAAAGCGGAGCCACCTCTTCTGCATAGGCGGGAGAGCTATGGCGATCACGTTCTCGAGAGGAGAGATACAAAGTGTTAACCCTCATTAAAAACGGGGAAATTTATGCCCCCCATTATCTTGGCAAAAAAGACCTCCTAATCATTGACAGGAGGATTGGCTGCATTGCTGACCACATCGATGTTCCTGAAAACTTCGCGCATGTTAAGGTTGTTGATGCTGAAGGAAAATACATTGTACCCGGGTTTATTGACGCGCATGTACATATTACCGGCGGCGGCGGTGAGGGAAGCTATCGTACCCGCACCCCCGAATTGCAGCTGACCGATGCGACCCTTGCCGGGGTAACGACAATCGTCGGGGTCCTCGGAACCGATGGGACAACGCGGACGATGACAAATTTGATCGCCAAGGCGAGGGCCCTTGAGGAAGAAGGCATTACCTGTTATGTCCATACAGGCTCCTATCAGGTTCCATTAAAGACCCTTACTGGTAAAATCGAAGACGACATCATCTTGATTGACAAGGTAATTGGCGCAGGGGAAGTGGCAATTGCCGATCACCGTTCCTCACAGCCAACAGCAGAGGAAATAGCAAAAATTGCTTCCGCGGCAAGGATTGGCGGATTATTATCGGGAAAATGTGGAATCGTGAATGTTCATGTCGGCGACAGCTATAACCACCTTAAGGTAATAGAAGAAGTAGTCGAGAAAACCGATATTCCAATCAGGCAGTTCTATCCCACCCATATTAACCGGAACCACCACTTGTTCGAAGAGGGCATCCGCTTTGCGAAAAAGGGCGGGTATGTAGACTTCACGACCAGCTCGATTCCAAAGTTTTTCGAAGAGGGAGAAGTAAAGCCTTCCATCGGCTTGAGAAGGATGCTTGACCAGCACATCGATATTTCCCAGATTACGTTCACGTCCGACGCCCAGGGCAGCCTTCCGGATTTCGATGAATTCGGCGAATTGCTCGGCTTGAAAATCGGCAAGGTTTCAACTCTGTATGATGAAGTCAGGGATGCCATTGTCCAGGAGGGAATTCCTATGGAAATTGCGCTCAGGGTCATCACGCAGAACCCTGCTGCAATACTGAAACTTTCCTGCAAAGGCATGGTCGCGGAAGGAAAAGATGCCGACCTTGTTATGCTTGATAAAGAAACGCTCGCTGTTAAAGATGTCTTTGCGATGGGGAGAATGATGGTCCAGGATGGGACTGCGATTGTTAAAGGAACGTTTTCTTAACAAGTAATTTTCTTCGCGGAAAATAAACCCTTTTTTGGGAATTTTGTTTGACAAACAGCAAGTCCCAGTGTTAACCTAACAAGTATTAAAAAGGAAAAGGAGGGGCGCGACATGCTCAGAATTGTTGATAACCGTTACACAGCTGAATATGGATGGAATTGCACCCTGCCCCTGTTTCCGCCCTTTGCCGCCATTTAATAGAAGGAGGCAAAGCTGTTCAGGCAGGCTTGGCTGCGTTCCGATAGAACGCAACATGGTTTGTCTCGCAAAGTATATGATTGTTCAGGGACATATCGCAGTGCTGCGGTATGTCCTTTTTGGTGTCTTCCGAATAAATCATTGAAATGGGTGGGGGACGGTTAACAAAGAGGAGTTGGTTTTACATGTTTTCTGTTTTGAAAAAATTGAGCTGGTTTTTTAAAGAAAACTGGAAAAGGTACGCGGTATCCATAATCCTGCTTGTCATTGCGGGGCTGATTGATATCTTGCCGCCAAAATTAATCGGGATGGCAATCGACGACATTCAAACTGGGGCGATGGCAAAGGAGGTTATCCTTCGCTACGTCGGGATTCTTTTGCTTGTTACAGTCCTTTCGTATTCAATCACGTATATTTGGCACTACAAGCTGTTTGGTGGCGCATTCCTTGTCGAGAGGAAGCTAAGGAGCAATTTTATGCGCCATCTTCTAAGGATGGCACCGCCATTTTACGAAAAAAACCGGACAGGTGATTTGATGGCAAGGGCGACGAATGACATTAAGGCGATTTCCACGACCGCCGGATTCGGAATCCTGACTCTAGTCGATTCTACTGTATGGATGCTGACAATCCTTTTAACAATGGGGTTTACAATCAGCTGGAAATTGACGCTTATGTCCATCATTCCGCTTCCAATCATGGCAATCCTGATGAATATGTACGGAAAGAAGATTCATGGAAGCTTTATGAAGGCGCAAAATGCGTTCGGAGAGCTGAATGACAGGGTGCTTGAGTCGATAGCCGGGATACGCGTTATCCGCGCATATGTCCAGGAAAAGGAAGAGCAAAAGACGTTCCACAGCCTGACAGAAAGCCTGTTTGAAAAAAACATCGCCGTCGCAAGAATCGACTCGCTCTTTAATCCCACGATTAAAATCCTAGTCGGTGTCAGCTATATGATTGGCCTTGGGTACGGCGCGAAGTTGGTTTTCAGCCAGCAAATTACCTTGGGTGACCTTGTTTCGTTCAATGTTTACCTCGGGATGCTGATTTGGCCGATGTTTGCTGTCGGCGAGCTGATAAACATTATGCAGCGTGGCAACGCTTCACTCGATCGCGTCCAAGAAGTCCTCGCCTACAAGGAGGATGTGAGAGACAAGGCTAACCCAGTACCTGTCGAATCGCCAGACAGTATCCATTATGATGAAGTCACATTCCGTTACCCAAGCTCAAGCCAAGACAATCTTGCCCAAATAAATGTCCGGCTGAACCGGGGTGAGACGCTCGGCATTGTCGGAAAAACGGGCAGCGGGAAAACAACGTTCATTAAGCAGCTTTTGCGAGAGTATCCTGCAGGAGAAGGAAGGCTTGCGATTTCGGATGTGCCAATAGAAGATCAGCCGCTTGAGGAAGTCCGCAGCTGGATTGGCTATGTTCCTCAGGACCATGTGCTTTTTTCAAGGTCAATCCGGGAAAACATATTGTTTGGGAACCGAGAAGCAAGCGAAAGTGAGCTTCAGCAGGCAATTGACTCAGCCGATTTCCGGAAGGACCTGGCCAATTTGCCGGAAGGGCTCGAAACGCTTGTCGGTGAAAAGGGCGTTTCCTTATCCGGCGGTCAAAAGCAACGGATTTCAATTGCCCGAGCGATGATTAAGAATCCGGAAATCCTGATCCTTGATGATTCGCTTTCAGCGGTCGACGCGAAAACGGAGCAGCAAATCATAGAAAATATCCGGAGGGACCGCGCAGGAAAAACAACTATCATTACGACTCATAGGATGTCCGCAGTCCAGCATGCCGACCGGATTGTCGTGCTTGATGACGGACAGATCATTGAAGAAGGCACACACAAAGAACTAATGGAAAACGGAGGCTGGTACAAGGAGCAGTACGAACGCCAGCTTGCTGAAACGGCAGCGGAGGAGGGAGTATCACTATGACCACGGGAAAAAGATTATACAAATACGCGCTTCAATTCAAAATGATCATTTTCGCGGCCCTGGCGATGCTCACCATATCCGCGGCTGCGGACCTTGCCGGGCCGTTCATCGCCAAGAGGGTCATCGATAACCATATTCTCGGTATTGAATCCACCTGGCACGAAACCTCGAAGGGAAACGGAGCGGTCGAGTTTGAAGGCCGCTTTTACAAAAGGGATGCTTATTTTAAAAGAGGCGAAGAAAAAGGGCGGCCCGCCCAAATTCTCCAGGCCGGCACCAAATTTGTCCTCGTTAACGAGGAGGTAAATGGGGATGGAAAACGGCGCTTTAAAGATGGCGTCCTTGAAATTGAAAAGGACGGCCGGACGGAAAGCTATCCGGCAAAGCAGCTTACAGCGAAGGACGTAATGAAATTTTCGGCGCCCGAATTGCCACATATCATCCGCCTGCTTGCAATCTATTTCGGCCTTCTGCTCGTATCGGCGTTCTTCCAATATTGGCAAAGGTACACACTGCAAAAATCGGCCAACCGGATCATCCAGAAAATGCGCGAGGACGTATTCGCGCATATCCAAAAGCTTCCTGTCCGCTTCTTCGATAATTTGCCGGCAGGAAAAGTTGTCGCGAGGATCACCAACGATACGGAGGCGGTACGAGAACTTTATGTGACCGTCCTGTCGACTTTCTTTACTAGCGCGATTTATATCGGGGGCATCTATATCGCCCTGTTCATCCTGAGCCCGAAGCTCGCGGCTGTCTGCCTATTACTTCTGCCAATCCTGTATGCGTGGATTCTTGTGTACCGGAAGTTCGCTTCGAAATACAACCATATCATCCGGTCGCGAAACAGTGAAATCAACGCGACGGTAAACGAATCCATTCAGGGTATGAACATTATCCAGGCGTTCGGCAGGGAAAAAGAAACCGAGGCCGATTTTGAAAAATTGAACAATGACCATTTCAGGAACCAGAATAAGCTGCTGAACCTGAATTCCCTAACTTCCCATAATCTTGTCAATGTGTTAAGGAACCTGGTTTTCGTCGTGTTCATCTGGTATTTTGGCGGGGAAGCGCTAAACGCGGAGGCGGCTATCTCGCTCGGTATGCTGTATGCGTTCGTTGATTACATCAACCGCCTGTTCGAGCCGATCGTCGGCGTCGTCAACCAGCTGGCGAACCTGGAACAAGCATTGGTCGCCGGTGAGAGGGTATTTACGCTGCTAGATGAATCCGAAGAGGAGGACAATGGAGCCGACCTTCCAAATTACAAAGGGAATGTCCGGTTTGACAATGTGTCTTTTGCCTACAAGGAAAACGAGTGGGTGCTGAAGAACATCGATTTCGAGGCGCGCCCTGGAGAAACGGTCGCGCTTGTCGGCCACACAGGCTCTGGAAAAAGCTCGATCATGAACCTGCTTTTCAGGTTTTATGACTGCCAAAAAGGCGCTATTACGATTGACGGCGTCGATGTTAAAACGGTAACCCGAAACGCGCTGCGCCGCCATATGGGCATTGTTCTGCAGGATCCGTACCTGTTCACTGGCACAATCGCTTCAAACGTCAGCCTGAGCGACCCTTCAATTTCAAGGGAGCGTGTTGAAAAAGCGCTTCGCGATGTCGGTGCCGAGGAAATCTTCAAGCACCTTGAAAAAGGCTATGACGAACCGGTCACCGAAAAAGGCGCTACTTTTTCAAGCGGCCAGCGCCAATTGATTTCTTTTGCAAGGGCGCTCGCGTTCGACCCGGCCATCCTGATTCTTGACGAAGCGACTTCCAGCATCGACAGCGAGACAGAAGCCGTCATCCAGGAAGCAATGGAGGTCCTGAAGAAAGGGCGGACCACGTTCATCATCGCCCACAGGCTCTCGACCATTCGCAATGCCGACCAGATACTCGTCCTCGATAAAGGCGAAATCGTCGAAAAAGGCAATCATGATGAATTGATGGAACAAAAAGGCCGATACTACCAGATGTACCAGCTCCAGTTTGGGAAAGGGAACCTGGCGGGATAAGTATTTAGGACAAAAAAAGGATTCACGGCGCGGAGGCGCTGTGAATCCTTTTTCAATGGCGATAAATCATTAGTAAGTCAGCGCAGCCCGACAGTGGAGATAGTCATTGCTCCCCAGCTGGTTGAACGCGAAGTCACCTGTGTCATAAATCGAAATCGAGGTCGGGTTTTCGGGCAGAACATCACGGCCGACCCGGTATGTGCCCTGCCGTTCTCCGACTGGTAAATACATCGGGCAGACAGCGGTCCAATCCAGTCCCGATTCCTTCAGGATAAGCCAGGCACTCAAATGTTCTTCCGCATCCTTCGTGCTTGTCCTCCGTGACTCATGCGATTGGAACCGGTACAGCTCTGGCGCTGTCCTCGCCTGGGTGATGCCGGCTGTGCTAACCATGATAATCCGCCTTATCTCGTTCTCCTTCATGGAGGAAACAATATGCGGCATGGAATCTGAAAGGACGGTAGAGCCGCCTGTGTTCAGCGAGCTGATTACCGCGCTGCAGCCCTTCATTGCGGTTCGCACATCGTCCAAGTTTGTGGCATCGCCATTGAAAATTTTCAGCCCGGGGCTGGTATGCTTCAGTTTTCCTGGATCCCGTACGAGCGCATGGACTCCGTAGCCGGCATTCAGACAGTTTTCAAGGATGACCGAGCCGACTCTTCCGGTTGCCCCAAACAGGCAAATGTTCATGAAAAATTCACCTTTCTGTCACTGGATTGTGATATTGCCCCTCTCCATTCATGGTATTTTTAAAATGGAAGAAACTATATAAAACAGGGGTGCTGTAAAATGTTTTCGGTAACGCTTACGATTGGCAGTCTAATGATTCTTGTCTATTATATCGGATATATGATTGCAAAACCCTGATTCTGCAGACGGCTGTCTGCAGTTTTTTTTTCGCCCCGGCTGAGCCCTTTTTATAACCCATTGTCCAAGCCCAGAAATTCTTCTGCCTCCCTCGCACATAACTGGAGCCCTTTCTCCCAGAAGCCGGGCGTGGTGATATCCCCGCCCAAATGCTGCATCACCAATTCTTCTACTGTCATTTTCCCGGAATCCCGTAACAGATTGATATAGCTTTTCTCGAATTCAGGGCCCTTCGTTTTAGCGGAGGCATAGATGCTTTGAGAGAATAAATATCCAAACGTGTAAGGGAAATTGTAGAAGGGCGATTTAGTCAGATAGAAATGCGGCGTCCAGATCCATGAACGGGCGGAAGGACTGCCGAACGAATCCATATATGCTTCATCCATTGCTTCCCGCATCAGCTTATTCAACCGTTCCGCCGGTACATAACCGCTTTGACGTTCCTTGTAAAAACGTTCTTCAAATAAGAAACGCGCGTGAATGTTCATGAAGTTCATAACACTCCGCTTTAACTTTTCATCGAGGATAAATCGTTTGTCTTCCCAGCTATCGGCCTTTTCGTAAGCCGCATTTAGTATTGCCAATTCCGAAAACGTTGAAGCCGTTTCGGCCAGGCTCATTGGATAATACCGATTCAGCCCGCCGACAGGTTTCATGGTATGGTTATGGAAAGCATGTCCCAGTTCGTGGGCTAGGGTCAAAACATTTGATATACTTCGGCCGTAAGTCATGGATATTCGGGACTCGCCCGAAAGTGGAAAGCCCGCGCAAAAGGCGGAGCCTGCTTTTCCGGAACGGTCCTCCGCTTCGACCCAGCGATTTTCAAAAGCGTGGCGTGCAAAGTCCTTCATTTCCGTACCAAGAGCTCCGAAATGTTCAATAATGAATTCCGCTGCCTCATCAAAGGGAATTTCTTGAGGTGTGGAAGTGGCGGGAGCCCAAAAATCATAGGATTGCAGTTTATCATTGCCAAACAGCTTTGCTTTGTGGTCAAGATATCCTGCGAATACAGCCTTATATTTCGTAACGGCGTTCCACATGGTGACGAGGGTTTCTTTTGTGATGCGGTTTTCCTGCAATGGAACCTCCAATACGTTATCAATGCCCCGTCTTTTATACATCTCGAGCCGGAAGCCGGCAATGTGGTTAAGGACTTTCGCGAAAAGCTCCTCTTTTTCCTTCAAGGCACCTTCCAGGGCATCATGCGCCCTTTTTCTCACAGTCCGGTCCGGATGGGAGCGCAAATTGATCGCCTGGCCAACAGACATCTCCTTTTCAGTTCCATCGAGTTGAATTGAAATTTTAATGCTGCTCATTAACGTCTGATAAAACTGTCCCCATGCATGGTAGCCGTCAACACTTAAATCCGCGAGAAGCTTTTCTTCTTTTTCGGAGAGCTGCCATTTAGCCTTTTTCCGCCATTCATTTAAAAGGAATCTGTAATCATCCAACTCTTCTGCGGCCAGCAACTGTTCCCAGGCATCGCTGGTTAAGGTTGTCATCTTGCTCTGGACAAGTTTTTCCGATTTATCGTATCGGCTATTCAAGGCAGCGGTTTTGCCCTGAAGGGATAGGGCATCCGGGTCTCTAGAATTTTGCGCGATAAGGCACGCAGTAAAGGAAGATGCCTGCGAGAGGTGGATGCGGATGTCGCCCAGGGAATCCAACAGCTTTTTAGTTTCATAGGGATTATGTATATTTGCCGTTTCTGCTTCAGCTACTAAATTATCAACCATGTGTTCTGTAAGGGCGATGTGTTGGGCGAGTTCACCTAGTGTTTTAAAAAGGCTGTCCAAATCCCATTTTTGCGGATACTTGTGTTTTTGCATATACTTTCCTCCGTGTTGGTTTTTGCGAACGTATATTCTTGTTTTAATCATCTCGTATTTAGAAGTTTTTTGCAAAAAATAAGAGGTGGTAAGATGGAATTGTAGAAGGGAGAAGGTAAATATGGACATTTCAATCAGGCAGGAAAAAGGAGCGGATTATCAAGCTGTGGAAGAAGTAATCAAGAGGGCATTCGCTGATGTGGCTATCAGTGACAAGACAGAGCATCAACTTGTTAAAAGGCTGAGGAGCTGCGAGGCGTTTATCCCGGAACTCTCGCTTGTCGCGGTTCATGAATGACTGGAGAATTGGTTGGACAGACCTTTTTACTTGATGAAAAAACCCTTTCCACAGTTCGGAAAGGGTTCTTCTGTCTTTAGGCGGAATAGAAATCGCCTAAGCCGTCGAAATTAACAATTCACTTTTTGCTGATGATTTTGTCGATAATCCCGTACTCCAAAGCCTCCTGTGCGCTCATGAAGAAATCGCGGTCAGTGTCCTTGGCGACTTTTTCAACCGGCTGGCCGGTACGTTCGGAAATGATGCCGTTGACATGCTCGCGCAGCTTCAGGATGCGCCGCGCTGAAATTTCGATTTCGGTTGCCTGGCCTCGGGCACCGCCGAGCGGCTGATGGATCATGATTTCGCTGTTCGGCAGGGCATATCGTTTACCTTTCGTTCCCGCAAGGAGCAGCATCGCTCCAAATGAAGCAGCCATACCGATGCAAATCGTGCTGATTTCCGGCTTGATGAGCTCCATTGTGTCAAAAATCGCAAACCCCGCGGTTGTCGAACCGCCCGGACTATTGATGTAAATAGAGATATCCTTTTCGGGATTATCCGCCTCTAGGAACAGCAGCTGCGCAATCACGCTGTTCGCAACCTGGTCGTTGATTTCGTCCCCGATAATGACAATCCGGTCCTTCAGAAGGCGTGAATAAATGTCATAGGACCGCTCCCCGCGGCTCGATTGTTCAATAACATATGGAATTGCTGCCAAATGAAATCCTCCCTCATTGCGCGGCCAGCCGGAACCCATTTTCTAGAGGGGTTACGCAGCCACACAGTAAAATTCGAGAGATGAACGGGAGTGCTTTTGCGGTGCCGGTTTACGGACTTCCACCAGCGAAGCGATTTTAGGGAGATTTTTTAATAAAATGGCTGGATCGCCCTGTATGAGCGCTTCGGAAAATAATTGCGCCATTAGTTCCTTGTCCTCATCGGTCTGCAGGGGGGCGACTGTATGGAGTTGCCGTTCTTTTTCCAGCCGACTTTTTGCCCGGTGAAGAAGCGACTTTACCGCCATTTCGGTCGTACCGAGCAAATCCGCGATTTCGCTGACCTGGTAGTGGAAGCCTTCTTTCAAAAAGAACATCACCGCTTGCTTTGGGGTAAGCTTTTCAATCAAAAGCTTTACGGCGTCCAGCCGGTCATTCGGCTCGCTCTCCTTTTCAGCAGCATCCCCGGGAACCCCGACAACCTCATGCGTCCCTTTCCTGGCAACGTCAATCCAATGGTGGTAAGCGATTTTTTTCAAAAGGGGGCCGGAAAGCCGGCTAGTCGTGTAATGCTCGATTCCTTTTAGGACTGCCGTCTGAAAAAGATCATCGGCTTCCCATTGATTCCTGGCCAGAAAGCGACAATACTTTTGCAGGGAATCGCACAGCTCTTCAAGCCGTTCTTCTTCAATCTCCGCAATGATTTTTTCCTCCGCTGGCGTGTTCTTGCTGGCAACCATTCAACGTCACTCCTTTTTGCCTCTCTGCCCTCTATAACGGTGGAAGCATTCAAAAAGATACGGGCAAGGAAAGTTTATTTTAAATTATTTTACCACTTGCTCCTTTGATACCCGAAATCTCACTAAATGTTTCGTTTTATAAAAAGAAAACCCCTTATTTGGCTTTTAAAAAGAAAAAAGGGGAAAATGGAATAAGGGAATGTAAAAGCATTTTGGCAATGGTAAGAGTCTTGTGAAAAAAGCCCGCATACAGCGCGGCGAGAATTGGGAGGAGAAAATGGACTACCGTATTGAAAAAGATACGCTCGGCGAAGTAAAGGTACCGGCTGACAAGCATTGGGGCGCTCAAACGCAAAGAAGCTTGGAAAATTTTAAAATCAGCACGGAAAAAATGCCACTCGACCTCGTTTACAGCTTGGCAACCGTCAAGTTGGCGGCGGCAGTCGTGAACAACGCGGCGGGAAAACTTTCGGATGAAAAGAAGGACGCCATTGTCCATGTATGTGCGGAAATCCTTGAAGGGAAATATGACAGCCATTTTCCGCTTGCGGTTTGGCAGACAGGCAGCGGGACCCAAACGAATATGAACGTCAACGAGGTCATTGCAAACAGGGCAAACGCGCTGCTTGAGAGTGAAGGCAGCGAAATCAGAATCCATCCGAATGACGATGTGAACATGTCACAAAGTTCGAATGACACCTTCCCGACGGCGATGCACATCGCTGGGTATGGAAAAGTTGTTTCGTCGCTGCTTCCGGCCATTGAAAGGCTTGCCGAAACCTTCCGCCAAAAAGAAAAGGATTACGAAGGCTTGATTAAAATTGGGCGCACCCATCTCCAGGATGCAACACCACTAACATTGGGACAGGAAATCAGCGGCTGGCGGACGATGCTTGAAAAAAGCGCTGCAATGATAAAAGAAGCGAGCAAGAGCCTGCTTGATTTGGCGATTGGCGGGACAGCGGTCGGGACAGGCATCAATGCGGCACCTGACTTTGGGGATCAAGTCGCCGAGGTCATTTCCGGGGTTACCGGCCATCCGTTCCGTTCATCCGCGAACAAGTTCCATGCGCTCACAAGCCATGATGAACTAGTTTACGTCCATGGCGCGATGAAGGGGCTGGCTGCTGATTTGATGAAAATCGCCAACGACATCAGGTGGCTTGCGAGCGGCCCTCGGAGCGGTATCGGTGAAATCACCATCCCGGCGAATGAACCGGGCAGTTCCATTATGCCCGGAAAGGTGAATCCGACCCAAAGCGAGGCGCTGACGATGGCGATCTGCCAAGTATTCGGGAATGACACAGCGATCGGCTTTGCCGCCAGCCAGGGGAATTTCGAGCTGAATGTATTCAAACCGGTCATCATTCATAACTTCCTTCAATCCGTCCGGCTCCTCGCCGATGGAATGGACTCATTCAATAAAAATTGCGCGATGGGCATCACAGCGAATGAAACAGCCATCAAGGCCCAAATGGAGCGCTCGCTCATGCTTGTCACGGCACTCAATCCGCACATCGGCTACGAAAAAGCCGCCCATATAGCCAAGCTTGCCTTCAATGAAAACCTGAGTTTGAAGGAAGCAGCGATTAAAACAGGCTACTTGACCGAAAAGGAATTTGGCGAATGGGTACGCCCGGAGAACATGGTGTAAACAAGGGACGGGTGAAGGGTTTTGAAGATGATTGTTCAACAGAATCATTTTAAAAACTTTTAAATGCAAAATGCCCCCCAGTATAAGGAGGCATCCTGCTATTGGCTGGGCTGGCCGGAATCGCACCGGCTCGCCGAGGCAAGCGTGTTGCCCGGCACTGGAACCCAACAGTAATATTCGAACAGTGCCTGGCACCACCCGAAAAATCTTGTTTCACAGGATGTTTCACAGGCGGTAATAAGCATGAATTCCACCCACCCAACTTGGAATCCCGTTGAAAGTGGATGGAATCCTGCCGCACTAACTAGTTTGGACAATAACGGCGCCATTATTCCGAGGCAAGAAGGGAAATTTTGCATAGAAACAACAGCACTGAAAACACTAAACAAAAAGGGAGGGGATTGGAAATGGGAGTATGCCCGGTCTGCAACGGACTGAAAAAAGTGGATGTGAACTGCGAAAACTGCTCAAACTTAATGGAAGAAAAGGGGCGTTACATGGATTACTTCGACGATTACAGCCCCTATATGCCAATCGACCAAATGAAACTTGAGGACGGCATACCGGACGACCTAAAAAACCGCCAATGCCCCCACCTCTACCGTTGCCCGGCGTGCGGGACTGATAGTGTGATTCTGATAGGAGAATAAAAAGTCCTTTCACTCCCGAAATGCGAACAGTGCCTGTCACTAACCGAATTTTCATGTTTCACAGGAGTGTTTCACGTAAAGAAATTCCCAAACCAAATGGTACCATGTACTATAATTTTACTTAATAAATAGACAGCTATGAACGCAAAGAGAGCGCCATCCCGCGGGACGGTGCTCTCTTTTGCATATCTTTTATTGTTCGCCTGCAGGACGGATGCGCAACTCGGTTTCAACATCGAAGAAGTGGACTTTGTTCATGTCGAAGGCAAGGTCAATTTTATCGTTCGGATGGATATCGGAGCGGGAGTCAACCCTTGCAACGAAATCCTGGCCGCCAAGGCTTGAATAAATCATTGTCTCCGCGCCTGTCAGTTCGGAAACTTCAACGGTAGCGGTAATTTTTGAGCCCTCGGACGCGTCTATGAACACAGGCTCATCATGGATGTCCTCAGGGCGGACGCCGAGTACAATTGGCTTCCCAGCGTAGCCTTGCTCCCGAAGGTATTTCATTTTTCCTTCCGGAACGGCTATCTTTACATCGCCAATAACGAACTTGCCATCTTCAAGTGTTCCGCTGAAAAAGTTCATCGCCGGTGATCCGATAAACCCGCCAACGAACACATTCGCAGGCTTTTCGTAAACCTCTTTTGGAGAACCGACCTGCTGGATGACGCCATCCTTCATAACAACAAGGCGGGTCGCCATTGTCATCGCTTCCGTTTGGTCGTGCGTTACGTAAATCGTCGTTGTGTTCAGGCGGCGGTGAAGCTTGGCGATTTCCGCGCGCATCTGGACACGTAGCTTTGCATCAAGGTTGGAGAGAGGCTCGTCCATTAGGAATACTTTCGCATCCCGGACAATCGCTCGGCCAAGGGCGACACGCTGGCGCTGACCGCCGGAAAGAGCTTTCGGTTTACGGGTCAGGTAGGTTTCGAGGCCAAGGATTTTCGCGGCCTCCTTAACCTTTTTATCAATTTCAGCTTTCGGGATCTTACGGAGCTTAAGGCCGAATGCCATGTTATCGTAGACTGTCATATGCGGGTAAAGGGCGTAGTTTTGGAAAACCATTGCGATATCGCGGTCTTTCGGGGCAACATCGTTGACCCGTTTTCCATCGATATAGAAATCGCCTTTCGTAATTTCCTCAAGGCCGGCAATCATCCTCAATGTCGTTGACTTTCCACATCCGGACGGGCCGACAAACACAATGAATTCCTTATCCTTGATGTGAAGGTTAAAATCTTCAACAGCTGTAACTTTGTTGTCGTACACTTTATAAATGTGATCGAGAATTAATTCTGCCATGTTTTAAATCCTCCTATAATAAATAAATAATCTCTTACATTAAGTGTACGTGAAACGCTTTCAAAACCATATGGACAGGCTGCACAAAGATAAGCCGCCCGTTTTTGGGCAAAGTGCCTGGGCTGTTGAAAGCAGACTTTTCATTAAATGAAAACAATGAAGCAGCAACATTTTTCCTATTTAATTGAAAAACATAGTAGCGAGGGGGCAGAGGACTGGTCCATTAAAAATCAAAAAAGACCGCCAAATGGGTTGGCGGCCCTTAGTTCGTTCCCCGGTCTCTGTCGTATAGAAGGCAGGCGAGGTATACGGTGAATGCGGAGTTGAAATCCTTTAGGCTTACTCCTGTCTTATCCGTAAATTTATCGACCCGGTATTGGAGCGTGTTCCGATGGATGTACAATTTTTTTGCGGCAAGGCTCGCATTCGACCCGTTTTCGAGAAATCCCTTTACCGTCGTGAACATCTCGTCGTCACTCCTGAACGCCTCCGCGAAAACAGCGTTCAACGCTTCGGCAAGCGGCCTGGGCAGCAGTGACGAGACATAGGCAGGGAAAACTTTTTCAAAAGTATAATACCCTTCCGAAGAAATATTCTTTTTCGCAAAATCAAAATAGTTCTGCTCCTCCCTGAACTGGCTAGGCAGCGCATCGGAAACTGGTAGCCGCCTCCCGATATAAATCCTCGTTTTTATGTAAAAATCGCTTTCGAAAGCGTCGGCCATTGAAGCAAGGTCCCGCTCGTCCAGGGAATATTCCCCGCGTTCCACCACTAAAGCCCTTCCTGACCCTTCCCACAGAACAAGAATATCTTCAGAGAAAAAACCCTTTATTGCCATTTCGAGCTCCTCATGGTCATGATTTTCTCCTAGGAATTCAAACTGGATGAGACGTACAGCTTCCTCTTCAAGACCTGCGGGTACCTTCCCGCCATAAAAAAGATATTCCTTCCATTGCTGAAGCAGAGGCGGCAGTTTTTCAGACGGCACCTCTGCCTGAACATAAATCGCCCTAAGAAGGTCCACCTCTTTTTGGCTGATAGATTTCTCAGGAATGGAAATCCACTTTCTTTCGGCTTCATTATGAAAAATATGAAATTTTTCTTGTCCCGGTATAGGCGGGCGGTCCGTAATAAAGGCTCCAGGGTATAAGGCGAGCAATTTTTCTAACATAACACTTCTCCTATTTTGCAAAAAAGTCAGTTAACTCAATTATAACAATGAAGCCAAGAATGCGAAAATGCCGGGCTCACCCGGCATTAACGATCGTACACATGGAACAGCATCAGCTCATGAATTTGTTTCTCCAATCCGGTCCGTTCGTCTCCATGTGGAGCATTCAAGCCCCACTCGATTTTGCCGTCCTGGAGGTAGCGGCCTGTGCGCTTAAGCTTTTGGTAAAAGAACGAAAACTCCCAGCCGGGAATATCCGTGTTTTTGTACAGTGGTTTGAATTGAAAATGTGTCAGCAATGCAATCCCCCCACTTCAATTGTACCGTACAGCCTCAAAAGGAGCGAGGAGGAAGCTAGCAAGTAAATCGGGCATTGTGGCCATGCTATCCAAACAGCCGGTTGAAAAAACCAAGAACCCATACAAGAATCGCCGTCAAGGAAACCGCCAAAAGAAGCATTTTCACCGGGGCTTCCTTCCATCCCGAACGCAACGGAGGAAGGGCATGCAGCGCGAAGGTTGCCAAAAATACTGCCAGTGGAATCCAATCAAGAATTGACTCTCGGTGCGACCCATCCAGTGCATTGGAAATCGTCTGGGCGAAAAAGTAAAAAAACGAACCCGCATGGGCTGCGCAAGCAACAAGGAATAGCGGCAGTGACCGCTTATTTTTAAACATGAAAACCGGCTCCTTCGAAAAACAGCATTTTTTCTATAGTATGTAATGAATTATACGCCGTACCTGGGAAAACAGTCTGCTTTTTCGGTATAATGAAAGAAAAATCGTAGGTTTTTGCGACCAGGAAAGAAGGGGTCGGCTTTGTTGCAAAAAGCAAATGAACTGTTAAAAACGTATTTCGGTTATCCGGCATTCAGGGAAGGGCAGGAGCGGGCCATCGCTTCGGTGCTAGAAAGCAGGAACACTCTTTGTGTTATGCCGACCGGAGGAGGGAAATCTGTTTGTTACCAAATACCGGCCCTGATGCTCCAGGGAACAACGGTTGTCATTTCCCCGCTTATTTCCTTGATGAAGGACCAGGTCGATGCGCTTGTCCAGCTTGGTGTCGATGCAGCTTACATCAACAGTTCGCTTTCAAGCCAGGAAGCGGCGGAACGGATGGAGGAAGCTCTGGCGGGAAGGTACAAGCTATTGTACATCGCTCCAGAGCGGCTGGAATCACCTTATTTTACCGATCAGCTTGGAAAAATGGACATCCCGCTCATAGCCGTCGATGAAGCGCATTGCATTTCCCAATGGGGCCACGATTTTCGGCCAAGCTACCGCCATATTGCGAAAATGGCGCAGGGACTTCGCAATCGGCCGGTGATGCTTGCGCTGACCGCTACGGCGACTCCGATAGTCCGTGATGATATTTGTTCCTCGCTCGGCATTGAAATAGGGAACGAGATCATAACCGGCTTTGAAAGGGAAAATCTTTCGTTTTCCGTTATAAAAGGCCAGGACCGTGGCAAGTTTCTGAAGCACTTTTTACAACAGAATGAAAAGGAAATAGGGATTATTTATGCCGCAACCCGCAAGACGGTCGACCAGCTGTATGAAAGCCTGAAAAGGGGCGGGATTTCGGTTTCCCGTTACCATGCCGGGATGAGCGACATGGACAGATTCGGAGAGCAGGAGCGTTTCCTCCACGATGAAGCGTCCGTGATGGTGGCCACTTCCGCATTCGGGATGGGCATCGATAAGAGCAACATTCGCTATGTTATCCATTATCAGCTCCCACGGAATATGGAGAGCTATTACCAGGAAGCGGGGCGCGCCGGCCGGGATGGCCTTCCGAGCTCGTGCATCGTCCTTTATTCGCCACAGGATATCCAGGTCCAGCGTTTTCTCATTGAACAATCAGTCGAGCGGAACCGGGCTGCATCTGAATTGGAAAAGCTTCAGGGCATGGCGGATTATTGCCACACCGAAAGCTGCCTCCAGGAATACATTCTCCGCTATTTCGGGGAAACTGACACAGAACCGTGCGGCCGCTGCGGCAATTGCACCGATTCGCGGGAAAGCGAAGATGTTACGACCGAAGCGCAAATGGCCCTCTCCTGCATCATCCGGATGGGGCAACGCTTCGGCAAGGCGCTCACCGCCCAGGTTTTGACCGGTTCGCAAAACAAAAAGATCGCTGAATTTGGCTTTGATAAACTCTCAACATACGGAATTATGAAGGAGTGGACCGCGAAGGATGCGGCCAGTTTTATCGAGTTTTTGATTTCCGAGGACTTTATCGGGGTGGAACACGGTACCTATCCGACTATTTATGTTTCGCCCAAGGGGAAGGAAGTTTTGCAGGGAAGGCTGCGGGTTACACGGAAGGCAGCCGTCCGGTCCGTGGAAATTTCGGTTGAAGACCCGCTTTTCGAAGAACTGAGGGTTATAAGGAAGCAGCTTGCGGAAGCCGCGAATGTCCCGCCGTTCGTCGTCTTCTCTGATGCCTCACTGAAAGATATGTGCCTAAAGCTCCCACAATCGGAGGAAGATTTCCTTGAGGTAAGCGGAGTGGGCGCGAGTAAGCTCGAAAAGTACGGCGAACCGTTCATATCGGCGATTCAGAAGTTTCTGGCTGAGCATCCCGACCGTCAGCCTGTTTTTGAAGAGGCAAAGCCAGTGAAAAAACGCCCCGCGGCGAAACCGACAAGCGACTCCCATCTCGAAACACACCGGCTGCACCTTGAAGGCCAATCGGCTGAAGCTATCGCCGCCAGCCGGGGGCTTGCCGTGAGCACCGTTGAAAACCATCTATTAACCTGCCACCAGAAGGGGATGCCGGTTCACTTTGAGAACCTGATTCCTGAGGAGTTTTTGCCGCTACTGGAAAAAGCGGTCGCCGAAGCCGGGCGGGAACGGCTGAAGCCAATTAAGGAACTTCTTCCCGAAGAGGTATCTTATTTTATGATTAAAGCATTTTTAATAATCGAAAAGAGCCGCATGCTATCCTAGCTGCGGCTTTCGTTTTCTGTAGTATTTTTTCCAAAAATAACTATTCGTTATGTTAAACTATTCCTAGATTAACAGAAATGGGTGATCCTTATTTTACATAATGAAGAAGTGGTCCTGGCACTTAGGAACCTACGGAAAAATTATGGTGCTAAGCCGGTGCTGCAGGGAATCGACCTTACCGTTACCCGCGGGCAAATCATTGGATATATCGGGCCGAACGGAGCGGGAAAAAGTACGACAATCAAGCTGCTCCTCGGCCTTGAGGAAAACTATCAGGGAGAAATAGAAATCTTCGGGCAAAAGCTCAAATCCGGAGATTATGAGTATAAACGAAAAATAGGCTATGTACCGGAAATTGCTGAGCTTTATGACAACCTGACGGCAATCGAGTACCTAACCTTTACGGGTGAACTGTACGGGATGGACCCTGAAAAAGCGGAAGTGAAGGCAAAAAAGCTGATGCGTGCATTTGGCCTCGATAACGTGTTCTATAGCCGGATTTCGTCTTTTTCAAAAGGGATGAAGCAAAAGGTGATGATTATCTCGAGCCTCCTCCACGATCCTGAACTGCTGTTCCTCGATGAGCCGCTAAGCGGGCTTGATGCGAATTCGGTTATGATTTTCAAGGAAATCCTCTCCCAGCTTGCAGCCAGCGGGAAAACGATTTTCTATTCCTCGCATATCATGGATGTGGTTGAAAAAATCAGCAACAGGATCATACTGCTTTATGGCGGAAAAATTGTCGCGGACGGAAGTTTTGAACAATTGAAGGAACAAAGCGCGGAGGGATCCCTGGAACAAATTTTCAACCAGCTGACAGGCTTTGATGAATTCAGGGATTTGGCGGGCGAATTTGTTTCAATCGTCCGGGAGGTGTGATTCTTGGAGGATTTAAGGACGTTGAGGGTGCTCGACAAGTTCAGATGGATGTTTGAGCAGCTCGGTGCCGACTATCCGGTTATGAGGAATATCCTTGCTATGAAGCTGACGATGGACCAAAGAAGGGCGCCGACCATCCTTGGCGGGGCTAGGAAAAAGATCGATCACAAGGATGAAGAAGAGAATCGCTTTATGAAGTCGCTTTGGGTCTATTCGATTTTTGGGCTCCTTCTGCTGCCGCTGATACTGATGGGGGACCATTTTTTCTTTCAAATGACAACCTTTTTCGGTATTTTGATGTTTCTAATCATGACGTCGCTCATTTCGGATTTTTCGGCGGTCCTCCTGGATTTGAGGGACCGGAATATTCTTTTGGCCGGACCTGTTGGCAGAAAGACGATCAGCCTTGCCCGCGCAGTACACATTTCAGTTTATTTGTTTTTCCTGACTGGCTCTTTGGCGGCAGCGCCATTGCTTGCGGGGCTATTCAGGCACGGCCCGGCCTTTTTCCTAATTTTCGCGGCAGCGCTTATTTTCGTCGATTTGCTGATCATGGCGGCAACAGCTTTGGTGTATTATTTCATTCTCCGCTTTTTTGATGGGGAGAAGCTCCGGGACATTATTAACTATGTACAAATTTTCCTGTCTGTTTCACTCGCACTAGGGTATCAGCTTGTTGGGAGAACATTCGAACTGATCGAAATGGAAAGGGCAATTGATCCGGCATGGTGGCATGCGCTCCTTCCGCCGGTTTGGTTCGGCTCCCTGTTCGAACTCGGCATGAATGGAGCCACCTCGCCCCAGCTAGCTTTGTTCGCGATTTTAGCCGTTTTGGGGCCGGCAGGAGCGTGGGTTTTGTATGTAAAAAAGATGCCTGCATTCGAAAGCGGAATCCAAAAACTTTCATCGGGAAGTGGGCCGAGCCGGGTAAAGGTGCCTCCTTTAAATACGGTGGCATCAAGGCTGCTGTGCCGGGATCGGGAAGAGCGGGCCTTTTACAGGTTCGCGGTCGCAATGATGAAAACCGAACGCGATTTCCGGCTCAAAGTATATCCGTCAATCGGCCTGTCGCTTGTTGTCCCACTTATTCTCCTTTTAAACCAAATCAGGTGGGAGTCTTTCGAAAGCCTTGTCCATAGCAAGTATTATTTAGCCATTTACATGGCTGCGATTGTCATTCCGACATCGATCATGATGCTAAAATACTCGGGGCGTTATAAAGGCTCATGGCTGTTCGGGGCGGCGCCTTTAAAAACATTTGCCCCATTTTACAGTGGAACATTAAAAGCCTTTCTAAGCAGGCTGTTTTTTCCGGTATACGCCATAGCCGGCTTGATTTTTTGTTCAATTTTCGGGTTTGGGGTGCTGCCAGATATTATAGGGGCTTTTCTAGCCGCAATCGTCTATACCGTGTTTTGTACGTATTTGTTGAAAGGGTCTTTGCCGTTTTCGGAATCCTTCGAGGCAAGCCAGGAAAGCGAAGGCTGGAAAATCATTCTCTACCTCATACCAATGTTCGCCTTTATGGGTGTCCATTATGTATTTACTTTCCTCCCATATGGCAGTTATCTTTACATCCTCATCATGCTTGTCACAGCCTCGGTCTCCTGGAGACATGCTGCACGCAGGATTTGGGTCTGAAAAGTAGGGCAGGGACGTTTTATTCTTAATTTCAATCTGGCTTTATTAAAAATGGGAACGTTCCCTTCGCCTCACAATAAGGCAATGGATTCGTTCCCTATTCTTATTATCTATAGATTTCCTCGGGTGCCTTGACTGATTTTTCTGAGAGGTGAATGGCGAAGTCGATTGGCAGTTTTCTTGTTAAATATTCGTATTTGCGCATTCCGCGGTGGTGGAAAATTGACCTGCCTGGTTTGGAATTGACCTCGAACAGCCAGACAATGCCGTCCCGATCAATCCCGAAGTCAAAGCCGAATTCAGCGGTTATTCCATCGAGCCGCTCCTCGAGTATTTCGCTTAGCTCCAAAGCTGCCCTCGTTAATTTCCGTTCATATTCAGTTGCACCTTTTTCCCCGAATAGCTCCTTTAGAGTATGGACGTCACCGCCGTTTCTGACATGGGTCGTGATGCTTCCGAACCCCGCCTGTTTTCCGGCGATGGCTGTTACCTGCCACTTCCCTTTCCCGTCCTTATTCGTATGGACCCTGAAATCGACAGGCCTGCCGTCCACTTTTAAAAGCAGGATCCTTTGCTGAATCAACAAATTTTTAAGGCCGCGCTTGCCAAACATCTTGGAAGTGAGCGCGTGCAGACTAGAGAACTTCAATAGTTTATTTTTCCCATTTTGATCCCTGAAGCGGCAATAACAGGTTGAGCCGGGAAATTCGGCGATTACTTGGCGGATTCCAAGGCCCAGCGTCCCGTGAATAGGCTTTAAGTAGATGGAGCCATGCTTATCGAGCAAGCGCCTGGTCTCGGCGATTGAAGTGAACAAGTGGGTCTCCGGCAAGTATTTTTGCGCATCCTGGCTATCCTTAAGCCGTTCGAAAATATCCAATTTGTTGAAGAACCCTGGATTGAACCATGGAATTAAATAGTCCTGTTGAAGCCTTTCTTTTGCTAATTTGCTTTCGGGTCTCGTCTCACTTCTTCTAGTCGGCATTCGGTCATAAACCACATTTGGAAATGGAACAAGCCCCGTCTCCCAATGTCCTTCGTTAAAAAAATAGCCTTTGATTAAATTTTTCTCCCAATCGATTGCCTGCCCGGTAAAAAGGAAACCTGAAGCACCTGAGGAGCTGCATGTCTCCAACAATTTTGAAAACGAATTGGTCCTGTCACCCGCCGGATTTTCGCTTGATTCAATGAGCCCGGATGTAAAAATGCCGATCAAAGGACCTAAAAACAAGGTATCTTCGTTTGAAAAGATGCCAAGCTTTACGGCATTTTCAGGAATACGAAGTTCTTCAATGACCGCCTTGCTGATTCCGAGACTTTCCTCACCATCGGGATGGGGCAAGATAGCAGCATCCATGGATGCTGAGCCGAATGCCGCTTTTCGAACAGACGGCATAGGCCCGAGCCGGGAAGGATAATAAACAATGGGCTTGTCATGCTCGATTGTTTCAACAGGATAAAACTTTACCATTTGACTCACGTCCTTTTCGCTTTAAAAGGATGGAAGATTTTTAAATAAAATTGAATGGAACCTTCTTCCCCCGGTATCGTATGAATGTCAGTAGCGCGTGTACCTCGAGGTGTAAACAATCGGCCTTTCTTGCAATGTTTAGCAAAGGGAGCTTTTCTCGTAATAAAGAAATCAACGCCCAAAGTAAATAAAAAGGGTAAGCCTTTATGATTTTTGGGTAAAGATGGGCAAAAACTGTTATAGTATCGTATGTACAGGACAAACAAAACGTTCGTGTTATTTTTCGGAAAGGTTGATCCATAATGAATGTATTTATAACAATCTTGTTTATGGTGGTTATTGGCGCGTTTATCAACGGATTGACGAACCATCTGGCTATTAAAATGTTATTCAGGCCGTACAACCCCATCTATATTGGAAAATGGCGCGTCCCTTTTACTCCCGGGCTGATTCCGAAAAGGCGGGACGAGATGGCGGTTCAAATGGGAAAGATGGTCGTTGAGCATCTGGTTACACCGGAAATTATCCGCTCCAAATTTATGAATAAAGATTTTCAGCATGATATGACCGAGCTCGTCAAAAAGGAGCTCCGGACACTTATGGAATCCGATATGACAATAAATAGCCTGCTAGAAAAGGCGGGAATCGAGGACGGAACAGAGCGGATTGAAAAAAGGATTGGGCGGTTTGTCGAAGGGGTTTATGAAAAAGCGATGGGCAAATACCGCGGCCAGCCGATTGCGGCCGTCCTTCCTCAGCCGCTCCTGGAAGGGGCCGAGCGGAAGATCCCGGAAATCACCGCCTATATCCTTGGAAAAGGCGAGGATTACTTCTCCAGCTTTGAAGGCAAGGTGCGGATCCAGGTGATGTTTGACGAGTTTTTCAAGGATAAGGGAATGATAGGCAGTATGATACAGAGGGTTCTTGGTAATGTAAGCTTTGCTGATCGAATCCAGCCTGAAATCATCAAGTTTTTCAAAAGCGATGGTGCCCATCTCCTAATTACGAACATCCTACAAAAAGAGTTGGAAAAACTTCTTGAGCGTGATGCGGCTGAACTGGAAGAGATGGCCGGCAGGGAAAAGATTGTTTCTGCCCTAAAGGATTATGCAGTCAATCTTGCCGGGACGGAGAAGCTTTTGGGAACGCCTGCATCCGAGCTGCTTGCTTCTTATAAAGAAACGATTCTTGAGCGCATGGCCCCGAATATTGTTGTTATGCTAGGAGATTGGCTTACATCAAGAATTGAAATGATGATGGAGAAGCTTCATTTACAGGAACTTGTCCGCGCCCAGGTGGAGACCTTTTCGCTTGATCGGCTTGAGGATATGGTTATCGGGATTACAAGTAGAGAGTTGAAAATGATCACGTATCTTGGTGCGCTGCTCGGAGGCATTATAGGCATTTTTCAAGGTATATTTGCGGTACTGTTTTCATAGGATATACCGTTATGGCGTTTTTCGCGGGGCATTTCCTTCACGCGCCCTGTTTTGGTATAGTGGACAGGAATGCCACATTAACTAAGGGAGTGTTACCATGGCAGTAAATTTATATGACGCCGCCTACGAGCTTGAAAAGGCAATCAGGCAGAGCGATGAATTCAAACGGTTGAAGCAGGTATATGATGAGGTCAATGCCGATCAATCGGCGAAGAGGATGTTTGAAAACTTCCGCAATATCCAATTGAACCTGCAGCAAAAGCAGATGATGGGACAGGAAATCAGCCATGAAGAAGTTGACCAGGCGCAGAAATCGGTTGCTCTTGTCCAGCAGCATCCCGTCATTTCCAGGCTTATGGAGGCGGAGCAAAGGATGGGCATGGTCATCGGTGAATTGAACCAGCTTATTATGAAGCCGCTTGAAGAATTGTACGGAAATCCGAATAGGTAATGAAACAGATATTGGCTGCTTCGGACTCGCATCGGCAGTAGAAACAAAGCCTGTTCGATACGAAGCTGCTTAAGGGCTCGTTCTATTGTTGAAACCAATGAAACATCCCGGCAAGTAAGGTTTGCCGGGATGTTTTTTTTTAGGATGCCCATGAATTTCCGATAGCCCTTGTACCAGGAGGAAAGTATAATGTAAGGGTTAACTGAAAACGTTATTCTACGGTTTCCCACCAATGGCTGTTGGCTCGTTATATGCTGTCAACTTACTGGCCCCACCACTAGTCCTTCTCCCATGAATATGGGAGCAAGAGCCCATTTGGAAACCTGAATGAACAGGAATTTTGTTTAACAAGGCCGTTTTGTGTTATAAAACTAAGAACTGCAGGTTTCCATAATCGGCGGTACCGGCCGTCGAAGAATTTCCACCCAATTGGATTCTACGGACCCTTGATAGGGAATCCTGAAGGACAAAGGAAACATTGCTTTTAACTAATAATCGGGGTGAACACAATGCCGTCTATTATTCTCACCATCATTGTAATTAACATTTTGTATGTTTCCTTGTTTACATTAAGGATGATGATTGTTATCAAAGGATACAGGACCCTTGCATCCATTTTGTCGATGGGCGAGGTTTTTGTTTACCTGATGGGCCTGACGATTGTCCTTGATAACCTTGACAAGCCGCTTAATATTGCCGCCTACTGTTTTGGCTGGGGCCTTGGAGTATTTATCGGCAGTAAAATTGAAGGTTATCTGGCACTTGGCTATGTTGTAATGGAAGTGATCGTGGATTCGTCGGATTTAACCGTTCCTACAAAAATTCGCGAGAAAGGGTATGGCGTCACTTCATGGGTAGCCGACGGGAAGGATGGCAGACGCCTGGTAATGAAGGTGCTCGCAAAGCGGAAGAACGAGCAAAAGCTAAAAAAACTGATTCTCTCGTTATACCCAAAAGCCTTTATGATTTCATACGAACCTACCCACTTTAATGGTGGATTCATGCTGGGTCGGCTTCGTTAACGTTATTGCAGATTTACATTGGAGCGCTGGCCAAATAGGGCCGGTGCTTTATTTTTCGCCATGCCTGTTCTATTAAAATCCTTTCATACATACAAGTGAAATAAGGATGATTCCATGAGGACAGGGGGCACCACCATGATTTACCGAATGCTTGCTCTGAATATCGACGGAACGCTTCTCGAAAGCAGCGGAAAACTTCATAAAACAACAAAGGAAGCAATCCGGTATGCGCAGGAAAAGGGGGTATGTATCACCCTCCTAACGTCACGCAACTTTGCATCAGCGAAAAAGGTTGCGCGTGCATTGAAGTTGAAAGGGCTATTCGCCTCCCATCACGGAGCTTATATATCAACCGCCAATGACAAACCGGAATTTGTTAAAAGGATCAGTGAGGACGTCACTTATGAGATTGTCCGGTTCCTTGAAAGTTTCCAATGCCAAATCCGGCTTGTGCACGAGAAGTTTTCGCTCGGTAACAAGCTCCATTTGAATAATAATCTATTGGCCAAAGCCATTTTCACTTCTGGGGACCCGCTTGCGTATTCGCACCAGTTTGTTGCCGATTTAAGTGACGCGCTTGTCGATACGCCAGTTGCTCCGCCTAAAATTGAAGCGTATTTCGAAGCCGAGCAGGACTTGGAAGATGCGCGCAAGGCGTTGGGAAAGATGTTTAGCGAGGTTGAGGCGGCATGCAGTGCCCCGGGAAAGCTGGATATTGTTCCGGCGGGCGTTTCCAAACTGTCAGGCCTGATTTACATCTGTGACCGTCTTGGAATTAGCTTGAAGGAAGTAGTGGCAATTGGCAATGGTACGGACGATATCCCATTTATCCAGGCTGCTGGACTAGGGGTGGCCATGGGCAATGCCCCGTACGAAGTAAAACGTGCCGCTGACTGGATAACCCGTTCGGAAAACGAGCACGGCGTCGCCTATATGGTAAGGGAACATTTCAGGAGACAGCATCCAATCGCTTTTTTACAGAAAATGAACATTATAAAGAAGTAGCACTACGGCGGCAAAGGCGGGGAACCCAGTCTTTGCCGCTTTTTACTATTGGCCATTAAAATTGGGCGCTGCCATGTTGATTAATGCAATAGGAGCCAGCTTCGCAATATAGTGAAGGAACCATCATTTAATCAGCCTTTCGAACCGGCGTCGCCAATTGGCAGATTTTCCATTATATTGACCTTGCTTACCCGATTCTGTACACTAAAGTAAGCAAAAAAGTAAAGGTGGATGAATGTGCGAATTTCTATTACCGGCCTGTCGGATGTACGGTTCGAGCGGCCGCTGCAGCTGATTGCCAACCTGTTTTTCGAGGAAACCGAAATTCATTTAAATAGAATTGAAGAAGCAGACTTTTTGATTAAATTTACGCTTGAACAAAATGGGGCCGACCTCCATGTTTCCGGTATTTTGGAAAGAGATGGGGATAATCAAATTCATGCAGCGCACCATGCTGACGTTGACACATCCCTTTCCGAAAAGGAACAATTTAAGGCTATTAAAAATGCTGTGTCGCATGTTTACTTGAAGTTGCTTCAGGAACTGACAGGCATTACCCAGAAGTGGGGCATCCTGACTGGGGTACGGCCTACAAAACTCCTTCACAAGAAACTAAGGGAAGGCACAAGACCTGAGATTGCCCACAGGGAACTTGCCGAAGAATATTTAATTACGTCCGAAAAAGCGGAACTTATGCAGAAGATTGTCGACCGCCAGCTTGCTGCGGTTCCTGACCTGTATGATTTGAAAAAAGAAGTCAGCATCTATATTGGCATTCCGTTTTGCCCGACAAAATGCGCGTACTGTACGTTTCCTGCATATGCCATCAACGGCCGACAGGGATCAGTCAATTCCTTCCTTGGCGGGCTACACCATGAAATGAGTGCAATTGGCAGCTGGTTGAAGGAAAAAGGAATCAGGATTACGACCGTCTATTACGGCGGCGGGACTCCGACAAGCATTACCGCGGAAGAGATGGACATGCTCTACGAAGAAATGTACACTTCCTTCCCGGATGCGAGTGAAATCAGGGAAATAACGGTTGAAGCCGGCCGCCCGGATACGATAACCCCCGAGAAGCTTGATGTTTTGAAAAAGTGGAATATCCATCGAATCAGTGTGAATCCGCAATCGTATATCCAAGAAACATTGAAGGCGATTGGCCGCCATCATACTGTGGAGGAAACAGTTGTGAAGTTCAACCTTGCCCGGGAGATGGGCATGGACAATATTAATATGGATTTAATTATCGGCCTTCCGGGTGAGGGGACGAAGGAGTTCACTCATACGTTAAACGAAACTGAAAAGCTAATGCCGGAGTCACTGACTGTCCATACACTATCGTTTAAACGGGCGTCGGAAATGACAAAGAACAGGGACCGATATAAAGTTGCGGACCGTGATGAAGTGGAACGGATGATGGGCCTTGCCGAGGAATGGACAAAGAGCCATGGCTACGAGCCCTATTACTTGTACCGCCAAAAAAACATTCTCGGCAATCTTGAGAACGTAGGTTATTCAATTCCCGGCCAGGAAAGCATTTATAACATTATCATTATGGAAGAAATGCAGACAATCATCGGGTTGGGATGCGGCGCATCAAGCAAATTCGTGCATCCGGAGACAGGGGCAATTACCCATTTTGCCAATCCAAAGGACCCGAAATCGTATAACGACAGTTTCGAACACTATACAAATGAAAAACTGAAAATACTTGAAGAACATTTTGTCCAAAAGAATGAGCCTGCATCGTTTTGATGCGGGCTCGTCTTGTTTATCCAGCCAGCGTAACTAAATAAAGAGGGGATTTGTCTTTAACGATTTTGCAGGAAAATTATACCTATATGGGTGAACAAACTCTATAATGGAAGTGAAGGAGAATGAAGGAGGGCGTTGAAGTTGCCATTCAATTTTGTTACGGAAAAAGTTGATGTCCATGTCGCTGGGCGTGTCGCAACTGTCAAAATGAACAGGCCAGAAGCTTTAAACGCACTGGATAAGGATATGATCAAGGGACTAGTTTCCAGGTTAAAGGAAATCAGTGTTTCCGATGAGATTGACATCGTTGTCCTAACCGGTACGGAAAAGGCATTTTCCGCCGGAGGGGATATTAAAGCAATGCTGTCCCTTAAGGACGAATATGAGTTCCTTTCAATTATGGATTGCATCAATGAACTTATCATCACACTGCACAGTCTTTCAAAAATCACTATTAGCGCCATCTCCGGGCCTGCTGTCGGCCTTGGCTTCAGCATCGCTTTGGCGACCGACTATATTATTGCAGACCGAAACGCCAAGTTTGCTATGAATTTCATCGGCATCGGACTGATTCCCGATGGCGGCGCCCACTTTTTCCTGGCTAAAAGCATTGGTGAAAGGAAAGCAAAGCAGTTGATATGGGAAGGAAATACATTTTCTGCCGAAGAAGCGCTTGAAAAAGGGCTCGTCCATGAAGTGGCCGATGATATGGATTCCTCCCTTAAAGAAAGGATAGCCTTCTATCTTCAAAAGCCCATCCAGGCAATGATTAAAACGAAGAAAATTTACGCGGAGGTAAACCGGCCCCATTTGTTAAAAGTACTTGAGCTTGAAAAATACGCTCAACGGAAAATGAGGGAAACGGAGGACCATCAGGAGGGAATTCGGGCTTTTACCGAAAAAAGAAAACCGAGATTTGTCGGGAGATAGCCACATGCTTGAGCCCATTGGCAACAGAAGGAAAATCGGTTTATAACGCGGATGTTGTTTGCCGATCTTTTCCTTTTCGTAGGGAACCCCGTATTCAACTAAAAAGAAGCCATGATGCAGGCTTCCCGTTTGTAAGAACTATAATGTTATTGAAAATTCAGGAATGGAAAAGGAGCAGCTTGCCGGCCGGGGAAGTACAGCGATGGGCCTTTTCTAAGAGCCCTTTTTCCTCCAAAGCTTTCCGGCCAATTTCCTTGGCGGAATCGTCATTTTCCGCCTGGAATGATTCATCGAGCAGTTTTTCCCCATTCCGCTCAAATGCAGTCAATTTATAGGTTTTCAACCTGATTCCCCCCTGAGCATTCTGTTAGTTCCATTTTTGCATATACTAAAAAATTCCGCAAAGATTCAGCCCAAAAAGAGCATTCCATTCCTTCTAAAAACAGAACGTGCATTCGCATTTTTAAGATGGTAGAATAGAAGAAAGAAAAGCCCGGAAGCAGTCCGGAATAAGGAATGGGCTCAGAAAGGATTGGTTTTTTTATGAAAAAAGTGAGGTTCATTCATGCAGCCGACCTTCATCTTGACAGCCCGATGGCCGGGTTGAGGGATTTGCCGCTGCCAATCCTGAAAAGGTTGCGTGAAAGCACATTTGCCGCGTTGAAGAAGATAGTCGATGCAGCCATCGCGAATGAGGTGGATTTAGTGGTCCTCGCGGGGGATTTGTATGATGGAGACGACCGCAGCCTAAAGGCCCAATCAAGGTTTAGGGCCGAAATGGAACGGCTGTCGGAACATAACATTGCTGTCTATGCGATTCATGGCAACCATGACCACCTGGGAGGAACATGGGTAAAAATTGCGATGCCTGAAAATGTTCATCTATTTGGGGCCGAAACAGAGGCTGTCCTACATAAGACAAAGTCCGGGGCGGATGTTTGGATGTACGGGTTCAGTTATCCGACAAGGCACGTCATGGAAAGACGAGTACATACATATGAAAAAACGGCCGGGGGTGATTTCCATATTGGAATTCTCCACGGGAATGATGGTTCAAGTTCAGAGCATGGGGGCTATTGCCCATTTACGGTCGGGGAACTGATTGACAGGCAATTCGACTACTGGGCGCTTGGGCACATCCATAAACGGGCTATCCTATCCGAGAGCCCGCCTGTCGTTTATCCAGGCAATATACAAGGCAGGAACCGAAAGGAAACAGGAGAAAAAGGCTGTTATCTCGTTCGGCTTGGGGAAGATGGGGTGAATCTCGAGTTCATTGAGGCAAATGACGTCATCTGGCAGGAAATCGAAATTAGCGCGAAGGGGGCGCGGGACTTTGATTCAATTCTCCGGCTTTGCCTTGGCTGGAAGGAAAAGCTGCGCAGGAACGGAATTGGAATCTTGCTATCAATGACATTGAAGGATGTAAGCCTTGATAATGAAAGTGAATTGGACAGCCTTTACAGCACCCTCGCCGAGCTTGTCCAGGATGGTGAAGATGAGGAGAGTTCCTTTGTTTGGGCCAATGAGATTGTCATTGTAGAGGAAGCTTCATGGAAAAGGGAAGAGCTCGCGGCGGAGGCTGATTTTTACAATGAGCTTTTTCAAATGGCCGACGAATTTGGCGATATCAATGATGTGCTCGAACCCCTTTACGGAAGGCTCCCGGGGAGAAAGTACCTTTCCAGGCTTGGAAAAGAAGAAGGGGCCCGTATCCTTGAAGATGCGGAGCACTTGCTTGTCCAGCTCCTTCGGGAAAAGGGATAGGGGGATAGAAGTCGATGAAAATTGAAGAATTGCACATATATGGCTATGGAAAGCTTGAAAATACAATTATTTCACGCCTTGGGGACTTTCAGGTGTTTTATGGCGAAAATGAAGCGGGCAAGTCCACAATCATGGCTTTTATCCATGGCATCCTGTTTGGATTTCCAACGAAGCAGCAGCAGGAGCTTCGCTATGAGCCGAAGGGAGGAGGAAGGTACGGCGGAAAACTGTCTTTGCGCCATCCGGAATATGGGCTTGTGGGCATTGAAAGGATTAAAGGAAAGGCGGCGGGCGATGTTACCGTCTTCCTGGAGGATGGGACCTCCGGCGGTGAAGAGCTGTTAAAGGCCCTGCTTGGCAATTTTGATAAAAGTCTGTTCCAGGCTGTTTTTTCTTTCAACCTCCACGGACTGCAAAATGTCCATCAAATGAAAGATGAAGATATTGGGAGGTTTTTATTTTCCGCGGGTACGCTTGGGACAGACAGGCTGGCAAAGGCGGAAATCGAATTGCAGAAGGAGCTCGAAGCACGGTTCAAGCCCTCCGGTAAAAAGCCGGCACTTAATGCCAGGATGGCAAACCTGCGCGCGCTTGAAGCGGAGCTTGGAAAAGCGGCGGAGAAAAATGCCCGGTACGGGGAGCTAATCAAGGAACGGGATGCAATCGCGGACGAAATCCGGTCGCTTGGGGAAGAGATTCCTGTTCTTGTTGCGGAAGCGGATAGGCTGAAAGAATGGGAACGGATCGAGGGGATTGCCCGTGATGAAGCCGCGCTGTCAGATGAGCTGGGCCGTGTCGGGAATGTGTTATTTCCTGCACGGGGGATTGAAAGGTTTGAATCTCTCAAACAATTGCTAACTCCCTACTCGATTCAAATTGAGACGATTAAAGAGAGAAAAGAACTACTTAAAAAAGAAGTTGATTCCATCGTCCTCCATAAGGCACTGCTAGAAAACGAGGCTGAAGCAGCGGAACTTAACGAACTGATCCCTGTCTATGACCAATCAAGAAGGGAATGTGCACAGCTTGAAGAAAGGCTTTCCCAGCTTGAGGAGCGCATCGGAATAGCGAAAGGAAAATTGCATCTTGGCATTGATGAGGAAGAGATTGCTACAATTAATACGGATATTTATTTAAAACAGCAGTCGGAAGAAGCGGATGAACGGCGAAAAAGGGCCGCGGCGCTCAAAGTTCAGCTTGAGGCTGATTTTCAGGAGGAAAAGGCCGGTCTTGAACAAGTTGAAAAGGACTTGAATAATGCAAAGGCGCAGCTTTTACCCGAGGATAAAAGAAGCCATTTTGAAAAGCTTGCCGAAGCGGGAAACGAGAATGCTATCCGCGGCCAGATTGAAGCATGCAAGGAAAGGATTTCGCTTCTGGAAGAGGCTGTTAAAAGCGAAGAAGGCCATAGGAACCAATCCCGTATGGCCGGTGCGGCGATGATGATCGGGGCGCTTGTCCTGACTATTTACGGATACATGGGTGGTGAATGGCTGGTGCTTGGGGCGGGAATTATTTTCGCAGGCATCGCAACTATCGTTTTTTGGAAAAGCCTTTTTTCATCCAGTTCCGCCAAGCCCTCCGAGGAACTAGTCCGGCAAAAAGCAAGAGCAAAACAGCTTGAAGAAGAGCTGCTTTCAATAAGGCCGGGAAATGCGGAAGCCGCGGCATCCCAACTCGAGCAGGATGACATCCAGAGGATGAAGGTGAACAGCCTGATAGCGCGCCTCGAGCAGCAGACCGCCCAATATGAGAAAGTCCTGGCGCGGTTTGACCATTTGGAAAAAGAAGAAGCCTTGCTCAGGGAACAGGTGGACCTGCTTTGCAAGGAACTAAAAATCAGCAGTACGATTGGGAAGCATATGCCGGCAGAGGCATTTAAGATAGTGGAAGAATGTAAAACCGCCATCCTTGAAAAGAAGCGGATTGAAGGAAAAATCCTTGTATTGAAAGAGCGGCAGGCAGAAATTGAAGCGAGGGCTGAAGGGCTGGGGCGACTTTTTCCGGAATTAACAGGAAAGGGTATCCATCTTGTTGCCCATACCGCCAGGACAGCCCTTGAAGAAGAGAAAAAGAAAGCCATCCTCCTAATGGAGAAGTCCCGGAAGCTCGAGGAACTGGAATATGATTCGGCAAAGCTTGAAAAAGAACATGCAACCCATGACCAGGCCATTCGGGAACTTTTTGTCCAAGCTGGGGTTGATAACGAGGAAGAGTACCACGCCGCTGCCAAACTTGCCATGGCGCTGGAAGAGAAGCAGTCAAGGCTGAATAAATTGCGGACTGAACTTTCTTTTTCAATAATTGGAAAAGAAGAGATAGAAGAACTTCTGTCCATCCGGAACGTCTCCGGGCTGGTGCAGGAGGTAAGTGAAAAAATCAAGGTTGCGAAACAGGGTATCGAGAGGCTTCAGCAGCGGCTGGCTGAGGTAAGGTATGAGATACAAGTGCTTGAGGAAGGCGGAACCTATTCGGAATTGCTCCATTCTTTCAGGATGGCCAGATCTGAATTTGAAGAGGAAGCGAAGGAATGGGCCGTTTATAAGGTGGCGGGGGAACTTTTGCGAAGGACTACAGGCAGGTTCAAGGAATACCATCTCCCACGGCTGTTGAAACAGGCTGGGGACTACCTCGGCTTCCTTACCGGAGGGAAATATTGCCGGATATTCCTTGCGCCCTCAGGCACCGGCTTTTTAATAGAGCGGGCGGACAAAACAAGATTCGAAGCGAATGAGCTTAGCCAGGCGACAACCGAGCAGGTGTATGTATCACTAAGGCTTGCTCTCGCCGAAACAATCTATGAGAAGTTTTCATTCCCATTTATAATAGATGATAGTTTTGTCAATTTTGACGGGGAACGGACTGCTAGGATGATAGAGCTTTTAAAGGGCCTTAATGGGCGCCAGGTACTTTTTTTCACCTGCCATTCCCACCTTCTTGCGCATTTCGGCGAAGGCCAGGTTCATCATCTTGCTAGAAACCATGCAAATATTCACAGGTAATCGGCTTTCAGCTATATGGTATAGTTGTAATAACGGGAAGGAGCGACTGAGACGATGGGGAAAAAAATACTGGAACACGAGACAGGGGAACAGGTCGAACAATTTTTGCTGATAAAAAGCTCGGTAAAAGGAATCGCAAGCAACGGGAAACCGTTCCTGACGCTGATCCTTCAAGATAAAAGCGGCGAGATTGAGGCTAAGCTTTGGGATGCCGGGGAGGATGACGAGAGGAATTACTCCGCGCAAAATATCGTAAAAGTGGCGGGGGAAATTCAGAATTATAGAGGGAAGAATCAGCTGAAGATTCGGCAGATTCGCCCGGCTGGCCCGCATGATGCGGTCAAGCTGGATGATTTTCTGGAAACGGCGCCGCTAAGCCAGGAAGAAATGGCCGGCAAGCTAACCCAATATATTTTTGAAATGAAGAATCCGAATATCCAACGGATTACACGTCATTTGCTTAAAAAGCACCAGCGCGCATTTATGGAATACCCGGCAGCGACAAAGAATCACCATGAGTTCGTTTCCGGGCTGGCCTATCATGTCGTCAGTATGCTCGATTTAGCCAAAGCAATCACCAACCTGTACCCGAGCCTTGACAGGGATTTGCTATATGCGGGTATTATCCTTCATGATATGGGAAAGGTGCTCGAACTTTCAGGGCCAATTTCTGCTACTTATACAATAGAGGGGAATCTGCTTGGCCATATCACAATCATGGTTAATGAGATTGGGAAAGCCGCCGAAGAGCTTGGAATAGCTGGGGAGGAAGTAATGATCCTTCAGCATATGGTTCTTTCCCACCATGGAAAAGCGGAATGGGGGAGCCCAAAACAGCCGTTAATCAAGGAAGCGGAAATTCTCCATTATATTGATAACCTTGATGCCAAAATGAATATGCTCGATGGGGCGCTTAAACGCGTAAAGCCCGGCGAGTTTTCGGAACGGGTGTACGCGCTTGATAACCGCTCGTTTTATAAGCCTGTTTTCCACAAATAAAAGCCTGGAAACGGGCTTTTTTTGTTCTTTAGGAAATTTTAAAATTGAATATTGTTAATAACTCAAAAATAAGTTGTTTTAATCCAGCTCCAGCGCCTAGCCCCTCGAGGTCTTAAGCCAGTTCCCTANAAGCCTGTTTTCCACAAATAAAAGCCTGGAAACGGGCTTTTTTTGTTCTTTAGGAAATTTTAAAATTGAATATTGTTAATAACTCAAAAATAAGTTGTTTTAATCCAGCTCCAGCGCCTAGCCCCTCGAGGTCTTAAGCCAGTTCCCTACGGAGGGCAGGCCCGTCCTGCGGGCCCCGTCTTAAGCTTGTCGGGGCTGACCAAGGCGCTTGCGCATTATGTTCTTGGAATATTCCGCTACAGCCTGAAATATGAATACAGTAGCGGACAACCATAATAGGGAAAGGAGCAGTGTACATGACCATACCTCTCTGGATTTATGCAATCATCATCGGTATCGCGGTAAGCGCCGGAATGGCAGTGAAAACCGGCAAAGAAGAACGGAAGCTTGAACTTGAAACGATCGAAAAAGAGGGCGAAATCTATATGAAACGCCTGGAACTTGAAAAAGAACGGCGGGGGCTTTCAGGGTAGATAGAAAGTAAGAGACCACAAGAGTATAGCGAAAAATATAAACCAAAAATAAAAACCTGCGCAGAGTTCTGCACAGGTTTAATTTATTGTATTGCTTGTCCTCAATCCGCTTTGGGATTATTGTTGTTCGCTTGTTTTGAAGGTGTCTTTCAAATCTTTGTCCTTAACTTTTACATTGGCATCCTTTAATTCACGCTGCATCGCTTCATTGATCATTTCCGGCGTAACTTTCGAGGATTTTACTTCGTATTCAATCTCTTTTTTCATATCTTCATAAGACTTCTTTTCTTTAATGTCAGTAACCTGGATAATGTGGTAGCCAAATTGGGATTTAACAGGTTCGCTGATTTCATCCTTCTTCAGTTTGGCAGCCGCGTTATCGAATTCCTCTACCATTTTTCCCGTACCTGGTCTGAACCAGCCAAGGTCACCGCCTTTATCAGCCGTACCAGGGTCATCCGAGTATTCCTTAGCCAAATCTTCAAACTTTTCGCCTTTAGCAAGCTTTTCTTTCACAGTCTTTGCGGTTGCTTCATCCTTAACCAGGATATGACGCGCCTTAATTTCAGGCTTGTAGTTGTCGTAGTATTCCTTCATTTCCTTTTCGGTCGCTTTTACATCCTTGAGCGCAGCTTTTTCCTGAAGCAGGCCGATTCTGAATGTTTCCTTCAGGTCTTCCTCGCTTTGATATCCGTATTGGGCAATGGCCGCTTCGAAATTAGGGCCAAGATCATTCTTTAATTCATCAATCTTTTTATTAATTTCTTCATCGGTTACTTTGTATTTGTCGGAAAGGACCTTTTCATAAACAAGCTGCTGGAGTGCTGCCTGGCCAGCCTTGTCCTTCATAAGGTTATACATATCATCTTTTGTAATATTGCCGGCTTTCGTTTCAGCAACAGTTTCTCCGCCATTTCCGTTATCTGCATTATTGCAAGCGCCAAGGGTCAGAACCCCGCCAGTGAGAGCAACGGCAAGCATCCATTTTTTCATGATGTATCTCTCCTAAAAAGTAAATTTCTAGCAGGTTGTTTAACCCACATCCATAACTATATCACAAATGGCCATGAGTTCCAAAAATCTTCGGAGAAAAAAATTTGGCAGTATAGGATGGGATTTGTGCATGAAATAAAGATAGGTTTGAGGACAACTGCCTATTTCGAAGTGATGGGGAAAGGAATAGTATAAGGTAGCTTTCAGTAAAGGAGGTGCCGTTGATGGGCCACGGAGGTTACGGTGCAGGCTTTGCTTTAATTGTCGTCCTTTTCATTCTATTGATTATTGTAGGGGCTGCCTGGCTATAAACAACAGGGACATGGAGGCGGGTAAGCCCCATGTTCCATTGTGTTTAATTGTGCCACCATTTTTATGAAAAAAGTACTTCTACATAAGATGAAATCAACAGGATTGTCACCAGTATATTGATTGTCCTAAAAACCCTTTGCTGATTCTCTTCCGGTATTTCCTTTTGGATACATAGGGAGGTTGTCAACCTATTCACCGAATATAAGATAAAAAATGCAAAAATGATAAAAAAGAAGTTCATCAGGACTCCCCCCTTGCGTATGTCGTGCTAATTTACAATATCAAATAATTTTTAAAAAGGAAAGTTACAAATTCCAGGTTGCGTGAGAGGCATTGGACTAATTCATGGTTTACCTAAAACGGGAAAAGGTGAATAATAGAAGGGGAACAGGAAGGGAAATGAGGGTTTGGAATGGATGTAAGAGAAATTGCCGAAAAAATTCGGACACTAGAATATCATCTGCGTTTGATGGCCGAGGCACTAGAGGGAACGGAATACCAATTTACGAAACTCGTAGTCGAAAACAATCTATCCGAACAGGAAACAAAAGAGTTTTTCTTATTGTGTGAGAAAATGAACAAACAGATGGAAGAACAAAAAGCGGAAGGTTTTTTGAATTTTCATCCGCTTTTCCAGGAATTCTCATCTTTATTGTCATCAAAGTTAAATCCAAGGGACGTTGTCCGTGCGTGCAAGGCCCAAAAACTGTTTCTTTCGTTAATGAATGAATTTAACAAGTACGTTTAATTAGACGACTTCCCTCGACTTGCCGTTTTTGCGAAGCTTGCCATCCTCTTCTGTGAATTCACACTCAAGGTTATGGAACGATTTTTCAAAAATCTCCATAAAATCGTCACCATAAATATTGCGGACAATGGCCATCATTTCAATGATATCCGGGAATTTTCCGTAAAGCTCCCTTAATGGCATCGCTCCTGAAAAAACCGAATTGCTCCCGGGGTCATACGCTTCCATCAGTTCAAGCAAGATTGATTCGCCCATCTCGGTTAATTGGATATACGTATTGCGCTTATCATTTTCCTTTTTGGAAAATTGCAGCAGCCCTCTTTCTTCGAGCTTTTTGGAAAAATTGAAAGCGGTTGAAACATGCATAACACCAAATTTTGCCACATCGGAAATGGACGCACCGTTCAGGTGGTAGGCAATCCATAAAATGTGGTGTTCATTAATGTTTAAATCGTAAGGCTTGATCCATTGCTGCCAATCCTTCTCAACCGATTTCCATAAGGCCTTGCTTAACTGGGCAATACGTTGGCTAAAGAGCATTGCTTCTTTCATGCTATATTGTTTTTCAGCCATTCTTTTCTCACCTCTTAAAAAATGTTGTTGACGAGGCTCCCGGGTGAAACCATGGGACACTGTCCTTAAAGCCATGAGTAAAAATAAGGTCAGGAGGGGCATCCTTGCTCAATTCATTCTTATTATCTATATTATCATTATGCCAATAAAATAAAAATTAATAAAGATATAAATTTACTAAATTTTTAGAAATTGATAATTTTTTCCGAAAAAAGCAATTTTTTTAAAAAATCCTTCCTCTGCAGTGGGCAGAAGAAGGACTTTTTTACTAATTGGCGCCTTTTCCTGTTTCATGCGGGGCCAATTCGGCTTCGAGCTGGCTGATTGCCGCTTCAATTTCGCCTAGTTCCTTTTGGATTTCAATCTGCTGTGGCAGTGTTTCGGCCTTCCATTTTCCAATTGCGGTATTTACTTCCCGGATGAAGTGGGAGACATGGACACGGCCTTCCTTTGTCGCGTGCGTCGATGCCTCCTTAACATCCATGATGCTAGCTTTCAAGTCCTTTAACTGGCTAATAAACTGGTCTTTATTCGTTTTTATGGCTTCCCTTGTTTCCTTGCCCGACTGTGGGGCAGCGAACAGCGTGGCCAACCCTGCGGCAGCGCTTCCAAGAATGAATCCATATAGAAATCTTTTGGCTCCCATCTTATACACCTCACTAAATATATTGCCTTTCCTATATTTTACACAATTTGAGAATAGCATGACAAATCCAGCCATAGTCTTTAATAGCACAAAACGAGGATGTTAAACCTCCGCGCCGCCTATTACTGGTTGGCGGCCAAAAATGAATAAAAGCCAAAGGAGGCTTTTTAGATGAAGGCTGCTGCAATTTTTTTCTTTTTGGGAGGGGCAATGCTAGCGGTGGCGGGCGTGTATCATGTTGCGCTTTACAATCGGCCCGGTATGTATCCCCCGAAACAGCTTTTGAAAGCGCGGGCGATTGCCCTGGCTGCCGGGGCGGGACTCTTTTTCCTATTTGGGATGCTGATTGCTTTTTTGGGATAATGGACAGGAATGGAAAAGCCGGCAATTGCCGGAAAAAACGAATTTTGTATGGATAAAAAAAGAACCCGGCGTGTCCGGGTTCTAGGCATGTATTATTGTTATTTCTGTTCCTGGATCGCAGGCTTCACAGGTGCGTAGCCGCTCCTTTTCATAATCGACTGGACAATTGGGTAAACAATCACAATGATAACCGTGTTGAGCACCATAGTAGGAATAACAATACCGACAAATAGCGCGCCAAATGTCATTGATCCCGGAAGGCCAGCGAGCAATAGCGCGGAACCAAGGAATACCGATCCGGAGATAATCGTACCAACCGCTGTCAATGCGCCAGCACCGATAAGGGTTTGGCCAAATTTTTTACTCGCAATGAATAGCCCGTAAAATACAAACGCGGTAATAAATTTGTCAATGATGTTCGGGAACAATCCGGCGGGGAACGTAGTAGTCAAACCTGACAAAAGGCCTGTGACAATCCCGACCAGCAGGACGTTCTTTTTATCCGGGAAGAGCATAATTCCCAGGAACATCATCGTCAGCATCATATCCGGCTTCATGCCATTCCCGATTCCCGGGATGACGGCGTGGAGCACCGCCCCGATTCCAATCAATAGGGACAGGATCACAAGGTTTTTCGTATTCATTTCTCATCTCTCCTCTGCTTATCTAAGCTAATTTGGTTTGGTTCCTCCTGCAGTGCGCTCGTCGCCTGCAGCGAAAAACTTGTTGTCATTATAGCATATAAGAACCGATGGTAAAAGGCTTAATTTTCAAAAATCAGGAAACTGCAGCCAGGTTAGCGAATATGGGAGGCGATTGCCTTGGCCATTACTTGCAAATCTTCGCCTGTATAGCTGCTTTCATTCGTTTTCCAAACCGCGCCGAAGCCATCGCCCTGCCCGTATCGGGGAATAAGATGAAGATGGAAATGGAAAACGGATTGGCCGGCTTTTTCGCCATTATTGTTCAGCGTGTTCAAGCCGATTGGCGAGTATTCTTCCTTAAGTGCATTTGCGATTGCCGGGACGGCCTTGTAAAGGTTCGCCGCAATCTCGGGAGTAAGCTCATAAATATTTTCTTTATGTACTTTTGGAATGACAAGCGTATGCCCTTTTGTGACCTGGCTGATGTCGAGGAATGCGAGGACATGTTCATCCTCATAAACCTTTGACGACGGAATCTCTCCCTTAACAATTTTGCAGAAAATGCAATTATCCATGCCATACCACACCCTTCAATGTTTTCCCGTATTTTAGCATAAAACCACAGCCGGAAAAACCATTATGGCCCCGTTTGGGTAAGTTAATCAAAAAGGGCGGAATCCGCATGGAATCCCGCCCTCTTGGAAGGGGAAAATCTTCTTATTTCGTCCAATCAGGAAGTTTCTTTGACAAACACCTCATTTGGCAATGAAATGTACAGGCTTAAGCGGATTCGTCCAAGATGACCATCTCCAAACTCTTATAAGTTGTCTTCAACATATAAGGCTGTTTGATGTTCTTTGGCAAACACCTCATTTTTTTAAAATGCCGCCTGCGGGTCAGGCGGTCCGGTGCCGTTATTGGTCGAAAGGCCTGTGCAAGACAACCATCCCCTCGGTTTGAACGTTTTGAAGCAGCTTATATTGAATCGAAATTGTCTTTAACAGACACCCCTCTTCAATCTGGTTGTAAGCTTGTTCCCCTTCATCAATAGATTGGCCCAAAATGGCCCTGGCTATAGATGGAATCGGTTGCCATTCTCACTTTTTAAAGATGGCCCAAATTTCGCAAGGAGGGGAATTTTTGCTAAAATAGATGGTATTAAGCAAGGAAGGGCGTATACTATGTCTTTATTAACAATTGACGGACTTACAGGTGGCTATACGAAAAATCCTGTCCTAAAGGATGTTTCCTTTGAGGTCGGGTCGGGGGAGCTCGTCGGCCTGATCGGACTGAACGGAGCCGGGAAAAGTACGACCATTAAGCATATCATCGGCCTGATGGAGCCGCATAAAGGCGAAATCAGGATTAACGGCGAGTCTTTTACGGAAAACAAGGAAGAATACCGGAAGCAATTCACTTTCATTCCAGAAACCCCGATCCTTTATGAGGAACTGACCCTTGAGGAACATCTTGAACTGACTGCGATGGCGTACGGGCTCAGCAGGGAACAGTATAAGGAACGAATGCCGCTCCTTTTGAAGGAGTTCAGGATGGAGAAAAGGTTCAAATGGTTTCCGGCCCATTTTTCGAAGGGGATGAAGCAAAAGGCAATGATCCTTTGCGCATTCCTTGTTCAGCCGTCCCTCTATATCGTGGATGAACCCTTTGTGGGCCTTGACCCATTGGGCATACAGTCGCTTTTGGATTTGATGGATAAAATGAAACAAAATGGCGCGGGTATCCTGATGTCGACGCATATCCTGGCGACCGCGGAACGGTATTGCGACAAATTTGTCATTCTCCATGAAGGCAGGATCAGGGCAAAAGGAACGCTTGAGGAGCTTAGAGGGGAATTCTCTATGCCCGGCGCAACCCTTGATGATATCTATATCCAGCTGACAAAGGAAGAAAGCCATGTTTGATGCGAATAAGCTGTGGAGGGAACGTGCCGGCAAAACGATGAAGGAACTGGGCCGGTACCTGAAATATATTTTTAACGGGCACATTGTCATTGTCCTGTTTTTCCTTTTGGGGACAGCCGCATTCTATTACCAGGGCTGGCTGAAAACCGTCGATCCGGGCTTCCCGACGGAAATCATCATGGCCATTGTTTTTGGTTCGGCGCTCACGTTAAGCCCTGTTTATAATTTCCTGAAAGAGCCTGATAAAGTATTCCTCCTGCCGGTTGAAGACAGGCTTCGGAGCTATTTTCTCCGTTCGGCGATTGCCAGCGGCGGATTGCAGGGGTATGTGCTTTTAATGCTGTTAGCGCTCTTTATGCCTCTGCTTGCCAGGACGACAGAAGCTGGATTGGGCAGTTTTTTGCCGATCCTGCTGCTCCTGCTGGCTTTGAAGGCCTGGAACATCGCCGTGGAATGGAAGGTTGCGTTTTTAGGCGTCTTTTCAAAAATAGCGGTCGACAAGGTCATTCGCCTTATTTTAAATGTAGCCTTCAGCTATTTTCTTTTTAGCTGGAATGGTTTTTTGATCCTTGTCCCATTCATCGGAATACTGTTCGCCTATCTAGGTTATCGACTTTCCTCAGTGAGAGGCAAAGGATTGAAATGGGAAGCTCTCATCGCCGGTGAGGAACGGCGGATGATGGCATTCTATAGGCTTGCGAACATGTTCACCGATGTCCCTCATTTGAAGGAAAGCGTGAAAAGGCGGCGCTGGCTCGACTTTTTGCTTGCAAAAATCCAGTTTGGCGGAAGGCATGCCTCCCTCTATCTGCTTTCACGGACATTTTTGCGCTCCGGGGATTACCTTGGGCTTTCCATTAGGCTTGCGGTTATTGGCGCGCTTGCCATCGCGCTTATTTCCTATTGGCCGGGACAAGTATTTTTCGCTTTGCTATTCCTTTATTTAACCGGGTTTCAGCTCATGCCGCTTGCTTCCCATCATGAAAACTCCTTGTGGGAATCGATCTACCCTGTTCCGGATGGAGCAAAAAAGGCGGCATTTCAGCACGTGCTCGGCCTGGTGTTGGGCGCCCAGGCGGTAGTTTTTGCCGCCGCGATTGCCTACAGGGGAGAACTCGCCCCCGCGCTTGGAGCGCTTGCCGCCGGAGCACTGTTTGCGTTTGTCTTTGTCCGGTATTACAGTATACGAAAACTCAAAAATTAATTCCCTTTCCAAATGGAAGGGGTTTTTTTGAAAAGTAGTTGAAACCTAGCTTTGTTTTTTTCGTAAAAAAATGCTGTGAAAAATACCGGTAACCAAAACGGCTAAACCCACCAGAAAAGAGGTTGTCCCGCATGATGAACGAATATGAATTGAAGGTATACGATGAAGTTGTTGATTGGAAACGGAAATTATCTGTCCGCTCAGGGCTTTTCAACCGGCTGTCAAAAAAGGCGCAAACGAAAGTCAACGGGCTTATTCCTGAAAAGGTGCATCAGACCTTGACGGAAGCGATTAAGGGAATGGTCAAGGCGACGCTGGCCGGATCGAATTTTACAACAAAAAAACCTGCTGACCTTAGGCCATCCCTTCAAGCAATGGATGAAGAGGCGAGGAAAAAGATTAATGTTTTCCAAAAGACAGCGATGATCGAAGGGGCCGGTACAGGCGCCGGGGGAATATTGCTCGGGCTTGCAGACTTTCCATTGCTGCTGACGATAAAAATGAAATTCCTGTTTGAAATCGCATCTGTATATGGTTTTAATACGGAAGAGTATGAAGAAAGGCTGTTTATCCTCCATGTATTCCTGTTGGCATTTTCAAGTGATGAAACGAGATTTGAGATCTTGGATACAATTGAGAATTGGGAGGAAAGGAAGAGGACGCTTGTGGATATGGACTGGCGTGAGTTCCAGCAGGAATACCGGGACTATATCGACCTTGCAAAAATGCTCCAGCTCGTCCCCGGTATAGGAGCTGTAGTCGGGGCGATTGCCAACAACAAGCTGCTTGGCCATTTGGGCGAAACCGCGATGAATGCTTATCGACTAAGGGTGTTGGAGGGAGGCAATAACCCGAGAGCGGATTATTAGGAAGGGGAAAGGCTTTTGGAAAAGAAAAAAATACTGTCTATACTCATGGCGATAACAGTAGTGGTTATTTTGGTTATCCTGCCTGGGGTAATGCAGGGGCGGGAGCTGCTGATCGATCGAGTCTTCAAGGGGCTGCTTGGCGTTGTTCCTAATTGGCTCGATCCGATCTTTGTTGCCATCACCCATCTTGGTGATAAAAAAGGGGTTGGGATAACAGCGCTGATTATGCTGGTTTGGCTTTTTTTCAAGCGGAGGGATTACTTCGCAATGGGCATTTTTGCCATGGCAGTTGCATTTGGCAACGAGCTGAACAAGTTTTTAAAGGTTGTGATTGGACGGGAGCGGCCTTCACTTGAGCATTTGGTTCATGTGGAGACCCTTAGTTTTCCGAGCGGCCATGCGATGGTCGGTTCAATCCTGTACATAATGATCGCGTTTTTCCTACTGAAGGAATACAGAAACCCTGGTGTACGAAAGGTTATAGTCGTCCTTACGGCTGGGGTTGTCCTTTTGATTGGGGCAAGCCGGATTATTTTGAATGTCCATTATCCAACGGACGTTCTCGGCGGCTATGCCTTCGGCTTTCTCTGGTCAGCGCTGTTCATGCTGGTCTATGAAAAACTGCGGGACGCTTTTCCAATGTTGAAAACGAATCGGGAGATAAAGTAAAAAACAGCCGCGGGGCTGTTTTTTACATTTGTGGATTTTTGTGATGAAGACAGTTTTGGATGGTTGAGCGGTGTGAAACTGTCTTCATTCCCTTCTTTTTTAAATAAAGAACATTGCAGCAATGGTTGTGACGATGAGGCCGATTATTACGGGAACGAGGTTCCTTCTCGCCAGCTCGAACGGGTCGACGTTGCAGATAGCGGCAGCAGGGATGAGCGCCCACGGAACGAGCGTGCCACCGCCAACCCAGATGGCCGCAATTTGCCCCAGTGCCGTCAAGGTGGCAGCGCCTTTACCAATGGAAACCGCAAACAGCGTGGCAACCGAACCGGCAAGGGAAATGCCTGAGAAGCCGGAACCATCAAGGCCTGTAATTGCACCGACTACCGTAAGGGTAATCGCCGCCACTTCCTTACTGAGCGGGACGAGGCCGGCTAAGGCAGTGCCGAGATCATTAACAATTCCCTGTGATGCAGCGGGGAGGTAATCTCCGATAATTTTTCCAAAACCCGCGTCCCCAAGATAGAAGAATGCCGCAATTGGAATGACGGGGCCGAACACTTTAAAACCAAATTGGAAGCCTTCAACCAAATAGAAGGTGGTCTTTTCGAGCCCTTTGTTTTTGTAGGCAGTGAGAGTTATGGCGAGGAGGATAAAAATTGACGTACCGCCAATTAGCGCTGTAGCATCTCCGCCCTGGAGCTTCAAAAGGAACATCGCTGTGACATCAAGAATGAAAAGCAACGGGACCAGGATGGCGAAAAACCGTTTTTGCCAAAGCGATAATAGCAGCGTACCAGCCTTTGAGGCGTGGGCTGTACCGCCGGGGACAACCCCGGTTGAAGAAGTAAGCTTGCCGTTTTTCAAATCCCTTTTTATAAAATAGAAGGCTACTACCGTTGTGACAGTTCCCATTATGAAAACAAGCGGAATGCTCGCACTTAACACTTCATTGACAGAAAGGCCGGCAGCATCGGCTGTAAGCTTCGGTGCGGCTTGGATGACAAAATCACCGGAAAGGGCGATTCCATGCCCGAACAAGTTCATTGCCATGGCAACGCCAAGTGCCGGAAGCCCTGCTCTCAATGCGACTGGCAAAAGGACTGCCCCAAGAAGCGCGACTGCTGGTGAAGGCCAGAAGAACCAGGAAATGGCCATCATCAGGATACCAATCGTCCAGTAAGCGAGTGTTGCATTGCGGATCAGCTTGGTAAATGGGGATATCATGACATCGTTGATTCCTGTCGCTGTCAGCGTTTTGCTCATCGCGACAATAATGGAGATAACGAGGATGGTCGACAGCAGCTCCGTGATGGCGTAAATGAAGCTGTTAAAAACACTGCTGACCGAGCCGCTCAAGGAACCCGTCGCAGTAATGGCAATCAGGAAGATTCCAATGATGCATATAAGCGTTGTATCCCTCCTCATAACCATAAAACCGATGATAAGGCCAATAAAAACAACATAAATCCAATGTAGAGCCGTCAGCTCCGCAACCATTGAAAAATCCTCCCTTCATTCATCGGCAAATGGGCATCCACGCCCATGCCCGATGTAATACAGAATATGAAAAAGGGAAGAAGGGGTGCGGGGGAGAGTAAAAAAACCGAACAGTGCGAGGCACCGCCTGAAAATTGTCGAAAACAAAAAGGACGAGGCTGCTGCCCCCGTCCTTTCCTATTCTTCGGAAATCCAATATTTGGTGATGTATGGCTGGCCGGAGAAGATGCTTGGCCCAGGCTCAGGCTTACTTTGGCTGTGGGACTTTCCGAAGTCGGCTGAATCTTTCCACCGCTGGAAGGCGAGTTCGTCGTCCCAAGCGGTTAAAATGACATACGTGTTTGACTTGATCGGCCTCAAGACCCGGATGGCCTGGAAACCGGGGGTATTTTCGATTTTCCCAGCGCGGTTTTTGAACCGGTATTCGAAAACAGGCCTGCCTTCATCGGTGACTGGGATGTTGTTCATGACGACCAAGCCCGGACGGCCAAGAACCCCGACAGCTTCGAGGACTTCATACTTCCTCGGAGATGCGAATACGGTTTTCCCCCCTGTTTCATGAAGAAGGAGGGCGCCATCTTCTCCCGACATAAGCACCATTTTCTCTCCCGCATGTTTTGTAGCGAGCTTTTCCAAAAAATCATACGTACCTGCGGTCATATACACGTTCATCCAATCAACTCCAACGATTATTTTTTTGCTCCGCGCAATCTGAATCCAGTAGGATTTTTCCTTTTATTACAGACTTGCAAACACAAAAACGACTTTTTTTTGACAGTTGCGGGCTGTGCCTATACACTCCCAACATTAACAGATATAGTGAAAACAGTATAAAGATGTGAATGGTTTCTATTTTTACTGTGAATATATTAGAATGATAAATGAGAAGTTGCGAAAGGTGGAAAATGAGATGAAGCAAATCAACGAAACGTTCTTGAAGGCAGCGAGGGGTGAGAAAACAGGCCATGTTCCAGTGTGGTATATGCGCCAGGCAGGACGTTCCCAGCCTGAATACCGTGCTATCAAAGAAAAGTATTCCCTGTTTGAAATTACCCACCAGCCTGAATTGTGCGCGTACGTTACCCGCCTTCCGGTTGAACAATACAATGTCGATGCGGCAATTTTATATAAAGATATTATGACTCCGCTTCCTGCCCTGGGGGTTGATGTGGAAATTAAGTCAGGTATCGGGCCTGTCATCTCCAACCCAATTAAATCGGTTTCCGATGTTGAAAAGCTTGGGGAACTCAACCCGGAGGAAGATGTTCCATACGTATTGGAAACAATTAAGATCCTGACAGAAGAGCAGCTTTCGGTTCCGCTCATTGGATTTTCCGGCGCGCCGTTCACCCTTGCAAGCTATATGATCGAGGGCGGACCTTCAAAGAATTACAACAAAACAAAGGCGTTCATGTATGCCGAACCTAAAGCATGGTTCGCCCTGATGGACAAACTTGCTGATACAACCATTACATATGTAAAGGCGCAAGTGAAAGCGGGAGCGAGGGCAATCCAGATTTTCGATTCATGGGTAGGAGCCTTGAATGTCGCGGACTACCGTTATTATATCAAGCCTGTCATGGAACGGATCTTTTCCGAACTTAGGGGAGAAAATGTACCGCTCATCATGTTCGGCGTCGGCGCGAGCCATCTTGCTGTTGAATGGAATGACCTTCCACTTGATGTGGTCGGTCTGGATTGGAGGCTTCCAATCAGCGAGGCACGTAAACTCGGCGTAAATAAGACGGTTCAGGGCAACCTCGATCCGGCGATCCTTCTTGCTCCTTGGGAGGTCATTGAGGAGCGGGCAAAAGCAATTCTCGATCAGGGAATGGAGCAGCCAGGCTATATTTTCAACCTTGGCCATGGTGTTTTCCCATCCGTAAATCCGGAAGTCCTGAAGAGGCTGACAGCATTCGTCCATGAATATTCCGCTTCCAAACTTGGCCGCTAAGCAATTCTTGCTATCTATAAAGATTAAAAGGTGGTAAATACACCATTTATTTGGCAAAATAAAAAGGGCCTTCCATCAGGGGAGGATGTAAACCTACTGATGAAAAAGTCCAATACTCCTGCCTTTCTTTTAAAAAAATTCTTAAATAATAGGCAGAAGCGTACGGCTTAAGCTAAAATCGGCAGGGAGAAATCCCTGCCGTTCATGGTTGAACAACCGAAAAAATAGATGAAGCAATCAGAGGTGTGGAACATGGCAAAAAAGACAATGGGCCTTCTGGTAATGGCTTACGGCACACCGTATACCCTTGATGATCTTGAGCGCTACTATACCCATATCAGACACGGCAGGAAGCCTTCCGATGAAATGATTGAGGAATTAAGGGGCCGTTACGAAGCGATTGGCGGCATTTCACCGCTTTCCCACATTACGGAAGAGCAGGCGAAAGACCTCGAAAACAGGCTGAATGAAGTTCAGGATGAAATCGAATTTAAGATGTATTTAGGCTTGAAGCATATCAACCCGTTTATTGAGGATGCCGTCAAACAAATGCATGAGGACGGAATAGAAGAAGCGGTCAGCATCGTGCTTGCCCCGCATTTTTCAACATTCAGCGTTAAATCGTATAACGGAAGGGCGAAAGAAGAAGCGGAAAAGCTTGGCGGGCCAAATATCGTTTCGGTCGAAAGCTGGTACGATGAGCCGAAATTCATTTCTCACTGGGCCAAAAAGGTCAAGGACGTTTTTGAAAAATTGCCTTCTGGCGAAAAGGAAAAAGCGGTCCTCATCGTTTCGGCGCACAGCCTTCCTGAACGGATTCTCCAATCCGGAGATCCGTATCCCAATCAGCTGAAGGAAACGGCCGATTTAATCGCGGCCGAGGCGGGTATAGACCATTATGCAGTTGGATGGCAAAGTGCCGGGCAAACCCCGGAGCCTTGGCTTGGACCGGATGTCCAGGACCTGACAAGGGAGCTGCATGAAAAGCATGGGTACAAGGCATTTGTGTATGTTCCTGCGGGGTTTGTGTCGGATCATCTTGAAGTGCTTTACGACAATGATTATGAATGCAAGGTTGTTACAGACGAGATCGGCGCGGCGTATTATCGTCCTCAAATGCCGAACAGCCAGGCCGATTTTATTGACGCCATGGCAACCGTCATCTTGAAAACACTAAGGAAAGACGAATAGACTAAGGAAAAAGATGAGGCGATGGATGTGGAAGGGAAGAAACGAATCGTAATCATAGGAGGAGGGATGGCTGGGCTTTCTTCAGCCTACTACCTTCAGAAAGCTGCACGCGAAAGGAATCTCCCTATTGAAGTGGTACTCGTAGAAGCTTCCCACCGCCTCGGCGGAAAAATGCAAACCGTCGTCAAGGATGGATTTATCATTGAACGGGGCCCGGATTCCTTTTTGGCCAGGAAAAAGAGTTTATCGAGTCTGGCTGCTGAAGTAGGAGTAGTGGACGAGCTTGTCAGCAATTCCACAGGCAAGTCCTATGTTCTCGTGAATGAAAAGCTCCATCCAATGCCGGGTGGGTCGATAATGGGCATTCCGACCGAAGTTGGGCCTTTCATTACAACAGGACTATTTTCAGTACCGGGAAAAATCCGGGCGGCAGCCGATTTCATCCTTCCAAAATCTCCAGCTGGAAAAGACCAGTCGCTCGGCCACTTTTTTAGGAGAAGGCTTGGGAATGAAGTAGTAGAGAACCTGATTGAACCTTTGCTATCTGGAATTTACGCGGGTAACATTGACAAGATGAGCCTGATGTCGACTTTCCCGCAATTTTACCAGGTGGAGCAGAAATACCGCAGCCTCATTCTTGGCATGAAGAAATCTACCCCAGCCGCTGCAAAGCAACCTGCCACTCCGGCAAAAAGCAAGGGCGGTGGATTTCTTACTTTCAGGTCAGGCCTGCAATCCTTTGTCGATGCCATCGAGAGCAAGCTTGAACCGAACTCTGTTCTAAAAGGATTTAAGGTGAGGAACATAGTGAAGGAAGAAGGGTATTACGAAATAAACCTCGTGAACGGGGAGCCGCTAATTGCGGACTGCGTCATTTCGGCCGTTCCCCATCATGTCGCCCAATCGATCTTTTCGGATTATCCGTTTTTTGATCCACTGAAGGACATGCCTTCCACATCCGTGGCGACGGTGGCAATGGCGTTTCCGGAAACCGCGATTAAAAAGGATATCGAGGGGACCGGGTTCGTCGTATCAAGGAACGCCGATTACACGATTACGGCGTGTACATGGACGCATAAAAAGTGGGCCCACGCCGCACCTCCAGGAAAGGCATTGCTCCGCTGTTATGTCGGAAGGGCCGGGGACGACACGGTTGTCGACCTGTCCGACGACAAAATTGTTCGGATTGTACTTGATGATTTAAACAAAACAATGGAAATAACCGAGCAGCCTGAATTTGTCGTCATCTCCCGCTGGAAGGACTCAATGCCGCAATACACAGTCGGGCACAAGCAAATGCTTGAAACGTTGAGAGGACATCTTTCGAAGGAACTGCCGGGCGTCTACCTCGCCGGAGCATCCTACGAAGGAGTCGGCCTCCCCGATTGCATCGACCAGGGAGAAGCCGCTGTCCGAAATGTACTGGACTATCTTAAATTATCATAGCTTTATTGAACGCGCGGGGGCACTCCCGCGTGTTTTTTGGTGTGAAAAATGCGAACAGTGCCTGTCACTCCCCGAATTTCCTTGTTTCACAAAATGTTTCACAGCCGCCAGAGCGGCCACCCCCTGCTATACCCGCGGGTTTATCGCATGCCACCTACTGGAACGGAATGATCGTTCATGGATAAATGTCCACCCTGCCGAATAGGATGAATTAAACGATATTCCAGGTGGTGGCGAAATGAATAAGAAAGAAGACCTCGCAATCCAACAACTGCTCTTTACTCCGTACAGGATGGAAACGGGGGTCCCGATGGGAGCGCTCCCTGTTTATGCGGCATCCACTCCGCCCGTCCCTCCATATTTGCTGAATCGAAAGATCGGTAGATTTGCGGCGGATCCCCTGATAGGACAGCAGGAGATCCTTTTAAAAAGCATTGTAAAGTGAAGGGGCTGAAAGGATGGGGTGGGATTCTTCCAGGGTTGATATGAATATTTACTCACAGGGGAAAATTGACACCTCGTCTATTCAACATGTAATCTATGCTCAAATGGCTGCGCGCCATACTGAAAAATTGCGCCCGCCAACTGGGAGGATGCCTATTCACTTTTAGCTGGGAAGGTGAAGGAAACCCTCGCAAAAAAGGGACCCGGCGGGTTACCGTTGTAGAATACGGACAGGTGAGTATATGTATTTAAGGTTAATTCCGCAGAGGGTTTAAAGGAAGGGATAAAGTTTTATCAAGGCAATAATGATATATGGCTGGCAGATAGGATTCCTCCTAAGTTCATAAGTGTGGATTAGCTGCTTAAACCTTGATCGGCTGAATGCCTTTCAAGGTTTTTATTTTGAACAAGTACTGTCCTAAGGAACCCAAAGTGCGCCTTCAATGTGAAGCCCTAAACAAGAAACATGAAAAAGTTTGTTTTTTTGAGTATAGTAAATACTAGGAAAATCAGCGATAATGGGGTGGATTGAATGAAATTAACGGTTATTGGCTTCTGGGGCGGCTACCCTAGGAAAAATGGCGCAAGCACCGGGTATTTGCTTGAGCATGACGGCTTTAAGCTTCTGATCGATTGCGGGAGCGGCGTTTTGGCCAAGATGCAGAATGTGGTCCAGCCCGAGGAATTGGACGCGGTCATCCTTTCCCACTATCATCCGGACCATATTGCCGATATCGGCGTTTTATACCATGCGAGGCTGATTCAGGGATTTCTCAAAGGAAAGCTCCCTCCGCTTCCGATTTATGGCCATACACAGGACGAAGCTGAATTCAAAAAGCTGACCCATGATGGCGTGACAAAGGGAATCGCCTATAAACCGAACGCGGACCTCAAGCTTGGGCCTTTCGACATTTCTTTCCTAAAAACTGTCCATCCGGTTCCTTGCTATGCAATGAGGTTCGAAGCAGGCGGAAAATCCGTTGTGTATACGGCGGACACGGCGTTCAAGGAGGAGTTTGTTCCGTTCAGCAAAAATGCGGATGTGCTCCTGTGCGAATGCAATTTTTACGCGAATCAGTCCGGTCAGGGTGCAGGCCATATGACGAGCACCGAAGCAGGCCGCCTCGCAGAGAATGCCGGGGTTGGCGAGTTGATATTAACCCATCTGCCGCATTACGGGAATGTTGAACAGCTTGTGGATGAGGCATCAAAGGAATTCGGGGGCAAAGTCCGCCTAGCCGAAGAGTTTATGGAAATCGACTTGTAATGGCCCTGGGGGGACAATTTTCAGGCTGCCTTTTATTTAAAAAAGCCGCCAGACAAAGAGAGAAAAGGGGAATGGATTATGCTGTTTATTGACAACAAAGGAATTACCGATCCGCGCATCAATCTAGCAATCGAGGAGTACGCGCTGAAAAATCTTGATATCGACCAAACTTATTTGCTTTTTTACATAAACGAGCCATCCATCATTATTGGCAAAAACCAGAATACGATTGAGGAAATCAATACGGATTATGTTGAGGATAACGGCATCCATGTCGTCCGCAGACTTTCCGGCGGCGGCGCGGTTTACCATGATTTAGGAAACTTGAATTTCAGTTTTATTACGAAGGATGACGGCGAAAGCTTCCATAACTTCAAGAAATTCACGGAGCCGGTGGTGGCGGCGCTTGCCAAGCTTGGCGTGAAGGCCGAATTAAGCGGCAGGAACGATATTGTCGCCGATGGGCGGAAAATTTCTGGCAACGCCCAATTTTCAACAAAGGGCAGGATGTTCAGCCACGGCACACTGATGCTCGATTCCGAAATTGATGCTGTCGTTTCGGCATTGAGGGTTAAACAGGACAAGATAGAATCAAAAGGAATCAAGTCGATCCGGAGCCGAGTTGCCAATATTTCTGAGTTCCTTGACAGGAAGATCAGCATGGAGGAATTCCGTTCCCTGCTCTTGAAGTATATTTTCGACGGAACAGATGATATTCCTGAATACGTCCTAACAGAAAGCGACTGGGAAAAAATCCATGCAATTTCGAAGGAACGCTACCAGAACTGGGACTGGAATTATGGGAAATCTCCGAAGTTCAATCTTCACCGCACACGCCGTTTTCCTATCGGTTCCATTGATGTGAGGCTTGAAGTCGAAAAAGGGATTATTGAGAACTGCAAGATTTACGGCGACTTTTTCGGAGTCGGTGAGGTTGCTGAAATTGAGGAAAGATTAAAAGGCATCCGCTATGACCGCTCGGAAATCGACCGCGCGCTTGAGGGTGTTGACATCAAGCACTATTTTGGGAACGTTACAAAAGAGGAGTTCCTCGAGCTCGTTTATTAATTGAAAATCCAAGCCTCTGCCAGGATAATGGCGGAGGTTTTTGTCGTTTTAAAGTGGGAAGGAATCCACGGTAAAACTTGAGACGGGACCCCTTATTCTCTATAATGAATTTAGAATATTTTTAATTTTGTAGGCGATTGAATGGAAGGCCGGTTCACGCCTAAAGGGGGAGATGGAGTTGAACTTATCGTCCAAGCTTCACGAAACCGCGCAAGCATTGCCCGAAAAAGCAGCCTATTATTTTATGGGAAAAGAAACATCTTACGGGGAACTGGATGCCGCCATCACGAAGTTTGCATCCGGGCTTGAGCAGCTGGGTCTCAAAAAAGGTGACCATATCGCGCTTCTTCTCGGAAACTCGCCGTATTTTATCATCAGCCTCTATGGCGCAATAAGGATGGGTGCCACTGTCATACCCGTCAACCCTATTTATAGTCCAGATGAAATTGGCTATATCCTGAACAACGGGGATGTAAAAGCGGTTGTCTCGCTCGATCTGCTGCTCCCGATAGCAGAAAAATCCCATCATCAACTCCCAAAGATCGAACATTATATTATCTGTGATTCCAATCAGCCGGAAGCTGCCGGAATGAACAAAGAAGAACTTACGATTCACCCAAAAATGAGAGCGTTTACAGACGTGCTCGCTACAGGACGGCTTGATTACATCGGACCGGAACTGCAGGAAGATGAGACTGCGGTCATTCTCTATACTTCGGGAACTACCGGTAAGCCGAAGGGCGCGATGCTGACACATAAGAACCTGTATTGCAACGCCATCGATATTGGCACGTATTTGAATATGGATGAGAATGACAGGATGATTACAGTCCTGCCAATGTTCCATGTTTTCTGTTTGACGGTTTGCTTGAACGCTCCGCTGATGACGGGCGCGACGATGCTGATCATTCCTAGATTCAGCCCTAAGGATGTTTTTGATATGGCCAAGGAACAGGGGGCGACGATTTTTGCCGGGGTTCCGACTATGTACAATTTCCTTTATCAATATGAAGCAGGGAATCCGGAAGATTTCAAGACGATACGGGTATGTGCCTCCGGAGGAGCCTCCATGCCTGTCGCTTTGCTTCTGAATTTCGAGAAAAAGTTCAATGTCCGAATTTCTGAAGGATATGGGTTGTCCGAAGCCTCCCCGGTTACGTGCTTCAATCCGCTTGACCGGGAGCGCAAGCCTGGTTCAATCGGCCTGTCGATTGTAAACGTGGAAAACAAGGTCGTCGATGAGCTAGGTGAGGAAGTCCCATTTGGACAGGTTGGCGAGCTGATTGTCCGTGGACCCAACGTGATGAAAGGGTATTACAAAATGCCAGAGGAAACTGCCGCAACGATACGTGACGGCTGGCTGTATACAGGGGACCTGGCAAGGATGGATGACGAAGGTTATTTTTACATCGTAGACAGGAAAAAGGATATGGTCATCGTCGGCGGTTACAATGTGTACCCGCGCGAGGTCGAGGAAGTGCTGTACGACCACCCGGACATTATTGAGGCCGCGGTCGTTGGCATTCCTGATCCCGATTTCGGTGAAGCCGTCGTTGCCTACGCGGTTTCGAAAAATCCCGAATTAACCGAAATGGAATTGGTTGCTTATTGCGATGAGAGGCTTGCGAAATATAAAGTGCCATCAAAAATCGAATTCCTCGAAGAATTACCAAAGAATACGACGGGGAAAATTCTCCGCCGGGCGCTCAGGTCGCAGGTCATCGAAGCGGCAAAGCAGTAGAGGGAAAGTGGCAAATTGAAGCTTCGCCGTTCAAGTGATAGGAAAATTATTTAATAGAAAAACAGTTTTAACAATATGGTGTAAAGGGGCAGGCTGCCGTTGTCTGCCCCTTGCCAATGCCAACTTGGAGGGAATGTGGACGATGAATCAGATTTTATTTGAACAAAAAGGGCATATTGGAATAATCACGATCAACAGGCCGGAAGCGATGAATGCATTCAACTATGATACGTTGGTCAGGCTTCAGGAAGTCGTTGAGGAAGTGAGCGAAAACAATGACGTGCGGGTTGTGATTTTCACTGGCGCCGGTGAAAAAGCGTTCAGTGTAGGGGCGGATTTGAAGGAGAGAAAGACGCTGACAATCGAACAAGTGCTTCGGAATGTAGGTAAAATTAGCGAGGTATTCAACCTTGTCGACATGATGCCGCAGCCAACCATTGCTGCCATAAACGGTTTCTGTTTCGGAGGCGGGATGGAGCTGGCTCTCGCCTGCGATTTCCGGATTGCCGAGGAGGGGATCCAGCTTGGCCTTACCGAAACAAGCCTGGCGATCATTCCGGGCGCTGGAGGGACGCAGCGGCTGCCTAGGCTGATTGGCCAGGCGAAAGCACTTGAACTGATTCTTGGCGCGCATAGGCTGACTGCCGGAGAAGCGAACAAGTACGGATTGCTGACGCGGATTGCTGGCGAGGGCAGGGCGATGGAACTTAGCCTTGAAATTGCCGCCAAGCTGCTGAACAATGGCCCGATTGCCCTCCGCCAGGCAAAGCTTGCGATTAAAAAGGGGATGGATACCGACTTGCAAACCGGATTGAAAATCGAGCGGCAGGCATACGAAGGCCTAATCCATACAGAGGACCGCGTCGAGGCGCTTTTGGCATTCAGCGAAAAAAGGCAGCCGAATTTCCAGGGGAAGTAAGGGGATAGGCGGTATAAAGCGGTTGAAGCGGGTTGCCATGGGATATCAAGACTGTTTCGCCCGGCTGTGGACGCCAAAACGGTCTTGAAAAGGTATCACCATTGCCACTTTTATAGAAAAAGAGCCAGCAATGGCAGCTGGCTCTTCCCTATTTTCACATGGCAAACCTCAATTATACCCACCTCAACATGAATTTGCAGCCGCCTTTAATGAACGGAAGCAACGGGAGGTCTTCCTCGATAATCCTTCCGACGACATTGACTTTCTCATCCGCGGTCAGGTCTCTCTTCGTGATTTGCACTTCGCCCTGGTAGCGGCCGTATCGTTCATTGTCGATCGTGATAGAGCCGGTAACACGCTCGACCGTATTGAGCGGCGGCACGTTCTTGCTGCCAATAAGTGCATACATGCGGGATTCCATCGAACGGATGACATCCCGCGCGCTGTCCTGGCGGTTGGATTGGATCGCAGCGAGTGTTTCGAGGAGATTCTGGTCTCCTGTAAATGGGCGGGCGCGAAGATAGAAAACGCCATCCCTGTACGCGGAAAATTGCTGAAGTGCCGTGTCGGATACGCCCGGGTCGCCAATGAGGATTTTATCGACGCCTTCATTTTCCATAAGGTCCAGAAAGGCAGCGAAGGGCGAAGAAAACCTGTGGTCCTCCAATGTCGGTAGCCCTTGGAATAAAGGGCCGCGCCTTGTTCCGTCACCTGGAACAAACGCCATCACCGTAATTCCCTCGTTCCGCAGCATACGGTTTTTCTCCCTAAAGCTTTCCCGTTCTAGCCCGGTTTCTGGCCTTGGGTAAAAATTATGCCATGCCTCAACGGAACCGGCATTCAGGCCGTGGGCTTTCATAGTGTTGATTTCCTCATACGTCAGCGTACTCGCATTCAGTGCCACCTTCATTTTTTGCGAGAGACGGGCGATGGTTTCCGGCTCGACTCCATAATCGACGCGCAGCCCGCTAAGCCCCCACCCAAGCAGCGTATCGGCAGTTTCCCATGTGCACCCAAGGTGGCGAAGCGAATTCGGCGAAATATCGGGAATCAGTTCCATATCCAGTTCCCGGGCAAGCTTGCCCAGTTGCATCAACTCATCGCGGTAGACGGCGGGATTATCCTCGGGAATATGAAGGGATGTGAAAATTGAGTCGAAGCCATGGTCCTTCATTTTCCGGATATTGGCTTCCTGGCTGGCTACAGGCTGTGATAAATAAACAGATATTCCTAGCATTCTCAAAAACTCCTTTCCTATCAGCCAAAAAAAGACCTGGCACCCCGGTGAAAGAGTGCCAAGCCGCTTTATACTTTTACTCTATTAAATATTATCCGCCATTTCCTCTTTGAAACCAAACAGGTAGGTGAAAATAAATCCGAAAGCGTAGGCAAGCAGGATGCCGATTAGGTAAAACAGGTATTTGTTATCAACGATTAGCGGAGTGAGGGAAAGCCCTGATACGCCGATTCCGCCCGCGGCTGTCTTCATGACCGCCTGGAATGCTCCGCCGACCGCGCCACCCAAACATGCCGTGATGAACGGACGACCAAGAGGAAGAGTTACCCCGTAAAGGAGAGGTTCGCCGATTCCAAGGAATCCGACAGGAAGACCCCCTTTGATGATGTTGCGCAATCTCTTATTCTTAGTTTTTGTGAAAATTGCAATTGCCGCGCCAACCTGGCCTGCACCAGCCATTGCCAGTATTGGAAGAAGCGGAGTGTTGCCAAGTGAGTTAATGAGCTCCAGGTGAATTGGTGTCAAGCCGTGATGCAGACCGACCATAACGAGCGGCAGGAAGAAGCCCGCAAGAATCGCGCCGGCGACCACACCGCCAACTTCAAGGATTGCTTTTAGGCCGGTCGTGATTCCGTCAGCAAGGACACCCGCGACTGGCATGATAACGATTAACGAAAAGAATCCGACAATTAAAACTGAAATGAGGGATGTAAAAATAATATCAACAGAGCTTGGTACAACTTTTCTTACACGTTTTTCAACAACTGTCATTAGCCATGCGGCAAACATGACTCCAAATAACCCACCGCGCCCAGGTATGAGCGCTTCACCGAACAATTTGATTTCCGCAAGGCCCGGGCTGAACAGGACAATACCGGCAATTGCGCCAAGCACTGGCGTTCCGCCAAATTCCCTCGCGGTGTTCCAACCGACAAGGACTGCCAGGGATCCGAATACGGCGCCTCCAAGGACAAGAAGGATTTGCATCCATGTTTGGGTTGGGTCCACGCCCGCGTTTTTCGCGAAGTTTGCCGCCCCATTGATGATTCCGGAAGCAACAAGCCCTGGAATGAGAGGGATGAAAATGCTTCCGATTCGGCGAAGCAGGTTTTTAATCGGGGTGTTGTTTTTCTTTTTAATAGCCGATTGATTCAATGCTGCCCTTTCTTCGAGGGTCAAATCTTCGGGCTCCGCATCTTCGCCAACAACCAATCCGGTTTCCTGGCTCATTTCAGCGGCGACCTTGTTGACCGTGCCGGGGCCGACAACGATTTGCAGGTTGTCGTCCTCGATCACGCCCATAACGCCATCGACCTTTTTCAAAGCCTGAATGTCTGCCTTGGAATCGTCCTTCAGATCAAGGCGAAGGCGGGTCATGCAGTGGGCCAGCCTTTTGACGTTGTCCTTGCCGCCGATATGCTGAAGTATATCATTGGCCATGCGTTGTTCTTTTTTCACATTTACTCCTCCTATTTTGTCTTTCTAATAAAACCGTTGGACTGGTCAAGCTTCTCCGTGGCTTCCTCATAGGAGCAGCCTAGAAGAATCATCACGATTGCCGCCTTTACGTTTTCGTTGGCTTTTTCGTAAAATTTGGCAGCGGTTTCATAATCTGTTTCAGTAGCTTGCATAATGATCCGCTTCGAGCGTTCAACCAATTTTTTGTTCGTTGGCTGGACATCAACCATAAGGTTTTTGTACACCTTGCCAATACCAATCATTGAAGCGGTAGAAATCATATTCAGGACCAACTTTTGCGCGGTCCCGGCCTTTAGCCTAGTCGAGCCGGTCAGTACTTCGGGCCCAGTTTCAACCTCGATGGCGATATCGGCATACTTGCTGATTTCACTATTTTTGTTGCAGCTGAGGGTTACGGTTGTCGCCCCTTTTGTATTGGCATGCTTCAACGCGCCAATAACATAAGGCGTCCTGCCGCTAGCGGCAATGCCAATGACCGTGTCATTTTCGTTGACCGAAATGTTGTCCAAATCCTCGACACCCAACTTCTCATCGTCCTCTGCACCTTCGACAGCCTTTGTGAACGCTTTCATTCCGCCCGCAATAAAACCCTGGACCATTTCCGGCGGGGATCCGAATGTTGGAACGCATTCAACGGCGTCAAGCACTCCAAGCCTCCCGCTTGTCCCAGCACCCAAGTATATCAGGCGGCCGCCTTTTCGGAAGGAAGAAATGGTCTTCTGGACAGCCTCTTCAATCCGGGGAATCTCGCTTGCCACAGATTGGGGAACGGTGAGGTCTTCCTTGTTCATTGTTTCAAGGATTTCCTTTACCGACATGAGGTCGAGGTCCATTGTCTTGTCGTTCCTTTTTTCCGTTGTTAGTTTGTCAAGCATAGAATCATCCTTCTTTTATTAATCCTTACAACTCTATTCTATGCCAGTGAAATTTAAAGTCAATATTATTTATTGTTTTAGTGAATGGCAATTTCAATTAATTAAATTTTTAAAATATAAGAGGCGCTTGCCATTATATATGACAAACGCCTTTTTTTTATATCCTTTATTTTTAAAAAAGAAGGAGTAAATGCTGCACCATGCAAGGTTCAGCGCCTTAGCTTTATAACCTCGTCCCGCGCCTCGTGGTAGCGTTCAACAACTTTTTCGCCGACAAGGTTAAATACACTTAAGTAAAGTGCATCGATAATATTTAGCTGTGTCATCCTTGAAGAAATGGTCCCGATTCGGAAATCCTGTTCAACCGCGGGAGTACAGAGCCGAATATCTGCCATTTTATATAAAGGGGATTTATCCAGATTTGTAAGTGCGATGACAATGGCACCCTTCTTTTTGGCGAATTCGGCAAGCTCCAGGACATCCTTTGTTTTTCCGGACATTGAGATAGCCATGAAGATGTCATTCGTGGACAGGTAGGGAATGAGGGAAAGCAGGTAATGGAAATCATGCGCCATGACCGAATGGTATCCCAGTTTGGTGAATTTATAGTGTGCGTCAAGGGCAGCGGTTGCCGACCCTCCTACTCCGAAGAAAACCAGTTTTGACGCGTTGGACATTACTTCGACAGCCCGCTCCAGCTCCTTCCTGTCCAGGGAGGAGAGGGACGATTCGATTGCCGTTTTATTAGTGTACGTGATTCTATGGAACAAATCATAGGGAGAGTCCTTATGCTGAAGAATCGAAAAATCGGTCAGGCCCGTACCGGACAGTGCATTGTGTTTCGCCAGTTCCAGCTTGAATGCTTTAAAGCTCCCAATTCCGATGGACTTGCAAAACCGGACGACACTCGATTCACTGACCCCGGTCTTTTGAGATAAATCCTTTGTAGTCATGTTCGGGATAAATTCGGGATGTTCGATAATATATTTGCCGATTATCCCCTCGGCTTCCGATAACTTTTCCAGTTCCCTTTCTATCCTAGCCAGCAGAGTATTCACAATATCCAGCTCCCAAGTTTAATTAGCTATTACCATCATAGGGCGAAAAGTGTCTTGGCGCAATAATCTCGGGGGATGACCCTTCCAGTAAAAATTTCGGGCTACTCATTTCCTGAAAATTTGATAAAATGTATCTTTATAATAGGTACCCATACATAAAAGGAAACGGGGGATTGGAAATGGCGGAAACAACGGCAGGGAGAATGTCTCCCGCCACCGACTTTAAAGCCGGCTCACAGGCCGGGGTCAGCATCGCAATCGGCTACTTTCCGATAGCCCTGACATTTGGGCTTTTGGCTAAAACTGCCGGTCTGTCAATCGGGGAAACCTTTTTGATGAGCCTTGTCGTGTTCGCGGGGGCTTCCCAGTATATTTCATTGAGCCTGCTTACGATTGGGACGGGCATGTTTGAAATCGTCCTGACAACCTTCATCGTCAATATCAGGCATTTCCTGATGGCTACTTCACTGAACGAGAAAACTCCGGAAGGGGATATCGCCGCAAAAGCTGTTTATTCATTCGGCTTGACCGATGAAACCTTTTCGGTCGCGGCGACGAAGGAAGGCGAGATCCGAAAAGGGTATATGTTCGGCCTCGTGCTCATTTCCTACGCGAGCTGGGTCGTTTTTTCCGGAGTCGGCCATTTGATTGGCGCGAACCTTCCGAAAACATTGCAAGAGAGCATGGCTGTCGCGCTGTACGCCATGTTCATCGGGCTGCTCGTTCCTTCTATGAAAAAAAGCGTGAAAGCCATTTTCCTTGCAGTGATGGCAGCTTGTTTCAATACGATTTTTACGATGGGGAACATTCTTGAACCGGGCTGGGCGATTGTCGCGGCAACCCTTTTGGCCGCAATCATTGCTGAAACAGTTGTTTACCTGAGGGGAAGGAAGGTGCCAGGCCATGAAGAGTGAAATTGTCTGGATGATCATCGGTATGGGGATTGTTACGTATCTTCCACGAATGCTCCCGTTTGTCCTTTTTAAAGGGAAGGAAATGCCGCCTTTTTTGCAGGGTGTTTTGAAAAATGTTCCATTCGCCACGCTTGGCGCACTTATCTTTCCGGGGATTCTTTTCATACACGAAGACATACGATACGGGCTGATTGGCGCGGCTGCCGCTTTCATTGCCGCCTTTCTTGGCGCGAATGTCATTGTCGTCGTCCTCGGCTCGATTGCCGTTTTAACCGTCTTTTCGGGAATACTATAACAAACGCCGGTTCCAAACGGGCCGGTTTTTCTTTTGAATGGTTTTGTGAAAGGGCATTGTTGTTTTGAATACGTTGATTGAAGCGGAGGGTGCCGACTCCTCGAAAACGCTACCGCGTTTCCTTCGTGCGTGGGGAAATTCGAGGAAGACATTCAGTGTCCAGCGGGATGAAGCGGCAAGTTGGAGACCCCACAGGCGCGAGCGCCGAGGAGGCTCCAATGACGCCCCGCGGAAAGCGTGCGCCCTTCGTTCTAATCAACAGCCTTTTCAAAAAAGAAGTTACAGGAAATCCTTTTAAAACAAGGACAAACTGTTCTAAACACATCCTTTTTTACTACACTAATAAGAGACAGGCTTTACAAAAAGGAGGACAATTTATGGCAAGGAAGATGGGGGTCTTCTCAATCCTGGCTTTTGTGCTTTACGGGCTTTTCTTTTATTGGTACCTTTTCCATTTCTCAAGTTCCTCCCTGCCGTTTGAATACCAGGGGACGAGCGCAGACCCCGTCACATTCATGAATGGAAGGGAGCTTGTGCTTACCGAAGAATACTCGAAAATAAGAAATTTGATGTTTTTTCTGTCATCTCCGTGGGAATGGCTGTTTTATATTCTCATTTTGCTTACAGGGCTCAACAATTGCTTTAAACGATGGGCGGAAGACGCGACAAAGCGGAAATTCCTCAGGCTGCCGATTTATTTGTTCTGGCTTTCGTTTGTGGGTTACCTGGCCGTTCTTCCACTCAGCTATATCAGCTATTCCCTGTCCAAAACGTATAATATATCGACCCAAACATTCCCATCCTGGATGAAGGATGAACTGATTGATTTCTGGATTAATTACGGCATGCTGCTCATTATCGTGCCTGTTTTGTACTTCCTTTTAAAAAAGAGCCCGAAACGCTGGTGGGTATTCGCCTGGCTGCTTTCGGTCCCGTTCACGCTGTTCATGATGTTCGTCCAGCCAGTTATCATCGATCCGCTTTACAATGATTTTTACCCATTAAAAGATAAAGAGCTTGAAGCGAAAATCCTGGATTTTGCCGCCAAAGCCCATATCCCTGCCGAGCATGTTTACGAAGTCAATATGGCCGAGAAGACAAATGCCATGAATGCTTATGTGACCGGAATTGGATCCAATTCCCGAATCGTCCTTTGGGATACCACACTGAATAAACTCACAGATGACCAAATCCTGTTCATCATGGCGCATGAAATGGGACATTATGTGGAAAAGCATTTGTACATCGGGATTGCGGGATATTTGCTGTTGTCGCTCCTTGGCCTTTATTTAGTCCATACACTTATGCAACAGGTATTGGCCAAATGGGGGAGGGAGGCAAAAATTCCTTCCGCTTCGGATTACCGGAGCCTCCCGCTCATTTTGCTGCTGCTATCAATGCTTATGTTCATCTCAAGCCCATTTTCGAACGTGGTTTCCCGCTACCAGGAAGCAAGAGCCGATACGTATGCGATTAATATGACAAAAGATCCGCGCGCAGGAATAGGCAGCTTTCAGCAATTGACCAAGGCCGGGTTGAGCCAGGTGAATCCTCCTTTCCTTGTAAAAATGTTCCGATACGGCCATCCTACCATGCTGGAAAGGATATCCATGCTAGAGGAGTATGAATTGAAGCACCGCGAGGATTAAGGATTCCCATGAAAGAGGATTAAGCATTCGGTGAAATAGAATAATGAATAAGAGCCGGGTTTCCGGCTCTTTTTTTGCCGTGAGATAGTGGGTTACCGAACCCGTGGGATAAATGCCCTTCATACCTCATATAGTTTCGTGAATAGATTTCTTTTCGGGTGGTGAGGTGGGTGGAGGTTACTGTAAGGAGAGGGGATTCTTTCTGGTATTACAGCCAGCTATATAAAATTCCCCTCCAGCTGATAACTGATTCAAACCGGAATGTTAATCCATCGGCGCTTTCGATTGGCCAAAGGGTTCAAATCCCAGGATTTGTCGCAACCGGCTATCAAATAAGAGCGGGAGATACATTATGGGCGATTGCAAGAAGCCGGAATCTTCAGCTTGATGCGCTTCTTTTGGCGAATACCGGGATCGACCCACATCGAATTCGCATTGGGCAAATGATTCGCCTCCCTACTCGAATAACCTGGAGGCTCGTCCAAGGGCGGCGGAATTATGACCACAGGGCAACGGTGAACGATTTAGGCAGGCTGCAGAATGTGTATCCTTTCCTCCAAGTAGAGTCAATCGGAAATAGCGTGGTGGGAAGGAATATTCCTGAAGTCCTTGTCGGCACGGGAGGAAAAAGGGTTCACTATAATGGTTCCTTTCATGCGAATGAATGGATTACCACCCCGGTCCTGATGACGTTCCTGAATGATTATCTTTTAGCATTAACCAACCAAACAGGCATTAGGGGAAGGGCGGCTTTGCCTTTATACAGGCAATCGACCCTATCCATTGTTCCCATGGTGAATCCGGACGGAGTGCATTTGGTCATAAACGGGCTGCCTCCAAACGACCCATGGAGGAGCAGGGTAATTGCCTGGAACAGGGGCAGCACTGATTTTTCAGGTTGGAAGGCCAATATCCGGGGAGTCGACCTTAACGACCAGTTTCCTGCAAGATGGGAGCTTGAACGGGCACGAAACCCCAAAGTGCCGGGACCCCGGGATTATGGAGGGGAAAGTCCTTTGTCCGAGCCTGAAGCCATTGCCATGGCCAATTTAACGAGAAGGCGGGATTTTTCCAGAGTCCTTGCCTTTCATACCCAAGGCCAGGTTATCTATTGGGGATTTGAAAATCTTGAACCACCCGAATCGGCTGCACTTGCAACGGAATTTGGCAGGGTAAGCGGCTATGAACCGGTCAAGACAATCGAAAGCTATGCGGGATACAAGGATTGGTTTATCCAGGATTGGCGTAGACCTGGCTTTACAGTTGAATTGGGGAGGGGGACCAACCCGCTGCCGATTTCCCAATTTGACCAAATCTATCAGGAAGCACTTGGCATTTTTTTGGCGGGCCTATATAGCTGATTTTAAAAGATATGAACGTATAAAATTTATCTGCTCACTAGGAACATTGAGGAAGCTTAGCAGCGGATTGTTCCCTTTGCTGTCTGTTCATGCTAAAATTTTGGCAACATGAACGGAGGCGGATTGCCATGTGCGGAAGATTTTCACTTATTACCGATGTTTATGCTTTGATGCGGCAGTATCAATTTGAATTTGAAGGTGAGTACGAAGCCCGCTATAATATTGCCCCGGGAACGGATATCCTGGCGATTGCCTCCTATGGGGGAAAGCGAGTTGGAGGAGAGCTGCGCTGGGGGCTGATTCCTTTTTGGGCTGACAATGAAAAAATCGGCTACAAAATGATCAACGCCCGCGCAGAGACGGTACATGAAAAAGCCAGCTTCAGGCAGCCTTTAAAATCAAAGCGGTGCCTTATTCCCGCGGACGGCTACTTCGAATGGAAAAGGGAAGGAAAGATGAAGCGGCCTTTTCGGTTCGTTAACAAAGACAATAGCCCGTTCGTGTTTGCCGGACTATACGACCGATGGGATAAAGGGGAAAGGCCGATTTTTTCCTGTACGATTATAACGACGGCTGCGAACGAAAAAACGGCTGAAATCCATGACCGGATGCCCGCCATTCTTACCCCCGGACAGCAGGATATCTGGCTTGACCCGACCGTGAGCGATTCAATGGCGCTAACGTCTCTTTTAAAACCCTATCCTTCCGAAAAAATGGACTTCTATGAGGTGTCGACACTTGTCAATTCAGCGAGGAACGAAGACAGGGGACTCATCGCGCCAATCAATAGCAAATAATGAAGAAAAACGCAGGAGCCAGCCATTCAATGAAAAATCCGTCCCCCATCCGGGACGGATTTTTGGGCTAAGCCCCATATCTCTTTTTTAAATTGGCCAAGGAACGGGTCAGTTTCATAAATGCCGGTTTGTCGCCCTGATCAAGTGCTTCATCGATTGTTCGCAACAATTTTTCTTTTTCAATGTTCAACTGGATTTCATTCAGCAGCATCTCAATGTACAATTCCTGAAGCGACGATTGTTTTGCCTTCTCCCTTTTCATGGCTCCAATTTTCATTAGCTCCGTGTAGGATTTCTCATTCATTTCTAATCCCCCCTGCTGCTTTTTTTAATTATATTGCCATCGGGGGTTAAAATCAACTTAGTTTTTATAATTTTCTGATAAATTTTCACCCAATTTTTGCAGGCATTTATGAATAAATTCGCAACATTTTCATAACATTGAGAAATTATGGAAGAATAATGGTATGATATTTTCGTATTTTACTAAAATAGGAGTGATGATATGAGGCAAAGGCAAATTGAAGAATATGAGATCAATCCATGCACCATGTTCATTAAGCCGTTCGTGTATGGAACGAAGGTTTACTCGCAAATAGTTGAAGTCAATGATGAGTACCTTTCACCCTTCAAACCGATCGAGATTATCAAAAAGAGCTGTGAATATTTCGGAAGTTCTTTTGAGGGGAGAAAAGAAGGGACGAAGCAGCTCATCGGCATCACCCATAAAGTTCCCATTGCTATTGACCCCACGAACTTCATCTATTTTTTCCCCACCACCTCGCCAAACCGGCCAGAGTGCATTTGGATTTCCCATGAACATGTTTTACACCACAACCGGACATCCACCGAAGACACACTCGTCACTTTCCAAAATAAACATTCCTACCCGTTTCCTGTTTCCTACAGTTCCTTTGAAAATCAGTTGCTTCGTACGGCGTTGCTAAGGACCAAGCTGATGCAGCGGATTGAACATATGGAGAGAAAGTCCTTCTATTTCCAAAAGTCAAAAATGATGGAAGCGTCTGAACAGCACCGTGAATATGGACAGTTTTTTGATTACCGGACCAGGGGCTAGTGGATGGATTCGCCAGTACGGGACAGATGCCTGCCAATTAAATAATATTCCATCAGTTCCTGGACTTTGTTCCGGATACGCGGATTAAAGTAGTTATGATATTCCTCATAGCCTTTATAAAGGAACAGGAACATAGTAAAAGCATCGTCCCGTTTCGTTTCCGTCACTTTCAATTGATGGGCTTTCATATACGCTTTCACCTCCGCAAGTTCCTTCTGGACCGCCTTCATTGTCTCCTCAACCAATTCCAGGTAGGGTTTCCTCAGCTTGAACGGGCTCGCTTGAATGACGGAAAGATCCCGGTTCAGGACAGTCAGCACCATTGGAAGATAAATGGCCTGCTCCATAATATCCCGGTCTTTTTCAGGTATTCTTGTCATCTTACCCCGGCTCCCTTCATCATAGAACAGAACGCATGTTCGTAAATATCATACAAAATCTGTTTGCAATTCGCAATAGCCAAGGAAGAGGACACAGGTTTTTTTAACCGAAACAGTCCCGGAAATCCATTTCTTTTTAAAATTCCATGCCTTCCCAATGGATTAGTATTCCTTTTATTCCGGCATTTTATTGTTTAGGACAAAGAATTTTTCTATTTTAAAAAAATAAGAAGGAAAAAGTATTTCTGTTATCGAAATACTTAATTACTACATAAAAAGGTGGGAATTTGATGGGCAAGACAGGAATCAAAGCGGAGCATTTATATGAATTAAAATCACTTGCAGACCCGAGGCTTTCACCTGATGGTAAGGTTTGCGCCTATACGGAAACAAGCATTTGTGAGGAAAAGGGAGATTACTTTTCAAATATTTTCACTGTGGATACGAGCGGCGATAAACAGCCGGCCCAATGGACTTATGGAAAAAATAAAAACCATTCCCCTCGGTGGTCCCCGGATGGCTCGCAGCTTGCGTTCGTTTCCAACCGAAGCGGTAAGAACCAAATTTACGTCATCGGTACTGGCGGAGGGGAAGCGAAGCAGCTGACAGACCTTCCGAGCGGGGCGGGGTCACCTGTATGGTCGCCGGACGGGAAGCGAATCGCTTTCCAGGCATCGGTGGAAAACGGGAAAAAGGTGACCGATAAAGAGGAAGAAAAGAAAGAGAAAGACAAGAATAAGCTTGAGCCTCTTGAAGTAACTAAAATGAAATATAAATCGGATGGGGAAGGTTTTTGGAAAGGGAAATACCGGCAAATCGCAGCTGTCGATGTGGAAACAGGCGAAGTCACCCAGCTGACGGATGGGCCGTACGACCATTATCTGTTCTGCTGGTCCCCTGATGGAAAGCGGCTTGCCGTAGGCGCTGATTACAGCGAAGATAAGGATAACTCATTCAGGCTCGACCTTTACTTCCTCGAAACGGAATCGGGCGAGCTTAAGAAAATCGATTCGGGTGAACTCTCCTTCTCAAATGCTTCCTGGTCGCCGGATGGAAAGACAATCGCACTGTCCGGCCATGACATGGAGTATAAAAATGCGACATTGTCGAGGGTTTGGCTATACGATGTTGAATCGGAATCCTTTACCTGCGTAACAGGGGATCTTGATGCGACGATTGCTCCGGTGCTCGGAGGCGATTTCCTTCAGGGTACGGTTTCGCCGGGAATCCTCTGGGCGGATGACAGCAAAAGTTTTTATTTTATCGTCAGCGACCTTGGAAACACGGTAGTCTATTTCGGAAACGTGGAAGGGGAACTTTACCCAGCCCTTCTCGACAACCAGTATGTATATGGGATGTCGCTTGACGGCAAAAACCAGCGCGCCGCGGTTGCCATCAGCAGGCCGGACGAACCGGGCGACCTGTATACGCTCGAGATTACAAGCGGCGATCTGACGAGGCTTACCGCAATCAATGAAGAATTTTTGAAAGACAGAACCCTTTCCGTGCCGGAAGCGATCAGCTTTGAAGCGGAAGACGGCGTTGAACTTCATGGCTGGATCATGAAGCCTGCCGGATTCGAGGAAGGAAAGAAATATCCGCTCATCCTCGAAATCCACGGAGGCCCGCACACCATGTACGGAAATACGTACATGAATGAATTCCAAATCCTTTCCTCAAGGGGTTATGCAGTTCTTTACATCAATCCGCGTGGAAGCCACGGTTATGGGCAGGAGTTTGTAGATGCGGTCCGTTCCGATTATGGCGGCGGCGATTACAGGGATTTGATGAGGGCTGTTGATTACGCGCTTGAAACGTATGATTTTATCGATGAAAAACGACTTGGCGTAACAGGCGGCAGCTATGGCGGTTTCATGACCAACTGGATCGTCGGGCACACGAACCGTTTCAAGGCGGCCGTTACCCAGCGCTCAATTTCCAACTGGGTCAGCTTCTATGGTGTCAGCGATATCGGCTACTATTTCACAGAATGGCAGATTGGCTCGGGCCTTGAGGATATTGAAAGGCTTTGGAAGCATTCACCGCTCGCCTATGTGGAAAATGTTGAAACTCCTCTGTTGATCCTCCACAGTGAAAAGGATTACCGCTGCCCGATTGAGCAGGCGGAACAGCTGTATATCGCCTTGAAGCGCCTGAAAAAGGAGACGAAGTTCATTCGTTTCCCTGAGGAAAACCACGAGCTTTCAAGGAGCGGCAGGCCGAATCTGCGGATTGCCCGCTTGAACTATATTGTCGATTGGTTCGATGAGTATTTGAAATAAGTTTGCATCTAGATAGTAAATGAGTTTTATGAAAAGCCGTCCGCAATCCGCGGGCGGCTTTCTGTTGATTCTAAAAAGGATTCTGACAGCAAACCCCATTTTGAACGGTGACGTGTCCAAATCAAGCGAGGATTCTGACAGCGAACCGCGTTTTTAAGGGTTGCGTGTCCGAATCGAGTGGGGATTCGGACAGTGAACGTGATTTGGCGCGTGGTTGTCACGAATCAAGGGGTTGTGTGACAACCAAACCGGATTTTGGCGCGTGGTTGTCACGAAACGGGGACTTGCGTGACAACCAACCTAGATTTGGGCCCTCGGTTGTCACAAAACGGGGATTTGTGTGACAACCAAACAGGATTTGGGCCCTTGGTTGTCACGAATCAAGAGTTTGAGTGACAACCAAACTGGATTTTGGCCTTTGGTTGTCACGAAACGGGGACTTGCGTGACAACCAAACCAGATTTTGGCCCTTGGTTGTCACGAAACGGGGATTTGCGTGACAACCAACTCAGATTTTGGCCCTTGGTTGTCACGAAACGGGGACTTGTGTGACAACGAAACCAGATTTTGACCCTTGGTTGTCACGAATCAAGAGTTTGCGTGACAACCAAACGAGATTTTGGCCCTCGGTTGTCACGAAACGGGGATTTGCGTGCCAACCAAACCAAATTTTGGCCCTCGGTTGTCACGAAACGGGGATTTGCGTGACAACCAAAACGGATTTTGGCCCTCAGTTGTCACGAAACGGGGATTTGCGCGACAACCAAGCCGTGTTTTTGAACGGTGACGTGTCCAAATCAAGCAAGGATTCTGACAGCGAACCGCGTTTTGAAGGGTTGCGTGTCCGAATCGAGTGGGGATTCTGACAGCAAACCAGGTTTTAAACAAATCCGTGTCGAAATCAAGGTGAGCGAGTCCGGTCACAGCGCCATTCCTGAATATTCGACCTTTTTCATCATCAAATTTTGATTACGGCAAAAAAATTGGTAAGATAAATCCATCTAACATACCGTATCCAGCATTTTTTTGAAAAGGAACGGCGCCATTGTACACCGAATTCATAGGATTGGACGGGATCTGGATGAGATACGAACAAAGGCAACAGCGCAGAAGGAAAAAAAGCGTTTGGAAACCGATTCTCGGCATCATTGCGCTCCTTATTTTATGCATAGGAGCTTATTCATATTTTCAATATAAGCAGGGCATTAAGCAATCCGAGAAAGTCATCGGCGACAAGAAAAAACAAGAATATACTTTCTCCGGCCAAAAGGACCAATATGGCGGAACCAATATCCTTCTCCTTGGCATTGACAAGGACGGCGGCAGGAACTCTAGGTCTGATTCAATCATGATTGCCCACTACAATCAAGGAAAGGGTACGTACAAACTGACCTCGATCATGCGCGATTCGTATGTGGACATTCCGGGGCATGGGAAGCACAAAATAAACGCCGCGTTCGCTTTAGGCGGCCCGGAGCTTTTACGGAAAACAATCAAAGAGAACTTTGATCTGGACATACAATATTATGCGATCATTGATTTCCAGGGCTTTGTACAGGTAATCGACGAGGCCTTCCCCCAAGGGGTTGAAATCGATGTAGAGAAAAAGATGAGCGAATACATTGGCGTTAAGCTTGAGCCCGGGCTTCAGCGCCTGGATGGGAAGCATTTGCTTGGCTATGCCCGCTTCCGCCACGATGCGGTTGGGGATTTTGGCAGGGTTGAACGCCAGCAGAAGGTAGTCAGCAAGGTTGCCAGTGAATTGACCAGCATCGAAATGCTTCCGAAGCTTCCGAAGCTAGTCGGCATTGTCGTGCCGTTTGTCAATACAAACATGGACACGAGCGATATGCTGTTCATGGCGAAAGGCTTTTTCGGGAAAGGGAAGGAGGATATCGATACCTTCCGCATTCCTGTTAAAAACGGCTATAAGGATGCCCGAGTTGGCGGGGAAGGGGCTGTCCTTTTGGTTGATGTCCCAAAAAATCGCGAAGCGCTTCACCGGTTTATTACAGAATGATGATATTTTGCCACCAAAAGATTAAAAAAGAAACAAAAGGGATATAAAAAAAGAAGCTGGATATAAGGAGTTTCAAATGGATGTCGAAGTATTGAAATCATGGTTTACGCTGGAAAATATTATGGATCTGATCCGGGAGTACAGGTCTTTCGGTCCAATCCCTGGAATCATTTTGCCAATGCTTGAAGCGTTCCTGCCATTCCTGCCATTGTTCCTATTCGTTATGGCAAATGCGAGCGCATTCGGCCTTTGGTTTGGATTCCTTTATTCATGGGTGGGTGCATGTACGGGAGCCATGCTCGTTTTTATCCTATTCCGGCGCTTTGGCCAAAGGCGTTTTCTTGCCTTTTTGCAAAAGCACCCCGCAGTCAGGAAGCTAATGAACTGGGTGGAACGCCACGGATTCGGGCCGCTGTTCCTTATGCTGTGCTTCCCGTTTACTCCTTCCGCGGTCGTAAACATCGTTGCCGGCTTGTCAAAAATAAGCATCAAGCAGTATATGCTGGCGGTCCTTGCGGGCAAGATGGTAATGATCTTCACTATAAGCTTCATTGGCTACGATATCCGTTCGCTCTTTACCCAGCCTATCAGGACGCTGGCTGTAGCCGCCATCATCTTCATTCTCTGGCTTGCCGGCAAACAGATTGAACGAAGGATAAATATGGCAACTAGAAAGCGCGAATGAATTTTTGCGGGGGCGGTACGTTTTGGCACGTTGGAAAAAGGAAGCGATTGAGTGGGCAAAAGCCTTCTTCGTTGGCATCATTATCTTTGCTTTAATCCGGTCTTTCTTCTTTGCCAATTATGTGGTGGAAGGGGAATCGATGATGCCGACCCTGAAGGATGGAAATAAGCTTGTCGTGAATAAAATCGGCTACCAGCTTGGGGCCCTGCACAGGTTCGATGTGATTGTCTTCCATGCAAACAGCCGTGAGGACTATGTGAAACGCGTCATTGGACTGCCCGGGGACATAATTGAATACAAAGAGGACCGGCTTTACATCAACGGGAAGGAATTCGATGAACCTTTTCTGGAACCGTACAGGAAGGAAGTCCCCGGGGATATACTGACGGGTGACTTCACCCTTAAGGAACTTACCGGAAAAATGAAAGTTCCAGAAGGAAAATTGTTCGTCATGGGCGACAACCGGCTTGAAAGCTGGGACAGCCGGCATTTTGGATTCATTCCTGTAAAAAATGTCGTCGGGAAAGTGAACCTCTTATATTGGCCAATCAATGATTTAGCCGTTTCTTTGTAAAAAACCCTGCGCAGCGGGGTTTTTTGCATGAAAAAGCGCTCCTCCTATGGCAGTTCCTGGGCAAACATTTGTGCCCATTTTGTGTTAAAATGGAAGTATGCTGAAAAAGGACGGAGGGGACTTGGATGTCTCTTAGAATGCTGATTGGAAGAGCCGGAAGCGGTAAGACGCTCACTTGCCTTGAAGAAATAAAAAGCCGGCTTGCCGAAAGCCCTGAAGGCCCGGCGATTATCTACCTCGTACCGGAACAAATGACATTCCTGTCTGAATACAGGCTGGCGACCGATGAAACGATCGGAGGGATGATCCGCGCACAGGTATACAGCTTTACACGGCTTGCATGGCGGATCCTCCAAGAGACAGGCGGTTCAAGCAGGTATCATTTGAGCAATGTCGGTTTGAATATGCTGATAAGAAAAATTATTGAAGAGCAGAAGGACCAGCTTCGCCTCTTCAGGCGGGCGGCCGATAAGAACGGCTTCATCCAGCAGGTCGAGGAAATGCTCATTGAGTTCAAGCGTTATTGTATTGAACCGGAAAAGCTTGCCGAGAGCCGGGGGAGGATTGGAAGCGAAGGCAGGGTGGACAAAACCCTCGCTGACAAGATGCACGATTTAGAAGTCATTTATAAGCACTTTGAAGATACAACCTCCGGAAAATACATTGATTCAGAGGACTACTTCCGCCTTCTTGCCGAAAAAACAGGAAGTTCTCGGTATTTGAAGGACGCCGAAGTATACATTGATGGATTTTACAGCTTCACCCCTCAGGAATACAGGATTATCGGGGAGCTTTTAAAGGTGTGCAAAAGGGTAACCGTCACCCTCACACTGGACAGGCCGTGCCCTGATAAGGCCCCGGATGAGCTGAATTTATTCAGGATGTCCGGTGAAACGTGCAAAAACCTTTTTGACCTCGCGCGAAACGAGCAGATCGAAATGGAAGGTCCGGTTATCCTTGGAGAGCAAAAACGCTGGGAAAATGGCGGGCTTCAGCATATGGAGGCCTATTTTGACTCTAGGCCGGCAAAGCCGTACGAAGGGGAATCCGGAGTAACGATTATCCAGGCCGTCAACCGTCGGGCTGAAGTTGAAGGAATCGCAAGGGAAATCAGGAGGCTTGTCAGGGAAGAAGGATACCGTTACCGCGATATTGCGCTCCTTTTGCGCAATGGGCGTGATTACCATGAAACAATTGAGCCGGTCTTTTATGATTACGAGATACCTTATTTTATAGACCAAAAGAGGACGATGCTTAACCACCCGCTGGTCGAGCTGATCCGTTCTTCTCTTGAAACTGTCAACGGCCATTGGGGCTATGAAGCGGTATTCCGAGCGGTAAAAACGGAGCTTTTGTTCCCGCCGGCCGGAAATGTCGCCAGGCTGAGAAGGCAGATGGATAAGCTCGAAAATTATGTTCTATCCCACGGAATACAGGGGAAAAAGTGGACCGGGAAGGAGCGCTGGAGATACAGGAGGATCCGTGGCCTGGACTTTGCTTCAACAGTCCAGACAAATGAAGAAATCCGTATGGAGCAGGAGCTTAACGAACTCCGCCTAATCATCTCCACTCCGCTTATGAGGCTGTCAAGAAGGCTGAAAAGGGCTGCGAATGGCCGGAAAATGTGCGAGGCTGTCTATCTTCTCCTGGAAGAACTCGATATCCCTGCAAAACTGGAAGGCTGGAAGGCTGAGGCAGAAGAAGAGGGCAACCTTATCAAAGGCCGGGAGCACGACCAGGTGTGGAACGCCATAATCGATTTATTGGACCAGTACGTTGAAATGCTTGGCGACGAGCCTGTTACGCCACGCCAATTCGCTTCCATCCTCGATGCAGGCCTTGAGTCGCTGGAATTTTCACTTGTCCCTCCGGCGATTGACCAGGTAATGGTGGCGAATTTGGATAAATCGAGGCTCGCCGAAATAAAGGTCGCATTTGTGCTTGGTTTGAATGAAGGAGTCCTTCCGGCAAAAATCTCCGATGATGGCATTCTCGGGGATACGGACAGGGAAATGCTCGCGCTGGCCGGGGTAAAGATTGGCCCAGGCAGCACCGAGCGACTTCTTGATGAAAATTTTATCGCCTACAAGGCATTCGTCACCCCCGCTGACAAACTATACATCAGCTACCCGCTCGCCAATGCCGAGGGGAAGTCACTCATTCCATCTTCCTATATTAAAAGAATGGAAGATTTGTTCCCTGGCAGCGAGAAATGGATGATAGCCGCAGACCCCGCGGACCAGAACGAGGAAGACCAGCTTGCGTTTATCAGCAGCAAGGAAACGGCGCTCGCCTATTTGACGTCCCAACTGCAGCTGAAGCAAAGGAACTATCCAATCTATACATTCTGGTGGGATGTGTACAATTATTTTGCAGTAAGCCCAGGCCTCAGGGAGAAGGCGCGGCTGGTTCTTTCGAGCCTCTTCTACACGAACAGGACCGTAAAGCTTCCTTCCAGTCTTGCCGTTGAACTGTATGGGGAGGACATTCAGGGGAGCGTTTCGAGGATGGAGCTGTTCAATAGCTGTCCATTCTCCCACTACATCCAGCATGGCCTGAAGCTGCGGGACCGCCAGATCTACAAGCTGGATGCCCCGGATATTGGCGAATTGTTCCACGCGGCCTTGAAGTATATCGCCGATACCGTAAATGAGCAGAACATCTCCTGGGCGGACCTGTCACGCGAGCAATGTGAAAAGCTTGCCAAAAGCGCCGTTGCGGCGATTGCGCCACGGCTTCAAAATGAAATCCTGCTCAGTTCGGAAAGGCATCATTACATTAAGAGGAAGCTAGAACAAATCATTACCAGGGCGTCCGTCGTGTTAAGCGAGCATTCAAAGTTGAGCGAATTCGAGCCAATCGGCCTTGAGGTTGGTTTTGGGCGTGGGGGGAAACTGCCGCCGCTCGCATTCAATCTAAAGAATGGCAGCAAAATGGAGCTCGCCGGGAGAATCGACCGAATTGACAGCGGCGAAGGAAAGAATGGCGAACTGTATTTAAGGGTCATCGATTATAAATCGAGCAGCAGGGGCCTTAACCTGTCAGAAGTCTATTACGGGATTGCCCTCCAGGTACTCACTTATCTTGATATCGCTATTTCAAATTCGGCGACGCTCGTTGAAAAGGAAGCAGACCCGGCTGGCGTGTTCTACTTCCATGTGCACAATCCGATGGTCAATACGACACGGCGCCTGTCCGAAGAGGAAATCGAACAGGAAATTTTAAAGAAGTTCAAGATGAGCGGCCTCATCCTTGAGGACGAAGAAGTGATCCGCCTGATGGACAAGAGCCTTGAAAGCGGGGAATCGCAAATCATTTCCGCTGGCTTTAAAAAAGACGGCACCCTGACAAAGGCCTCCAAAACAGCGACTGCCGATGATATTGAAGACCTCCGAAAATTTGTTCGGAAGGTATACCGGGATACAGGCAACGCGATTATTAGCGGGGAGGTCGGGATTGATCCATATAGGCTGAAGGATAAAAATCCGTGTACATTTTGTTCTTTTAAGCCGGTTTGCCATTTTGACGAATCAATCGATGGAAGTAAATACCGCAGGCTCGTTCCGCAAAATGACAAAGAAGCGCTTGATCTGATCAGAAAGGAGGTTAAGGAACATGAGTAAAGTGTCGATACCGCCGATGCCAGCGGGCCTGAAATGGACAAACGACCAGTGGAGGGCAATCAAGGCGAAGGATACCGATATCCTCGTCGCCGCTGCAGCAGGTTCCGGCAAGACAGCCGTCCTGGTCGAACGGATCATCCAAAAAATACTATCTCCGGAAGATCCCGTTGATGTCGACCAGCTCCTCGTCGTTACGTTTACAAATGCCTCCGCTGCGGAAATGCGCCACCGGATTGGGGAAGCGCTTGAAAAGGCCATTAACGAAAGCCCGGATTCAAGGCATTTGCGCAGGCAGCTCAGCCTTCTGAACAAGGCTTCGATTTCCACCCTCCACTCCTTTTGCCTTGATGTGGTGAGGAAATTTTATTACCTGATTGACGTGGATCCCGGCTTCAGGATTGCGGATGAAACGGAAGCACAGCTTCTCCGCGATGAGGTCCTAGACGACCTGTTTGAAGAGGAATATGGGACGAAGGATAACGAGCCGTTTTTCCGCCTCGTCGATACCTTTACTTCTGACAGGACGGATGATGCCCTGCAGGACATTGTTGGAGCAATTTTCGATTTTGCACGCTCGAACCCGGATCCGGACCGTTACCTGGATGGGATTGTTTCCATGTATGACACTGGGCAGATTTCGAAGGTTGAGCAGCTGCCGTTTATTGATGCGCTTCTATTCGATATTGAACTCCAATTGAAAAGCGCACGGCAATTTGCTGAAAAGGCGATGGCTGTGTCCATGCTTCCCGACGGTCCGGCGCCTTATGCGGACGCATTGGCGGATGATATCCGGCTGATTGATTCACTGCTTGCAGTCAGCGATTCATGGGAAGCGTTGTATGCGGCGATGCAAACGTTGGAATTTTCAAAAGCTAAGCCAATCAAAAAGGGAACCGCGGATGAAGAATTAAAGAAAAAGGCAGCAAAGTTCCGAGATAAAGCCAAAAAAATGGTGACAGGACTGAGGGATGAATTGTTTTCAAGGAGGCCTGAAAGCTTCCTGCGGGATATGGAGGAAATGAAACCGGTCATCGCTACACTGACCAGCCTAGTCAGGAAATTTTCCGAAAGGTTCGAAGCAGCGAAAAGAGATAGGGGCATCGTCGATTTTTCCGATCTTGAGCATTATTGCCTGGACATCCTCACTCAGGGAGATGAGGAAGGAGAGCGGCTTGCTCCTTCCGCCGCGGCGCTTTCTTATCGGAACCAGTTCCGTGAAGTGCTGGTGGATGAATACCAGGATACGAACATGGTCCAGGAAACGATTTTGAAACTTGTTTCAGGAGGGCATGGCGAGAGCGGAAATCTGTTCATGGTCGGGGACGTAAAGCAATCAATTTACCGTTTCCGGCTGGCGGAGCCCAATTTGTTCCTCGGAAAATACAACCGCTTTACGAAGGATGGCGCGACAGGCGGATTGAGGATCGACTTGGCGAAAAACTTCCGAAGCAGGCAGGAAGTCCTTGATGCGACCAACTATTTGTTCAGGCAAATCATGGGCGTAAAAGTAGGGGAAATTGAATATGGCGAAGATGCGGAGCTAAAGCTTGGAGCGGAGTATCCGGAAGAACCATTCCCTGTCGAGGTGCTGGTCATAGACCAGGGAGCGACAAACGGCGACAGGGATGAAGAGGAGCCGGAGCTGGAGGGCGAGGTTCTTGAGGCGGAAGAATTGGAGCAGTCACAGCTTGAAGCCAGGGCGATGGCAGCCAGGATAAAGGAAATGATTGCGTCGGGGCAACCGGTCTATGAAGCAAAAACAAAAACAACGAGGCCAATCCGCTACCGGGACATCGTCATTCTGCTCCGTTCAATGACATGGGCACCGCAAATCATGGAAGAATTTAAACAGCAAGGTCTTCCGATTTATGCCAACCTGTCAACGGGTTACTTCCAGGCTACCGAGGTTGCGATCATGATGTCCCTCCTCCGGGTCATTGACAACCCGTATCAGGATGTTCCACTCGCAGCAGTCCTAAGGTCTCCGATTATCGGGTTGAACGAAGCGGAACTTGCATTTATAAAAATCCATGATAAAAGGGGCTCTTTCTGGGACAGTGTGATCTCGTTTTGCGCGACACACCCTTCAGAGGAGCATGAAGGCCTCCACGAAAAAATCTGCCGTTTCAGCGAACAGTTGGAAGGCTGGAGATCACTCGCAAGGCAGGGTTCGCTGTCTGAGCTTATCTGGCAGCTATACCGGGATACAGGATTTTATGATTTTGCCGGTGGCCTGCCTGGGGGAAAGCAGCGCCAGGCCAATCTCCGCGCCCTTTATGACAGGGGAAGGCAATATGAAGAAACCTCGTTCAGGGGATTGTTCAGATTCCTCCGCTTCATTGAACGGATGATGGACCGGGGCGATGACCTTGGCGCTGCAAGGGCGCTCGGTGAACAGGAAGATGTTGTCCGGATAATGACCATCCACTCAAGCAAAGGGCTTGAGTTCCCGGTTGTGTTCATTGCTGGCCTTGCCAGGAACTTCAATATGATGGACATTCGCAGTTCCTATATGCTGGATAAGGAATTCGGGTTTGCATCGAAATATATCAATCCCGAAAAGCGGATTGCCTATCCTTCTCTTCCGCAGCTTGCATTCAAACGGAAGAAAAGGATGGAAATGCTCGCCGAGGAGATGCGTGTCCTTTATGTCGCAATGACCCGGGCAAAAGAAAAGCTGTACATGCTCGCCACCCTGAAGGACGCCGAAAAGAAATTAAGCCAGTGGGAAGATATTGCTTCCTATCCGAATTGGCTCCTGGAAGATGCAGACAGGGCAGCGGCGAAAGGGTATTTTGACTGGATTGGGCCGGCGCTTGTGCGCCACAGGGATGGCGGCTTGCTTCGCCTCTCGGAAACGGGCCCGGGGGTTCCGGAATCAATATCGCACGATGGCTCGAGATGGACAATAACATTGCTTGACGCCGAGGATATTAGAGGTGTCGATGAGCAGGGTGAACCGGACGGGGATCGTTTATTGGCGCGCGTCCGTGATCTTCAGCCGGTACCGGAAACGTCGAACCGTGAAACGGAAGTCAGGGAAAGGCTGATATGGGAATATCGCTTCCAGGATGCTGCTGCCCACAGGGCAAAACAAACAGTATCCGAAATGAAGCGGAACCGTGAACTAGCGGATGAGCAAAGCGGAACAGACCTTCTAAAAAAGGCGAGAAAGACAATCCTGGACCGCCCGCGGTTCATGCAGGAAAAATCATTGAGCGCCGCCGAACGCGGAACCGCCTTGCATAGTATCATGCAGCACGTGAGGCTGGATCAGCCAATAACCGAGGATTCAATTGCATTGCTGGCAAGCCAAATGGTTGCGGCGGAGTTGTTGACGGAAGAGCAGCGCGAGATTATCGAACCCTCATTGATAGTCAAATTCTTTGAATCCGAACTTGGTCAAAGGCTTCTTTCGGCAAAAAAGGTCTACCGGGAAGTGCCGTTTACCGCTTCGATTGCAGCGAAAGAAGTTTACCCAGATTGGAAGGATGAAAATGAACCGATTTATATCCAAGGAATCATTGATTGCCTATTCGAGGATAGCGAAGGAATAGTCATGATCGATTTCAAGTCTGACAGGATCACCGGCCGCTTCCACAGCGGGTTTCAAGGTGCCGCACCGATTCTTGCCGACCGCTACCGTCTTCAAATTGACTTGTATACAAGGGCACTAGAAAAAATTTGGAAACGGCGGGTTGATGAGCGCTATCTTTTCTTCTTCGATGGCGCCCATCTCCTTAAGGTTGAAAGGGATAACGAAAACGTGTAAAAAAATGACATGAACCTCCAACTGGTTCATGTCATTTTACATATTCGCGGTCGTTGGCTGATCAACGAGCTTCGTATCGAGGACATTCGTCCCGCTTACCGCGCTTCCGGTTGCATTGAAAATGCCTGTATTTGAGCTCCCGGCACCTTGAAAGGTCTTGGCTGTACTTTTAGGAGAAATATTTAGGACATCGCCAAAATTAACAGTTCCTCCAGTAACGTTGTGAATATTTACCGGTCCGACAAGTGCCGGCATAAACTAACACGCCTTTCGTCTACAAATAAAATGCAGCTTATTGGGTTTCTGCCCGTTCGAGCAGCTGCCTGATATGATGGATTCGTGCTTCCATGCTGATGTATGGAGTGCTTCCAACCTGGATAATGGATGCTGCCGAAAGCCCCTTCACATCAATTGTTCCCACCTTGATGACCGGATTCAGCTGGAAGGTGTCGATAAGGATTGGTTCATAAATCGGAGGGAGAGGGATTGGCTCTGAAAATACTTTGAATTGGGCAAAGTCTCCTTCTTCATCAAAAAAGATTTCTGCCTCCCTCTGGACAGCAAGTGCCCGGGAATTGCCGAAGATTCTCATCGCGTCCCCGATTAAGATGGTCGAAGAAAATAATGCTGATTTTACAAAAATAGAATCAACTTTTGATATTCTTTGAAGCATCGTGTTACGATCCTCGGCTCAAAGGAACAAATGGCCCGATAATCAAGGATTCCGCCGGGGTATCAAAGGCGGATGCAAGCTGGATGGTTTGCGCATCTCCAACGAGGAGCAGCGAGGAGCTGGATACCCCAATAACCCTGATGCTGCCGACGGACAGTTCCCTGTTGTACGTTTGAAAAATCATTGTTGTTCCCCTTCTTTCATATTGGCGGGCAAATGATTAAAAAAAGCTAGAACGCCATTTTCGATTTCTTTTTTGAGCGCTTCTGCCGTTTTAGCGATTGAAGTGTCATCAGGCCCGGTTGCCCCGGCTTTTCTCAAATGTGCTTCAATCCTGCCAGGAAGCTGTTTTTTAATGTCATTTTGAATGAAGGAAAGGTAGGAGCCTGCATGCTGCACGCCAAGCTTCGTTTCCGCGGAAGCGATAAATCCGGGAAGGTCTGATTCGATGTAACGGTTGATTTCTTCTTCGACTTTCATCCCGCGCTGCATCATTTCCATCGGAGGAAGAGGCATCCCCGGCTGGCCGCTCGGGATAGAAAAATCCTCAATTCCTTGCAAGTCCTGGGGATTGAGGCCGATACTAAGCGTACCCTCCAACGTTTCAACCTTCAGCTGGTCGAATTTGTATTGAATCGTCCCGACATGAATAGGGGGTTTTTCCTTTAACTGCTTTATTTCATCCTCGGCACATCTGAGCGAGTTTTCAAGGGCTGTAATTCTTTGTTCATAAAGCTGGAGCTGGCCTTGCATCCATTGAATAATTTGATAGATATCCACGGAGTACACCTCTCTTCCTCGACCTGACATGGAGTCCTATTTAAAGGGGAACCGAAGGAGTTTGTATCAAAGGAAGTTTCCCTTCTTCACCAGGGGCCGGCGCTGGAAAGGTGAAAGGTTTTTGCGCGGCAGGGGCAGGACCGGTGAAACCTCCCGTATTCGCGAGATAGGAAGCGGGTTTGATAATCCCCGCACTTCCGATTTGAAAAACAGAGGAATTTGATATCCCGCCGATTCTAATAAAGTTGATTTGGATAGTTTGCTGGATATAAAAATTCATGCCGGCCACCTCACTAGATATTGAATGCAATAGGCTGGTCGATCCCGTCTGTGTCATACACATTTGTTGAACTTACGCTATTCAGGTTGCTGATCGCTTCCCCGGTATTAAAGGATCCGGCCCCCGAAAAGGTTTTTGCACTGGAGATGGGAGATAGATTCAGAACATCGCCAATGTTCATAACGGCGCTCGAACCCAAGGAAATGACCTGGACAATACCTACGATTGCTGGCATAGGCTACACCCTTTGAAATTATTCTCCTACTATCGTATGTACATAGCCCGGGAATGTGTGTAGTGTGAAAGAAAAACAGAAAATGGACGAGAAAACAAGTGCGGGATGGCAAAATCTACTATATAATTACGGAATGCGCCTAAATCTATAGGCTGGGCAATTTTTTTCGCCTACATAACCATGCAAAATGGATGGGGGAGTGCGTTATGGACAGTAAGCTGGAGCCGACAGTTGAAGGAAACCGGATAGCATCATTAGATGCAATGAGAGGGTTTGCGATAATAGGGATTTATCTGGTCAATATGCTGAGCTTCCACTCCCCTTATGTTTTCATCGACCCGCTAGAATGGTGGGGAAAAGGCATCGACCGGATTGCCTATTTGTTTATTGACGTATTTGCCCAGGCGAGCTTTTACCCATTGTTCTCTATGCTTTTCGGGTACGGGCTTATGCTCATGAGGGAGCGGGCAATTGGGCGCGGGGCCAATTTTACAGTGTTCGCCGCGAGAAGGCTGGCCTTTCTTCTTGCTGTGGGAATGGTTCACGCATTCCTTATTTGGCCGGGGGATATTTTGATTACATATGCGTGCGTCGGATTGCTCCTGTTGTTTTTCCTGCGGTTCAGTGGGAAGGCTCTTCTTATCTTAGCCTTGGCCATGTATACCGTTCCAAACTTGCTTCTCGGCCTTCTTCTGTTGTTGGCTGACGTGGCAGGTCCGACTGTAAACCTATGGGAAACGTATAAAGCTGACGCGCAGCAGGCACTTGCTGTATATGGAAATGGTTCGTTTCAGGAAATTACAGAAATGAGGATATCCGAATGGATCTTTCTCAACAGCCCTGAGACTATCCCAATCACATTATTCTCTATATTGCCACTCTTTTTGTTTGGAGCGGCGGTTGCAAAGCTCAGATTGCTTGAAGAGTCTGGGAGGCATTTGAAGAAATTCAAGGCTGCCGCGTTTGGGTTGCTGCTACCTGCGATGGCCCTGAAAACGTTGCCGTATTATGGGTGGGAGGGCTACAGCGCGGAATTTTTCCAGGACTTTTTTGGAGGCCCGCTTTTGGCTCTATGCTATGCGGGGATGATTGTCTTGGGAGCCGGAAAATTCGAGGCCGTGGCTGGCTGGCTTGCCAATGTCGGAAGAATGTCGATGACCAATTATTTGTTTCAGTCGATATTGTCGACATTTATTTTTTATGGGTATGGCCTCGGCCTTTATGGTAAGGTTTCAGCCGCACAAGGAACCCTTCTTGTTTTCGCCGTTTTCTTTATTCAAATCGCTGTCAGCAGCATGTGGATGAAAACATACCGGTATGGCCCGGTGGAATGGCTGTGGCGGAGTTTCACGTATTTCAAAGTCCAAAAATTGCGGAGGAGGGGGAATGCGTGAAAAAGATTGCGATAATTGGGAGCGGAGGGGCCGGAAAAAGTACGCTTGCCAGGAATCTTGGCAAAACGCTTGGTTTGAAGGTATACCATTTGGACGCCCTTTTTTGGAAGCCGGGCTGGGTTCCGATGGACCGGACCGCATTTATTCGCTTACAAAATGAAATCATGGATGAAGAAACATGGATTATCGATGGTAACTTCGGCTCTACGATGGATGCCAGGTTGGAAAAAGCTGATACGGTTATATTCCTCCATTATTCAACCATCCGCTGTTTAATTGGGATAGTGAAAAGAAGGATTCAGTACCAAGGAAAAACAAGGCCGGATATGAGGGAGGGCTGCCAAGAAAAGCTCGATTGGCAGTTCATCACCTGGGTCGCCGGATATAACCGGAAAAAGGCTCCGTCCATCCTTGGTAAGCTTCATAAAATGCGTGATAAACAAATTTATATATTTACCCGCCCTTCGGAGGCTGAAACCTTTTTAAGGGGGTTAAGTGAAAAAAATAATACAAAAGTACTAGGTATTTTTAGTTAAAATAGTTAATTAGTACTATATCCAACCAAATATAAACATTTTATGATGTGAGTAAGAGAACAGTCGACAAGATATGCGCGCTGTATCTCGATAAAGGCAAAGCTGATGAAAATCAGTGACGCAAAGCTACAGGGGCTAAGGCACGTTTGTGCTATGCCAGCCAGTTACCGAAAGATCAGGGTGCATCATAGGTGTGTTTATTTACCAATGACCCCCCTTTCGGTAAAGGCGGGGTCATTTTATTTTCAGGAGGTGACGAAGGTTGAAGGTCGTGAATCTGTCGAATGGGACGGAAATTGCAGAATCGGTAGACAGCGCCGACAGTTTTTTCAAAAGGCTAAAGGGCCTGATGTTTACAAAGGATCTGCCCGCGGGTCACGGCCTGCTCATACAACCCTGCCAATCCATCCACACATTCTTCATGAATTATCCAATCGATGTTGTGTATTTGGACGGAAACAACATCGTCGTGGGCATTGACGAAAATATGGCGCCCTCAAAGATTGGAAAGGTTCGCCGGAAAGCCCGCTCAGTACTAGAATTGCCGGCGGGTACCATTCAGAATACGGACTTGAAAGTGGGACATTGTTTATCTATCAAATAATAAAATTTAAGGAGCTAATCAAACATGATGAATAAAATGAAAGCATTGCTAACTGAAGAACAAGGACAAGGCATGACTGAGTACGGTTTGGTTTTGGGTGTTATTGCGATTGGGGTAGTTACAATTCTCATCACATTTAAAGAGAAAATTATAGCAATATTTACAGATGTAACAACTGAGATTGAAAAAGTAAATCCGTAATTTTTTCCAAAAACAATAATAGAAGATTTATTATTATTCAATTGGTTGAAAATCAACTGCAAGGTATCAGTGGGCACGAAAACCTTTTGTTCAATCTATATAATTCAAATGAGTATTTTGTAATGTAGTAGGAAAGCCTTGCGTTCAGGAGTCAACGTGGGGCTTTTTTCAATCAGAGATTTGCCCGGAAAAGAGGTTTTTGGAGTGATAAACGCCATTTTACTGTTTCTGCTCCTGGCCATCTGTATTGTCACAGATGTGAGGGAGCGGAAAATCTATAACAAGGTCCTGCTGCCTTTCCTGATTGTGTCACTGGCGGTAAATGGGCTGGCAGGCGGGATGGAAGGATTGACGAACTCTATTCTCGGTCTCCTTGCGGGTTTCGGGATCCTTCTCATTCCTTACCTGCTGGGTGGAATGGGGGCTGGGGACGTAAAACTCCTCGCCGTAATCGGAGCTCTAATGGGAGCCAAGTTTGTCGCGCTATCAGCGATTTATATGGCGCTTGCTGGCGGGGTTTTCGCTTTAGTTCTTATCGTGTTCCGCAAAAGCGCGAAACAATTATTAAAAGGGGTTTTTTATTCATTTACCGGATTGTTGAACGGATTGAAAATTCCCCTCATGTACGATAAAGATGCAATGAAACAGACATATCCATATGGAGTTGCAATCGCGGTTGGCGCCGCCATTCAATTTTTCCGGGCCGGGATGATTTTATGAGGAAGAATGAATCCGGCCAATCATTGGTGGAGACAGCCCTTGTCCTTCCCCTTTTATTGTTGTTGGTCGTCGGGATCATTGACTTTGGCAGAGTAACATACTCTTATGCCCACCTCCACATGGCCGCCCAGGAAACAGTCCGCAAAGGAGGGCTGGGGAGGTCGGATGCAGAAATAGCATCCTTCGCAAAAAATTATGTCCGCCTTGGGGATTCGAGCAACCTAATTGTTGAAATCACTCCACCTGGCTCAATTCGGAAATCCGGTGATTATGTGAAGGTGAAATTGAAATATCCAATAAAACTGTACACCCCGTTTTTGTCCAGCCTCTTTCCAACCCCGCTTTATGCGCAGACTGATTCTACAATCCGAGTTGAGTAGGAGGCACGGATCATGGGGAATTTTTTAAAAGAAGAAAAGGGAGTCGCCATCATCTACGTCGCACTTGCCATGGTGGCATTGCTTTGCATCACTGGGCTCGCCATTGACGGCGGATTGCTTTATATGACGAAAAGCAAGCTTCAAAAAACCGCGAATGCCGCAGTACTATCCGGTGCCCAGGAGCTAACCAATTCAGAGGAACAAGTCAATAAAGTGGTGAATCGAATCCTCGCCGACCACGGAGAATCTAGTTCCAGGGAAAGCCTGCTCATCGTGAAAGACAAAAAAGTGCGGGTGGTCCTTTTAAAAAAAGTAAAGCCTGCTTTCGTGGGATTGTTCGGGTTTGAAACAGTCGATGTCCGGGCCTCGGCGGCTGCATCGCTCGCTCCAATGGGAAGGGCAGCGGGAGTCGCGCCGCTTGGCGTACACGAAGATACTCCGTTGAATTATGGCACGGTTGTCAAATTAAAAACAGACTCATCAGGTTCGGTGAGTGGGGTTTTCGGCGTCCTTGCCCTCAATGGCCCCGGTGCGAAGACTTATGAAGAAAATCTTCGTTACGGGTATCAACAGGAAATTAAGGTGGGTGAAATTATCCCAACCGAGACAGGTAATATTGCGGGTAAGACGAGGACGGTTGTCCAGGAATTGATTAATGGATGCACCTCAGCTATCGGGGATTTATCCGACAGGGATTGCTCAAGGGTTATCCTGATACCCGTTTACAAGCCATACCAATTCGATTCAAACCAGCTAAAAAATATCCAAGTAAAAGGGTTTGCCTATTTTTATATAACAGAACCAATGAGTAACACTGATACATCCATTACTGGGATGTTCATTAAATGGCCGGGTACCGGTTTTTATGAAGAAGGCAGCATTGACCGTGGCGCTTATGCCATACGGTTGACAGAGTAGGTGGAAAAATGCGATCAAAAATGGTATTAGTGCTGGCCCTCGCCATGGGCATGATTACGACAGTGTTGTTTTACCAATACATGGCGAAGTTTGATAAAAAGGAAACGACTTCCGCGCCGTTGGCGGAAATCGTCGTCGCGAAAGAAAGAATCGATAAGAACGAAAAAATAACAGCAGAGAAACTTGAGGTCATCCTGGTTTCTGAAGACAGGGCCTTGCCGCAAGCGGTGCCTTCCATTTCTCAGGCGGAGGGAAAGCTTGCTGACGCCATGATAGAAAAGGGCGAACCGATTCTTGCCCACAGGCTCGTTTCCCAAAATGAAGAAACGGTATATGTTTCCCGTAAGGTGAGGGAAGGGTACCGGGCTGTATCCGTTTCCTTAAATCTGCCACAGTCAGTTACAAATCTGATCGAACCTGAAGATGACGTCGATGTGATTTTTGCTAAAGAAGATAAAAAAGCAGCCGACGCTCCTGATTTCAGGACGAATATTTTGCTGGAAAAAGCAAGGGTATTGGCTGTCGGCAGGAAAATTATCCTGCCGGAAAACACGAAGGAACCTTATGTTGAATATACGGCGGTTACGCTCGAAGTGAAGCCGGAAGATGCGGTAAAGCTTGTCAAGGCATCACAGGAAGGAATCGTCCATTTAATGCTGCATACGAGGCCTGTTTTGAAAGCTGATTCAAGTCCTTCGGAAGGAAATGAGAGTTAATTGATGGAAGGTGATGGAGATGGCGGGGTTTGATGAAAAGACAACAAGAGAGGGCGGCGCTCCGAAAACCCGCGGAAAAATGATTGCCGTCTGCAGCGCTAAAGGTGGGATTGGCCGGACGATCCTCTCCGTCAATCTTGCTGTCTCATTATCCAAACGAAATCACTCCGTCGCTGTTCTGGATGGCGATTTTCAATTCGGGGACGTTTCACTGGCAATGGATTTGCAGCACACGTTTACAATCAAGGAGGCGATGGACGGCTTCGGTTCGCTTGATGAACATCGCCTTGAGGAATATTTAAGTGTCCACGGTAGTGGGGTGCGCGTCCTGCCTGCGCCCGAACGCCCAGAATATGCCGACCTCCTTACTAAGGAGGCGGTTTCAAAAATGGCGGATTTTCTGCTGATGAAACATGATTTTGTTGTCTGCGATACTGGCGCGGGGTTGAATGAACATACGCTTAATCTGATCGAAAAGGCGGATGAAATCCTTGTTGTCGCGACCCTTGAAATGGCCGCGATGAAAAACACGAAACTTCTGCTGGAGACGCTCGATATCCTGGGGCTTCGTGACAAGGTCCGCGTTGTTTTGAATCGGGCCAATATGGAAAGCGTCATAAAAGCAGAGGATGGGGCAAGGATCCTCGGGGAGGAAGCGCCCATTTATATCCCGAATGACTTCCAGACATGCTCGAGGTCCCTCAATATGGGGAGCCCATTTGTACTAGCGAACTCAAAATCAGAAATTGCTAAAGCTGTTTTTAAAATGGCGGAACTAATTGCATCCAACCAGGCGGGGGAAGGGATTGGGAAGAAGAAGGCAAACGCTTTATCCCTGTTCCCCTGGAAACGTAAGAAAGGGGGAATGTCAAAATGAAGCTGCTTGACCGCATCAATGAGAAAAACAACACAGCATCGCCCATTCCCAATCCTGCCGCGGAGCAATCCAAGCTGGAAACAGAATTGCAAAAGACGGAAACACCTGATATTCCAAAGGTAAAAGAAACTCCACGGGAGCAGCCTATTGAGCCAATCCGCCAAAAACAGGCCGATAAGCAGCAGGAATTGAAAAGCATCCTTCATAAAAAGATTCTCCATGAACTTAAGGATGAAGAAGTTGAGGCAATTATTCCGAAGCTTGATTCGATGGCGATGGAAGTCATCAAGGAAGATGAATCGTTCCGAGGGATTGTCGACCGGAAAGTCGTTGTTGCTGAACTGACGAATGATTTGACGGGCTTTGGCCCGATCAATCCGCTGCTCTTAGATGAAGAAGTTTCCGAGGTCATGGTCAACGGGCCGAAGCAGGTTTATTGCGAACGGAAAGGGAAGCTTGTCCTGACGGATATCACATTCCGAGATAACGAGCATGTGATGAACGTAATCGAGAAAATTGTCGCGCCGATTGGAAGAAGGATTGATGAAAGCTCGCCAATGGTCGACGCCAGGCTGCCTGACGGGTCCAGGGTTAATGCAATCATCCCTCCGCTCGCGCTGAACGGTCCAACGATCACGATTCGGAAATTTTCGAAGGACCCATTTCAAATAGAGGATTTAATCAACTTCGGCACGGTTACGAAAGAAATGGCGGTCTTCCTTGATGCGTGCGTCAAGGCGAGGCTGAATATATTTGTCAGCGGCGGAACGGGTTCAGGGAAAACAACGACGCTGAATGTTCTGTCCAATTTTATCCCGAATGACGAACGGATTGTCACAATCGAAGATGCCGCCGAGCTTCAGCTTGGCCAGGACCATGTTGTCCCACTCGAGTCAAGGCCCCCGAATATTGAAGGGAAAGGCGCCATCACCATCCGCGACCTTGTCAGGAACTCGCTCCGGATGAGGCCGGACCGCGTTGTTATAGGAGAGGTGCGCGGCGCCGAGGCGCTCGATATGCTCCAGGCGATGAATACCGGGCATGACGGGTCACTGGCGACGGGCCACTCCAACTCACCAAGGGATATGATTTCAAGGCTAGAAACGATGGTTTTGCTTGGCGGGGTTGAGCTTCCGATTAAAGCGATCCGCGAACAGATTTCCGGGGCGCTAGATGTAATCATCCAGCAATCAAGGCTGAAGGATGGCTCGAGGAAAATAACGAATATCACCGAGGTCCAGGGCATGGAGGGTGATGTGATTGTCCTTCAGGATATTTTTGTGTACCAACAGACGGGCGTGGATTCATCGGGTAAATATATCGGCAAACTTGTTCCAACAGGCGTACGCCCAAAGTTTTACGAGCGTCTTGAGAATTCGGGCATTCATATTCCTCCAAGCGTATTCATTGAAAGGGAGGAATAGAGATGAAGGCGGTTCTCCTACTGCTTATACTTTTCTCTTCTTTTCTATTATTCTATGGATTGTTGCAGATCTTTTTTTTACGCAACCAACGGATTGAAAAAAGAATGGAGAGGTACTTGTCCTCCTCAGTAGAAGTTGAAATCAACGGTAATGATATTGACTTATTTGCAAGGTACACGGCGGCCAGGAAAAACCTGACCAAAAAGCTGCTCACCAAAAAGAAGAACAATAAGCTTGAAACAATGCTTGCAAGGTCCGGGGTGCCTATGAAGCCGGACGAATTCATTACGTTTCAATGGATTTCAGCGGGATTATCCGGAATGCTTCTTGTCCTTTTTTTCAGCCACTGGCTATTGTTTTTTCCGGGATTTTTAATCGGATATTTGATTCCTGGCATCATTTTAAAAAAGAAAGAAAAAGAGCGGGTTGAAAAATTTAACGAGGGCCTTGCCGACATGATTACGACCATCATTGGCTCACTGAGGGCTGGCTTCAGTTTTCCGCAGGCTTTAAAATCGGTTGCCGATGAATCCGACTCTCCAATTAAAGAGGAAGTTGAATCGGTAATTAAATCGATGCAGTACGGAAGCAGCATTGAAGACGCGCTGAATGAGCTGAAGGAGCGGATGCCGAGCGAAGACCTTGATCTGATGATTCAGGCCATCCTGATTCAGCGGCAGGTGGGAGGAAATCTGGCGACGGTCCTCGAGAAAATCGTCGAAACCATTCGGGACCGGACAAGGATTCAGCGGCAAATCAAAACACTCACCGCCCAGGGACGGATGTCCGGTGTCGTGATTGCCCTATTGCCGCTATTTCTGGGAGTCGCTCTCTATTTTATCCAGCCCGATTTTATGAAACCGATGTTCACCCATCCAATCGGAATCGGGATGATTGCTATGGGAGCAACCTCCTGTATGATTGGCTTCTTGTTCATTAAAAAAATCACGAATATTGAGGTGTAGGATTTGGTCTACCTCACTTTTTTCCTGGCGGTTACTCTTCTTGTCTATGGGTTATTAACATTTGGAACAAAGAAAAAGGAACATGTGGACAAAAGGGTTTCCGTCTACATTACCGGGGTGCATGTTAAACAAGATCAAGGGGACGAAAAAGGGGAACAGCTTTCCTTTTACGAGCGGTTCTTTAAACCTGCACTCAATGATTTTAAAAAAAGCTTTAAAAAGAGAATGCCCGGCGAAAAGGAAGCGAAAATTGAGAGGAAGCTTGAACGGGCGGGCTATCCTTTTGGGATGACGCCGGTTGATTTCAGGCTTTTGCAAACGGCGACAAGCATTGTATTTCCAATTATTTTTGCTGGTTACAGCCTGCTGCTTGGCCTTGGTTCATCCTCAGCTTTCTTTGGGGCGTTTGCAGGCTTCGCCGTTGGAAATATGCTTCCGCATTTATACTTGAAGAAAAAGACGAAATACCGTGAGAAGATGGCGCTAAAGGAACTCCCTGACACGCTCGACCTATTGACGGTAAGCCTTGAAGCGGGGCTCGGCTTCGATGCCGCGGTCAGCAAGCTTGTCTCAAAAAAGGAAGGCATCCTCGCGGAGGAATTCCAGCGTTCCCTTGAGGAAATGCGGCTTGGAAAGCTTCGCCGTGAAGCGCTTGGAGGCGTGAGGGATCGGCTTGAAGGAGTCGATCCTGTTAAAAACTTCATCAGCAGTATCCTTCAGGCTGAAAAACTAGGGATTGGGATGGTTCAGGTCCTGCGGGCCCAATCGGTAGAAGTACGCGAACAAAGAAGGCAACGAGCGGAGGAAGCCGCCATGAAGGCTCCCATCAAAATGCTGTTCCCGCTCGTCCTATTCATCTTCCCAAGCCTGTTCATCGTCCTCCTCGGCCCAGTCGTCATGCAGTTTATTAAAGGGTTTTAAAGGAGTGATCTCCTTGGGGAACGAGTGTGACGGCAGAGGAAATCGATGCGAGGTTCTACTTGGATTTTGGACTTTGCGAAAAATAGTTTTAAAAACTGAAAGATTCCGAAACCTTCCCTTAAAACGGAAGGTTTTTTTCGATATACTAAAGAAAATGACATTTAAGGAGCGCTATTGTATGAAACTAGCAACTGTCCTGCATAATGAAGAAACGATTCCCGTTTTGGTAAACAAGGACGGACAATCCTTCCTGCCGCTTAAGGCGGCGGCTGAAAAACGTTCTGGCGAAGGAGATAGAATCCCGGATACGATGGTTGGAATCATCCATGGCGGGGAGCCGCTTAAAGAATACATACAGAATTTATTGGATTGGGCCAGTGAGGACAGGGAAGGCCAGTCTATGTGGATCCCTTTGGAGGATGCGAAACGATTGGCCCCGATTCCGCGGCCGTTAAAGAATGTATTTTGTGTTGGGAAAAACTATGCCGACCATGCGATTGAAATGGGCGGCCCTGAGGATATCCCTGAGCACATCATGGTCTTTACGAAGCCTCCAACCGCGGTAGTCGGTGATAGGGAGGAAGTTCCAGCACATCGAGGCGTTACCGAGCAGCTGGATTATGAAGGCGAGTTGGCGATTATCATCGGAAAAGCGGGGAAGGCGATTTCAAAAAAGGAAGCTCTCGATTATGTATACGGCTATACAATAGTAAATGATATAACTGCACGGGACCTTCAGAAGCGCCATAAGCAGTTTTTCATAGGGAAAAGCCTTGATGGCACTTGCCCGATGGGGCCATGGATTGTAACAGCGGACGAGGTGGGGGATGCCGGAAACCTGAATATCCGGACAACTGTGAACGGGGAAGTAAGGCAGGATTCGAACACGAGCCACTTTATTTTCTCGATAGAACAAATTATCGCGGATCTTTCAAAAGGGATGACCCTTGAGCCTGGGGATATTATCGCGACGGGGACGCCTGCCGGGGTCGGCAAAGGCTTCAATCCTCCGAAATTTTTGAGCCCTGGGGACACAATTGAAATCGAAATTGAAAAAATCGGCGTGCTTAGAAATACTATCTCGGAATAGCCTGCACTTTCCACTTTTGCCATCATATATTTAGGATTTTCATAGTGCCTATGGTATGATAGTAGCGAAAATTATAAAGGAGGAAAGTGGATGACACACGCCCATATCACAACCTGGGTACTTGGCGCGATTTTATTTTTCGTCGCCCTATCCATGTATAAAGGCGGGAATGAAAAAGGAGCCAAAATCACCCATATGATTTTAAGGGTCTTTTACCTGCTTATTTTAGCAACCGGCTTTATGTTGCTATTTTCGATTAATATTGACTTGCTTTACATTTTAAAAGCGGCGGTCGGCCTTTGGATCATTGCCATTATGGAATTTATCCTTATGAAGACTGGCAAAAGGGAACAGACAAAAGTCCTTTGGATTCAATTTGCCATTGCCTTTATCCTTGTCCTGCTCCTTGGCTTTAGCCTCCCAATGGGATTTGACTGGTTTTAAAAAGCTGCCATTTGGCAGCTTTTTCAATTAGCAGCAGGCGAATCCAGTAATTCAGCAGGTACGGCCATTATGCCGTGACATTATTAATCAAATGGATTATGGCCTAGGAGGAAGCCAGTTTCTCAATGATCAGCCTTTTCCCGGTATTCAACGTAAATTCAAACCGGTCAGTTTCTTTTTCGTAATAGCAAAAGTGATGCTGGACACTGCAAATTTCCTCCTGATTGTCGAAAATCATAAAGTTAACTCCGCTTTTTGGGGAATGTTCACTCAGAAAATTAAGGTGGTTGTAGCAATAAAGGCAATCGTAGATAGAAAACCCCAGTGAATTCAGCGTCGTAACAAATTGGAAAAAGGCGTCTTGATGGATTCGCTCCAAAAGCCTTTCAAGGGAATAAACGAGATGCTTCCTCACCCGTACCTTGTCATGGTCTCGGAGATACAGACAATCGTCCCCGAAAGAAATTTTCCCCGCTTCCACAAGAATTCCTTTTCGCCAGCGATTTAACCTGAATAGTTCAATCTCCTGGAGAAAATGCTCCTCAAGCAATGAAGCCTCATCCGTTTCTTTTTCAAAAAATACCCATTGTTCGTTAATAAATTCGATTGATCCCTCTGTATAGGCCCTGGCCTGGGTTTCATACACTTTGTCGCGCTGCTGTCGATTCATCACTTTACCTCCGTGAACGGTGCTACTTCTTTTTTAGACATAAACCTCTGAATTTATAACCTTTCGTGAACAATCCGGAAATATACCATTTCCTGAGGCGCATAAACGATATTGCTTTCCTTCACGAAATGGCTTTTAAAAGAAGTGTCAGACTCCATCACGGAAATGCACTTCATACTATACTATTCTTCAACCGGACAATCCGATACCGGGCTAAAAACGCAATTTTAGAAGAGGGCTAGAGCATGTCAAAAGCCAGCCTCAGGTAGCGGCTGGCTTTTACCCTATGCATTATTCATTTTCCAATTCTAGTATCGCGATGCCCCTTCCGGGAAGCCTGACTGTACTCTCAGAGGATTGTTGTACCTTTACTTTCTCCCCGGCCAGCAAGTCCCTTGCACGGGAGCCCGTATATTGCCCCGGAAGCTGGTATTCAACGGAGTTGCTTGAGGTGTTTAAAACAATGGCTGCCACTTTTCCGCTGCCAGCTCTCACATACGCCAAACAAGGTTCGTCTTCGCTGTGAGGAAGGAAGAACAATTCCCCGTTATTCGCGAGAATCGGCATTTCTTTTCGAAGGGCGATGAGTTTTTTTATGTGCTCCCTCAATTCACGGTTTTGGCGGGCTGGATCCCATTCCATGCATTTTCTGCACCCGGGGTCAAGTTCACCTTCAAGGCCAATTTCATCGCCGTAATAAATACATGGGGTGCCATTGAAGGTTAGCATCAAGGTGAATATTTGTTTCACTTTATCGATGTCTCCGCCGCATTCCGTTAAAACCCTCGGCGTATCATGGCTTCCAACAAGATTGAACGCGACAGAATTCACATTTGCTGGGTACATATGCAGCACCCTGGTCATTTCTTCCGCAAATGATTTAGGAGTCATGGTTTCTTTTGCGAAAAGGTTCAGGACATTCGTTGTAAAAGGATAATTCATGACGGCGTCGAACTGGTCACCCCTAAGCCATGGCATGGAGTCGTGCCAAATCTCACCGAGTATATATAAGTCCGGTTTAATGCCCTTAAGTTCAGCTTGGAACCTTCGCCAAAAAGCAGGGCTTACCTCGTTGGCGACATCAAGCCTCCAGCCGTCAATATTGAATTCTTCCAGCCAATAGCGGCCTACATTCATGAGGTAATCGGCAACTTCGGGATTGTCAGTGTTGAGCTTCGGCATTGAAGGGAAAAAACCGAATGTGTCATAGTTTGGCTTCGGCTCCGTGACGACAGGAAAATCCCAAATGTGGAACCAGTCTTTATACCTTGATTCCGCGCCGTTTACCAATACATCCTGGAATTGTGGAAAGTAATAGCCGCTATGGTTAAATACGGCATCCAGCATGACCCTTATCCCGTTCCGGTGGCATGCTTCCACAAGTTCCTTCAATGTTTCTTTCGTCCCGAAGCAGGGGTCGATTTCAAAATAATCGATCGTATCGTATTTATGGTTGGAATACGCTTTGAAAATAGGGGTTAAGTAGATTCCGTTTATGCCGAGATCCTTTAAGTAATCGATCTTTTCTATAATCCCCTGAAGGTCGCCGCCGAAAAAATTATCAACTTCAGGTTCAGCACTTCCCCATTCCAGTGTTCCCTCTGGATCGTTTCCTTTATCGCCATTGGCGTAGCGCTCCGGGAAGATTTGAAGCCAAACCGTATCCTTCACCCATTCCGGGGGTTCAAACAGCGTAGATTCGTGAAGATACGGTATGGCAAAGTAGAACGCTACATCTTCAGGAGCCTTGTCCGTAAATCCTTGCTCCCCATAGATGAGCGTTTCCTGTCCATCGCTGATTTTGAATCCATAACGGAGCCTTCTATATGGAGGGGATACAGCCGCGGACCAATAGTCAAATAAGGAATCGGTCCCTGTTTTTTTCATTTTTGTTTCCGCATACTGCCAAACCCCATCGTCAATTTCATATGGGTCACCGTGCAGGAGAGTGACAGAGGAGGCGTCCCGCTTTTTCGTCCTCAGCCTTATATGGAGTTCACCCTTCCTGGACGGATAAGCGAAATCGTCTGTCGGCCTGTGATAAATGGCTTCTTTCATCATCCTGTTCAACCCCCATTAGAGTCTCGGTACGTAATGTGTAGTTACCCGCATACGGAAAAGTCAAACTATACCTAACGCCATACTGAAAGGGGAGACATATGGTACAATACTATGTGGAAATAGGAATGGAAAAATTTATGGCGGGAGTGTGTGCCTGCCAATAGGGGGATAGATGGGCATGAAAGCCAAATTGGCGGCATGCTTCCTGGTTTCGCTCCTTCTTTTCGGCGTATTGCCCGTACACGCGGTTGAAAAGGATGGACAGAATTGGCAGGACGAAACGATATACTTTTTGATGGTTGACCGCTTTAATAACGGCAGCCAAAAAAATGATAAAAAAGTGAATGCCAATGATCCATTGGCATACAATGGCGGCGACTTCCATGGAATCATCGACCGGCTCGGCCATATAAAGGACATGGGCTTTTCGGCCATTATGCTGTCGCCGATTTTCGATAACGTGGATGGCGGTTATCACGGTTATTGGGTGAACGATTTTTACAATACGGAAGAGCACTTCGGGACAATCAAGGAGTTCAAGGTGCTTGTGAAAAAAGCCCATGAACAAGGGCTCAAGGTGCTAATTGATTTCCCAGCCAATAGCGCAGGGCCTGACAGCAAGCTCGTGAAAGAAAAAGGGCTAGAGTGGTTCCATGAGAAAAATGGGGCTGAGGATGGTTCGGACAGGGACAAACAGCTGAATGGTTGGGTCGACGGCCTTCCCGATTTCAACCATGAAAATCCGGAAGTGCGCGCCTATCTCATTGATGCGGCAAAATGGTGGATCAGGGAAACAAATCTCGACGGCTACCGCCTTGACTCCGCGGAACATGTCCCGGTAGAATTTTGGAAGGAATTTTCCGAAGCTGTCAAAGGAGAAAAGGACGGCTTCTATCTCATTGGCGACTTGGGGCCAGAGAGTGGCAGCCTTTACGATGAATACAAGGATGCAGGGTTTGATAGTTTTTACGATTACCCGCTAATGGAAGAACTTCGCTCAGGGCTTGTAAAAACAGACAGGAGCATGTCAGGGATTTTGGACCGCTGGGCAACCAACAAGGACAATGTGCCAAATCCAGATGAAATGGCTGTTTTTTTTGACGACCACAAACTGGACAGGTTCACGAGGGATATGGTCAATGTGAAGCAGTTTCCGGGCAGCCAATGGAAACAGGCGCTAACGTATATGTACACAACCCCGGGAATACCCGTTGTGTATTATGGGACGGAGATTGCGGTCGATGGCGGCGCGCCGCCTGATAACAGCAGGCTGATGAATTTCAGGACTGATAAAGAGCTGATTGATCATATCACCAAGCTGAGCGAACTTAGGCAAAAGCTTCCTTCCCTCTCAAGGGGAACGATGGAGAAGCTGTACGAAAAGGATGGAATGGCCGTATTCAAGCGTGTTTATAATGGTGAGACAGCAATCATCGCCATCAACAATACGAGCAAGACCCAATCTGTTTCCTTGTCTCCCGAGCAGGTTGCCCCGAATGGGAACGAACTCAGGGGGCTGCTCATCCATGAGAAGTCGGTAGGGGAGAAGGAAGGATTTACGATTGTCCTGGACCGTGATGAAAGTGAAATTTTTGTCCTCGGCAAAAAAGTGGGGCTAAACTATCCATTCCTCGCGTTGATTGCGGGGATTTGGCTATTCTTCATCTGGTTCTTCATTTTCCTGGCGAGGCGCGGGAAAAAGCGGAGGCTGGGGGACATCAAGGAATAACATGCAAAAGCCGGACCCAATCCTGATTGTGGGTCCGGCTTTAATTGTACATAGTGTTTAGTGTGAAAAGGTTACCCGTTCACGACCTTGCCGCCATTGACATGGATCATTTGGCCGCTGACGTAGGAAGATTCATCGGAAGCAAGGAAGACATACGCCGGTGCAAGCTCGAATGGCTGGCCGGCGCGCCCCATTGGTGTATCCGCACCGAACTTTTCAACCTTATCGGCTTCAAACGTCGATGGGATGAGCGGCGTCCAAATCGGGCCGGGCGCAACCCCATTTACGCGGATGCCGTCCTTTGCAAGCGACATCGATAGCGACCGTGTGAAGGAAACAATTGCCCCCTTCGTAGCGGAATAGTCTATAAGTGTTTCATTTCCGGCATACGCTGTAATGGAAGCCGTGTTAATGATGGAAGCCCCTTTTTTCAAATGCGGAAGCGCGGCTTTTGTTAAATAGAACATGGAAAATATATTCGTCCGGAATGTCTTCTCGAGCTGTTCGGAACTGATATCAAGCAGGCTCTTCTGCGGATGCTGCTCCGCCGCATTGTTAACGAGCACATCAAGTTTTCCGAACTTCTCAATCGTTTTTTCAATAGCGGATTGGCAGAACGCCTCATCGCCAACATCGCCTGGTATAAGCAGGCATTTCCTGCCTTCATCCTCGATTTGCCTCCTTGTATCGTCAGCATCCGAATCCTCATCAAGGTAGACAATCGCCACATCGGCCCCTTCCTTGGCAAAATAAATAGCTGCAGCCTTCCCGATTCCGCTGTCCCCTCCAGTTATCAAGGCTACCTTATTGGAGAGCCTGCCGCTGCCTTTGTAATTTGGATCGACATGAATCGGTTCTGGGTCCATTTTGCGTGTCAGGCCAGGTTGTTCATCCTGGTGCTGCGGCGGGAATCCGCCTTTTGGCAACTCTTTTTCATTCATCGTATCTGCCTCCTCTATTACAGTCCTACTCTACATAATTCCTTCTTTTGGGTTGAAACTAACATGGGAAATTATAGAAGGGTGGCGGGTTTGGCAGGAGGATTTCTTCTATGAAAATCTGCCGGTAAAGGCTTCCCTTATTGGGGATTTGGGTTAATGAAGACAGTTTTGAAGGCTTTAGTGGGTAAAAATATCTTCATCGGGGTTATGAAGACAGTTTTGAAGGGGTTGGTGGGGTGAAAGTGTCTTCATAGGGGGTATGAAGACAGTTTTGAAGGGTTTGGCGGGGTGAAAGTGTCTTCATCAAAGAAATAAAGACAGTTTTGAACCTATTTCAGGCCGGAAACTGTCTTCATTTTGGGTGCCGCTGTTTTAAAAAAACTTGCCGTCCCCGCTTAGCGGTAATTCATGAATTGGACGTCGACGGTTAGGTCTGCTTCTTTCACCGCAGCGATAATGCGTTGCAGGTCATCACGGCTTTTTGCGGTAACGCGGATTTGGTCATCTTGAATCTGGCTTTTTACTTTCAAGCCGCTGTTTTTAATAATGGTGTTGATTTTCTTGGCATTTTCTTTGTCGATTCCCTGAACAAGCTTCGCACGTTGGCGGACGGTACCGCCGGATGCGCCTTCCAGTTTTCCATAGTCAAGGTTTTTAATCGGGACTCCGCGCTTGATCAATCTTCCAAGGAGGACATCCTTCAACTGCCCTAGCTTGTATTCGTCATCTGACACAAGAACGAGCTCTTCCTTGTCAAGAGTAACCTGGCTTTTGGACCCTTTGAAATCGTAGCGGGTCTGGATTTCCTTCATTGTGGCCGTAACGGCATTTGTGACTTCCGAAAAATCGACTTTGGATACAATATCGAATGAGCTATCTTTGGACATATGGGACCTCCCGAACAGTTTTTCATTATTGCTTCCATTATAGTAGAATATAGAAAGTGAAACAACAGATGGCAACAGTGAGCCGATTTGGAAAAATTCCAGCTTATAACGAAGGCGTTTTTTGCGCCAATTTTATCATATGGACGGAGGAAGAAATGTGGCATTACTTGAATTAGCAGGGCAGAAGATTACATTGGAAGTTGCCCGGAAGGCTGCGTATGGCTATTTTTTAACAGACGGGGAGGAAGATGTGCTTCTTCACAGCAATGAAGCTGAAGCTGAGTACGAGGAAGGGGAAAAAGTAGAGGTTTTCCTTTATCCAGATGCGCATGGCCGCGTCGCAGCGACTTCAAAGATGCCGGTGATTACCGCTGGCGAATATGCTTGGCTGAAAGTCGTTGATACAAAGGCCGGGGTCGGAGTTTTCCTCGATATCGGAATTCAGAAGGATATCCTCCTTGGTGAAGAGGATTTGCCGGTACATAAGGCGATTTGGCCGGCTGTTGGCGATATGGTGTATGCGACAATCAGGGTGAACCGTCAGTTCCGGCTTTATGCGAAGCTTGCGACGGATCCGGTTATCCAATCGATTTCGTCAAACGCAACCCGGAAGGATTTTAACAAAAATGTGCAGGGGCATATTTACCGAACGGCTAAAGTGGGAAGCTGGATTTACACACTTGAAGGGTTCCGTGGGTTCATCCATGAATCACAGCGGGCGGAAGAGCCTCGCCTTGGACAAAAGGTCGAGGGGCGGATCATCGATGTGAAAGAGGATGGAACGGTAAATGTTTCGCTTCTTGCGAGGAAACAGGATGCAGTCGAGGAGGATGCCGCTTCCATCTACGACTACCTGCTCTCAAGGAACGGCGCGATGCCTTACAGCGACAAAAGCATGCCAGAGGATATTCAGGAACGGTTCGGTCTGAGCAAAGGAGCATTCAAACGCGCCATCGGCAAGCTGATGAAGGATGGAAAAGTGTATCAGGAAGGCACTTGGACGTATAAGAAGGAAGAGTAATCAGGGTGTGAGTGTTTTACGTTTCGCTAAAAAGGGATCACTGGCGTCATTTCTAAAAGGTTAAGTGTGGTATGTGCGCATTTATATTCAGTGAGGATGGAAAAAGGACCCGGTTTCGGGCCCTTATAAATGGTCGGTCTTTTTCGAATAGGAATTCTTGCCGGCTTCCCTGTTCTTTTCTCGCATCATATTTTTTTCGTGGCGGAGGGCATTGTTGTCCTTCGCTTTTTTATCGTTATCCGACGTACGTGGCATATGGAAAACTCCTTTCCCAAAGATACAAGTGTAGTTTCTGTAGTCCGGGAAAGGAGTATACGATTAGGTGTGTTGAAATTTTTACAAGAGGGATTTTGGATTAAAATTAGTCCGTGAATCGTCAACGGCAAACTATGTCTGGAATCATGCGAACTTACTTCGGCAGTTCGTTCAAAAAGAAAATCGCGATTGTGCCAGGGCCTGTATGCGCGCCGATTACAGCGCCGATTTCGGTAATATACACGTCACGCGGTGAAAATTCGCTGACAATCAGCTGCTTCATTTCCTCAGCGGTTTCCCGGTCATCGGCATGGCTGATGCCAATTACCTGGGAGCCAAGATTATTCCCGCGCTCCTTCATAACCTCGACGACCCGGCGTAGAAGCTTTTTCTTGCCGCGGATTTTTTCAAGGGGAACAAGCTTTCCGTCTTCCACATTCAGGAGCGGCTTAATATTTAGTAGTCCGCCAAGAAAAGCGGATGCTTTCGAGACCCGGCCGCCTTTTGCCAGATAATCGAGGTCTTCAACAGTAAACAACGACTCCATATGCCTGCTTCTGAATTCGACAGCCTTAAGGATTTCTTCCTTCGATGCCCCCGATGCAGCCAGTTTGGCTGCTTCTTTTACAACAAGGCCATAGCCAAGCGAAGCGCATTTCGTATCAACAATTGTCAGGTTGAAATCGGGATACGATTCCTTTACCTGGCCAAGAATCATCACTGCTGTTTGATAGGTTCCTGAAAGCTCGGATGAAAACGCTATGTAGATTCCGTCTTCTTTCTTTTCAGCCATTTCGGTGAACGTTTTTTCGAAACCGAGCGGAGAAGCTTGGGAGGTTTTCGGTACTTTCCCGCTGCGGATGACGCTGTAAATCGTTTGCGGCGAAATGTCGCGCAAATCCTCATACTCCTGATCATCCACGTGAACCTTCAGTGGGAAAAGCCCGACATTGTTCTCCTCATAAAATGCAAGCGGCAAATCGCATGCGCTGTCGGCAAATAGTCTCAATGCCAATACACTCACCCTGCCTTCAAAATCATCTATTTTTCCTCAGTTTATCGGTTTAATCCCAAAAATACAATCATGTAAGGACATAATTGAAAAAAAAGGGGAATTATAGAAGGAGGCAGTAAAATGCGAACAGTGCCTGTCACCACCCGAAATTTGTCGAAAACCGAACAGTGCCAGGCACCACCCGAAGTTTGTCGAAATTATCGGGTGAGGGAAAGGGGAGGATTGGATGGTTTGGCTGCATGTGAAGAAGCTTGTGGTTGTTTTGATTGGGGCGCTGCTGAATGCGGTTGGGCTTAATCTGTTTCTCATTCCCGCCGATGTGTATTCCGGCGGGTTTACCGGGGTCGCCCAGCTCCTTTCCAGGGTTCTAACAGAGGCTACGCCGCTTACTGTGTCGACTGGTTTTTTGCTCTTCCTACTGAACATCCCGGTCACGATTCTTGGCTGGCTAAAGGTGGGAAAGTCTTTCACGATTTACAGTTTCATCAGTGTCGCGTTGATGTCCTTTTTCCTTGAGCTCATCCCGGTCATTCACATATCAAACGATATCCTTTTGAATGCAGTTTTTGGCGGGGTTATCTCGGCAATAGGGGTAGGCATAACATTGAAATGGGGCGCGTCAACCGGTGGCCTCGATATCATTGCGATGATATTGTCCAGGATGAAAGACAAGCCGGTCGGGACATACTTTTTTGCACTGAATTCAATCATCACACTTACAGCTGGATATTTATTTGGCTGGGAAAAAGCACTTTACACGTTGGTAAACCTGTACGCTTCAACGAGAGTAATTGACGCTATCCATACGCGCGCCCAAAAGCTGACCGCATTAATCGTGGCAAAAAATGCGCCTGAGCTGAAAAAGGCGATTCAAACGAAGCTTTTCCGCGGCATAACGTCGATTCAGGCAAAGGGGGCATTTACAAACGAGGATAAAGAAATTTTAATGATTGTGATTACCCGATACGAGCTGTTCGATTTGGAGCGCATTATCAGGCAGACCGATCCGCAAGCGTTTACGAATATCGTTCCAACAACGGGAGTGATCGGGTTCTTCAGGAAGGATTGACGAATTACGCAAGGAACTGCGTGAAATCATCGGGCTCATAAAGTTGGGCCAGAAATTCCAGAAAATAAATTAGGAGGTAATGGCAGTGTACCTAACAATTGCGTCTTGGCTTTTTTTATCGTTTTGGCTCCCTATCGCGCAAAACGATGAGGGAATCCAGGAAGGGCTGAGGCTGAATGTGCAGGCTGAACCGGGCGCTGAGGAAGCGGTGATTCGGATACAGCTCGAGAACAGCGGCACAGAAATGGCGCGGTTGCAGTTTCCAACATCGCAATTTTATGAAATTACCGTGCTGGATGAAAGTGGGGGCGAAGTCTTTTTGTTTTCAAAAGGAAGAGCTTTCCTGCAGGCAATACAGAACGTAACGATTCCTGCGGGCGGTACAAAGGAATGGAAAGAAAAGTGGAACTACTCGGAAGACGGAATCCATGTACCTGCGGGAACCTACAAAGTGATTGTAGAGGTATTGCCGACTAGTATTAATGGAAAGGCACCCGTACAGTCTGCTTTAAATGCCGAAACGACATTCTCCATTCCGCCTCCCAGGCAGGAAGGAAAGCCCGCTGAAGAGCCTGGTGACCAAACCATTTTCATGGATGTGAGGGCACAGGGGGCAAACGGAAGCTACAAAGTAACCGGTAAGGCGCGACCCTATACAGGAGAGTTTTTTTATACAGTGGAGGATGGACATAGTCAGTTGATTCCAGAAACGAGGCTTTCAAGTGGCACATCATTTCCTAAATGGGCGGAATTTGAAATACCGATTACAGTACCGGCCGGGAAACTCCCGAAAAATGGCGCACTGATCCTGAATCTCTATGAAAAGAAAGACGGCTCCATATCGGGCCAGCCGCTCGCGGTCATTCTTGAACAGTTCCGGGGGGCGGAGTAGGCAGTCGCTTTCCATTGAAAGCTGTCACGTGCAACTTTACAGAGTGTTTCAACCAGATTAATATGTGGAAAAGGTGTCGCACAAATCCAGATGAGTGACTTTGATTGGGCAAAATTCAAAAAGGAAGTCACTAAAATCCGGATGAGTGACTTTGATGGAGGTAAATCCGAAAAGGAAGTCACTAAAATCCGGATGAGTGACTTTGATTGGGGTAAATCCGAAAAGGAAGTCACTCAAATCCGGATGAGTGACATTGATTGGGGTAAATCCGAAAAGGAAGTCACTAAAATCCGTATGAGTGACATTGATTGGGGACAATCCGAAAAGGAAGTCACTCAAATCCGTATGAGTGACTTTGATTGGGGTAAATCCGAAAAGGAAGTCACTCAAATCCGGATGAGTGACATTGATTGGGGTAAATCCGAAAAGGAAGTCACTAAAATCCGTATGAGTGACATTGATTGGGGACAATCCGAAAAGGAAGTCACTCAAATCCGTATGAATGACTTTGTTTGGGTAAAATCTGAAAAGGAAGTCACTAAAATCCGTATGAGTGACTTTGAGTGGGGTAAATTCGAAAAGGAAGTCACTCAAATCTAGATGAGTGACTTTGAGTGGGGTAAATCCGAAAAGGAAGTCACTCAAATCTAGATGAGTGACTTTGATTGGGGTAAATCACGGAAGGAAGTCACTCAAATCCAGATGAGTGACATTGAGTGGGCAATATCCGAAAAGGAAGTCACTCAAATCTAGATGAGTGACTTTGATGGGGGTAAATCACGGAAGGAAGTCACTCAAATCCAGATGAGTGACATTGAGTGGGCAATATCCGAAAAGGAAGTCACTCAAATCTAGAAGAGTGACTTTGAGTGGGGTAAATCACGGAAGGAAGTCACTCAAATCCAGATGAGTGACATTGAGTGGGCAATATCCGAAAAGGAAGTCACTCAAATCCGGATGAGTGACATTGATTGGGGACAATCCGAACAGGAAGTCACTCAAATCCGGAGGAGTGACATTGATTGGGGACAATCCGAACAGGAAGTCACTCAAATCCGGAGGAGTGACATTGATTGGGGACAATCCGAACAGGAAGTCACTCAAATCCGGAGGAGTGACATTGATTGGGGACAATCCGAACAGGAAGTCACTCAAATCCGGATGAGTGACATTGATTGGGGACAAAAAAGGTGTGGTACAAATCGAGATTTACGACAGAATCCGATACGCGGTGATAGGATAGAAAGAAGCTCATAGTCGCCTAAAAAAGTGAAAAAGCCGGAACCCCAAAAGGTGCCGGCCTTTTCATTGCTCATTACGTCCGTTTTGGTTTAGCTGGTCGCGCGGTTTGGAACACAGGGTTCACGCTCCAAGGAAAATTGCGGTGCGGCAGCTAGCCGCCAAGGCTGTCGAGTTGCTCCTGCATTTCCGCCAGCTGCCTTTGCTCGGCAAAGGTTGTATTGGCGTAGGCTGAACTAAGCGCGTTTTTCGCTTTGGCGACAGCGTCCGGCCTTTCTTCAGGAGATGATTCCATTGCAAGAGCGGTGTACTTTCTGGCTTGTTGAAAAAGTTGGTTTGCCATTGCTAAATCCCTCCGTAAGAGGATTCCCTGTTATTTTCCATCTTCCGGGCTTCCGCTTCCGCATAGGTCGTATGGTACGGGATGCGCTGACTGTGTCTCGCAACAGCGTCTGCGCCCTGCTTGACAAAGCGTTTCGATTTGGTTCTTCTGCCCATTCGAAATCCCTCCATTTATGAGCTTTTATCCGAAACAGCGTTGCTGCTTCATTGGTTAGTATGCTCGTATCGTATGGAGGATAAAATGGAAAACCCTTCCTGGTGCGGTGGCCCCGAAGGGAATTTTTCCAAAAAAGCACTTGAAATATTTAGTAAATGCGCTTTTTCAAATTGAGCGTTTCTTCGAGGTAGATGGCGATTCCGTCTTCTTCGTTGGTTAGGGTGATGTCGTTGGCGATCGTTTTGAGCTGGCTGATGGCGTTGCCCATTGCGACGCCACGGCCCGCGTATTCGATCATTTCCAGGTCGTTGTCTTCGTCGCCGAAAGCGATGACGCGTTCGGCGGGAATCCCGTAGAAATCGGCGACTCGTTTGAGGCCGACTGCTTTGTTCATACCGCTTTTGACAATTTCGATGACGTGCCACGGGTCGGCCCAGCGCCTATGGTCGATGACTTCGGCGTGGACGTCACTCAGGTGCTTGCGAATTGTTTGGACATGCTCCTCATCGGTGTGGATGAGCATGGCTGTTGGCGAGTCCTCAAGGTATTCGGCAAGGTCCCCGGAGGTTATCCGCGGGTTGCCGAAGCTGAAGATGTCGAGGAGTTTCTCGTCATGGTAGTGGAAGTATACGTCGTCGATGACTTCCGCGATGATGTTATGGAATGTGAACGAACGGCACGCCTCGACAATATCCTTTGCGACCCTGATATCAAGTGGGGTGTGGTAGGTTCCCCAGGACTTGTCCGTTGGGTGATGGACGAACGCGCCGTTAAAATTGACAATGGGGGTGTCGAGTTGCAGTTCATGGTAGTATGGCTCGCTTGAGCGGTAAGGCCTTCCGGTCGAAATCATGACGATGTGGCCTTGTTCCTTGGCCGCCATGAGTGTTTGTTTTGTTTTTTCGGTAATGGTTTTATCGTCTGTGAGTAGTGTTCCGTCCAAATCGAGTGCAATCAAGTGTCTGTTTGCCATGGTATCTCCTTTTTGTCCGTGAATTCCTTGTCGCCAAGGTATACTTTTATGAATGCCGCCGCAAAAATGGTAAACTAAAGTTGTAATTCTTTTTGCGGTTTCCATAGTCACTATGTTACCAATTATACAGCTTGCCTGTAAAAAAAATCACATTGCCGTTTGTTTAGATTCGGTAAACTTACTATGAAGTATGGAGGTTTCATCTTTGGTCGTTATCCGTAAAGAGTCTGTAAACAGTATTCCCGTTCTAGAGGTTGTCCAGGAAAAGAAGCTGGTTGAAAAGCTGCCATTGGCGATTTTTGTCCATGGCTTTACGAGCGCCAAGGAAAATAACCTTCACATCGCGTATCTTTTGGCTGAACGGGGTTTCCGCGCTGTCCTTCCCGATGCTCCCTTTCATGGCGAGCGCGATGAGGGGCTTGGCGAGGAAGAGTTGTCAGGAAGGTTTTGGGATATTGTAATAAAAACCATCCATGAAGTAAATACCATTAAGGATTTTTATGTGGCGGGCGGCCTTGCATCGCCGGGAGAAATTGGCCTTGCCGGAACGTCGATGGGCGGGATTGTCACGCTCGGTGCATTGACGCAATACGATTGGATCGGGGCGGCCGTCAGTTTGATGGGCTCGCCAAGCTATCGTGATATGGCCTGCTGGCAAGTGGACGAGTTGCGGAAAAGAGGCTATCAGCTTCCGTTTACCGATGAGGAATTGGCTCAACGGATTGATGCGCTTGGACCGTATGATTTAAGCCTCCAGCCGGAGAAGGTGGACGGGCGGCCCCTGCTGTTCTGGCATGGGGAAGCCGATACGGTAGTGCCCCACCGTTATGCATGGGAATTTTACGAGAAGCTGTTGAAGGAATCCGGGGGTGCAGCTGAAATCGCGTTTGTTTCCGAAAAGCTTTCCGGGCATAAGGTTACCCGGAAAGGGACGTACGCCCTTGTGGACTGGTTTGCCGAACATTTGGGCCGCGCCAAGGAATCGGCGGCCAAAGAAGAAGCCGCGGTTGAACTGTTCAATAGTTGAAAACGCAACAAATGAATTTTTTCATTTTAAAAAATACTTTTAAGGAGAGATGGAAGATGAATCAGGAATTAAAAGATAATATTATGGGAGCCTTGGAACTGGTTATTGACCCGGAGCTTGGAGTTGACATTGTCAATCTTGGGCTAGTTTATGATGTTGAAATGGATGACGAAGGAAAGGCGACCGTTACAATGACGCTTACATCGATGGGCTGCCCGCTTGCGGGTACGATTGTCGACCAGGTAAAACGCGCCCTTGCCGATATTCCTGAAGTAAAGGACGTTGAAGTCAACATCGTGTTTAACCCTCCATGGTCAAGGGATATGATGTCCCGCTACGCAAAAATTGCATTGGGCATTAGGTAGGAAGCATTCGCTGAAAGATCCCTGCAATTAGGGTCAGGGGCAGTTCAAGGAGGGAAAACTTTTGAAGAATAAAGTGATTTTGGCAACCTCTACCCAGCTGGGAAGGGGGGACGAGCAGCTTGGCGAGAGCGTGCTTGAAACGTTCTTTACACTTCTTAAGCAGAGGGAAGACTTGCCACGGGCCGTATTTTGCATGAACTCGGGCGTTTACCTGATGACGGATGATTCTTTTGTATCCGTCCACTTGAAGGAGCTAGAGCAGAAAGGCGTGGAAATCCTCGCGTGCAAAACATGCGTCGACCACTATGGCGTTGAAGATAAGCTCACTGTTGGAAAAATTAGCACGATGGGTGATTTTATCAGCCTTGCCTCAGAACACGAGGTTCTAACGATATCCTAAACCAAAAAACAGCAGCCGTCGCGCTGCTGTTTTTAATTTGCCAGCTTGGTTATCATCCGTCTTTAGAAATAGTGTTTAAAAAAGTTGGATTGTTTTGGTGAAATTGAGGTGTTAAGGGTGGGTTTTGGAAAATTGCTTGATAAGCCACTTCCCGAATTTCACTATCATTCTTCTGGAACTATTTCAAAGAAAAAACTTGGTGCAAAGAGATGAGTTTCATTATTCTATGTAAAATTAATTGGGCGCAGGTGGAAAATGGCCGATAAAACAAAGATGGAAAATCCGGAAGTATTGCTTTTAAAAGCGGAACTCCAGCAAAAACTGAAAGTATCTAAATCCCAATTGAATGCTTTTCTTGAAGATGGAATGCCCCATTATCTATTTGGCAATCAGTATCGTTTTTTGGAAAGCGAAGCCGTGGATTGGCTGAAGGTGTACAAGCCTTCACAGGAGCGGCTGGAAAGCCAATTTCGTGACGAAAAGGGCCGGACACTGAAGGAGTATGTGACCGAAGACATTGCGATTGCAACTTTAAGGCTACGCAAGGCTTACTTAATCAATCTTTGCAATAAGGGCATGCCTTACGCGGATGTGGGAGAAAAACGTTTTTACCATATAGGCGACATTCTTGGCTTTTACAAAAAAGGAGTAGAGATTGGGGCAGAAACGCCGGTAGAAAAATGCCTTAAGCCCTTTTGCGTAGAAAATCCTAAAGATGTGCCCGTTTTTATTGTTGATGGCTCCTACAATTTTGAAAAGGGTAAAGCAGGGGCAGGTATAGTCATGGTCGATAATTGGGAAACGGCCACTGGCTGGTCTAAAGTGAAAAATGTAAAAACCGATAAAGCTGTTGTATGTGAATTTTTGGCGGTCCTTGAGGCACTGACATTAATTAAAAGTAAGCGGATGAATAAAGCTCTAATCGTGACGGATCAGGAGAACCTTGTTAAAAGAATGGAAGTTGATGAGAGAAAATATAAGGAATCAATAAGGCCGCAGCTTCAGGAATTTAACCGGTTATGGAATGAGTTAAAAGGGAAAGTAGAAATCAGGTTTTCAGGGGATTTGAATGGTGGGAGAAAAAATGCCCTTTATAAAACTGCTCATAAATTAAGCCAGGAGTACAAAGTTGCCAAAATGGATCCGCTTCCGCTTTAATGCGAAACGATTATTCTCGGAAGCTTTCCTTGTGTAGCGGAAATCAATCCTAAGTTCCTGTAGAATTTACTATTATTACTTATACGTTTATTAGGATAAGCATGGAGACAGCCGCAGTGAGTGGCTGTTTTTATTTTATGCATCTTGTAAAACAGATAGTTTTGATGTTATCGCATAAAAGAAGCAATGGATGCGTCTCCTTCATCGTCTGCTTCAGTGGCTTTCACAAAGATGCCATATTAACAGGTTTTTGTGTGATGAATGTCACTTTTCCGTTGGGTAGTTGATTTTATAATACTAGTAATAAGGCTAGTGAGAGCCAGCCATTTAGGAGGCGTTATTCATGGCTTTTAACCCGGAAATGATGATGAAAAAGAACCCATATGCGAGGGATTTTAACGAAAATCCGTTTATAGTGATTTGGGAGTTGACGCGAGCGTGCCAGCTGAAGTGCCTGCATTGCCGGGCCGAGGCGCAGTATATGCGCGATCCGCGTGAGCTGACATTTGAAGAAGGAAAGCACCTGATTGACCAAATATATGAAATGCAAAATCCAATGCTTGTGTTTACCGGCGGTGATCCGTTGATGCGCAAAGACGTATTTGATATAGCGAAGTACGCCGTCGAGAAGGGCGTGCGTGTTTCGATGACCCCAAGCGCCACGCCGAATGTTACGAAGGAAGCAATCGAGAAGGCGAAAGAGGTTGGCCTGTCCCGCTGGGCGTTCAGCCTTGATGGGCCGAATGCTGAAATACATGACCATTTCAGAGGAACCGCTGGGTCATTTGACCTGACGCTCGAAAGAATCAAGTATTTGCATGAGCTTGAAATACCGATTCAAATTAATACAGTTATTTCCCGATATAATATTGATTACCTTGAAGAAATGGCGAACCTGATGGAAGAGCTTGAATGTGTCCTGTGGAGCGTGTTTTTCCTTGTGCCGACAGGCCGCGGGCAGGAGAGCGACATGATTTCCCCGGTCCAGCATGAGCATGTGTTCAGGTGGCTTTATGAGTTGAGCAAACGGGTCAAATTCGATATTAAAACAACGGCAGGACAGCATTACCGCCGTGTGGTTATCCAGCAAAAAATGCACGAGGCCAAGGAGCAGCAGGGAGAAATCGAATATTTGAACGCCTTGACCGCCCACGGGCTCACCGGTTCAATCGATGGGCTCGGCCGGGCGCCGATGGGCGTGAATGACGGCAACGGCTTTGTGTTCATTTCCCATATCGGCGATGTGTACCCGAGCGGGCTGCTGCCAATCAAGGCGGGGAATGTCAGGGAAACACCTCTCGCCGAAATTTATCGTGAATCACCGATCTTCAAATCACTCCGCAATCCGGATGAGTACAAAGGAAAGTGCGGCGTTTGCGAATTCCGCCATGTGTGCGGCGGATCCCGTTCCCGGGCATACGCAATGACAGGCGATTACCTGGAGAGCGAACCATTCTGTGTGTACATCCCGAAAGCACTAAGGGAGAAGCAGGTGCAATAACAATTCCTTGAGGCACATACCTTAAAGAGGAGGTAACCTCCGTTAAAGGCTAACACTCTTTTAAAAGCTTTTTAAAAAAACAGGTTGCCCAGCGCAACGGGCAACCTGTTCACATAAGGGGTGGCCGGAACGACATTCGCTCCGGCTGTCTTTTTGGGCCGGGTGGGGGCAGGATGTTGGCGGATTTCGTTCAGCCTGGGCCAATTTTTACAAAAGGCAAAAGAAAAAAGGATGGGGGCTCCATCCTTGTTATTCAATGCTGCAGTATACGGCGGGGCAGTTTTCGCAGCCGATTTCGAGTTTGAGGTATTCTAGGTCGTGGATAGTGATTTTACCTTTTTTGATTGAGATGAGGCCGTCACGCTTTAGTTCACTTAAAATCCGGTTGGTGCTTTCGCGAGATGTGCCGCAGAAGTTGGCGAGGTCCTGGTTGGTCAGCGGCAGGTCGATTAGGATGCCGTCCGGCTTGTGGATGCCGTAGCTGTTGGTCATCCGGATGAGTGTCGAGAACAGGGCGCCACGTTTTCCATTCAATACGAGGTCGCGGAATTTTGTTTGGGTTTTGCGGAAATGGTCGCTCATCCATTTCATAAATTCGAATGCAAGTGTGCTGTTTTGGAAAATTTCCGTTTCAATGACGTCTTTGCGTATGGCAGCGATCTCGCCTTCCTCAAGGACTTTGGCGCTTAGAAGGTATTTCGGGTTGGACGTGAACAGGGTCAGTTCGCCGCAAATATCGTTTTCTCCACATATTCGGAGCGATAGCTCCCGTCCGTCGGAAGTAATCTTGCTGATTTGGATTTTGCCGGAGAGGACGATGTACAGTTCTTCCGCTTCCATCCCTTCCTGGAATAAGTAGGAGCCCCGTTCCGAACGGAATTTTCTGTCTGCGAATCGCAAAAGTTCTTTTATTTCGATGGAGTGGGTTGGTTTCATGGCCTTTACAGCTCCCATAGGTGCCACCTCTTTACATTTTTTAATTTGCCAGTTAGTTGTCTGTGATTTTTGTTACTCTCATTGTATATCAGTTTCTTCCTTAGGGACGTCGATAACAATGACAATATAGTGAAAACTGGAAAGCTCTTGGGGCTTTTGAAAGAAAAGTGAACTTTATTTGAATTCTTCATCCAAAGCGGTCCTCTTTTACCAAAAGAGGGTAAAGATGTGCTAGAATGTATAGATAATAAAGTTAACATTATGTTTATGTGGTTATTGGTATGTGTTTTTGGAAAAGCGTCCGCTCGGTCCATGGGCTATTCTTTCGGGGCGGCTGGAAATGCTGATGGTTTCCTTAAAGCCAAGGAAGCGGTTTTGGCTATATCCTGAATATTGGAGCTGATAAAATGGAAAAATCCATTATAAAAGATAAGTTGAATAGGCCGCTGAGAGATTTAAGGATTTCGGTTATCGACCGCTGCAATTTCCGCTGCCAGTACTGTATGCCCGCGGATAAATTCGGCCCGGATTTCGTATTTTTGCCAAAAAGCGCGCTGTTGACATATGAAGAGCTTGAGAGGCTGGCGAAAATTTTCGTTGGGCTCGGAGTGGAAAAGATCCGTCTGACCGGCGGAGAGCCGCTTCTCCGAAAAGACTTACCAATCCTCGTTGAAAAGCTCTCGAAAATTGATGGGTTAAGCGACATTGGCCTGACAACGAACGGAGTGCTGCTTCCGAAGTTTGCGGAACAGTTGAAGACGGCTGGGCTAATCAGGGTTAACGTTTCCCTTGATAGCTTGAATGACGAGCTGTTCGGGGAGATTAACGGCCGGAATGTTGGTACGAAGCCGGTCCTTGACGGTATTGCAGCTGCAAGGAAGGCCGGCCTGGGTGTTAAGGTGAATATGGTTGTGAAAAAAGGCTTGAACGACCAGGAAATTCTTCCGATGGCTGAATACTGCAAAGAGAATGGGCTGCAGCTCCGCTACATTGAATATATGGATGTCGGCAGCACAAACGGCTGGAAGATGGATGATGTTGTTACGAAAAAACAGATTTATGATGTTCTGAAAGAGAAGTTTGAGCTTGAGGCGCTGGAACCTGCTTATTTTGGCGAGGTGGCCAAGCTATACCGCTATAAAGGGACCGATATTGACGTAGGGTTCATTACTTCGGTATCGGAATCGTTTTGCAGCAGCTGTACCCGATCGCGTCTGTCGGCGAATGGCCAGCTTTTCACCTGCCTGTTCAACGGCAACGGGCATGATATCCGCAATTTCCTTAGGAACGGTGCGACGGATGAGGAGCTTGCAGAGCGGATCGCTTCGATTTGGCAGGGGCGCGGTGACCGTTATTCCGATGAGCGGACCGAGGAAACGGCTGCAAATCGGAAGAAAATCGAGATGTCCTATATTGGTGGATAAGTTGAAGAGGCTGAGCCCGGACGCGTGTCGGGAGCGGCCTCTTTTTTGAATTTTTTAACGGGGTGCCGATTGAACCCGATAATAAAGCCGGATAACCGATAATAATGCCGGATAACCGATAATAATGCCGGATGACCGATAATAATGCCGGATAACCGATAATAAAGCCGATTAACCTGATAATAAAGCTGATTAACCCGATAATAAAGCCGATTAACCCGATAATAAAGCCGGGTAACCGGATAATAAAGCCGGGTAACCCGATAATAATGCCAAACACCGAACTATTAATGTAAACACCAATTCCAGAAAGTATCCCTATTGGATTTAATGAAACACAAAAAGCCTGCCGGCTATATATCCGGCAGGCTATTACTTTTCCAATAGTTTTAAAAATACCTTGGGAACAGGATGTTGTTTTCGAGATGAACATGCATGAACGTTTGCTCTTCCAGCATTTCAAGCCTCTTGTAGACAAGGCGGTAAGTGCCGCAAGCATCGGCTGGCGGGGTGAAATCGGAAGTGATTTCGCGTAGCTCCTTCAAAAGCGCGCCAGCATGATCATGTTCTTTTTCGAGCTCCTTAATGTAGTTCAAAGCATGCTCGCGGTCTTCAATCGTATTTGCATCCAACTGCCTGATTAATGGAAAGACGGTTTCTTCTTCTTTGGCGACGTGCTCGAGCATTTCTTTTTTCAGCTCGTAATAAAGCTCATACACTTTCAATAGTTCCGGGCGGTGGCCGCCATGGACACGGGAAACCTTAGTGACATATGGGCTTAGGTTCAAAAATTCTTCGCGAAGCGGGTTGTGGTAGTCCGCGATGACATGGTCGATGATTGTATCGGAGTCGGAATCGGTCCAAACCTTCAAGTCGGTCTCAGTACTGCTGCTTTTTTCAATCACATCGGCCAGGTTTGCCATCAGAGTACCGAGGTCGACGCCTCCAGCAGCGGCAGCATCCACAATCGGCGTTGCCCCGCCACAGCAGAAATCAATCCTTACACTTTTGAATACATCGGCTGTTTTAGGAAATTCATTCACAAGATCACGGACAAGAGTTTGTTCTGAGTATGTTTGTAACATATTTTTATATCCTCCTTGAAAAAGGTAATAATTATTTTCTTACCTTAAGAATACGACACTCTTTTTGGAAATATGGTGACGCGCATCACACCTGAGAACTTTTTTCAATGGGAGCTTGATTTTGCCAATAAACGTTCACATTCCTTATTTGCCAACGAATGGGGTTTCGGCTACCCTTATAAGGGAGATGTATATATTGTTAAGGTGCGGGAGATGATGGCATGGTTGAAATGAGGAGGCCGATAGCTATCGGCGAGGCTGTGAAGCGAATTATGGATTGCAGGCAATCGGGTAATACCGAATTCATATCAATTAATGAGAGTTATGGCCGTTTTCTCTCGGAAGATTTGGTCGCCACGAGCGATGTCCCCCATTTCACAAGGGCCCCGTATGACGGGTTTGCGGTCCGATCAATCGATACACAGGAAGCAGGGCTTGACAATTCGGTGGAATTCGAAGTAATCGACCATATCGGAGCTGGCCAAACGACGTCAAAAGTACTCGGCGAAAAACAGGCTGTCAGGATTATGACCGGGGCGATGATGCCGGAAGGGTCCGATGCGGTCATAATGCTCGAACTCGTCAAAACGGCGGAGCGCGATGGCAAAAACTATATGACCATCAAGCGGAAAATCAAAAAGGGCGAAAATGTCTCCTTTCAGGGAGAGGATGCAAAAGAAGGGGAAGTGCTTGTAAAAAAGGGTATGTTTATTAATCCTGGCATCCAGGCAATGCTTGCGACATTCGGATATGCGAACGTGCCGGCTGCAAAAAAGCCAGTAGTCGGCCTTTATGCGACAGGCACAGAGCTATTAGATGTGGATGAACCGCTCGTACCAGGAAAAATACGGAACAGCAATTCATATATGATTGCTGCCCAAATTGAACGGGCCGGAGGGAAAGTGGAGTATTTCGGCAGCCTTCCCGATGATTTCGATACGTGTTTTGAGGCTGTTAAAAACGCGCTTGATAAAGTCGACATCCTTGTGACAACCGGTGGTGTTTCGGTCGGGGATTACGATTACCTTCCGGGGATTTATGAAAAACTTGGAGCGGAAGTTTTGTTCAATAAAGTGGCGATGCGGCCGGGGAGCGTTACAACAGTTGCTGTGCATAACGGCAAGCTTCTGTTCGGGCTTTCTGGAAACCCGTCCGCCTGCTATGTAGGATTCGAGCTGTTTACAAGGCCGGTCATCAGGACAATGCTCTGTTCTGAAAAGCCACATTTGCGTAAAGAATTGGCAGTCCTTGATACCGATTTCCCAAAAGCTAACCCGTTTACCCGATTTGTCCGCAGCACCATTTCTTTTAAGGAAGGGCGGCTGGTCGCCACGCCAAGCGGGCTTGATAAATCCAATATTGTCATGAGCCTGGCCGGTGCGAATTCGCTGATGATTTTGCCTGGGGGGACGAGAGGGTTTGAAGCGGGCATGGAAGTTGAAGTGCTTATGCTTGAAGACCAGGAAGGGAGCGAATGGCCATGGTAAGGCCATTCGTTATTCAGCTCGCGGGTTACCAGAACAGCGGGAAAACAACCCTCGCGGAATCCTTGATCCGGCTGCTTAAAGAGGCAGGGTTGGATGTTGCATCCATCAAGCACCATGGGCATGGAGGCAAGCCCGACATTCCGGCGGGGAAGGATTCAAGCAGGCATATATCCGCAGGTGCTGCCGCGGCCCTCGTTGAAGGCGGCGGCCGGCTTGTCCTTCAGGCAGAAAAGGAATTATGGCAGCTTGAGGACCAAATAAACCTTCTTTCTGCATTCAATCCCCATGTGATATTAATCGAGGGGCATAAATCCGCCTCCTATCCGAAAATCATCCTGCTCCGAAACGCGGAGGAGGACAAAGGTTTACTTGAACTAGAAAACATCATCGCAGCCGTGTACTGGGATGTTGAGCCAAAGGTGAAAGCTGAATACCCGTTTTACCCACTACTGGACAAAGAAACCCCTGACTACCTCGCAAAATTAATACTTGGGAAAATCGAGTGCCAGGAACCACAGAAATAACTGATGGGGCCTGGCACTTTTTTTCATTACTTTGAAAACAACTCGAAACAAGTTATCGTAATCCAGCTTCAGCGCCTAGCCCCTCGAGGTCTTAAGCCGGTTCCCTCCGGAGGGCAGGCCCGTCCTGCGGGCTCCGTCTTAAGCTTGTCGGGGCTGCCCAAGGCGCTTACGCATTTTGTTTGTCAAGAGAACTTTTTTCGACATAAGTTACTTTTGTCACTGAATTGTCACGTTTCCTTCGTTAGAATGGGAGATGGTTGTGGATTTTAGGGGGTTGATGGGATGGAGTTGTTACAATGGTTTGTCTGGCTTGTCTATCCTTATACCGTAGCTGCGGTTTTGGGAATGGGCATTGTATGGCAATATGATACTCGGGACCAATTTGATAATATGCAGCGTAAGTCGGGGATGATTTTGAACAGGATTGTAAAGATGCTCTGGCTTCTGACGACACTGACAGGGATCGGCTTGATTGTGTTTAATGGCGCAACAGGTGAATTGGCGGCCATGGCCGGGTGGATGATTGGCTTTTTGCACTTTAGCCCTGATATGGAGATTTTGAAGCACGCTTCGTTATTGCTGCAGATCCATGTGATCTTGTTATTTACTTTTTTGCTGTTTTTCTCCTTCACTAAATATGTTTCAATCGTATTTAAACCAATCCGTTTATTGAAAACGTTTTCCTTCTGGAAGGAAAAACAGAGCAGCCATGCCAGTTGGCGAAGGGTTTAATCGATGTTGCCATTTTTGACACTTTTAAGCTTCAATATGTGATGCATTTCACTTTGCAGCATTTTCCGTTGCTCTATAGTGAAGGTAAGATGCTAAGCAAGAGGTGTTGAAAATGAAACTATTTATGCCAAAACAACATGGCGCATGGGCTATGGCCATCCTCCCATTCTGGCTAGGGGCTATCTCAGGCGGTTTTCTGTGGGAGCACATTCCATTTTTCTTCGGCTGGCTTTTGCTTTACTTATCAACGTATCCAATGCTTCTCCTTTTCAAAAGAAAGAAACTTCGCTTTCATACAAAATGGACGATAATCTATCTCGTGCCAGCTATTTTGCTACTGATGTTTCCTCTTTTGGAGCGGCCGTCCGTAGCATGGTTCGGCGTAATGATGCTTCCGTTTTTCACAATAAATGCCTTTTTTTCGTCGAAAAATAACGACAGGGCCCTACTGAATGACTTTAGCGCGGTATTTGCCTTTTCCCTAGCCGGAATTGCAAGCGCGTACCTGAATACCGGAAAAGTGACCGTAGAAGCGCTTCTCGTTTTTGCCGTTTCGTCTCTTTTCTTTATCGGCAGCACATTTTTTGTTAAAACGATGATTAGGGAAAAACGGAGCATCCACTACAAGTGGATATCCTGGTCGTACCATACGCTTGTTGTGGCTGTGTGGGTCGTTTTTGGGCAATGGCTTGTTGCTCTCGCTTTCCTTCCGAGTTTAATGCGCGCAATCGGTTTTTATGGAAAGAGCCTTACGCCGAAACAAATTGGCATTTATGAAATTATTAACTCGGCGATTTTTTTCTCCCTCATCACCATCTGGCTGATAGTAACGTAAAAAGGGAGAAACAAATGCGCAAATATAAAGCCTGCCGGGCTATTGCACCCGGCAGGCTTTTCTATTCGGTAAGCGCCTGAACGGCACTAACCCATTTTTAATCTATATTGCAGATTTCCTTCGGACAGTTTTCACAGTCGATTTCCTTTTTTAAATAAGCGAGCTGATGAATAGTGATGATGCCTTTATTAATTGAAATGACGCCTTTTTTTCGTAACTCGCTTAGAAGCCGGTTCACGACCTCACGGGACGTTCCGCAAAAATTGGCGACTTCCTGATTTGTAAGGAGAAGGTCGATCAAAATGCCGTTGCTTGTCTTGACGCCATAGCTGTTCGCCATCCGAATCAATGTTGAATAAAGGGCGCCCTTTTTCCCATGGAGGACAAGATCGCGGAATTTCGTATGTGTTTTTCTGTAATGCTGGCTCATCCATTGCATGAATTCGAATGCGAGCGCCTGTTCACTGGCAAGCTTTGCCTCAAGGGTATCTTTCATGATGACGGCGACTTCACCGCTTTCGGTCACTTTGGCGCTCAATAAATTTCTTGGAGTCGAGCAAAATATATTCAATTCACCCATCAAATCCCCCTCGGAACAAATCCTTAGAGTCAACTCTCTTCCGTCGGGAATGATTTTGCTGATTTGAACCAAACCGCTTAAGAGGACGTAAATCTCTTTTGACGGTGAGCCTTCTTGAAAAAGGAAATGCCCTTTTTCAATTTTTTGAATATGATGGGTATACTTGAGCAATTCGGTCAGTTTTGCGGGCGCACCTGCATAGGATTGCATGTTGGCCACCTACTTTCTACACAAATTCTGCTGCTATCAAGGGGCAAATGTCATTTATTACTATAATTATATTGCTAACGAAGAAAAAAAACTATAGAACTGGAAGAAGGTTCATACAAACGTCATATTCGACATTATTTCTCGGGAAATAATGACAAAATATCCCCTTAATCAGCAATCGAATGAGTGGAATAATAAAGATAGGGGCCATTTTCAAATGCTCCCGGATGTCGGAAGGAGGAAGGTAAATGGGACAAAACCATCAATTTAACCCAGGCCAGAAAGCGCCCAACAATGGTACTTATATTGAAATTGGCGATACTGGGAGTGGGGTAATCAATCCGAGGAAAATTTATTTAAAAAAAGGGCAGCCATTCCCGGAAGCGTCCAATCACGAAAGGAAATGGATGTATACGAGGAAACCGTAGCCCCATAGGAAATAGAAAAAGCCATCCATTCCGGGTGGCTTTTACAATGTGGTATTTATCTTACATTAATTTTCTGAGCGGTGGGTTGAACGGGAACCAACCCGGGTATGGAGAGGTAATAGACAAATTTCTCTAAACAGAAATCATATAGCCTTTTCAACAGTTTTAGCCTGGAGCGGCCCCGAATAAACAATGAAAAAGGTCATCCTGTTCGGGATGGCCTTCAACGTTTTTTAATGATTGTCTACGGGTTCATTTGGAATGATCGATGGTACAACGAGGATTAAAATGGTCGTCAGTACACCCAATACCGCGGCAAGTTTAAAGTCAAACGCAACACCAATCATCGAAGTTACCACATAAGAAAGCATTTCCACTAAAAGCAAAACCCAAAACAGAGTCCAGAAGTATTTCATACCGTCACCTCATAGCGTATTATCTTTCTCATCTTATCATATAAGGAAAAAAGAAGAAACGCAAAAGGAAATAACGTAAGAAGTATGAAGAGTGGAATTGAGGAAAAGCCCCAATTCATTCTTTGTTGGTTTACATACACTAATACTGGAAAATGGCAGAAGGAGTTTTCGTATGGATAACAGAAATTTTCAACTTGGGAATCAATGGAGCACTGTCTACTACCCTGTAAAACCATCCGGCTTTGGTGTATTGATTTTAGGCGATGAAAGGCATTTTGTCGACGAGGAGGCCAGCTTCTGGAACCAAAATGCCGGTAAACGGGAAATCCTCTCCAATCTTCGGGAAGCGGGCTACACGCTATTTACATCAAATCTTTACGGAAAGCACTGGGGTTCACCAAAAGCTGTCCTGCTTGCTGCCATGCTTTATGAAATTGTCATGAAAAATGAAATCCTCAATCCAAAAATCCACATACTCGCAGAAGGGATGGGAGCTCTGGCGGCACTGAAGCTAGCCGAAGAATTAAAGGGGAAAATCAGATCAATTGTGCTCATTAATCCAATCTTGTCTCTCAAGTACCACATGGAACAAGAAAGGGAACACATATTTTTTTACAAAAAGGTCCTTGGGGAAATAGCTGAGGCTCATGAAGTGGACAGAGGAACGGTGGAACGTGAAATAAAGGAGGAAAGCCTTCCTGAATTTGATTTCGGCGCCCCAATCAGGATTTTTCATATCCTGACAGGGGGGAGGGCTTACAAGAATGCGCGGGCCTGCAAAAATCTCCTGTCCACTCTTCAACAGAAACCCCCAATCACTGAAACGTATATGCTCCCTGAAAAAGCGGGCCAGCTTGGGATGGAAATAGCAAGGTTCATGTCAAGGCATGAAAAGGTCCTTTAGCCTTTCATTATTTTTTAGCGTAAGTTGAACCGCTACTATTACATGGTACGGACGAAAAGAAGAGAAGAATGAACCAATGGTCAAATTTTTATCCCAGCCTGCATAGGATACTATGAGACCGGGCTGGAAGGAGGGAGATGGATGGGAGAAGCTTTGATAATAGGGGTATTTGAGCGGCTCGGCTTTCATCTGTGCAAACGATTGCTTGAGATGGGTTATGAAGTCGGAGGAATATCCTTGAGTCCCTCACCCGATGAAACCGAGGAAAATATGGAACTTGAAATCGGGAGGAACAGCAATTTTGTAAAAATGCCCATAGATGCTGTAGAAACACATTTCATTGGAGAAAAAGTGGTTATTTTTTCCCTATACGACCTATATACGGAGGGGAAAATTCCGCCTTCCCACACTGAAAGCCTTGGCACGAAATTGGAAGAGCTTATTCGTTTGAATCATCAGTGGCCATTGGTCGTACTTCTGCTGCCCAATGGGCCAGGCCAACGCAGCCGGGAAGTGCGAAACATTGAGGCAATAAGGAAAGCTGCCGATCTTGCCGAGGCTTCGGCTGAAAAGGTATTGCGGGTAATCGTGCCGATCCCAAGCACTACCGGAACGGATATGGAGCAAACCGGAAAGAAGAACGCGGCTGAAAAATCAAGCACGCTGCCTACTGCTGGGGAAGAAGGGCCGGATTGGGATAAAGCCGCGGAACGCATTGCGCTCCTGATTGACAAAGGCGATACGGGAACTCGGATACTCGAAGGAATTTACCCCACTCTTAATGGGCGGGGATGAAAAACCAACTGATTTTTCAACTGGCGGGGATTCCCTCCTATCAATGAGAAGTTCTCCTATTCAACAGCTGGGTATTCCCCAAATCGATCTGAAGTTCACGTTATGACTAATCAATCCTGCTTAATAATAGAAGCAGCTGCCATCAACGGCAGCTACTTCTTTTTCCAGAACTGCTGGATGTAAGGATAAATATCGGCAAAAACCGGCCTAAGTTGGTCGGCCAGACCTACCATCCCATCAATGATCTCCATCAACTGCATATAATTGATTGGGGTTCCCACGGGCGGAGGCTCTGTCCCTTCCATGCCATTTGTCAATCCGCCATTATCCCAGCCCGACCCGAACATCATCCTGGTGAACGGATCACCTTTGGGGACTCCCCGATTTTGATTCCCGTCCATTTTCACCCTCCTTCCAAAACCATTCTCACTTCTACTATATGAAAGGAAATTGTAAAGGGAAGGTATACTCAATGGGCCATCCGGCAAATAACTATTGCAAAGTGCCTTTTTTATTTGATAAAATTAGTACCAAGTCATAATATTTGATAATAAAGCTACCATGATTATTTTATACAATAAGGAGATGGCCACGATGCGAGCTGGCATAGTTGGTTTAGGAAAATATGTACCCGAAACCGTTGTAACGAACTTTGACCTCGAAAAGAGGATGGATACGTCCGATGAATGGATCCGGACGAGGACTGGCATTGAAGAGAGAAGGATTGCCGGGGAAAATGAAGATACATCTCATATGGCTTATAAGGCTGCAAGCATGGCGATTGAGGAAGCCGGAATATCTCCAGCCGACATCGATATGATCCTCGTTGCTACAGTAACTCCCGACAGGCCGTTCCCTTCCGTTTCCTGTATGCTCCAGGAAAGGCTTGGGGCAGTAAATGCGGCGGCGATGGATGTAAGCGCAGCATGCGCAGGATTCATGTACGGCATCGTAACAGGAAAACAATTCATTGAAACAAGCGTTTATAAACACGTCCTTGTTGTCGGAGTTGAGAAATTATCAAAAATCGTCAATTGGGAGGACCGGAACACGGCTGTACTTTTCGGTGATGGAGCGGGCGCGGTTGTGCTTGGGCCTGTATCCGGTGACCGTGGCGTGCTCTCTTTTGAACTTGGGGCAGATGGAACAGGTGGAAAACATCTATATCAGGATGAGTCCATCATTATGAATGGGCGTGAAGTCTTTAAATTCGCAGTCCGGCAAATGGGGGAAAGCAGTGTCAATGTCCTTCATAAAGCAGGCCTTGAAAAGGATGACGTTGACTTCCTTGTACCCCATCAGGCAAATATCCGGATTATTGAGGCCGCCCGGCAGAGGCTGGAATTGCCTGAAGAAAAAGTATCTTATACAATTAGTAAGTACGGAAACACTTCGGCAGCATCGATTCCAATTTCACTGGTCGATGAAGTCAAGGCAGGAAAAATCAAGGACGATGATGTGGTCGTCATGGTCGGATTTGGCGGCGGGCTCACTTGGGGGGCCATCGCGATCCGCTGGGGAAAATAATTGTTGCACTGAACATAAATAGTACGGAAAAGGAGATGGCTTTTCGTGACGAAACGCAGGGTAGTAATTACAGGGATAGGGGCTGTAACCCCGCTCGGACTTGATGCCGATACAACCTGGAAGAATATCGTTGCAGGCAAATCGGGGATTGGGCCGCTGACACGGATCAACGCGGATGATTTCCCGGCTAAAGTGGCGGCGCAGATCAATGATTTTAACCCGGAAGAGTTTATTGAGAAAAAAGAAGCAAGGAAAATGGACCGGTTCACACAATACGCGGTGGCTGCTTCCTTAATGGCCGTCAAGGATTCAGGACTGGCAATTGTGGATGAGAATGCCCATCGGGTAGGAGTTTGGATTGGTTCAGGAATCGGCGGAATGGAGACGTTTGAACAGCAGTTTGAAGTTTTTCAAAACAGGGGTTATAGAAGGGTAAGCCCATTCTTCGTCCCAATGATGATTCCCGACATGGCTGCTGGCCAGGTTTCCATTATGCTCGGGGCGAAAGGATTCAATTCCTGCACCGTGACCGCATGCGCCACAGGGACGAATTCGATAGGCGATGCGTTCAAGGTTATCCAGCGCGGTGATGCGGATGCGATGGTTACCGGTGGAACTGAGGCGCCGATTACGAAGATGGCTGTCGCTGGATTCTGCGCGAACACGGCGCTTTCGACCAACCCTGATCCGGCAACGGCGAGCAGGCCATTTGATAAAAACAGGGACGGTTTTGTCATGGGCGAAGGCGCTGGCATTGTTGTCCTTGAAGAATTGGAACATGCGAAAGCCCGCGGCGCGAAGATTTACGCGGAAATAGTAGGATATGCAGCGACCGGTGATGCCTACCATATCACCGCACCGGCACCAGGGGGAGAAGGCGGCGTCCGCGCCATGAGGATGGCTCTTGAGGATGGCGGACTTAATCCGGAAGACGTTGATTATATTAATGCGCACGGTACGAGCACCGACTATAACGACAGATTTGAAACGAATGCCATTAAAGAGGTGTTTGGCGAACACGCATACAAGCTTGCTGTCAGTTCAACCAAGTCGATGACCGGCCACTTGTTAGGCGCTGCCGGCGGAGTCGAGGCAATCTTCACTGCCTTGGCAATCAGGGATTCGATCATGCCTCCGACGATCAATTATGAAACACCGGATCCCGAATGTGATCTGGATTATGTAGTAAATCAATCAAGGCCAGGCGAAATTAAGGCTGCCATCAGCAACTCGCTCGGATTCGGCGGGCACAATGCTACGCTCGCTTTTAAAAAATATGAATAAGCTTTATCCAATACGATAGGGCTCACATGAAAAATAACCAATCAAACCAGTCTGTGTATTCACATACAGACTGGTTTTTTTATATCCTGGATCGTGAATTTTCAACTATTGGACCCATAGGATAGAAAGAGGCACTTTCATCGGAGGGGATACGAAGATGGCAATTATCCGAACTGACGAATGGCTTGAAGAAGACTGGAAACGGCCGGAAGCAATATGCGAGCGGCTTAGACCATATTTTCCAGGAGGGAAGCCAAGGGAGATTTACCGGGAATTATTGTCTTTCGGAATGTATAAACCATCGGCAGCGATCGAGAAGGATGTACAGCTTCTTATAGACAGTAATACATGGGTAAATATGGAAGGAATCTTCAAAAAGTATCGTGGCAAATGGAACGGACCGGATATTCCAATCTTTATTTTTCCGTCTGCTAAAAGAACCGCTTTCCTACGAAAAGCACCACCACAAAAATCCGGAGTCTCCTATCCAGATAAACTCTTTCTCTTTCTTCCCCACATCGAGGACAAAAAGGAACTTGAGGCACTGTTAGTCCATGAATACCATCATACGTGCAGAATAAATGTTATCGCAAAAGATGTCCGGGAAAACTCCTTGCTTGAATCAATGATTATGGAAGGGCTAGCGGAATATGCAGTATACCATGAATGTGGCGAAAATTACCAGGCGGAATGGTGCTCCTTATATAATGAAAAAGAACTTAATCACTTCTACAAATTATTATTGCAGGATAATCTTAACAAAAAAAAGACAGAAAAAGAGCATGATCGGCTTCTCTTTGGCGGGAATGGAATTCCGAGACTTTTGGGCTATTGTTATGGTTACTTTTTAGTCAAAAAATATTACCAAAGTCACAGATTTACGATAGAAAGTTCTTTCAAAATTATTGGTAATTCTTTCATTTTTTAAAAGTTTTTCTTTTTTTTGAATAGGAAAAGCTTGTAAGGACGGGCTTTTCCTCCATTTCCAGCATCTAGATAAAAATTAACAAATATTCCTTGCAATTGTAACAAATCTGTAATAGTATTTTATTTAAATATAGCGAATAGGCAGAAAATTTTTGAGTAAGAAGGTGTCGTATGAGCACAAAAAAAATCCAGCAAAGCGGAACACCATTACTGGAGGTCAGAAACCTGGAAACAGCATTCGATATCGATGGAACGTTCTATAATGCCGTCGACAATGTGTCGTTTTCGGTTAAGCCCCGCCAGATAGTCGGGATCGTTGGGGAATCCGGCTGCGGGAAATCGGTCATGAGCCTTTCGATCATGCAGCTTCTTCCAAAAGGAATTGGCAAGATCAAGTCAGGGGAAATCGTCTTCGATAACATTCATATAGAAAAACTGGACGAGAATCAGGTGAATAAAATACGCGGTAAGGATATCTCGATGATATTCCAAGAACCAATGACGTCATTGAATCCTGTATTTACAATAGGATCCCAAATACAAGAGGTCATTTTGAACCATCAGAAAATCACCAAACAAGAAGCGCGCCAAAAAGCGATAGCGCTGTTGAAGAGCGTTGGGATTTCCAGGCCGGAGAAAATTGTTGATGAGTATCCCCACCAGCTGTCCGGCGGGATGAGGCAGCGCGTCATGATTGCAATTGCGATTGCCTGCCAGCCGAAACTGTTGATTGCAGATGAACCGACAACAGCATTGGATGTAACCGTACAAGCCCAGATACTTGAGCTTCTAAAAGAAATTCAGGAAGTCAATGACATGTCCATTATTCTTATTACGCACGACCTCGGTGTCGTGGCGGAAATGTGTGATGAGGTCATTGTCATGTATGCTGGAAGAATCGTCGAACAAACCGACGTAGAAACGCTTTTCTATAATCCGAAGCATCCATATACAACACTGCTTCTTGGCGCAATTCCAAAAATGGAGGATGAGGCGGACAGGCTTAGTTCCATCCAAGGAATTGTCCCTTCGATTACAAACATGCCAAAAACTGGCTGCAGGTTCGCCAACCGCTGCCCAATGGCTATGCCGGAGTGCCAGACAGTAACACCACTTCTCGCGGAAAACGGAGATGGGCACAAGGTAGCCTGCCTGCTCTTTGAAACAAGCAGGCCAAAGGAAGGAGCGATTAGCCAGTGAGCGGTATAGCAACAGAAGCAAGCAAACAGAACACCGGTGCCGGCAAAGGGAATTTGCTCGAAATCCGGAATCTTAAAACCTATTATCCTGTCAAAGGTGGTTTTTTCAAAAGGACAATCGGAAACGTAAAAGCCGTCGACGATATTTCATTTGAAATCAAAAAAGGCGAAACGCTGGGCCTTGTTGGGGAGTCCGGCTGCGGAAAGTCGACAGCGGGACGGACAATCCTGAGGCTTCTCAAGCCTACAGACGGGCAAATCATATTTGACGGGCAGGATATCACCAATATCAGCGGCAAGACACTCCGTGATATCCGCAAGGACATGCAGATGGTTTTTCAGGATCCATATGCGTCGCTTAATCCGATGCAGATGGTTGGCGATATTATTGCAGAGCCAATCTATAACTATACGAAAAAACCAAAGGAAGAGCTGAAAAGGGAAGTAATGGACCTTCTTGAAAAGGTCGGCCTCCCGGAGGATGCCTATTATAAATACGCACATGAATTTTCCGGAGGGCAAAGGCAGAGGGTCGGTATAGCCAGGGCGCTTGCCTTAAGGCCAAAGCTAATTATTGCCGATGAGCCGGTATCCGCTCTCGACGTGTCTGTCCAATCCCAGGTATTGAACCTGTTGAAGGATTTGCAGGAAGAATTCGATTTAACATTTTTGTTTATCGCACATGATTTGAGCGTCGTAAAGCATATGAGTGACCGGATCGGCGTTATGTACCTTGGCAATATGGTGGAAATTGCAGAAAAGGACAGCCTTTATGCCGAACCGCTCCATCCTTATACCCAGGCATTGATATCCGCCATTCCTTCACCTGATCCAAAGAAAAAGAAGGAGCGGATCATTTTGACAGGGGATGTGCCAAGCCCATTGAATCCGCCATCCGGCTGCCCGTTCCATCCGCGGTGCCCTATGGCAATGGAGCAATGTTCGGTTACAAAGCCGGAATTAAAGGAGGTGAAGCCCTCTCACAGAGTCGCTTGCCACCTTTATTAAAAACACGTCGAATGCCGTGTTTTGAAAAAGTGCCCAAATAAACTTTCCGGGCGCTCGAATTACCAATACTTTTATGGGGGGACCACAATGAAGAAAAGTTGGTTATGGCTGTCTGCGCTTGTACTGGTTTTATCCATGTTCCTTGCAGCATGCAGCGGAGGAGAAAAAACTGATGGCAAAAAACAAGGAGACAACGGAGATAAAGCTTCCGAAGAGCCGAAAGATGGCGGAACGCTTGTTTACTCGCTTGACTCCGCACCAGAAGGAAAATTCAACCCGAACTTCTATGGAAATGCAACTGATGCTGAAGTTATTGATTTCTTTGATGAAAACCTCATCGATTATGATGAGAATTTGAAAGCCCAACCTTATATCGCTTCATGGGAAACAGATGATAACAAGGTTTACAAATTCAAGCTTAAAGAGGGCGTTAAATGGCATAACGGTGAAGAACTTACCGTTCATGACTGGGAGTTCGCAATCAAAGTCCTCGCTGACAAAGACTATGATGGCCCTCGTTACACTAACGTCCAAACCGTAGTTGGCGTTCCTGAATACAAGGAAGGCAAAGCAGATTCCATCTCCGGAATCAAGATTCTCAACGATTACGAAATGGAAGTTACATTTGACAAAGCGCGTGTGAACAACCTTGAGAACTTCTGGTCATACGCAATGTCACGCAAAGAGTTCGAAGGTATTGCGGTTAAGGACATGATGGCATCCGAAAAGGTTCGTACAAAGCCAGTCGGCCTTGGGCCATTCAAAGTTTCAAAAATCGTCCCTGGCGAATCCGTCGAACTTGAGCGCTTTGATGAGTACTTTGGCGGCAAACCGCATATTGAAAAAATTGTCTTGAAAGTTATCGACCCGTCCCTGACTGTTGGTGAACTTCAAAACAATACTCTTGACATGACATCTTTCCATCCAAGCATCATCGAGCAAGTTGAAGCCCTTGACAACATCAATGTTGTGAAATACCCTGGCCTTTCCTATTATTATGTAGGCTTCAAGCTTGGCAACTGGGATGGCAAGAAAAACGTTATGAATGAGCCTAAGTATCAAGATGTTGAACTTCGTAAGGCTATGTACCATGCTATTAACCGTGAGGAGTGGGTAAAAGCATTCTTCTTCGGAGTAGGTAAGCCGGTTAACCGACCTGTTCCTACAAACCACTGGATCGCGGCTGACAATAGCGAACTTGAGCAATTCGAATTTGATCCTGAAAAAGCGAAGCAAATCCTTGACGATGCAGGCTGGAAGGATGTAGACGGAGACAATTTCCGTGAAGATCCAAATGGCAAGCCATTCGTTGTTAACTTCTCGCACTATGCAACACAAAACCCAACGTTTGAAGCCCGTGCGAAACAATTGACTCAGTACTGGGAAGATATTGGTTTAAAATCCAAGCTGACAATGACAGACGCTGGCCTTTACTACGATATGCTTGAAAAGTCCGACAAGAAGATGGAAGTATTCTTCGGCGGCTGGTCAACTGGTACAGATCCAGATCCATCCGGCCTGTGGAAGTCCGATGCGCTTTGGAACTACCCTCGCTGGGTAAGCGAGAAGAGCGACCAGTTGCTTGAAGACGCTCTTGATATGGAAGTAGTTGGAACAGACTCCGACAAGCGTAAGGAACTATATGTTGAGTGGCAAAAGCACTTCATGGAAGAACTTCCTGCGCTTCCAATCGCGGAGCTTGAAGAAATCGTTGCCCTTAACAAGCGCGTTAAAGGCGTCAAGTACGATGTTTCCGGTTCAAACCGCCCGAACGAATGGTGGCTTGAGCAGTAAGATGGTATTTTCCGCCAGCGGGCATGGACTGCTGACGGGATATACCGTATTACTACCGTTCATCCCGCCAGTTAAAGTTGGCTAAAATGGTTGGTTGAAGCTAACCGCGGATTACCGCCGCGGTTAGTTTTAATTGAGATGCCAACCCAAAAACTGGGGCAGCCAGCCCTTCCCAAAACTCTAGACTGCTGTACCACTGTTTTGAGGTGGGGCATTGCTGTTGGAAAGTGAACGGCGGCCAAGACGCAGCAAAGGTAAGGAGAATGCATATGTTGAAGTATTCGCTCCGTAGATTATTGGGAATGATCCCAATGTTACTCCTTATCTCCATTGTGGTTTTCACTTTGGCGAAATTAATGCCAGGGGACTCCTTCAGTGGAGAAATAGATCCGAATAACACAGACCCCCAATACATTGAGGAAATGCGGCAAAAAATGGGGTATTACGACCCTCTTCCAGTTCAGTACTTTAACTGGATTTCCAACTTTGTTCAGGGCGATTTCGGAAAATCAACCCGTTTTAAGATTGATGTTGCAGATGTTATAGGTGAAAAGATACCTAACACCCTTATGCTTGGAGGTACGGCAATCCTGATTACGTACATCCTTGCATTCTTGATGGGAACATTTGCAGGCCGAAAACCTTATACAACGGCAGACAACTTGATTGCCGGCTTTAACTATCTCGGGCTTTCAATTCCATCATTTGTTGCCGGGGTATTCGCTATATATATCTTCTCCTTCTCGCTGAACTGGTTTCCGTCGAATGGATCGGTCGATATTACAATACCTAACGGGACGTTTGAATGGTATTTGAGTAAGCTCCATCACGTTTTGCTTCCTGCGCTTGTGCTTGGAATGCTTAGTACTGCCAGTTATACACAGTTTCTGCGGAACGATATCATTGAAAATAGCCGCAAGGATTTTGTAAGGACTGCAAGGGCGAAAGGAACACCGGAAAAGCGCATTTACAATGTCCATATTTTGCGGAATTCCATTATCCCGCTTATTACCTTCCTTGGCTTCGATATTGTCGCTATTATTAGCGGCGCCATTATCACAGAATCAATCTTTACCTATCCCGGAATCGGCCAGCTGTTCCTTCAGTCAGTAAATACCAGGGATTATCCGGTCATGATGGCTCTGACCATGTTGTTTTCCGTTTTAACATTGGTCGGCAACCTTGTTGCGGATATCCTATACGGCGTAGTCGATCCGCGTATCAGGCTGGATTAAGGAGGGACAGATAATGGAAATTGCAACTGGAAAAAAAACAGAATTGAATGTAGGGCCGCCGAAAAGAAGTTTATCTCCACTGGCCCTTGCCCGTAAAAAATTCCTGAAGAACAAACTGGCAATGGTAAGCCTTGTTTTCTTATCGATAGTAAGTATCCTTTCATTCCTGGCACCATTTATTACGACCGCTGATGTTTCCAGGATCAATATCGGTGAAATGTCGCTAAAACCGTCAGCAGACCATTGGCTCGGTACGGATAAGAGCGGAAGGGATGTCTTCACTAGGCTGCTGTATGGCGGACGTATTTCATTGATGGTCGGCCTTTCTTGTACATTTTTTGTCATATTCCTCGGTACGCTTGTAGGGTCTATTGCCGGCTATTTTGGAGGGACTGTTGACAGCCTGCTAATGAGGTTTACCGATTTCATCCTGAACTTCCCGTTCCTCGTTTTTGTTATCGTGCTAAACGCAATCCTGTTTGGAATGGTTTCGGGTGTATGGGTTCTGGTTGGAACCATTAGTATCCTTAACTGGGGCGGGGTTGCGCGTATTGTACGAAGCAAGATTCTCGCAGAAAAGGAGAACGAGTACATCACAGCAGCAGTTTCGATCGGTTGCTCGCCTTATAAAGTTATTACCAAGCATCTGTTGCCAAACGTCATGTCAACGATTATCGTTCAGGCGACCATTTTGTTTGCCGGCATGATTGTAGCCGAATCCGCTTTGAGCTACCTTGGCTTTGGGGTTCCACAGGAAGTTCCAAGCTGGGGGAATATGCTATCTTCAGCAAATGAGCCGGATGTGCTTAAAGGCAAACCATGGATTTGGGTGCCGCCTGCATTGATTATTACAACAACAATCCTGTCAATTAACTTTATTGGAGAGGGCTTGAAAGACGCTTTCAACCCTAAATCACGCAGATAAAATCTACCATCTAAAAATGGTAGATTTTTTTTCTGTTAACTAAGCCTTCCAGGCAAAGGTTGTACATAACCCCGGTTAATCCATCATACATATGTGTTAAAGAATGCGGACATGCAGGAGAGTCGGCATGGACAGGAGAAACAGGGATTATGGCTGTTAGGTTGTTTTTCTTGCTGACAGGTTTTGGCATTTCGGTTTCCGGGGGTATCAGTTTAGTTGCATATCTTAACGTTTTCGCCGCAGGTATGGGGTATTGGGACTATCTTAAATTTATATCGGAGAAGCCTGAATGCTATCTACTTCCGATAGGCGTGACAATCGTCGCTTTAAGCATATTTCTACCCGGCCGAAATGGTGATGAATGAGATGATTCATCGTCCGAATAAGGAATAATTTAACTTGAGGCTGCCTATACTGATTGACAAATGGATTCTTGAAGTGAGGGGTCGATCAATGTTATATCTTCATGATGTCTGGGTGAACTGGTTTGAAGGAGAGGAAAATGGCTACAATGTATGCCATTTTCATGAGTGGAGAAAAGATGATGGCGTTGAATTGCTTGACCAGGTACCGCTCTTAAAAATTGAGCCGATCCTGTTCCGTTACATTGAAAACGACCTTGCGCCATTGCCTCAGCAGCTTCTCGATGATATTTATCAAAAGGCTTATTTACGGAAAAACCATGAGCGAATTCAATTGGAATATTGTTTTGTCATAAGTGACGGAATGGATATACTGGCAGTTGACACAATTGGATACAATATTCCCGTCAGAAAAAGCAGGCTTATTCCAAGGCAGGAACAGCTTGTTTATGAAATGCTGGAAAATCATGATCCCTCGGTTTACAAATTTAAGCCTGAACATGATTCTAAAGAGTTCCATATACTTTCCCCTGAACCGGAACTAATGACCGGGTTAACTAGAAAGGAAAGGCAATTAAAACAGCTCTTGTTCATGGCGCTCGACCAGCTGCAGTCGTCAGGAAATGAAGCAGAAATCCGCTACTGGTATACTGAATGGTCGCCTGAAAATTATGAAGCAATCCAAAAAATGAATTTTGACGAAGCATGGAAGCAGCTTTTTACAAATGTAAAGCCTGGCTGGAGCAGGAAGCATGAACATTTCTGCGAAAATCTTATTAAAGGGCAACCGTTTTTCGAAAAACTGTGGGAAATGGAGCACGGTCCCAAGGTGAATTAATCAACAATTTAGAACCAGATATTGGAGGAGAGTTTTTTCGGTGAATAGCCGTTTTTTTTAAAAAAGAAATTAAATGCCGAGTTTCTTCTATATAATATGTGAATGGTGTTTAATGGATAAGCTGTTAGTAAGTAGGGCAGAAATTGTTTCTTAAAAGCATATTGAAATAACAAAGAGAGGCTTCCAATCGGGAATGCCTCTCTTTGTTTAATGAATGGAACTTATTTTTTACGCTTTCTGCCCAGCCCCATCGCACTTTCCATTTTCTTTAGCATTTTCGATGCAGCCCGGTTTGCTTTTTCCGCGCCTTGGTCAAGGATGTCGTCCAGTTCAGAGGACTCCATTAATTCATGGTACCTGTCCTGGATTGGTTTAAGCGCACTGATGACGACTTCGGCCAAATCGGCCTTAAACTCCCCATAGCCTTTTCCTTCATAGTTTTTTTCAATTTCAGGAATGGATTTTCCGCCTAGAATGGAATAAATGGTCAAGAGATTCGATACCCCTGGCTTGTTTTCCTTATCGTATTTTACGATGCCATCGGAATCGGTCACAGCGCTTTTAATTTTCTTCTCAATTAGCTTTGGCTCGTCAAGGATAGAAATGAACGATTTGGTGTTAGGGTCGGACTTGCTCATTTTCTTTGTTGGTTCCTGTAGTGACATGATTCTCGCGCCGACCTCGGGAATTCGCACTTCCGGTATGGTGAAAATCTCCCGGTACTTTTTATTGAACCTTTCGGCCAGGTCCCTTGTCAGTTCCAGATGCTGCTTTTGGTCCTCGCCTACTGGTACAAGATCTGTATTGTAAAGCAGGATATCGGCAACCATTAATGGCGGATATGTTAGAAGCCCAGCAGAAACCGCTTCTTTCCCCGCGGATTTGTCCTTAAACTGAGTCATTCTTTCAAGTTCGCCAATATAGGAGACGCATTGCATCATCCATCCGGCCTGCGCGTGTGCGGGCACCTCGGATTGGATGAAAAGCGTAGCCCGTTCTGGATCCAGGCCTACCGCCAAATAGAGAGCGGCAAGGCTGCGGATATTTTTCCTTAATTGAATGGGGTCCTGTGGTACGGTAATCGCATGCTGGTCTACTATACAGAAATAGCAGTTATATTCCTCCTGAAGCTCCACGAACTGCTTTAAGGCGCCGATGTAATTTCCAAGAGTAATCGTGCCGCTTGGCTGAATACCCGAAAAAATTGTTTTCATGGAAGTTTCCTCCTGTTATTTTTTGGGAAATAATAAAAAAAGACCATTCATCCCCATCATGATAGGGACGAATGGTCCGCGGTGCCACCCTAATTGCTTAAAAGCCACTTTTACCCCTTGTAGGGGAAGCCATGTTAACGCCTGGCACGCGCCGGAATATACTTAATTTCCATTCCGGAGCTCAAAAGCCCATTCCTGGCAGCCGGTTGTTTGTTCGCACCATCCACAAACTCTCTGAAAACCAATTGCTGCCAGTACTATTCTTTCTCAAAGCCGTTGTATTAATTGTAATATTAAAATACATTAAATTGCCTTGAAAATCAAGTGGAGTAGGTGGTTAGGGAGCAAAAAGGGATTAATTTTAGGAAAATACATACACCTCTTCCAGTGTAATACTAGAAAGTTATTCCGGAATAGAAGGTTGTGTCCCAATTTCCTGCTTGCATTCAAGAATTAAACTATTTATAATAAACGTAACAAACGGGCGACTTTACGATTGTGTTTCAATTATTACATTCGTATGTTCTATAGCCGGAACTTGGAAAAAGCCGGTTTATAACTTCTGGAGATAGATGTATCTGCAAAGCTATAAATTCGCTTTTTTTTATTGGTTAATTGGCTGATTTTTTCTTTTTCAAAAATTATCAGACTATTAAATCATTCTTTTCCGTACATACAAATGTAGTTTACTGGAAAGACAATCGGACTTCCGTTTGCGGAAATTAATAATAGGGGGGTAAGACTGTGAAGAAAAGATTTTCTATCTTTTTCAGCATGTTGATTGTAATGAGCATGTTCCTTGCTGCCTGCAACGGCGGCGGCGATAGCGCCAGCGGCGATAAGGACAAGAAGAAAGAAGACGTTCCACAGGAAATGAAAGTTAACATCAACTCCGAGCCATTCTCCCTGCATCCGGGATTGGCTAACGACGCTACCTCAGGCGGCGTATTGCTTCAGACATTTGAAGGCTTGACCCGTATTGACAAGGACGGAAAGCCACAGCCTGCGATGGCAGAAGACATCGAGGTTTCAGACGACCTGACTCAATACACGTTCAAGCTTCGTGATGCGAAGTGGACAAATGGCGATTCTGTAACAGCCAATGATTTCGTTTATGCCTGGAGATGGGCACTTGACCCAGCAAACCAGTCACAGTATGCATACCAGCTATACTATGTTAAAGGCGGCCAGGCAATCAACGAAGGCAAGGCAAAGCCTGAAACTCTTGGCGTAGAAGCAAAGGATGACAAGACTCTTGTTGTTACACTTGAGAACCCGACTCCATATTTCTTGGAGCTGACTGCGTTCTACACTTATTTCCCTGTTAATGAAAAAGTGGCCACAGAGAATCCGAATTGGTACACTGACGCAGGCGATGCATATGTATCAAATGGTCCTTTCAAGATGACTGAATGGGCTCACCAGGACAAAATCGTTATTGAAAAGAACGAAGACTATTGGGATGCTGATGCTGTCAGCCTGACTAAAGTCGAGATGTACATGATTAATGATCCTAACACCGAACTATCCATGTTCGACAACGGCGAGCTTGACTGGGCTGGTTCTCCGTTCGGTACACTTCCAACAGACGCTCTTAAGCAGCTGAAGGATGCCGGGAACCTGAACATTAAGCCAATCGCTGGTACTTATTGGTATAAGTTCCAGACTGAAAAGCCGCCATTGAACAATAAAAATATTCGTAAAGCTCTTGCCTACGCGATCAACCGCCAGGCAGTAGTTGAAAACATCACACAGGGTGGACAGGTGCCTGCGATGGCAATCGTACCTCCTTCCATGATTCCGGAAAATGAAAAGGGCTATTTCAAGGATAACGATGTTGAAAAAGCGAAGGAATTCCTTGCAGAAGGTCTAAAGGAACTTGGTTATAGCGATGTTTCCGAGCTTCCTCCAATCACGCTTTCCTATAACACTTCAGAAGCACACCAAAAGATTGCCCAGGCAATCCAGGATATGTGGAAGAAGAACCTTGGCGTTGAAGTAACCCTGGACAATGCCGAGTGGGCTGTCTACATCGACAAGATGCATAAGGGAGATTACATGGTCGGACGTATGGGCTGGCTTGGCGACTTTAACGACCCAATCAACTTCCTTGAAATTTACCGCGACAAAAACGGCGGAAACAACGATACTTTCTGGGAAAATGCAGAATACAAACAGCTTCTGATTGATTCCCAAAAAGAAGGCGACGCTAACAAGCGCCTCGAAATGCTAAAACAAGCCGAAGCAATCTTCATGGATGAAATGCCGGCTGCCCCAATCTACTTCTATACAAACGTTTGGGTTAAGAAAGACAACCTGAAGGGTGTAGTTGTATCCGGCCTTGGCGATGTCCAGCTGAAGTGGGCTAAGTTCGAATAAGCAAAACCGAATATGGTATACAACTTAGGTAGGTATATGGGGTTACGGTTCCCATATACCTTCCTTTCTGATATAGGATATATTAGAGAAATATTCTGAAGTATAGAAAAAATTAGGCATGCTCCTTTAGGACTTGGCGTATAGATGCCAAGTTTTTCTAGGCTTTCAGAGTGTTTTGAAAATAAATCCAATTCCGGCAGACTCTTTACCTATTCTTAAAAATTGTCAATATTTGATTTTTAGGAGAAGATAAAGGGCAAACAATGGAGGTGGGCACTTTTGGTTAGATACATCTTTAGAAGATTGGTTTTTATGTTACTTTCCCTTTACTTGATCATTACGGCCACGTTTTTTTTAATGAGGCTGGCACCAGGCAATCCGTTTACATCAGAAAAACAGTTGCCTCCTGAAATTGAAAAAGCTTTAAATGAGCATTACGGTTTGGACCAGCCATGGTATGTTCAATACGGAGAATATTTGGGCAGGATTGCCCAATGGGATTTCGGCCCATCATTTAAGTACAAGGCACGGACCGTTAACGACCTGATTGAGACAGGGTTCCCTGTTTCACTTGCCCTTGGGCTTGAAGCCATTTTAATTGCTGTGTCGCTTGGGGTCCTCCTCGGGATTATTGCCGCGTTAAGGCATAATAAATGGCAGGACTATAGCGCAATGATATTTGCGGTAATGGGCATTTCCGTTCCATCCTTTATTATGGCATCCGTCCTTCAATACATTTTTTCCATCAAACTGCAGATTCTGCCGGTGGCACGCTGGGATTCTTTTGCCCATACGATTTTGCCAGCCCTGGCACTTGCATCCACGCCAATGGCGTTTATTGCACGCTTGACCCGCTCGAGCATGTTGGAAGTAATGTCAAATGACTATATCCGTACGGCAAAGGCGAAAGGGCTTAGTGAAAGGGCGATCACTGTGAAGCATGCGATCAGGAATGCCCTGCTTCCTGTTGTTACGTATTTGGGCCCGCTTTCCGCAGGTGTCATTACAGGTAGCTTTGTCATCGAGAGGATTTTTGGTATACCAGGACTCGGGTCCCACTTTGTAACATCAATCACCAACCGCGATTATACAGTTATCATGGGTGTTACCGTATTCTACAGTATCATTTTGCTCTCGGCCATTCTCCTCGTCGACATCGCGTATGGCTTGATTGATCCGCGGATTAAACTGGCCGGCGGAAGGAAAGGAGAATAACAATGCAGATTTCAAAAGATAAATTCCAGATTGTCGGATCTAAGGCACACGAAGCGGAAAAGATTTCGAAACCGAGCCTTTCTTTCTGGAAAGATGTTTCTATCCGTTTCCGTAAAAACAAGCTTGCCATGTTTGGTATTGTTCTCCTGATCCTTTTGATTTTCATGGCAATCTTTGGACCACATATGACAGAGCATGATTATTCAACTAACGATTTGATGAATACGAATAAGGCGCCAAGCAGTGAGCATTGGTTTGGCACCGACGATCTTGGCCGCGATGTGTTCGCGCGTACATGGTTCGGTGCAAGGATTTCATTGTTCATCGGCGTTGCGGCGGCCTTGGTCGACTTTTTCATCGGCGTATTCTATGGCGGCCTTGCTGGCTATAAGGGCGGCCGAACCGACGATATGATGATGCGTTTTGCGGATATCCTTTGGGGTGTTCCGTATTTGCTGCTAGTTATCCTATTGATGGTTGTTCTTGGACAAGGAGTCGGAACAATGATCCTGGCAATGACAATAACAGGCTGGATCAATATGGCCCGGATTGTCCGTGGGCAGGTACTCTCCCTGAAAAACCAGGAGTTCGTGCTTGCATCAAGGACACTAGGAGCCGATTTGCCGAGGATTATGAGCAAGCACCTCATTCCGAATACAATGGGGCCTATTCTCGTAACAATGACGTTATCAGTTCCATCCGCTATTTTTACGGAATCATTCCTGAGTTATTTGGGACTTGGATTGACGCCTCCGCTTGCGAGCTGGGGAACAATGGCGTCCGATGGACTACCGGCCCTTAAATATTATCCATGGCGCTTGTTCTTCCCGGCTACGTTCATCTGTTTAACCATCTTTGCCTTCAACGTAATCGGTGACGGATTGCGAGACGCATTGGATCCAAGACTACGGAAATAAGGGGGAATGAGAAATGACGAAATTGCTTGAAGTAAAAAACCTGGAAGTCTCATTCCAGACTTATGGCGGAGACGTCAAAGCTGTCCGCGGAGTAAGCTTTGACTTGAAAAAAGGTGAAACCCTTGCGATTGTAGGGGAATCTGGCTCAGGAAAAAGTGTTACGGCACAAACGATTATGAAGCTGATTCCAATGCCTCCGGGTAAAATCACAGGCGGACAAATCCTCTTCAATGGGGAAGACATCGTTCCAAAAAAGGAAAAGCAAATGGAAAAAATCCGAGGAAAAGAAATAAGCATGATTTTCCAGGATCCAATGACTTCCCTGAATCCTACGATGAAAATCGGACGCCAAATCATGGAGGGGCTAATTAAGCACCAAAATATGAGCACAGCCGCCGCAAAGGAACGGGCGGTGGAAATGCTGCGCCTCGTAGGGATTCCTATGCCTGAACGGCGCGTCAACCAGTATCCGCATGAGTTTTCCGGCGGTATGAGACAGCGGGCGATGATTGCGATTGCCCTTGCGGCGAATCCGCAGCTCCTAATTGCCGACGAGCCGACTACAGCACTTGACGTTACCATCCAGGCGCAAATCCTGGACCTTATGAAAGACTTACAAAACAAGATGGATACTTCCATTATCTTCATAACGCACGACCTTGGTGTCGTGGCTAACGTTGCCGATAGGGTTGTCGTTATGTATGCAGGCCAAATCGTTGAAATGGGAACGGTGGATGAAATCTTCTATGATCCGCGCCACCCGTATACATGGGGACTGCTTGCGTCCATGCCAAGCTTGGACAGTGACGATAAATCCGAACTTGCGGCTATCCCGGGAACGCCACCGGACCTGACAAACCCGCCAAAAGGCGATGCGTTTGCGGCAAGGAACCCGTATGCTATGGCTATTGATTTTGAGCAAGAGCCGCCGTTGTTCCAAATTTCGGAAACGCATTTCGCTAAAACTTGGCTCCTTCATCCCGATGCACCAAAGGTCGAGCCGCCTGATGCAGTGAAGAAACGGATGAGGAAGCTGGCCTCTACGTTCGATGAGCCAAGGCTTGTCAAGGAGGGGAAATAGATGGCTGAGAAATTGGTTGAAATAAAAAACCTGAAACAGTACTTCAATGTTGGACGGCCAAATATGGTTAAGGCTGTTGATGGCATATCATTCGATATTTACAAAGGTGAAACACTTGGTTTGGTAGGGGAGTCCGGATGTGGAAAATCAACAACCGGCAGGACCATTATCCGCCTCTATGACGCAACTGATGGCCAGGTACTGTTTAATGGCGAGGATGTCCACGGCCATAAATCGACTAAGAAGTTAAAAGAATTCAACCGGAAAATGCAAATGATTTTCCAGGATCCATATGCTTCCCTAAACCCAAGGATGACAGTGGCCGATATCATTGCCGAAGGAATCGATATCCACGGCCTTGCCAAGGGCAGGAAAGCAAGGATGGAGAGGGTATATGAATTGCTTGAGACGGTCGGCTTGAACAAGGAACACGCAAACCGTTATCCGCATGAATTTTCCGGTGGCCAAAGGCAGCGTATCGGGATTGCACGTGCACTTGCTGTGGAGCCGGACTTTATCATCGCGGATGAACCAATTTCAGCACTTGACGTGTCCATCCAGGCACAGGTTGTCAACCTTTTGAAAAAATTGCAGAAGGAAAAGGGCTTGACGTATCTGTTCATCGCCCACGACCTGTCCATGGTCAAGTACATCAGCGACAGGATTGGCGTTATGTACTTCGGGAAGCTGGTTGAATTGGCACCAGCGGAAGAATTGTATAAAAACCCGCTGCATCCGTATACTAGATCGCTCCTATCTGCGATTCCACTACCGGATCCGGACAGTGAACGCACAAGGAAAAGGATTCCTTATGACCCAAGTGTCCATAAGTATGAAGAGAATGAAGAACTTGAGATGAGGGAAGTTGCTCCAGGCCACTTTGTTTATTGCTCCAAGAAGGAATTCGAGCAGTACAAGGCTCAGTACAAATAGCAGGCTTTACTGACTGACTTTCCAAGTTCGGGAGAGATCCTTTTGAAAAACTAAAAGTATTAACAAAGAAAACGGCCCACTAAGGGTCGTTTTTCTATTGGTCAGCGCGTACTTGATTTATGAAAGGGTGACATTCGAGAGACAAAATCAAAGTTCAAGCGTGTTCCGGAATTGAAGTCACTCAAATCCGCATGAGTGACATTGTTTGGGTAAAATCCGGAAAGGAAGTCACTCAAATCAGGATAAGTGACTTTGTTTGGGCAAAACTCGGAAAGGAAGTCACTCAAATCAGAATGAGTGACTTTGTTTGGGTAAAACCCGGAATGGAAGTCACTCAAATCAGGATAAGTGACTTTGTTTGGGCAAAATCGAGAAAGGAAGTCACTCAAATCCGGATAAGTGACTTTGTTTGGGCAAAACTCGGAAAGGAAGTCACTCAAATCAGGATAAGTGACTTTGTTTGGCTAAAATCCGGAAAGGAAGTCACTCAAATCAAGATGAGTGACTTTGTTTGGCTAAAATCCGGAAAGGAAGTCACTCAAATCCGGATAAGTGACTTTGTTTGGGTAAAACCCGGAAAGGAAGTCACTCAAATCAGGATAAGTGATAAAGTCCATATAATTGTGTAAAAAAAAAGGTCAT
>NZ_JAVFKJ010000007.1:0-200262 GCF_032667185.1 Neobacillus sp. YIM B06451 | reverse complement strand
CGACTCCTTTCGGGCGCGCCATATAGATTTCGGGAAGTAGCTCAGCTTGGTAGAGCACTTGGTTTGGGACCAAGGGGTCGCAGGTTCGAATCCTGTCTTCCCGACCATCTTTAAATAAGGGGCCTTAGCTCAGCTGGGAGAGCGCCTGCTTTGCACGCAGGAGGTCAGCGGTTCGATCCCGCTAGGCTCCACCATTCATAAAATCACTTATATAGTTTTGGCGGTGTAGCTCAGCTGGCTAGAGCGTACGGTTCATACCCGTAAGGTCGGGGGTTCGATCCCCTCCGCCGCTACCAAAATTTTGTGCTGGACCAGACAGCTGGAGCCGGATTCTTATAATGATTGTATAATATGGACCTTTAGCTCAGCTGGTTAGAGCAGACGGCTCATAACCGTCCGGTCGTAGGTTCGAGTCCTACAAGGTCCATCAGATATTTTTATAATAAACGGAGGAATACCCAAGTCCGGCTGAAGGGATCGGTCTTGAAAACCGACAGGCGGGTTAAACCGCGCGGGGGTTCGAATCCCTCTTCCTCCGCCATTTATTTTTTATCCTCGCTGGGTGGCATCAATCAAGCTGCGAGTTGTAGGAGAGTCAGCTCACATAGAGCATGGCGAAACATAATATCTTTTTATCGTCGCGGGGTGGAGCAGTTCGGTAGCTCGTCGGGCTCATAACCCGAAGGTCGCAGGTTCAAATCCTGCCCCCGCAATATGGTCTGGTAGTTCAGTTGGTTAGAATGCCTGCCTGTCACGCAGGAGGTCGCGGGTTCGAGTCCCGTCCAGACCGCCATTTTTTTATGGCTCAGTAGCTCAGTCGGTAGAGCAAAGGACTGAAAATCCTTGTGTCGGCGGTTCGATTCCGTCCTGAGCCACCATTATCAAGCTTTTGGTAATGGCGGTTGTGGCGAAGTGGTTAACGCACCAGATTGTGGCTCTGGCACTCGGGGGTTCGATTCCCCTCAATCGCCCCATTTATTTTCATACGCGGGTGTAGTTTAATGGTAAAACTCCAGCCTTCCAAGCTGATGTCGTGGGTTCGATTCCCATCACCCGCTCCATTATATGGGCCTATAGCTCAGCTGGTTAGAGCGCACGCCTGATAAGCGTGAGGTCGATGGTTCGAGTCCATTTAGGCCCATCATATTTTTATTTATGACTTATTATTCCGCAGTAGCTCAGTGGTAGAGCAATCGGCTGTTAACCGATCGGTCGTAGGTTCGAGTCCTACCTGCGGAGCCATTATGGGGAAGTACTCAAGAGGCTGAAGAGGCGCCCCTGCTAAGGGCGTAGGTCGGGTGACCGGCGCGAGGGTTCAAATCCCTCCTTCTCCGCCATAAATGGCCCCTTGGTCAAGCGGTTAAGACACCGCCCTTTCACGGCGGTAACACGGGTTCGAATCCCGTAGGGGTCATAAAACAAGAAAGAGCAGCAGGCACATTGCCAGCTGCTCTTTTTCGTATGTTCTTTTCTCTTCCTATATATAAGCCCATTGTATTTCTCTTCTTTATCCCACCCAACTAACCCCGCGAAGTAGAACACTTTCGAAGAGGGGACTTTTTTAGGTCAGAACTACCTCTGCTATATCATCTACTTTAACTACTCCGACCGATGAAATTTCAAGACCTTTAAGGAACGATTCCTCTTAGCTCCAAACAACCTCTTCTTTATCATTATCCCTATTTCAAAAGTGGATTTTTTTATAAAAATATTCCTCCTCAAAAGTTTCAGAAAAATTTTAAAACTTTTTTTAAGAAAACAGGTTATTCTTTTGAAAAAATAGGGTATTAGAAAGAATACTTTAAAATAGACTGAAAAATTTTTTCACTCTTTTCGCGTATCCCTAGTTGTTCTCCTTTTTCCACTATAGTTGGCAAATTTACATAACTTTTGCCTTTGGTGATCATTCACTTTCCTGCCATCATTTTTACAAGTTTACGGGCGGGTTTTTATCTTTTTATGAAGGAAAAATTGTCAGGTACGGAAGAATAGGGTGGAATTTCCAGTACTGATGGAAGATTCACCAATTTTTTGTCTAAAAAACGAGGAATTTTTGTCAAGGTATTAAGGCAGTTAAAGAGAATTATTGTTAAAAAACAGAATATCCATTTCAAAGGGATTTCAATGTGAAAAGCATGCAGTGGGCATGCGACTCCTTTTGAAAGTATGGACAATGGCAGTTAAAGCTATTTTGTTTTTACCTAAATAAGGGCTTTAATGGGAGAGCAAAGGGGTTCCAATCTTTCCAGAAAATTGCCGGGTAATTCAGAAAAGGCCTCGATGGGATGGTTTTCATTCTTCGCAAGGGCTTTTGTTTTTGCCCGGAAAAGAGAGGAGCAGCCAAAGTGGCAAAGAAAAGATGCGTGGCTATGCTGTTGGCGGGGGGGCAGGGCAGCAGGCTGAAAATGTTGACAAGGAGTATCGCTAAGCCCGCAGTTCCATTTGGTGGGAAGTACAGAATCATTGATTTCACTTTAAGCAATTGCGCGAATTCAGGCATTGATACTGTCGGGGTTCTGACCCAATATCAGCCGATGGTGTTGAATTCATACATTGGAATTGGAAGCGCGTGGGATTTGGACAGGAAGGATGGAGGGGTAACGGTACTGCCGCCTTTCAGCGAATCTTCTGAAGTGAAGTGGTATACGGGAACAGCCTGCGCCGTTTACCAGAACCTGAATTACCTGAAGCAATATGATCCGGAGTATGTCCTAATTTTATCTGGCGACCATATATACAAGATGAATTATGAACATATGCTCCAGTACCACATTGAAAAAGGCGCCGATGCCACGATTTCGGTCATTGAGGTGCCGTGGGGGGATGCCAGCCGTTTTGGCATTATGAATACCGGCCCGGATATGAGAATCAAAGAATTCGAGGAAAAGCCGGATGTTCCCAAAAGTAATCTCGCCTCAATGGGGATTTATATATTTAACTGGGATGTGCTGAAAGAAAGCCTTGAAGCTGATTACGTAAATGCTGGCTCGAGCCATGATTTTGGAAAAGATGTCATTCCTCGGCTGGTTGAGGAGGGGAAGAGGCTTGTCGCCTATCCTTTTTCCGGGTACTGGAAGGATGTTGGGACGCTCGAAAGCTTTTGGGAAGCCAATATGGATTTGCTTGATGATACTTGTGGGCTCGATTTGTTTGATCACGAGTGGAAGATTTATTCAGTAAATCCCAATCATCCGCCACAGTTTATTTCAGGTGATGCAATGGTTGTGCATTCACTGGTCAACGAAGGGTGTACCGTTGAGGGTGATATTGAACGCTCCGTTGTTTTCCAGGGGGTCACAATTGAAAAAGGTGCCGTCGTCAAGGATTCTGTCATCATGCCGGATTCCAAAATCGGCAAAAACACGTTCATTGAAAGGGCGATTGTCCCTTGTGATATGGAAATTCCTGATGGTACGGTGATTCGCCCGGAAAACGGGGAGATTGTACTGGTTAATGAGGAAATGATCAAACAGAGATATTTAGCTACTTAATTGATCGAAGGAGGGGCAGAAATGAAGAAACAATTATTAGGAGTAATCGATGCAGCCACTTATCATGAAGACCTGCAGGAACTGCTGCCACACAGGCCGGTTGCCGCTCTGCCTTTTGCCGGTAGATACCGCCTGATTGACTTTGTCCTTTCCAGCATGGTGAATTCAGGAATCAGCAGTGTTGCAATTTTCCCAAAGTCGGGTTATAGATCATTAATGGACCATCTTGGTTCGGGAAAGAATTGGGACTTGAATAGAAAGAGGGACGGTTTGTTTCTTTTCCCGGCTTCTCCATCAGATGCCGATAGAGAGTGGGGCATCGGTTGCTTTTCGCATTATGCCGAAAATCTTGATTTCTTTTATAGGAGCTCTCAGGAGTATGCCTTGATTTCTAATTCATTCACCGTCATCAATACAGACTTCACAAGCCTATTGGAGAAGCATATAGAGAGTGGATGCGATTTAACAGAGGTATATAAGCACGGACGGCCCCTTGATATTTATCTGCTTAAAACTTCGCTTCTTATTGATTTGGTTGAGAATAGGGTCGAAACCGGGTATACATGCATTAAAGATGTTTTTGAGGATTTGTCCAGCCCTTATAGCGTGTGCCGATATGAATATGAAGGCTATGCGAAAAGGGTGGAAACGATCCATGGGTATTATAAAACGAGCATGGAACTGCTCGATACACGTGTGTGGAATACATTGTTCAAAAGGTCACAGCCGATCTTTACAAAAGTGAAGGATGAGCCGCCATCCCGTTATTACCCGGAGTCGTCGGTGAAAAGGAGCCTTATAGCCAATGGCTGCCAGCTGAAAGGGAAAATTGAAAATAGCATCATTTCAAGGGGAGGGACAATCGGGAAAGGCTCCATTATCCGGAACAGTGTGATTATGCAAAAATGCCAGATTGGCGAAAACTGCGTCCTGGATTCCGTTATCCTTGATAAAGATGTAACGGTTGAATCAGGTACTGTTCTGATTGGAACTCCGGCGAATCCTATCGTCATTGGCAAGGGCTCTTACGTGGAAAATGCGAAATTGCCGGCGAAGTCACTTATGATTTTATAAGAAATCAGCAAGGACCGCCAAAACCTAATGGTTTTCTAAAAAAAGTCAGCTCCATAATTTATGGAGCTGGCTTTTTGGTTTCTGTTGTTTATTTCTTTTTATCGTCTACATAGCTGTCCTTTCGGTGGAAATGGAGGTCCCCCATCTGTGAGTCAAGGCCTTTCCTGTCCAGCAAATTCTCCAAATCCTTCAACTTTTCATTGTTCGGATTGTATTTCCGGTTTCCGCCTTCCATATCGTTTGAAACAAATTCCTCAATGTCCTCGGGTGGAGCTTCTTCATTGATGCCGTTTCTGTAAAGCTCATCATAGCTATCGTAATCCCCGACAAGATCCGAGGGCCCCTCGGATGTCCCGTAGCGCGCTACTTCTTCAAAGGAGTCGTTTGTATCGATGACTCCGCCTTCACTTCTTCCTCTGAAGGAATTCGGTACCGATGGGTCGAGGATATCCTCTTCAACAGGCCTGTCATTGGCGATTGTCCGCTCAGGAGTATGTTCGACACAGTAGAGGGCGGAAGGTACGGCCTCCAAACGCTCGTATGGGATGTTTTTCCCGCATTCCCGGCAGACGCCGTAGGAGCCATCTTCTATTGCTGCGAGGGCTTCTTTAACCTTTTCGAGCTGTGAGTCGGCGTGGCCGTCCAGGGCGAAGTTCTTTTCCCTTTCAAAAAGCTCGGTTCCGAGGTCGGCGGGATGATTGTCATAGGAAGACAGTTCCCCGACCGTTTCGGTTTCATCCTTGTCCCGATCCCCGTAGCCGTCCTTCATTTCCAGCTGTTGCTCCAGGGCCTTTTCTTCGTCCTTCAATAAATATTTCAATGAATTTAATTGACTAGTGGTTAACATAGTTTATTCACATCCGTTTCCTTGCGAATTATCCTTTCTGTACTAAATTCCTTCCCCTTACGCAGTGTAGCGAAACATTGTGCAAAGGTTGGGGGGATGAGGAGGATTTCATGGTTTGTGGGCCAATTTTTCAAAAAAAGAAAAGGGCCTTGTACGAATGCCAACAGGTGTATCGAGGGATGTGTGTGATAGACTTGAGACCATAGAAGCCAAAGGGCGAGGCGAGATATAGGATATTGGTTACAACTGGGGCGCATCTTATAAAATAAAAAGCTCCCGCCAAAGCGGAAGCTAGATGAAATGGCCGATGAAGAGGCCAATGGATAGAAGGAATCCGAATATGGTGTTTGTCTGGGCAGTCGATTTCATGGCTGGCATCATCTGGATTGGGACTTTGCCTGCCTTGAAGCCTTTGATCGCATTTATGGCTTTCGGGGCGCTTAGGATGACGATTGCCGCCCATGGGGAAGCTATGCCAAACCCAATCATAATTATAACGAGAGCGTAAGCGGCGATGAACATCGCTGCCAGGAAATGAATCGCGTTTTCCCTGCCAAGCAGGATTGCGAGTGTTTTCCTGCCGAATTCCTTGTCGCCATCATGGTCCCTGATGTTGTTGGCGAGCAAAATGGCGCCGACCAGGATGGAGACCGGAATGGAAACGAAGACGCTGGTCGCCGTTACATATCCTGTTTGGATAAAGAATGAGATCAGGATGATTAGGCAGCCCATGAAGAAGCCGGCAAACAGTTCGCCAAACGGGGTGTATGCAATCGGGTATGGGCCTCCTGTATACAGATAGCCCATGAGCATCGAAACACTGCCGATAACTGCAATCCACCAGCTCGTTTCCATGCAAATATAGATGCCGAGAAGGACGGAGAGGCCATAAAGGACCAATGCAAGCTGCATGACAGTCTTTGGCTTGATGCCATCGCGGACGATGGCGCCTCCTATGCCGACGGAATGCTCTGTGTCGAGGCCCCGTTTGAAATCATAGTATTCGTTGAACATATTTGTAGCCGCCTGGATGAGCAGGCAGGCGATCAGCATGGCAAAAAAGAGCCCGAAATGAATTTTTCCTTCTTGGAGCGCAAGCGCGGTACCGAGGAATACCGGTACGAATGCCGCTGTCAGTGTATGCGGCCTTGTCAGTTGCCACCAGGCACGGAATCCTTGGTTCGATTCGGGAATATGGGGGGTGCCGGACTGTACGTGTGGCTGCATGAAGAACACTCCCTTATGCTTTATTCAGATTTGTATTCTATTAAACTTACTAAAAAAACCACCAATCTTTAGTGTATGGAATTGCCAGGAGCCTGTCAATCACTTTTTCCTGGCAAATGGAAACATTCAAGTGGGGTTCCTGCTGCCGTGAAATATATGTTTTTGTTGTTAAAAGGTGAAGTTTTGTCATGTTGAGAGCGGGATAAAAAGGGAAACGGGTTGCCTTTGGCGGGGAATGGAAATTTCCAACGGTTTGCAGGTGGCGTTTGTCGAGCTTTGCCGTAGAATGCGTTATAATAAGGAATGGAACCGGTTGGTTGTGACAAGTGTTATTGACACTCCAGCGGACAGAGTATATCCTAAATGGGGTTTAAGTTGAATGGATAACAGCTTTGGATGCTGTGTTGGAGGGAATTTTGTGGTTACCATTCATGAAACGGAATTGAAAGAAGCAATCCTTCTTGGTATTGAAAAAGCAAGGGAGCAAGGCAGGCCATTCCTTGTAAGCGAAGTGCAAAAGGTTGGCACGCTTGAAGCCCTTTCTTTTTTTGATAGCGGCAGAACGGATTTTTTTGGCGAGCGATTTTACTGGAGGGACCCGGATGGCGGGTTTTCCATTGCCGGGCTGGGCATTGCCGCGCAATTAAGCTCCGATCTTGGTAATGGCCGGTTTTCATATATTGGACGCAGTTGGAACGAGCTTATCCAGGGCGGGATCGTCGTAAATCCTTTTAAACAGGCTGGCCTTGGCCCTGTCATGTTTGGCGGCTTTTCCTTCGATCCGCTAAAGCAGAAAACAACGCTTTGGTCCAAATACCCTGACGCCCTTTTTCACATTCCACGGTTTATGGTGACCGTAGCCGGCGGGGCAGCATTTTTGACAACGAATGTCGTTTGTACGAAGCATGACGGCGTCTCGCTGTTCAACAAGGTAGCGCGCGAAAGGGAATCTTTGCTCAGGAATTTCGCTGCACCTACAAACGTGGAGGTACCGCATCTCGATGAAATTGAAGAAATTGGGGCAGGCGAGTGGAAAGAGACTGTTACGGAAGCAGTAAAACAGCTTCAGGAAGGCCCTCTTAAGAAAGTTGTCCTTGCAAGGGAGCTGCGCCTTCATTTCAATAAAGAGGTTGAAAGCGGCCCTATCCTAAGGAAGCTGGAGCAGGAACAAAAGACAAGCTTTATTTTTTCGTTTGAATCCGGCGGGGACAGCTTCATCGGTGCCTCACCCGAGCGGCTGATAAAGAAACGCGGCCATACGGTAAGGTCCGCCTGCCTTGCGGGGTCGATACCGCGCGGTAAAAATGCGGAAGAAGATACCCTTCTCGGCAACTTGTTGTTGTCCGATGAAAAAAATCTCGAGGAACATCAATATGTGGTCGACATGATTCGGGATGCGATGGAAGAGACGTGTGAACGGGTAGATATTCCGGACCGGCCGCAATTGATGAAGGTCCGCGATATCCAACACTTGTTTACACCCGTTGAAGGAATTGCCAAGGATTCGGCGAGCCTTCTTGATATGGTTGAAAAGCTTCATCCAACGCCGGCGCTCGGGGGACTCCCAAAAGAAGCGGCGGTTGAGAAAATCCGTGAACTGGAAACGTTGGACCGGGGTTTTTACGCGGCGCCGATTGGCTGGATGGATTACGCAGGCAACGGGGAATTTGCGGTTGCAATCCGTTCGGGCCTCATCCAGGGAAAGGAAGCGTCACTATTTGCCGGCTGCGGAGTAGTCGTGAATTCAGACGCGGAAAGTGAATATCTTGAAACCAGGCTGAAATTCAGGCCGATGCTTTCAGCTCTTGGAGGAATAAAGGAATGAGCCATCAAAGTGCATTGACAGCTTATATCGCCGCTTTTGTGGCGGAGCTTGTCCATACCGGAATAAAAGATGTGGTTGTAAGCCCGGGATCCCGCTCGACGCCAATGGCGATGGTCATGGCCGAGCACCCGGGATTGAATTTGCATGTCCATGTTGATGAACGCTCGGCGGCTTTTTTCGCGCTCGGGATTGCCAAGTCGAGTGGAAGGCCCGCGGTGCTGTTATGTACGTCCGGTACAGCCGCCGCCAACTATTTCCCTGCGATTGTTGAGGCCCGTTATTCACGCGTGCCTCTTCTTGTACTGACGGCGGACAGGCCCCACGAACTGAGGGATGTCGGCGCGCCGCAGGCGATCGACCAAATCGATTTGTATGGGAAGCATGTAAAATGGTTTACTGAAATGGCATTGCCCGAGGAGTCTTTGGACATGCTGCGCTATACGAGGATGGTTTGCGGGCGCGCGGCGTCTGTCGCGCTTCAGGCACCGGCAGGCCCGGTCCACCTGAATTTTCCGTTCCGTGAACCGTTAATCCCCGAACTTGAAAATGAGCGGCTTTTTGAACTTGCCGAAAGGGCGGAAGGATTTGTTTCGGTCACGCAGGGACAACGCTCTTTGGATCAGGAAGGGTTGAAAAGGATTGCCGCGGAACTGGGCATGTATAAAAAAGGGATAATTGTGTGCGGCCAGATGGACAATGGCGCTTTTTCCGAAAAGATTGAACAGCTTGCGGAAGCACTGGGATACCCTGTCCTTGCCGACCCGCTCTCCCAGCTTAGGAGCGGGAGCAATTCAGGAAAGTGGATTGTCGACGCCTATGATTCATTCCTTCGTTTCGAGGATGCGAAACAGCAGCTTAAGCCGGATGTGGTAATTCGTTTTGGCGCGATGCCGGTATCAAAGGCACTGACGATTTTCCTAAAAGAAAACCGTGACGCCAGGCAATTTGTTGTTGATGGCGGAGGCGGTTGGCTCGATCCGCATGCCCTTTCCACGGAAATGGTTTTTTGTGACGAAGCTCTCTTTTGTGAGGGACTCCTTTCTTTTATTACAAAAAAGCAGACGGCCAATTTTGCCAGAAAGTGGCTAAGACTGAATACTATCGCAAAAGAAGCAATGGATGCAGGCATGGATAGGGACGAGATGAATGAGAGCCTTATTTACCGGGAGCTTCCAGAACTGCTTCCTGAAGGTTCATCGCTTTTTGTCGGAAACAGCATGCCGATCCGCGACCTTGACAGCTTTTTCTGGCTGAATGATAAAAAAATCAATGTAATGGCAAACAGGGGAGCGAATGGAATCGATGGGGTTGTCTCCACGGCTCTCGGGGCGTCGCTTTACGGAGGCCCAATGTATCTGGTGCTTGGCGACTTGACGTTTTACCACGATTTGAACGGCCTTTTGCCAGCCAAATTGTATAACCTTGATATGACTGTCATTGTGATCAATAACAATGGAGGCGGAATCTTCTCGTTCCTTCCGCAGGCAGGGCAGGCGAGGAATTTTGAGCGCCTCTTCGGTACCCCCCTGGACCTTGATTTTTCCCATGTTGTTAACATGTATGGAGGAAACTTTACCCGCGTACATGACTGGCCTTCCTACAGGGATGCGGTCTTGTCGGCGAAAAACAAGCCAGGCTTGAAGGTTATAGAGGTTGTGACGGATAGGACAGAAAACGCCGCAGACCATAGAAGATTATGGGCAGCGGTTTCCCGGGAAATAGGTAGGCTTGGAGCAGGGGAAGAATGAACATAAATCTTAAAGGAGAAACCTTCCATGTGGACATGTGCGGGAAGGGTACGCCGCTTTTACTCTTGCACGGGTTTACAGGAAGCAGCGGAACATGGCTGCCTTTTTGCGAGACGCTTGGACGCCATTCCTTCATGATTTGCCCTGACCTGCCCGGACACGGAAAAACGGTTGTGGAATGCGGTCCCGGCTCTTTCAGCATCGAGTCGGCGGCTTGCGCCATAAAGGAAATCCTTGACGTGCTCGAAATTGAAAAGGCGGATGTGCTCGGCTATTCAATGGGAGGGCGCCTCGCCTTGTCTTTTGCGTTAACCTATCCAGAACGGGTTGGTAAGCTAATTCTTGAAAGCGCATCGCCAGGACTCGATAGCGAAGAGGAGCGGCATGCCCGGCGCATGAAAGACCATGAACTGGCCAATTTTATAAAAGAGCGTGGAATCGGGCCTTTTGTCGATTATTGGGAGAACATCCCTCTTTTCAAATCGCTTCAGGCCATGCCCGGTCCGGTAAAAGAAGCTGTACGCAAGCAGCGTTTGGAAAATTCGCCTGATGGGCTCGCCAATTCTCTAATCGGGATGGGAACCGGGGCCCAGCCATCCTATTGGGACAGGCTATCTGAACTTGAACCTGAGGTACTCCTTTTGGCGGGGGAGCTTGACGAGAAGTTCTGCGGGATTGCAGGCAGAATGTCGGAGTACATCAAATCGTCAAAAGTTGTTATTGTCGAGGGTGCGGGCCATGCAATTCATGTGGAGAATCCGGAAAAGTTTGGTACAATAGTTAGTGGGTTTTTGACACATACATAAAGGAGGTTTTCTTTTTGACAGTAGAATGGGTTGCAGAACGTAATTACGATGAAATTCTTTATGAAACTTATAATGGCATTGCCAAAATCACCATTAATCGTCCCCATGTGCACAATGCATTTACACCGAAAACGGTTATGGAAATGATCGATGCTTTTGCTTATGCAAGGGATGATTCAAATATTGGGGTTATAATCCTGACAGGTGCCGGAGATAAGGCGTTCTGTTCCGGCGGTGACCAAAAGGTCCGTGGCCACGGCGGTTATGTAGGGGATGATGAAATTCCGCGCCTGAACGTCCTTGACCTTCAACGGTTAATTCGTGTTATTCCAAAACCAGTCATCGCAATGGTAAAAGGCTATTCAATTGGAGGCGGAAATGTACTCCAGGTTGTTTGCGATCTGACAATTGCAGCTGACAACGCTATTTTTGGACAGACCGGCCCGAAAGTCGGCAGCTTTGACGCGGGATATGGCTCTGGTTATCTTGCGAGGATTGTCGGACATAAGAAAGCTCGCGAGATTTGGTATCTATGCCGCCAGTACAATGCCCAAGAAGCGCTTGACATGGGCCTTGTAAACACAGTCGTGCCGCTTGATAAAGTTGAGGAAGAAACAATCAAATGGTGTGAAGAAATCCTTGAAAAGAGCCCGACTGCGATTCGCTTCCTGAAAGCCGCGATGAACGCGGATACAGACGGTCTTGCAGGCCTCCAGCAATTCGCGGGGGATGCAACACTTCTTTATTACACAACCGATGAGGCGAAAGAAGGCCGCGATTCCTTTAAAGAGAAGCGCAAGCCTGACTTCGGCCAGTTCCCGAGGTTTCCATAAACCCGAGACATGCCGGACTTATATTTTAAATGAACACAATCTGCAGCTTGATGGGAATCCCATCAGGCTGTTTTACTATAGTAGGTGAAATCATGGCACAAACAATGCCGAATTTTTTGCAAAAACGGGCTTTCTTAACACCTGACCGGCCAGCTATCAGCTATCTTGATGAGCAGCTTACCTTTAAAGAGCTTTACGAAAGAAGCTTTAAGACAGCGGGTGAACTGGCGGCCATCGGAGTGAAGAAGGGCAGTTTTACTGGAGTACTCGTAAAAAATAGCCTAAATTCAGTTGTTTTCCTCTATGCCCTGCAGCTACTGGGAGCAACGGCTGTCATGTTGAACAACCGTTTATCTGGGGCAGAGCTTTCTTTTCAGCTGAACGATGCAAAAGCCGATTTCCTCATTTATGAAGCATCGTTTAAAGAGCTTGCCTCTGACGCTTGTTCAACAATCCCACAAATAAAAATGTTTCCACTCGAGGAACTGGATGGCGTTGAGGCTGCTGAATTTGCAATTGAAGAAGAAGTATCTTTGGATGCAATCTGTACAGTCATGTATACCTCGGGAACGACCGGAAATCCGAAAGGCGTTTTGCAAACGTATGGAAACCACTTTTGGAGCGCGGCAGGATCTGCCTTGAACCTTGGCCTTTCACTGGACGACACTTGGCTATGCTCAGTTCCGGTTTTTCATATTAGCGGTTATTCAATTTTAATGAGAAGCGCCATATATGGAATGCACATAGTGTTGCACAGCCATTTTGATGCGAAAAAGTCAATTGTAGATATTGTAGATAAAAAAGTTACAATCATGTCAGTAGTTGGGACAACATTGGCGAGAATTGTGGATGAGCTTGGGGAAGGGAGGCTTCCTGAAACCTTCCGCTGCATGCTATTAGGAGGGGGGCCAGCCCCACTGCCGTTACTGGAAGCATGTCGGGAAAAAAGTATTCCGGTCTACCAAACTTACGGAATGACGGAAACCGCTTCGCAATCCGTAACCCTTTCTCCAGAATACAGCCTGGCTAAATTGGGGTCGGCGGGCAAACCGCTATTACCAGTTTCGTTGAAAATTCAATTGCCTGATGGAGATGAGGCCGAAAACGGAGAAGCGGGAGAAATTCTTTTAAAAGGCCCGAACGTCACGCCAGGCTATCTGAACAAGCCGAAAGAAACAGCTGAAAAAATCATCAATGGCTGGCTGCATACAGGGGACATCGGACGCATCGACGAAGAAGGATTCCTTTATGTTCTTGACCGGCGCACTGATCTGATTATATCCGGAGGGGAAAACATCTACCCCGCGGAAATCGAAAGCGTCCTCCTATCCCATCCTGACGTTAAGGATGCTGGTGTTGCAGGAGTGCCTGACAGCAAATGGGGCCAGGCACCGGCCGCGTTTATCGTTCCAAAAGGGGAGCAAGCGCCATCAGTGGACTCGCTCCGCCAGTTTTGCATTGAACGGCTCGCAAAGTATAAGGTGCCGAGGGATTTCTACTTTGCTTCCGAACTACCGCGAAATGCATCAAACAAACTTTTGCGCAGGAAACTTCCGGATTTGATTGGAGAGCGGGAACAATGAACCTAACTGCCATAAATGTGAGCCTTATTTCTACGCCTTTGAAGCAGCCTTTCCACACTCACCTTGGGACAGTGACGGAAAGGGAAAGCTTAATTGTGGAGGCGGTTGATACGGATGGCAATAGTGGCTTCGGGGAAGGGGTCGCTTTCTCGTCCCCTTGGTATACAGAGGAAACAATAGGCACAAGCTGGCATGTAGTAACGGAATTTCTCATTCCTCTTTTAAAAAAGAATCTGGTTTCCCATCCTAAGGATGTATCAACTTTATTTGGTGCCATCCGCCGAAACCATATGGCGAAATCGGCAATTGAACTGGCGCTCTGGGACTTGTATGCGAAACAAAAACACGTATCGCTAGCAAAGCTTATCGGCGGTGAGGCGGACAAGATTCCATCAGGCGTCGTCGTTGCCTCAAAAGATGAAGCTGAGGCGCTTGAGCAAACAGCCATGTATGTGGAGGAAGGCTATCAGCGGATTAAGGTGAAGATTAGCCCTGCCAATGATTATCGGCTCCTTTCAAGGATACGCAATGCTTTTCCAGATTTGCCGATTATGGCCGATGCCAATTCAGCCTATACGCTGAACGATGCAGACAGGCTGAAGGCGCTCGATGAACTTGGCCTGCTGATGATTGAGCAGCCCCTTGCCCATAATGATTTCCTTGAGCATGCAAAGCTGCAGAAGAAGCTTGCCACCCCCATATGCCTTGATGAAAGCATCAACTCCTATGAAGATGCAGTACTGGCTGCTGAGCTCGGAAGCTGCCGAATCATTTCCGTTAAAGTAGGAAAAGTTGGCGGGTTGTCGGAAGCAATCCGCATCCATGATTTCTGCAGGGACAGAGGAATCCCAGTGTGGTGCGGGGGCATGATTGAATTTGGGGTGTCGAGAGCGCATAATATAGCGCTTGCCTCGCTGCCAGGGTTTACAATTCCAGGCGATATTTCATCGTCCTCCCGATTTTGGGAGGAAGACATCATTAAGCCGGAAGTTTCCGTGGAGAACGGCTGGATCACCGTTCCCAAGGGCCCTGGGATAGGTTTTGAAGTAAATCGAACCCGCCTTGAGCAAACAACAATCAGGAGCATGGCATTTCGTTTTTGACTCCAAGCAATAATGATTCTGAAAATTGCCAACTTAAAAGTTGCGGATTTTTTTTCAACATCATATAATAAAGGAACTTATTACTAAAGGAGGTGGAATTGAGATGGAACGTTCTGTAGGATTGCAAGGCGAATTTTTAGGATTTATTTATATTTGCCGTGCAATTTTTCATGAAATTGCTTTTGACGGGACAGGTGTGCCCTCATTTAGCAATTGAATATGAAACAGAACGGTAAGAGGTCTCAATTCCAGTTCGATATAATCGGCGGCAAAAGAGAGCAGAATGCTCTTTTTTTGGTGTCGCGAAAGCCAGAATTTACCCTGCCATGCAAATGACCCACAAAACGATTGGTATGAATCCAATCGTACGGGAAAAAAGCTGGCGGTAAATGGGTTTACCTATCGATAGCCATGGAGGATGATCCCCTTCATGGCTTTTTTATATTGCCTCTTGCCGCAACCTTATGTTTGAAAGGAAGAGGAAAAATGATTATATGCAGTGCCCAGCAAATTTCCAAAATGTTCGGCGGAAATAGTATTTTTGAAAATTTATCTTTTGAAATTAAGGAAAAGGACAGGATTGGCCTTGTAGGGCGGAATGGATCCGGAAAGACGACGATTTTCAAGCTGCTTGCAAACGAAGAGACAATCGATAATGGACAGATTCATTTTAAAAAAGGTGCAAGGATTGGGTATTTGGCGCAAATCCCACGCTACCCATCGGGAACAACTGGGCTTGATGTTCTTCAAACCGCTTTTTCGGGCCTTATAAAAATAGCTTATCGGCTCAGGGAGCTCGAAGCGAAATTGGCCGCGACTACGGATGAAGGGAAGCTTGCCTATGATCTGGCTGAGTATGGCCGCCTGCAGGATGAATTTGCACTCTCCGGCGGTTATGAGATGGAAGCGGATATTTCCAGGGTTGCAAAAGGGCTTGGGATTGAAGAGCTTCTCAAGGAGCCTTTTATGCAATTGAGCGGTGGTGAACAGACGAAGATTTGCCTTGGCCTTGTCCTCCTTCAAAAGCCAGACCTGCTGCTCCTGGATGAACCAACGAATCATCTTGATATCTTGGCTGTTGAGTGGCTTGAGGGCTATTTAGCGGAATATGGCGGCACCATTGTCTGCATATCGCATGACCGGTACTTCCTTGATAACGTTGTTTCCAAGGTTTTTGATCTTGAGGACGGAGAGTTGACGATTTACCACACCAATTACTCCGGTTTTGTAAAAGAAAAAGAGGAAAGGCTATTGCAGGAATTCCATGCGTATCAAGAACAGCAAAAGAAAATAAAGAAAATGAAAGAAGCGATAAAACGGCTAAGGGAATGGGCAAACCAGGCAAACCCTCCGAACGAAGGGCTTCATAAAAGGGCCAGGAATATGGAACGGGCGCTCGAAAGAATGGAAAAGGTAAAGCGCCCTATACTTGAACGTAAGCAAATGGACCTTGATTTTGAGAAAACCGACAGGAGCGGGAAAGACGTGTTTTCCATGGAGGCGGTCACAAAATCATTTGGAGGAAAAACGTTATTCGAAGAGGCCAGCATGCTTGTCCAATACCTTGACCGGACAGCCATTGTCGGACCGAATGGCGCCGGAAAATCGACCATTATCCGGATGCTGTTGAATGAGGTCGAGGCTGATTCAGGTAAGTTGAAGGTTGGGAGCAATGTCAAAATTGGCTACCTTTCACAGCATTATTCCCCCGCGGAGCCGAAGCGGAGGCTGATTGACACTTTCCGGGATGAGGTTCATGTTCCTGAGGGGGAAGCGAGGCATATACTCGCGAAATTTTTATTTTATGGACCGGCTGTATTTCGGGCGGTCGGGCAGCTGAGCGGCGGCGAAAAAATGAGGCTTCGCCTGGCTCAATTAATGCATCAGGATATTAATTTCCTTGTGCTGGATGAGCCGACAAACCACCTTGACATCGACTCGAGGGAAGTGCTTGAGGATGCCCTCGAGGACTTCAAAGGCACGATTCTTGCCGTATCGCATGACCGGTACTTTCTAAATAAACTCTTCAATAAGACATATTGGCTTTATAACAGAAAGCTTAATTCTTTTGAAGGTGGCTATACATGGGCGAAAATGAAGCTGGAAGAATTTAAGGAACGGGTGGTGGATCCCCCGAAGGAAATCGTGGCACCCAAACCGGCAAAGCCAGAAGAAAATAAGCAGGTGATGAAAAGCAGCACGAAAAAAATAGAAGAATTAGAAGCTAGATTGGAGAAGTCGGAACAAGAGCTGTCCATCCTTGAATCTGAATTGGAAACAGAGACTAAACTTGAGAGGCTGCAGGAACTGTTCATCTTAAAGGAAAAGTTGGAAAAGGACCGCGATTCCATGTATGAACGGCTTGCCGAATTGATTGACGGTTAAAAATTGAGAATTCCTCACTTAAAAGATAAACACTTAAAAGCCGGTCCCAAAAGGAACCGGCTTTTTGCCTGCTAAAAACTAATGGCCATGAGGCTGGAAAGTCTTGCAGTCGGTTTCATGGCTAGTATCCGCTGTTTCGCCAGTATTGCTTACAACATAAATTTGATCGGCGCCGCATTTATTGCCATGTTCCCAAAACGTGCAATTGTTTACTTCGCACAACACATCTTTTGCCATTCGTATCACTCCTTGGAAGTGGGATGGGATACGAGTATAGTTTCTGAAATGCTCTGACAAAACATCCATGGCAAAAAAAGCGGCCATTTCCATTAATCCGCGTTATTTTTTTGTTGTTGTCGAAGATATTTTTTGTCATGCATGAACAGGCTCCAAAAATAGGCAAACCCCGGAAACAGAATGGCAAAGCCGACGATGTATGTGGCAAAAACCGCCCTGAACGAATTGGGATCGGTAAATGCGGAATGGATGGTCACATCAGGATAAACAAGATAGGGGAGGTGTGCTCTCCCATATACATAGCTCGCCACGAGGTACTGCGCCGTTATCGCAATCACCGCAAGGCGGGGCATGCCGACCATTCGCCGGTTATCCCGATTGGACGGAAGGAAAAGGGCCAGGCCGCCGAGCAGGAAAAGCCCCAACGAAAGATAGAGAAGCGGAAGATAGTCCATCATCCGCTCATATAGCCAGCCCACTTCCCGTTTTAATGTAATCATGATTGCGAGGGCCATCACTATCGAAACAGGTCCGAGAATAAGGGCGTCCCGCCTGTAAATCCGATAGGCATGGTGTTCGTGCGAGACCTTGGAATAATCCGCAAGCAGCAGCGAAGAAAGAAACAGCGTTGAACTGATAGCGAAACCAAAGAAGGCATATTCATTCGGGCTCGTAAATAGCCTGGCCAGATTCAGTGTCTGCCGTCCGTCAATAGTATCAATATATTGGCCGTGGGTAATCGGGAGAACGCTAATTAACAGACCTGGTATTAAAAAACCGCAAATGCCCGAAACATATGTCAGGGGCTTCCTGTATTCCTCTGCAATATTCGAAAAGACGAGGAATGCGCTCCTTAGAGTGAGCAGGATTAGGATTATGCTTCCAGGAATCAGCAACACGGTCCCCAATGTATAGGCGCCCCTCGGAAACAGGCTGTAAACAGCTATAACGAGTGCGACAATGAATGTATTCGTAACCTCCCAGGTCGGAGATAGATAACGATTGGCAATAGTCGTGGCGGACGTATTTTTCCTGTTGATATAAACCATTGACCAAAAGCCCGCGCCAAAGTCCATGGTGGCCATTACGGCATAAATGAAAACAAATCCCCATAAAATTGCGATTGCGATATAGGCATCAACCAACTTGGCACCTCCTATGTATTCGAACTAAAGAGCTGTCCGTTCCCGCCTGTAGCGCGGTCGAGATCCTTCTGGACAGGATTCTTTTTAAAATAGTGAAGAAGGACAAAAATCGCCGCCGCCGCGAGAATGATGTACACGATGATAAAAGAAATGAAAATCGGCCCGAGGTTTGTCTGCGTTGTGACAGATTCAGCGGTTGAGAGCATTCGGTAAATATTCCAAGGCTGCCGGCCTGTACAGGCGAATATCCAGCCGAACTCAATCGCCAGGATGGAAAGCGGCCCTGAAGCGACAAAAAACCACAACTGCCATTTCGGGTAATTCCTCTTTTTTAAAAAAAATCTCCAAAAAAGCCCCAGTGCGGAGGCGAGAATGAGGAAGGTGCCAATAAAGACCATTCCGTTAAAGAGGGTATGGGTGAAAAGAGGCGGCCACTCGCTTTCGGGCCACTCATTCAATCCCTTTACGACCGTATCGAAACGATTACCGGCCAGAAAGCTTAGCGCCCAGGGAATTTCAATTCCGTATTTTACAGATTCGCTTTCCCGATCGGTTATCCCCCCAATTGCAAGCGGTGCGTGCGACTGTGTCTGAAACAACCCTTCAGCGGCTGCCAGTTTCTCGGGCTGGTATTTGTGGAGCATTTGGGCTGATTCATGCCCGTTTACGGCTGTAAGTAGCGAAAAGATACCGCCAATGACAAGCGATAAGGTTAACGCCTTTTGGTGGAAACGGTAAATCTTTGTCCCGCGTTCCGTGCGAAGCATTTTATAGGCGGCGACCATCGCAACAACGAAAGCGCCGACGACATACGCGGAGACAGCCACGTGGGTTGCGGTGACAAAAAAGCTTGGATTGAAGAAAGCTTCCCATGGGTTTACATTGACAATTTCACCGTTAACAATATCAAACCCAGCAGGCGTTCCCTGGAAAGCATGGACGTTTGTAATCAGCACGGCGGAAGCCAAACCGCCGAGTGCAACAAGTATCAGGCTCACTATTCTCATCCACGGCTTAATCCTCTCCGCCGCGTAAACATAAATGGACATGAACAGGGCTTCAACGAAGAAAGCGTAGATCTCGATCTGAAAAGGCAGCGCCATGACACGGCCAATTACTTCCATAAAGCCCGGCCACAAAAGTGATAGCTGCATCCCTGCGATTGTTCCGGTCGGGATTCCCACCCCCAACAGGACTGCAAAGGCTTTTGTCCAACGCTTTGCCATGACCACCCATTCTATATTCTTCGTTTTCTGATACAGCAGCTCAGCGGCTAGAATCATCAGCGGCAGGCCGACCCCGATTGTCGCATGGATAATATGAAAGCCCATTGTCGTTCCGAACAGGGACCGGGCTATGAGTAAATCGCTCATTCCACTCTTCCTTTCAAAAATACATAGCAACAGTGTTGACGAGGCGGCCATGTTTTAGACTGCATTTGTTCGGAATTGAGCGGATTTTTATAAAAAAAACATCCGTTTGCCGGTGGGGCAACGGATGATTTCATGGGGAACAAAGCTTAATTCATCGCTTTTTTCAGTGTTTCGATGTTTTTTTCCATTAATGAAAAATATGTCTCTTTGTCTTTAATGTTTTTCTCTGTTCGAGTGGCCAGGTTATGGACCTGTGTGATTTTCGCGCCTGTCTCGGCCTGGACTGCTTTTGCAAGCTTGGAAGATATGTTCTGCTCAACAAGGATGTATTTGATGCCAGCCTTCTTTACAGTTGAGATAATCCTCTCCATATCTTTTTGGGTCGGCTCGCTTGTCGTTGACATGCCAGCTATGGAAACTTGTTTGATCCCATACCTGGATTCCCAATAGCCAAATGCGGCATGGGAGACAATGATTTCTTTATGTTTCGCGTTAGCAGCAGTGTCCTTGAACTTCTGGTCCAGCTCCTCAAGGTCGGTAACAAGTTCATGATAGTTTTTTTCGAATACAGCCTCGTTCTCCGGCTGCTCTTCAGACAATGCTTTTGTAATCTCGGCCGCTAGTGATTTTGCATAAATAGGATCAAGCCAAACATGCGGGTCGATTCCTCCATGCCCATGATCAAGGTGTCCGGATTCTTCCTCATGGCCATGATCCCCGTCTTCTTCTTCCGTATCATGGCTCTCTTTAGGCTCGAGATTATTAGCCGCAGCCACAATCTTGACTTGCTCGTTTTTCAGGCTTTCTTTTGCTTTTTCCACAAAGCCCTCAAGGCCAAGGCCAATATAAATAAACAGGTCGGATTCAGCGAGAGAAATCATATCCTTTTGGGACGGCTCAAAGGAATGTTCGTCCGCACCTGGAGGATAAATGGAATGAACCTCCACATGCTTTCCGCCAATTCTTTCTGTAAAATATTGAAGGGGGTAAACGGTTGTGTATACGGTAAGCGTTTCTTTTTTATCCTTTTGTTCCGGCGTCTGCCCAGTATTGCCGCCGCATGCAGAGAGCAGCATACCGGCAAGTAGGATAAAGAGCGCTATTGTCTTTTTCTTCATTGATTGTTCCTCCTCTTAAATCGTATTCATTCCGATTTAAATCCCAAAAAAATAATACGTAATGATTCCGATTTGTTGACTGATTTATCATACACAATATCAAAACGGAACGCAAGCATTAAAAATTGTTTTTTCTTTATAAATTCCGGTATTCTATAAAAAGGAACTTTTTGCGGTAAATAAGCCGCTGTAAATCTAAACCAAAGAGGCGTGAATATAATGGAAATGCTGAATGAAATTTTAGAATACAATAAAACCTTCGTAGACAAAAGGGAATATGAAAAATATCAGACGACTAAATTCCCGAATAAGAAGATGGTTATTCTAACATGCATGGACACGAGGCTTTTGGAACTTTTGCCAAAAGCGATGAATCTCAGCAATGGAGATGTGAAATTAATTAAAAATGCCGGTGCTTTGATTGCCCATCCTTTTGGAAGTATTATGCGCAGCATCCTTGTCGCTGTTTATCAGCTCCAAGCCGAGGAAGTGATGGTGATTGGCCATCATGATTGCGGAATGAGCGGGATGAAACCGGAACCGGTCATTGAGTCCATGAAGGATAGGGGCGTGGCACAAGAGACGCTCGATCAACTCAATTATTCCGGTATCAACATCAACCAGTGGCTGCACGGCTTTGACAATGTAACGGATAGCGTAAAACACAGTGTGGATATGATCAAAAACCATCCGCTTATGCCGAATGATGTTCCTGTCCATGGCCTTGTCATCAACCCGGAAACGGGAAAGCTGGACCTTGTGGTTAGCGGGTACTGATTAGCGGGTCCTGAAATGGAGTTTTAGCGCGCTTTTTTCCTTCCCGGCCACTCTTCCGGTACAGGATCGATTCCTCCAGGGTGGAGTGGGTGGCATTTGGCAATCCTTTTTGCCGCAAGCCAACCGCCCTTGAGCGCCCCGAAACGGCGGACCGCTTCCAGCCCGTATGTGGAACAGGTCGGATAAAACCTGCACGTTGGCGGTTTTAAAGGAGAAATAGCTATTTGGTAAAAACGGATGATCCCGATGAAAAGCTTCTGCAGCATAATGATTTCTCCTTTTTTTGCTTTTTTCTGTCTAGCTCCAACGCCCAGCGCCTAGTGTACTTCGGTCCCCTCGCTACGATAAGTCAACATCGATTCGCTTTTGCTCATCGTGTTTCCTTTATCCCACCGTTAAGGGACAGTAAGCCCTAAAGGGCAACTGTCCCTAAAGGTCCGATTCGTTCAACTAACCATCAGCGGAAAAACACCGCTGATGGAAGTTTTACTTTATCTCCATCGGGACCCTCCAGTCCATTCGGCGCAAACCGGGCGCTTGCGCTTTTCTCACCACTGTACCATAAATGCGTTTTAGCGTCTAAAAAGTGAATTTCGTTAAAGTAGATGAAATTAGTCGGAATTTATGGTAGGATATAGGAAGAATGTTTAAAGGAGTGAAGTAAATGCCTTCAGTTGAGAGCTTTGAACTTGACCATAACGCCGTTAAAGCCCCTTATGTCCGCCACTGCGGCGTCCATAAAGTCGGCAGCGACGGAGTTGTGAATAAATATGATATCCGTTTTTGCCAGCCGAATAAACAGGCGATGAAGCCTGACTCCATCCATACACTTGAACATCTGCTTGCGTTCAACATCCGTAAACATGCCGATAAATATGATCATTTTGATATTATTGACATTTCCCCGATGGGCTGCCAGACAGGCTACTATCTTGTCGTTAGCGGTGAACCAACGGTGGAGGAGATTATCGACCTGCTTGATGATACGATGAAGGATGCGGTCGAAATTACCGAAATACCTGCTGCGAATGAGAAGCAGTGCGGCCAGGCGAAACTTCATGACCTCGAAGGCGCGAAGAAGCTGATGCGCTTCTGGCTTGGACAGAGCAAAGAAGAATTGAAGCAAGTATTTGCCTGATTTTAATAGAATTTGAGGAATTTAACAAAATTATAAAGACAAAAGGCTTCCCGGCATAGGTATCCGGGAAGCCTTTTAGCTGTTGGCAACGTTTCTAGTGTTGTTATTTGCATCCTTCTTTTCTTTCGAATCCGACGTATCAATTGAATGTTTAAATGCATAGGCTTTATTTGTCACAATGACAGTCAGCCAAATAACGGCAATACAAATGATGATGCTGAAAATCATGACAATTTTCATTTCCGTCCCCCGTTCCCATTTAGCCGGCCGGCTGTTTCTTTCTCGCTTACATTGTAGCATAGGGGCAGTGGAAAGCCAAAGGGATTGCCAGAAAGTTGCTTTTCTAGCCTTTTATATGCGAAAAAAAGAGCCCACTTCTTCGTGTGAAGGCTCCCCTTTTCCCAACCCCTATGTATTTTTTAATGTATATTTCTAGGATAGAAGGTTACGGGGCGCTGCCCGTAATCATCCTTGGCAAATTTTCCTTTAAGGCTCTCAATGAGATAAATCCCCATAAGGTCATACAGCTCCTGCTTATCCATATCCTGAATCAGTGCCAGCAGGTCTTCATGCGTCATTTCCTCCAGAAAGGCGAATGCAAGCATATCTATATCTTCCTCATCCCCGGTAAGCTTGTTGCGGTATAATTCATATAGCTCATCAACCAATTTCACAACATTCACCTCCAGACAAGAAGAAAGTTTTTCCCTATTATTTTAATACCCTTTGTTAAAAAAAGTATTCCTGTTCTATCTTCGCACCGTTGAATAATTGCAGCTAGTTTGAGGGAAACAAATCATACTACGGTATGAAGGAGGTCCTATGAATTGGACCAGGACAAAAAAACATATTATATCGCTGTCGAGAGCGGTGAAATTTCCAGGGATGAAACGAGTTCAACCTGGAATTTTAAAATAAAGGCAACGGATGAAGAAATTACTGAACTGCGCTCCTTATTCAATGAGAATTATGCGAATGAATGGAAGAACTTTATAAGGGCGCACATTCCGTTCATTGAGTATCACCATGACAAGGAAAACAACGCTATAGATGAAAAGCTGAAACAAATCTATCAGGCCATCCATGATTTAGGGGATGAGCAGGCAAAGAAACATATAGAGGAAATGGGGATACTGTCCGAAAATCCAATGGCTTGAATTTTAATCGCCTGCTAGCTGACGGATTGATTCTGGGACCGAAATGTCCCTGATTTTATTAAAGTTGGAATAGTTTCCTTTCATCTCCTGTTCCATTGTAACAGAACTGCCGGCGATGAAAAGCTCTATTTCGGCCTTTGCACTAAAACGGGAGGGGAAAAAGCTTCTTCTGTTAACAACAAGTTCATAATTGAAATCTTTAATGTCCAGGTTTTCAAGCAACGATGTATTTCGCTGATATTCCGCAGGCATGCTTGCCGTTATGAATTTTTTCAAATCCTCCCTATGTTTGTCCCCCGCCGCCTTTAAAGTGACGACATATTCCTCGCTGTTTTCCACCATTGAGAGGATGGCGTGCAATCCTTCCGCCTTATGAAGTTCTTCCGCGGGATTCATTTGCATGGATGCTGCTACGGCCCGGGCTGACTGCTCGGGAGAAACCTTTATCCATCCGGCTTCGCTTCCATCATTCAAGAACATGCCTTCCTTCGTATAATAAGCCTCCGACATGTGGGAAAGGCCGGAAATGGAATTCTCCGTGTGAGAGGTCTGGTGAAACGCTGCCGGAGCAGTCATCATATCCGTGTGAATTTCAGAGAAAAGATTTCCCTTCATTCCCGTTCCATCTTCCTCAATATACTGGGTTATTGCAAGATCGACGGAAAGGCTTTTCAGGCTTTCAAATGCGGCATCCGCTTTGGCGATAACCTGTTCCACACTATAAGAATCGGACTTTGCTTTTTCCTGCCCACCGTTATCCCCGCTGCAGGCGGCCAGCAAAAAGAGAAGGGTAATGCTGCCAATGACAAGTATTTTTCGCAAAAAATGATACTCCTCCTTCCAATCCTTTCCCTTCCTTTCATTTAGCCTTATCTTCGCCGCTAAAACCATAATTCGAAAATTTTCGCTATTCATTTGAAAGCAAGGTGATCAAGGGCTACTATAAAAATGTAATCATCATGGGAGCATCCCATATCAGCGAGGTAGTGTATGAAGGAATTTTTAGATATAAACGGGAACAAAGTCGAACTATCTTTTTGCCGTGATGCTTTTCCGGAAAAGCAGGGCCATGTGCTCGCCATTTGCCTACATAAGGGAAAGTGGCTGTTGACGAAACACGGAAAGCGTGGACTTGAGTTTCCTGGCGGCAAGGTAGAAAAAGGCGAAACGCTGGAGGAGGCAGCCCGCCGCGAAGTTCTTGAGGAAACGGGTGCGATACTCGAAGAACTGCATTGGATTGCGGAATACCGGGTAACCAGTCCCGACGTCACTTTTGTTAAAGCTGTTTTCTTTGGGACAGCAGGCGATGTGAAAGTCCGGGAAACGTATTTTGAAACCTCCGGGCCTGAATTGGTCGGCGGCAATCTTGAGGAACTCCGGTTTGGGGAAGAATACAGCTTTATAATGAAAGACGATGTTGTTGGTGAATGCCTGCAAATGGTAAAGGAATTGAAGCTTGGGAAAGAATAGTGAAGGCTGGCGTGATTGGCCAGCCGGTACCATTCTGGTATTGTCCATGATTGCCATCAATTTTTTACGATTTTTTTCTCCAACAGGGCCACAAGCTGGTACATAATCGTTGCGAAGATTGCAATGATAAGCAGCGACAAAAGGACAAGGGTAAAATTGAATACCTGGAAGCCGTAAATAATCATATAGCCAAGCCCTCTCGATGAAACAAGGAATTCGCCGACGATGACTCCAACCCAGGAGAGCCCGACATTCACTTTTAACGTGGAAATAATCGTCGGGAAGGAAGCCGGCAGGATGGCTTCTCTGAAACATTGGTACCTCGTTGCCCCAAAGGTCTGGAGAACTTTCAAGTAATTCGGGTCGACTTCACGGAAGGAAGTATATACTACAATCGTCGTGATGATAATCGAAATGATCGCTCCCATCGAAATAATCGACGTATAGCCGGGCCCCAAAGCAACGATTAGGATCGGGCCCAAGGCGACTTTCGGCATAGCATTTAGGACCACTAAATACGGGTCAAGGATTTTTGATAAAATGGGCGACCACCAGAGGATCGCCGCAATCAACGTTCCAAGTAAAGTCCCGAGGATAAACCCGGCAATGGTTTCGGTCAGGGTAATACCAAGGTTAGTTAGAAGGCTCCCATCCTGCAGTTTTTCGAGCATCAAGTGCCATATCTTCGATGGAGAGCTGAAAATGAGTGGATCCACCCACTGTTGGCGGCTGCAAAGTTCCCAGCCTGAGAAAAAGACAATAAAAATCAATGCCTGGAAAAAACGCACCTTCCGTCTTTCTTTTTTTAGGGAAAGCAGGTAAAGAGAGTGTTGGGAGCTGATGGATGGTTCATTGTTCAAGGGACTCCAGCTCCTTCCATATTTCTTTGAAAAGCTTGCTATAACTCTCATGGTTCCTTGAGTCAAAAGGCGTCAGCCGCCTTATGCTTTCGGGCATATCAAAAATTTTATGGATCCTGCCCGGGCTTGAGGATAAGAGGTAAATCCTGTCACTCATCGCGATTGCTTCACCGATATCATGGGTGACGAGGATGGCTGTTTTTCCAAGTCCTTTTAATGTTGAGGATACAAGGTCTTCAAGCTTCAGCTTCGTTTGGTAGTCAAGAGCCGAAAATGGCTCGTCAAGCAGCAGGATTTTTGGCTCGGCGGCGAGTGTCCTGGCGAGGGCAGCCCGCTGCCTCATTCCACCGGAAAGCTGTTTTGGAAGCTTCCTTTCCACTCCGGGCAACCCTATTTCTTCAAGGAGCCTGATGGCCGCATCCCGACGTTCCGGCGTAAGGGCATTAGCAAGTTTTAAACCGATCAGGACATTTTCCTCGATTGTTTTCCATGGGAACAAATAATCCTGTTGGAGCATATAGCCAATTTCACGTTTTGCTTCTGATGCTGGCCTGCCTCCTATGTGCACCCGCCCACCCGTTGGTTCGACCAATCCGGCGATGATGGAAAGGAGTGTCGTTTTGCCGCAGCCGCTCGGGCCGAGGAAGGTAATGAATTCCCCTTCCTCAACGGAAAGCCCGATACCGGAGAGGGCCGTTACTGCCATATCTTTCGTGAAATAAGTGTGGTAGATTCCTTCAATCGTCAGGAAACTCATGAAACGGCCTCCTTTGCGGCAATCATTTTACTTTTTCAGCAATTTCCGTATTTACAAGTGTTTTATGGTCAATCCGCTGCGGAAGTTCGCCCGCTTCATCCATAATGTCCTGGAGATTGTTCCATTCGTCTTCATCCAGGATCGGGTCGGTTGCGAATGATCCCTGGCTTTTGTAGCGCTCGACAACGGTTTCGATGATGCCAGGATCGGTATCTTCAAAATAGGCCTCAATCGCTTTGGCGATCTCCTTTGAATCTGTTTCAGCGACCCATTGCTGAGCTTTATAAATTGCTTTCGTGAATTTAGTTATTATCGCCGGATTTTTTTTCATATAGCTTTCTTTCGCCATGAATGTGGTATAGGGTAGGTGTCCGGATTCAGTTCCAAACGATGCGACAATATGCCCTTTTCCTTCTTTTTCAAAAATGCTTGCCGTCGGTTCGAATAACTGGACGAATTCGCCAGTTCCGCCGGCAAATGCGTTGGGAATGTTCGCGAAGTCGATGTTTTGGATAAGCTTTAAATCCTTGTGCGGATCAATCCCATGTTTTTTCAGGACGAATTCGCCTGCCATTTGCGGCATCCCGCCTTTTCGCTGGCCGAGGAAAGTTTTGCCTTTCAGCATATCCCAGGTAAAGTTATCGATTTTTTCACGGGAGACGAGGAAGGTGCCGTCTGTCTGGGTGAGTTGGGCAAAATTGATGACAGGGTCGTTTGAGCCTTGCGCATGAACGTAAATCGATGTCTCGGATCCGACCAGGGCGATGTCTGCACCGCCGGAGAGAAGCGTGGTCATCGTTTTATCGCCGCCCCACGTTGTGGTCAGGTTGACATCGAGCCCTTCGTCCTTAAAGAAACCCTTCGCGAGGGCTACATATTCCGGCGTGTAGAAAATCGATCTTGTCACCTCTGCGACACGAACTTTTTCTAGCTTCTTTTCCTGTGGCTTTTCCTGGCACGCGGAAAGAATCAGCATTGCGCATGCAAGCATCATCAGGGCGGCCCTGAACGTTTTTCTCATGCAAATACCTCCTGGGTAAAAATAATTGGGCTGTTTGCTCTTGTGATATCGTATGAAACGGGCGTGATTGTGTGTATGCCCATATTGGAAAAATAATTGGATGGAGTGATTCGGATGGAATTAGAGGATGGAAAAATCATTACGGAGCAGCGGTTCCCTTCACCCAATCCGGATGTCGCCCTGTCACTTGTTACCTATTATTCCGGTGGCCTGAAAGTAAAAGGGATGCTGGCTAAGCCATTGGGCTACGAACCGGAGGATGGTTTCCTCTATTTAAGGGGCGGCATTAAAAATGTCGGAAAGGTACGCCCGGCCAGGATCGCCCAATTCGCATCTGAAGGATTTACGGTCTTCGCGCCGTTTTACCGTGGTAACCAAGGGGGCGAGGGAGATGAGGATTTTGCGGGCGAGGACAGGCAGGACGCGTTTTCTGCGTATAAGCTTTTGAAGTCGCTGCCATCTGTACGGGATATTCATATTTTCGGGTTTTCGCGGGGAGGGGTTATGGCCCTTTTAACAGCGCTTGAATTCCCGGAAGCCGCTTCATTGGCTACATGGGGAGGGGTTAGCGATATGTCGCTTACCTATGTGGAACGGAAGGATTTGCGGAGGATGATGAAGCGGGTAATCGGGGGCACGCCTTTGAAATATCCTGAGAGATACCAATACAGGACACCGCTTTATAGACTGGAACTTCTTGAGGTGCCAGTCATGATTATCCACGGGGTACAGGATGGCAACGTGTCCGCGGAGCATGCCTACCGTTTGGAAAAAAGGCTGAAGGAGCTGGGCAAACCGGTTGAAAGCTGGTACTTTGGTGAATTCAACCATTTCTTCCCGCCAGGGGTCAACAGGAAAGTTGTCGGGGACTTAGCGAAGTGGATGAAAAGCCATAGCCGCAAATGATATGATAGGAGAAAGGTCATACGAGGAGGGTCAGTGAATGGGAATGCCACTTGAGTTGAATACGATGATTATTACCAAGGGCAGGGAGCAAAGGCTCGAGGAAAATCTATTCCTTTTGGAAAAAGAAGGCTACCGCCTCTATCCAATCGATGTACCGGTTGATATCCGGCGCACGATCGAAGCGGATTCGAGCGGAACGGCTAAAATCAAGAAGGTCGAACTCGAAGGCGGAAAGACCCGGATTACTTATGAGCTCATTTCACTTAGTTCACCGAATTGATTTGTATGAACAAGCTTTGAATGTGTTGAAGACCAACCAGAGGTAAATGATTGGCTCCCGGCGGCGTGCCGGGTTTAGATGTCACGAAAACCTTTGATTCGTGACAACCGAGGGGCAGATTTCAATTTAGATGTCACGAAAACCTTTGATTCGTGACAACCGAGGGGCAGATTTCGCATTTAGATGTCACGAACACCTTTGAATCGTGACAACCGAGGGGCAGATCTCAATTTAGATGTCACGAAAACCTTTGATTCGTGACATCCGAGGGGCAAAATCCTGTTTAGCTGTCACGAAAACCTTTGATTCGTGACAACCGAAGGGCAAAATTCCGAAAAGCTGTCACGACAGCCTCTGATTCGTGACAACCGAAGGGCAGATTTCAATTTAGATGTCACGACAGCCTCTGATTCGTGACAACCGAAGGGCAAATTTCCGAATAGCTGTCACGCCCCCCCCCTGATTTGTGACAACAAGCAGTCAAAATCCTGTTTAGTTGTCACAAAAACTAAAAATAACAAAAGCACGAGAGGGAAACCGCTGCGTTTCCCTCTCGTGCTTTATTTATCCTAACTTATCAACAAACTGCCCACAATACCTTATTAAATAATCGGTCCGCCTTTTTCTGCGATTTCCGAAGAAACGTTGGAAAACTTTTTAAAGTTGCTGCGGAATTTTTCGGCAAGTTCTATTGCTTTTACACGGTAGGCTTCAGGATTCGCCCAGGTTTTTTCAGGCTGCAGGACTTCATCAGGAACTCCTGGGACATGGAGCGGAACATGCAGGCCGAAAATTTCGTCCTGGACCGTTTCAATGTTGCTCAGCTCTCCTTCGAGGGCCGCTTGGACCATCGAGCGAGTATATGCCAGTTTCATCCGGCTGCCCGTTCCGTATTCACCACCGGTCCAGCCAGTGTTGACAAGGAATACCTGCGCATTGTGCTCAAGGATTTTTTCACCGAGCATTTCCGCATAGCGGTTTGCCGGCAGTGGCAGGAATGGCGCGCCGAAGCAAGTGGAGAACGTTGCTTGCGGCGAAGTGATGCCGCGCTCAGTGCCAGCCAACTTGGACGTATATCCGCTAAGGAAATGGTACATGGCCTGTTCCTTTGTAAGCTTTGAAATTGGCGGCAAGACCCCGAAAGCATCGGCTGTCAGGAATACGATTGTGTTCGGATGGCCAGCGACGCTAGGCGAAACGATGTTCTTGATCGCTTCAAGCGGATAAGCGGCCCGCGTATTTTCGGTCAGCGAACCATCATCATAGTCGGCGACCCGGGTGTCCGTTTCGACAACAACGTTTTCAAGAACAGCCCCAAAGCAGATTGCATCAAAGATTTGCGGTTCCTTTTCACGGCTGAGGTTGATTGTTTTTGCATAGCAGCCACCCTCAATATTGAAGACGCCGTTCGCAGACCAGCCATGCTCGTCGTCACCAATCAGGCGGCGATTCGCATCAGCGGACAGGGTTGTTTTGCCTGTGCCTGACAAGCCGAAGAACAAGGCTACATCGCCTTCGATCCCAACATTGGCCGAACAGTGCATAGGCATGATTCCAGCCTCGGGCAACAGATAGTTCATGACGGAAAAAATGGATTTCTTCATTTCCCCTGCATATTCCGTTCCGCCAATCAGAACGATCCGCTTTTCAAAAGAAATGATAATGAACGTTTCCGAATTGGTTCCATCCACTTCCGGGTCTGCCTTGAAGCCAGGGACGGAGATAATCGAGAATTCCGGATTATGGCCGGCCAGCTCGGATTCCTCGGGACGAATGAACAACTGGTGTGCAAAAAGGTTGTGCCAGGCGTATTCGTTGATTACCTGAATCGGTAGCCTGTATTTTTTATCCGCGCCTGCAAATCCATTAAACACAAAAATTTCATTTTTTTGTTTTAAATAATCAATTACTTTATTATAGAGGTTGGAGAAGGCTTTTTCCGAAATGGGCTGATTAATCGTGCCCCAATCAATTTTGCTCCTGCTGGACTTTTCTTCGACAATAAACTTATCTTCTGGAGAACGGCCTGTATATTTACCGGTCGAAACACTGATTGCCCCGGTTGATGTCAGCAGCCCTTCTCCACGTCTCAACACTTTTTCAACCAGTTCTGGAACGGAAAGCTGGACTAGAAGGTTTTCCTCATTCAGCAGTTTGAATGGAGTTTCTGGATTATGCACACCAAACATTTAATGATTTCCCCTTTGCCTATTGTTTGTTAAGAGCTTTTTTTCTCACGAATAGTATAGCACATTTAGCTAATTGGTCTATACTAATAACCTCTTTTTTTTATAATTAATTTTGGAGGGATTATAAATGGAGCTGCTGGCGCTGTATGACGGGAACTGTGTCCTGTGCAATAAGTCGAAGGCGAAATCAGAAAAGCTGGATTGGCTTGGCCGGGTAAAATGGCTTTCTCTTCAGGAATATGAGAAAGAAGGCCGCAAGCCAGCTTTCCGGGCAATCGACCTTCGCAGGGAGCTTCACGTGATTGATGGGAACGGCAGGATTTACAAAGGATTTTTTGCGGTCAGGAAAATGCTGCTTCAATTCCCTGTTACTTTCTTGCCTGCACTGCTCCTCTACCTTCCGTTTGCCGTAAAGGCTGGTATTCCGATCTACAATTGGATAGCCAGGAACAGGTTTAAATGGATGGGTGAAATGTGTGAGGATGGAAGCTGTTCAATTTAATGGTTTTGTTATGAAAAATCCTACGAAAAATAGATGGTTCTAGAAGATTTTTTTCTCGTGAAAATCATTGACATGCATCAACAGTGTGGTATGATTTTACCTTGAACGGATACTCTCTTATCCTGAGCCGGTGGAGGGACAGGCCCTATGAAGCCCGGCAACCTGCCTGAGGAATCTTTCTCGGAAAAGGTGCCAAACCTGATGCAAGGCGATTGCCTTGAACGATAAGAGTGAAAGGCGCAAACATCTCAATGCAACCTTTCCTCAAAAGGGAAGGTTTTTTATTTGCAGCCTTACAAATCAGCATCTTTAGGAGCGGGGGATTCATAAAACCCCCAGGTTTACTTCATACTACTTAGGGAAATGAGTACCGTGAAACCGAGGTTGCTAGGCAGGCCGGAAAAAATCCATGCAGCTGACCTCATTATAAAGAAGATACAGGAGGAATCCAGATGCCATCAAAACGCCGTTTGTTCACGTCTGAATCAGTGACTGAAGGCCATCCAGACAAGATCTGCGACCAGATTTCGGATTCGATTTTAGATGCGATCCTGGCACAAGACGCAAACGCCCGCGTCGCTGCAGAAACTTCCGTTACAACAGGCCTTGTCCTCGTAGCGGGTGAAATTACAACGTCAACTTATGTTGATATCCCAAAAATCGTCCGTGACACAATCCGTGAAATCGGATATACACGTGCGAAATATGGCTTTGATGCCGATACGTGCGCTGTACTAACATCCATTGACGAGCAATCAGCCGATATCGCCATGGGGGTTGACCAGGCGCTTGAAGCACGTGAAGGCAGCATGTCCGACGCGGAGATTGAAGCAATCGGTGCGGGGGACCAGGGACTTATGTTCGGGTTTGCCTGCAATGAAACAGAAGAGCTCATGCCGCTTCCAATCTCGCTTGCACACAAGCTTTCCCGCAGGCTGACGGAAGTTCGCAAGGATGAAACACTTCCATACTTGCGCCCGGATGGAAAAACGCAGGTAACGGTTGAATATGATGAAAACAACAATCCAGTGCGGATTGATACAATTGTTATTTCAACGCAGCATGGTCCTGAGGCGACCCTGGAACAGATCCAGAGCGACCTTAAAAAGCATGTTATCGGCCCTGTAGTTCCACATGATCTTATTGACGAAAAGACAAAATACTTCATCAACCCGACTGGGCGCTTCGTTATCGGCGGCCCTCAAGGCGATGCCGGGCTAACCGGCCGCAAGATCATCGTTGATACGTATGGCGGTTATGCACGCCATGGCGGCGGCGCTTTCTCCGGAAAGGATCCAACAAAGGTTGACCGTTCCGCGGCCTATGCAGCGCGCTATGTTGCGAAAAACCTCGTCGCCGCAGGCCTTGCCGACAAGGTTGAAGTCCAGCTTGCCTACGCCATTGGTGTTGCCCGCCCTGTATCCATTGCAGTTGATACATTTGGAACAGGTACTGTAAGCGAAGAAGTCCTTGTTGAATTGATCGAAAACAACTTCGACCTGCGCCCTGCCGGAATCATCAACATGCTTGATCTTCGCAAGCCAATTTACAAACAAACAGCCGCTTATGGCCACTTTGGCCGCAATGATGTCGACCTCCCTTGGGAGCGGACAGACAAGGCTGCCGCTTTGAAGGAACAAGCATCCAAATAATTGGACATAACGGGAGTTGCATAATAATTATGTAACTCCCGTTTTTCATTTGTGCCGCAAATAGTGTTACTGGCGCTGTTTTTGATGTAATATCAAAGGTTTGCCTTATTTTCCCTCTAGTTGCAAGTGCAAATTTTTTTTGAAAAATGGTAGTATAGAGTGAACCTTCCATCAGCGAAGGTTTTCAGGTCAACTTATCGGGCCTTTAGGGCTTATGCTTATTGAGTGAATTAAATGGTGCCTAAAAAAACGGCAACTAAACGAATTAACACAGTTAAAAAAATGCAATGATCGGAGTAGGTGAACTACATATGTGCGGTTTTATCGGATGTGTTCATGAGCAAGCACAGAATTTCAGGGACGAAGAGAAGAAGACTTTTAAAAGCATGAATGATATCATCACCCACCGCGGGCCGGATGATGACGGATACTATTTTGACGAGCATGTGCAGTTTGGGTTTAGGCGATTGAGCATCATTGATATCGAGTCAGGCGCACAGCCGCTCACATATGAAAACGAGCGTTATTGGATTATTTTCAATGGTGAAGTTTACAATTATCTCGAGCTTCGCGAAGAGCTTATAAAGGAAGGCCTGGAATTCGCGACCGAATCGGATACTGAAGTTATCATCGCCCTGTACAGCCATCTAAAAGAAAAAGCAGTACAAAAGCTGCGTGGGATGTTCGCATTCGTCATTTGGGACAAACAGGAGAAGACGCTGTTCGGTGCACGCGACCATTTCGGGATTAAGCCTTTCTTTTATTTTGAAGATGAAAGCAGGACGTTTTTTGCTTCAGAGAAAAAGAGCATCCTGCTCGCGCTTGGTAACGAAGAGTTGAACTATGATTCGCTTCAGCATTACCTGACGTACCAATTCGTCCCGGAGCCGGAGACGATGACGGATGGAATCCATAAGCTTGAGCCTGGCCATTATTTTACAAAAAAATCTGGCGGGAAAATGGACATCAAACGGTACTGGAAGGCTAATTTCACGCCAGTGCTGAAAGCCGAAGATGAGTTCGTCCAGGAAATCAGGGACGTGCTGTTTGATTCAGTCAAAATGCATATGCGAAGTGATGTCCCTGTGGGCTCATTCCTGTCCGGGGGCATCGATTCGTCGATTATCGCCTCAATCGCGAAGCAATACCATCCTGCCATCAAGACGTTTTCGGTCGGTTTTGAGCGGGACGGTTTCAGTGAGATTGATGTGGCGAAAGAAACCGCCGACAAGCTCGGGGTCGAAAATATCAGTTACGTCATTACCCCGGAGGAATATATGGCCGAGGTTCCGAAAATTATGTGGCATATGGACGATCCGCTTGCTGATCCGGCCTGCATTCCGTTGTACTTCGTCGCCCGGGAGGCCAGGAAGCATGTAACGGTTGTCCTGTCAGGTGAAGGCGCGGACGAGTTGTTCGGCGGATATAATATCTACCGCGAGCCGGGCGACCTTCAGGTATTCAACAAGATTCCACGGGTCGGAAAAGTCATTCTAAAAGGAATTGCCGGAATGATGCCTGAAGGAACAAGAGGCAAGAGCTTTATTGAGCGTGGGGTAACACCTATGGAAGAGCGTTATATCGGGAATGCCAAAATTTTCACCGAGGAAGAAAAGCGCGAGCTGCTGAACGTGTACCGCGAAGGGCTTGATTTCACCGATATCACGAAAAAACTTTACTCAGAAAGCGAAGGTTATAATCCTGTCGACAGGATGCAGTATATCGACATTCATACGTGGATGCGCGGCGACATTTTGTTAAAGGCGGATAAAATGACGATGGCTCATTCACTTGAGCTCCGCGTGCCGTTCCTGGATAAGGAAGTGTTTGCTGTCGCATCAAGGATTCCAGCCGATTTGAAAACAGCCAATGGCACAACGAAATATATTTTAAGGAAGGCTGCCGAGAGTGTTGTTCCCGAGCATGTGCTCAATCGGAAAAAGCTTGGCTTCCCTGTGCCAATCCGCCACTGGCTGAAGGACGAAATGAATACGTGGGCAAAGGATCTTATCCGCGAAAGCAACACGGACCACTTGTTCAACAAACAATATCTGCTTAAGCTTCTGGATGACCATTGCCTCGGAAAGGCCGATAACAGCCGGAAAATCTGGACAGTACTTATGTTCATGGTATGGCATCAGGTGTACGTTGAGGATAAGTATTCCTTTGGTGCGGAGAAGTCGTATCAGGCGATGAATTAGGATTAATCAATTTTTAAAAAAGGAACTCCCGCTTCGTCAGGGGAGTTCCTTTCTGTTCATTTTCGGAAAAAAACCAGTCTTTCGGTTGGCATCTATTTCTGGTTTAAAGGTGTAAGGCTCTTGTAATACTGGGCTTTTTCGGCGTATTCTTTTGTAATCCTCTCCATTTCCTTAATGTCTTCCGCGTTTAGTTCCCGGACGACTTTTGCTGGCCTTCCGAGCGCCAGTGTACGGGGAGGGATTTTTTTGCCGGGCGGTACGAGGCTTCCCGCTCCAATAAAGGCGCCTTCTCCTATTTCAGCTTTGTCGAGGACGATGGATCCCATCCCGATTAGCGCGTTTTTTCGGACGATGCAGCTATGTAAGGTGCACTGATGGCCAATTGTCACTTCATCCTCGAGTATGAGCGGGTTGCCGGGGCTTTGATGAAGAACGGAATTGTCCTGAATATTGACTTTTTTGCCAATGATGGTAGGCGCGATATCGCCCCGGATGACCGTGTTGTACCAGACACTTGATTCCTGCCCGATTTCCACGTCTCCCGAAATCGTAACAAAATCGGCGATGAATGCGGTATCATCTATTTGCGGATACTTGCCCTTATACGGATAAATCATTGAATACTCCCCTTTATGTTTATCATTCACTGAAAGTGTACCGGATTTTGTTCCAAACTTGCAAAGCAAAATGGATATCACGTAGACATTTCTATGTTATAGTACTTTTAACGCTAGTTTTCGGTTGCTGGGAGGAAGGTTTTATGTGGAAATGGGAAGCAGACGGTGAAGCAAAGGCCGTCATCGTGATGGTGCACGGAGCCATGGAGCATCACCGCCGCTACGGGTGGCTGATTGAAATGTGGCGTTCGTCCGGGTTCCATGTAATCATGGGCGACCTTCCCGGCCAGGGGATGACTACCCGCGCAAACCGTGGCCATATAGATTCGTTTGATGAATATTTAACGGAAGTGAAGGATTGGGTTGAGGCAGCCTATATATACGGATTGCCGGTTTTCCTTCTAGGCCACAGCATGGGCGGATTGATTGCGGTCAGGCTGCTGCAGGAAGAAAAACTGACAATTGCCGGCGTGATTCTGTCGTCTCCATGCCTGGGGCTTGTCCATGAGCCGCCAAAGTTTATCAACTTCCTTTCTTATGGTTTGAACCTTGTGTTTCCTTCGCTCAGGATGAAATCGGGGATTACGGTTAAAATGGCGACGAGGAACAAGGAAGTCCAGGAATTTGATTTAAATGACACTCTATATGTAACCAAGGTTTCGGTAAGGTGGTACCGAGAACTTCAGGATTCGATGAAAGCAGCCTTCCATGAGCTTGGGCATATCCACGACGTACCTACGCTTGTCATGCAGGCAGGGGATGATTTGATTGTTAACAAAAAAGCGGTCAGGAGTTGGTTCAACCAAGCCCCGCTTTCAGAAAAACGGTTCAAGGAATGGCCGGGCTTCTACCATGAAATCTTCAATGAACCAGAGCGTGACAAGGTATTTGAATACTCCCGCGACTTTGTCCACGGCCAGCTGCGGGAAATCGGCTATGTAATTGATTAAAATACACAAAGTAAGCACGGGCGCCCATGAGGGATATCGGACCGGAAGAATGCCGTAAAGGGCAAAAACTTCCGTCCCGGCCTCTTTCAGGCGCCTCAGCTTTTTGAACTAGTAGGTGATAAGTATGGCAATTCCAATGAAACCGGCCAGTTTAATGGCCACAACTTACCGGAAGATTTTCCCGGCAGTTAAGGAAGAATTATCTTATTGGAGGAAAAGGGCCGAAGCCATTCCGAATCAGGAACTGCGGAAACAGGCTTTGGCAAGCATAGATACGAAAACATTCCATTGCGAAGGTGGTGCCATCCTCGGGCTCATCGCAAAAGAAGAGTATAAAAAGGCCATTTCGTTTATAGTCGCCTACCAGACAATCAGTGACTATCTCGACAATCTATGTGACAGGAGCACATCGCTTGACCCGGATGATTTCGCGAGCCTTCACGATGCAATGTTTGATGCGCTTATCCTGGGCGAACCGCACGGGGATTACTACAGCAAGCGTGAGGACAGGGATGATGGCGGCTATCTTGCAGAGCTTGTCGCAAAATGCAATTCAGTCCTTGCTTCAATGAAGAAGTATCCCGTTATCAAGGATCACCTTCTTGAATTGTGCGGCTTTTATTGCGAACTCCAAGTACATAAGCATGTTACCCCTGAAGAGAGGGAACCGCGCCTACAGGATTGGTTCGCACGGCATAAAACGCGGATGCCGGAGATGGAATGGTACGAGTTTTCGGCCTGCTCTGGCTCGACGCTTGGCATATTCTGCCTTGTCTCATATGCTCTAGGCAATGATTTTGGGAAGCAGGACGCTGAAAAGGTAATGAATGGCTATTTTCCGTATATCCAGGGGCTGCACATCCTCCTAGATTATTTAATCGACCAGGAGGAGGACCGCGCGGGGGGCGATTTGAATTTCTGTTTTTACTACAAAAACCAGGAAGTGCTCTTCAACAGACTGATGCATTTTATAGAAGAGGCCGACCGCCATACGGAAGGCCTGCCGAACCAGCGATTCCACAGGCTAATTAACCGGGGGCTGCTTGGGTTATACTTGTCCGACGAAAAGGTACGGAGGCAGGAAGGGGTTCGGAAGCTCGCGAAAGAAATCATTAAGTATGGCGGTCCAGTGAGCCGGTTTTTCTATGTAAACGGCATCGCTTACCGTTTTTTCCAAAAAGTCATGCCAAATTAATAAGAGGCATCCGCGAATTGTTTCATGCGGATGCCTCTTTTCTTTCACCGTTTCTCGATTGCGATTATAAAAGGTGGGTTGTTTTTTTGGTTGATGAACTTGTATTGAAGGACATGTGCCTCTTTTTGATCCAGCCCGTTTACGAATGAGAGCAGGCTGTCGCGTTCTTCTGCACCGCCTTCATGGCCGTGGTAGATGACGAGGACAATGATTCCGCCGGGAGCCATCATGCCGAGTAGCTGTTCAATCGCCGATATCGTTGTTTCAGGTTTTGTGACAATGCTTTTATCGCTTCCAGGCAGATAACCGAGATTAAAAATTGCTCCTTGCAGTTTCCCGTGATATTGGCTGGGAATGAGCTCCGCGGCCCGTTCATGGCCAGCATGGAAAAGTGTGGCCCTGCTTTCTGCGCCATTTTCGGCAAGCTTTCTCTTTGTCGCTTCCAACGCCTCGGCTTGGATGTCGAATGCAAAAACCATCCCATTCTCACCTGTGAGGAGGGTAAGGAAAAGTGTGTCATGGCCGTTTCCCATTGTCGCATCGACAGCGGCGCCGCCTTCCATGACCGCTTTTTCCAACAGGATCCTTGCAAAAGGAAGGACGCCATCAAGCTTCATTTCAAATACCCCCAATTTCCTCTAGAACCAATGCGGTTTTCGTAAAACCTCCCCTGCCAGCTGTCGCGCCGCTTCATTTCCGCATCGATTGCGTTCAGCACTTCCCATTTGTTGACGCTCCACATTGGCCCGATCATCAAATTGATTGGACCGTCACCGGTTATCCGGTGGACAATCATTTCAGGCGGCAAAAGCTCAAGCTGGTCACAGACTAGGTTCACATACTCATCAAACTTTAGAAATTCGAGAAGCCCTTTTTGATACTGCTTGACCATAGGGGTTCCTTTCAGGAGATGGAGCAGGTGGATTTTGATTCCCTGTACATCAAGCAATGCCACTTCTCGTGCTGTTTCAAGCATCATTTCTTTCGATTCAAGCGGCAAGCCGTTAATAATATGCGTGCAAATCCGGATATTGTGTTTGCGGAGCTTTGCGACGCCTTCTTTATAGCAGTTGTAATCGTGGGCCCGGTTGACGAGTTTGGCTGTCCGTTCATGGACTGTCTGGAGACCAAGCTCAACCCAAAGATAAGTTCGCTCGTTCAGTTCGGCGAGGTATTCGACGACATCATCGGGAAGGCAATCGGGGCGCGTCGCAATCGACAGCCCAACAACTCCTTCCTGATTAAGGACAGCCTCGAATTTTTCACGTAGCTCGGCAACAGGGGCGTGTGTATTCGTGAAAGCCTGGAAGTAGGCCATATACTTGCCATCTTTCCACTTCGTATGCATTTTTTCCTTGATCTCATTGAATTGGGTTTCGAGTTCATCCGCCCTCTTTCCGGCAAAATCCCCTGACCCCGCCGCGCTGCAAAATGTACAGCCGCCATGCGCGACCGTTCCATCCCGGTTGGGGCAGTCAAAGCCGCCATCGAGCGCCACCTTGAATACCTTGTGGCCAAATTGGCCTCGAAGGTGGTAATTCCACGTATGATATCGTTTATTGTCCATTGCATATGGAAAAGGCTTGGTTTGCGCCAAATCGCACACCTCATTTTTATTATTTGCAGCAATTTTTTTGCTATTTTTGCTTTCGGATTTTTCCGCCCGGACTGAAAAGTTTGATACACAACCTGAATTTTAACATGAACAGCTTCTTCAGGCTATTTCATTTCTTCCCACTAATTATCAGCGCGGAGCCGTGATAGCCAGCGGCATGGTGAACACACTAAGTATGAAGCTGCTTTTTGCAGGTTCCGGCTGGGTATGAAAACGGCCGCATCACCAATGTTAGGGGGGACTTCATTGGCAACCCGGCAATCAATCGAGGATTTCATTGGCAAATGCCAGCAGACAATTGAATTTGCCCAGGATCAATACAATCATACGGCAAGGCAGGAACATTACAATGCCGAGGGGTATACTGAAGCGCTTCAGGCCCTCGAAGATGCCTACAATGAAATGACTGTTCTCGCCTTGAGCGCTAACTCGCAGCAGCGAGAACGGCTGAACAGGATGAGGCTTCAGCTCCAGGGCATCCAGAATGACTTGATTCTTCAAAGGCATTAGGAGGGCGCGATTATATGAAAAAAAGATCAAAAAAGAATAATCCGGAACAAAAAACACGCAATGGCTACAACAGCCAGGATGTTGAAGTTGGAACAGACCTGGATTTGATTGACCGCGCAAAAAGGGCGTATGAAAAGACTGGCGGACAGCCAGTGAAATCGAAAATGCACGTTGAAAACAACAAGTATTAGCCACGATTGATGAAACTTCCTCCCAAGGCAGTGCCCGGATGGGTGCTGCCTTTTCAAGTAAATACCTTAAAGTTAAATTCCTCAAAGGCAAATCCCACTAGTGCCATTATTTTCGGATGTTCATAAAATCTCCACAATTTCCAAACCAAATAAACTGCCAAAAATCCTTTCCCAATCGGTGATTATTTCTTACTGGGAAACCCTTGAAAAATGCCGTTCACAATTTGGTTTATTTTTGTGATGTTGGTCACAGAATGGGGGATGGTTCCGTGGTTTAAATAAGGTAGCAAATCAGCGGAAAATCCTTTGTAATAGTCTAGTCTGTAAAGCGATTAAATGGTTTTCCCTTGAAAGGAAGAATGGACGATGGCCAAAAAAATACTCACATGTTTTCTATTGATGATTCTTATGATGCCCGCTACGGCACTTGGAGAAGAAAGGGAAACCGGGGTTTTGAAATTGGAGGAGCTCTCCATCCAGGTTATGCCTGAATTTGCAAAGCATCCGAATGACAAAGAAACGAAGAAGCCGCCCCTTCTAATTGGCTACCAGGGGAGCCTGATCAACGATTCCGCCAAGGCACAAAAAGGAAAAATAGAAATTCCGCTGCCTGGGAACGAGGATAACTTCCGAATTGGGTTTGTGGCCGATTATTCCAGCGACCTGTCACAAATGTTTGAAATCAACTATGAGCTTGATTTGAAAAAAGGGACGATTGCCTGGGAAACAAGCAGGGCAATCGAGCCAAATGACCAATATAAATTTGTGATCGAGTTTTATACCGATGCAATCAAGACAAAAGGCACTGAAAAGTTGCTCGATTATTCCTTTAAAAGCTTCGCCGACATCACGCTTGTCAACTTGACCGTACTTGAGCCGATGAATGCGGGCAATGTGAAGCTGGCCCCTGCGGCAACCGAAGCCCCGCATGAAAATCCGTACGGGCTGAAGATGCATACGTACCAAATAAAAGGGATGAAAGCGGGCGAAGAGAAAGAATTCACACTTTCCTATGACCGCAAAGAAACTAGGACGACGAATGAACTGCTTGAAGCTGCCGGAAAAACGGCCGCTCCAGCCAAGGCTGCACAAACGGAAAAAGTGCCGCTTGGCCTTACAATTGCCGGAATTAGCGCGGCAAGCCTGCTCGCCAGCGGGTTGCTCCTTCTTTTTTTGAAAAAGAAGCATGCTCAAGCTGCAACAGCATCTTTTGAGCCCGCAGCCGGAAACTTGAAAAAGGTGCAGCTTCGGAAAATGCTTGTCGATGGGACGATAACCGAAGCTGAATACGAAGAACTTCATAAAAAACTGAATCTGTAAAAATGAAAGGGGGCCGGCAGCATGTATATCGTTGGAAATTTATCATTAATCCTTGGAATCGTGCTGTCAGCCTATACTATTGCGGCAACAGTAAAAGGCATTAGGTCACAGAGCCTGCAGTGGCTCGGCAGCGCGAGGGGCGGAATTTTCGGGGTTTTCCTTGCATCTTTGTCCGCATCCGGCCTCCTCCTTTATTTCCTGGCAACTGGCCAGTACGAATATACGTATGTGGCTTCCTATACGAACGAGAGCCTTCCACTCATTTATAAGCTGTCCGCCTTTTGGGCTGGAAATGCTGGATCACTCTTGTTTTGGACTTTATTGCTAAGCATATACACAGGCATTATCGCCTTTTCAAAAAAAAGCAGCTATACGCCATATGTCCTTGCGGTACTCGCGATGAACCTACTCTTTTTCTTCGTCGTCCTATTGGCATTGGCCAACCCGTTTGAACAATCGGATACCATCCCTGCAGATGGAAACGGATTGAATCCAATGTTGCAAAATCCGGGGATGGTCGTCCATCCGGTCACACTCTACCTAGGCTATGTCGGACTGGCCATTCCGTTCGCGTTTGCGATGGCATCCCTGATGATAAGAAGAATGGATTCGGCCTGGTTAAGGCTGACGAGGAAATGGACCCTAGCCTCATGGATGTTTTTAACCGCGGGTAACCTGATCGGGGCCTGGTGGGCATATGTCGAGCTTGGCTGGGGCGGCTACTGGGCATGGGACCCGGTTGAAAACGCATCGTTTATGCCATGGCTTACCGTTTCTGCGCTGCTTCATTCAGTGATGATTCAGGAACGGAAAAATATGCTCATAAAGTGGAATCTGTTCCTGGTCATCCTCACGTACGGACTGACCTTATTCGGAACATTCCTCGTCCGAAGCGGCATCCTGACAAGTGTCCATGCCTTTGCCGATAGCAGCCTAGGTACATATTTTTTCATCTTCATGTCATTCATGGTCCTGTTCGCAGCCTACATGGTTGTCTCAAGGAACCGCCTTATCAATAACAAGAGTGTACCGGTCACGTCTTACTTTTCGAAGGAAAACAGCTTCCTTTTAAACAACTACATTTTGCTCGGGGCGGCCTTTGCGGTCTTTTGGGGAACCATCTTCCCGCTTGTTTCGGAAACTTTTTTAGGCCAGAAAATCAATACGGGCGCACCTTATTTTAACAAGGTCATGTCCCCGATCCTGTTGGCACTCATTTTACTTATGGCAGTATGTCCGGTCATCCCTTGGGAAAAAGCAAGCCTGTCCCGTTTCCTGAAGCAAATCCACTTGCCTCTGGGGCTATCCGTCCTATTCGCCGGCTTTCTGGCGGCAAGTGGGGTCAATGGTTTGTTCCCTGTTATCGGGATATCAGCTTGCATGTTCATGCTGGCAACCCATGCGATGGAAATCGTTCGGGCAGTCCGAGCACGGCGAAGGGCGACTTCCGAAAACGTAGCGGCAGCCTTGTTGAAACTATTTTCAAAAAACAGGCGCAGGTACGGGGGCTATATCGTCCATATCGGTGTCGGCGTCCTAGCTGTCGGCATCATTAGTTCCCAGGCCTACCCGCTCGAACTTATCAAAACGCTAAACAAGGGGGAAAGCTTCACAATCGGGAGTTATGAGCTAACCTTCAACAGCTTTAACAAAGTGAAAAAAACCGACAGGGACGTCATTTTTACGGAAATCGGAGTTGTGTACAAGGGGAAAAGGCTTGACCCGGTCCACCCAGAGAAAATCTATTATGACAACTGGGCGGAGCCATCGACCGAAGTGGCTGTAAAGTCCCGCTGGAATGAGGATTTATATGTTGTCCTCAGTTCATGGGAAACGAAAAACAAGATTACTGTCCTTGCAAGGGTGAATCCGTTCATCAGCTGGATTTGGACAGGAGGATATATAATGCTCGCTGGAATCTTAATAGCCTTATCGGGTGGAAGGCGGGCAGCTGGCACTGTCATTGTGCAGCATGTCACAAACAGGGAGGCGGCCCGATGATGAGGAGAGCGATTACTCTGCTGGCGGTATTCCTGGCGGCGCTTCCCGCGGCTGTGTTTGCTTCCTATTCGGAAAATTCCCCGGAGTTCAGGGAAGTGACAAGCCAGCTTAATATGGATGGCCATTCTGACCATGAAATTTCAACATGCAAAGTACGGAAAGCCTATAACAGTGAAGTGATTGACATGCTGAACAAGGGCATGGCGCCTGGGGATATCATCCGCTACTACACCGATGAACTCGGGCCGGGTGCGCTGAAGATTCCCGAGAAGGAAGGAAGCGGTCTGCTCGCCTGGCTCATGCCGGTTGCAGGACTGGCAGCCGGGGGAGCGATAGCGGTTACGGCCATTAAAAGGATAACAAACAGGAAAACGAAAAGGGACTCCATACGGGAACCCGGGAGTTCGCTAAGCGGCGGGGAATATGCAAGCCTCGAAGAAACGCTCGACAATGAGCGGAGGAAGTATTTTTAAAAAGGTGGTGGCAAGCTTGCTGTACATCATAATCGCCTGTTCGCTCCTTGTTGCGGCCTGCCTTTATCTTGTCCTCTCACCTTTTTTTGGGAGAGGCGTGCTTGCGGCAATAGCTGAAGCTGAAAAAGGCCTTGCGTTGAAACAAGTGTACGAATCCGTGAATGAACTTGAAATGGATGCACTTATGAACAAGATTTCGGCTGATGATTTTCATAGCTTGAAAGAGTCATACTACCGCCTTGCAGCAGAAACCATCAAGGAGAAGCACGAGGTGGATGACGATATCCGGGATGCGCTTCACTTAATCCGCTCAAAAGCTCGTACCACTGAAACCAGTCAGTAAGAATGAATTAGGCCAGGAACGCTGGAAGCAAAAACATGAACTTGATTAGAACACAAAGGTGTTTTAATAGATAAACATTTACCTGGGGAGGTGAAAGAATGTTTAAGAAACTTTTGGCGATTGATAAAAAAATACTGATTTTCGCCGCGCTCTTCGCGGGGATTGTCCTGTCTGCGGTAACGATGAAAACGCTGGCCTACACGGACTCGCCAAATTTCTGCCAGAGCTGCCACATCATGGACTCTGCGTACGGATCCTTTACGGATTCAACACATTCGACTTTATCCTGTAATGACTGCCACCTGCCGCATGATAATGTGGCGAAGAAGCTGGTATTCAAGGGCAAGGCCGGAATGGGGCATATGTACTTTAATACGCTTGGGAAGGATAAAATCCCGAACGTGCTCCATGCAACCGAAAAGACAGAGATGGTTGTCGAGCAAAACTGTATCACATGCCATGAAAGCACCCTGACGAACATCGAACACGATGCGAAGGAAAGCTGCACGACGTGCCACCGTACTGTGCCACACGGAAAGAATTTTAAAACAAAAGAATTCAATAAGCCGCCTAAATCCGGTGAGCTGCTTGAACATAAGGGAGGATTTTAAGGATGTCGAAGTTCCGATTCGGAGCCTACCTGATGGTATTGGCATTCATTCTGATCATAACGGGCTGCAGTTCCTCCAGTGAACAAGCAGCCGCCAAACCGAAAACATCAGGCCTATCAAAAGATGAAATCTCAAATGAAGCATTCAAGGATATGTTCCCGCTTCAATACAACAGCTACATGAAAAACGAAAAAATGGCGGATACGAAATACAGCGGTTCCGTCAAACGCTCCAAGTACGATCCGGACAAAGAGCCTTACCTGCCAATCCTTTTCAACGGGTATGGTTTCGCGACCGAGTATAACGAAGACCGGGGCCACGTCTACGCGCTCGAGGATGTGAAGAATGTCGCGAGGATTACAGATAAATCAGTTGGTTCCTGCTATACATGTAAATCGACTGCTGTTCCGAAAATGATTGAAGAAATGGGAGAAAAGTATTGGAGCGCCAATTTTAAAACAGAGATTTTCCCTATGGGCGAAAAAATGGGCCATTCCCCAATCGGCTGTTCCGACTGCCATGACCCACAGACCATGGACCTTCGTGTAACCCGCCCAAGCTTTGTAAAAGCAATGGAGCGGAAGGGAATCGATGTATCAAAAGCGACGAAAAATGATATGCGCAGTTATGTCTGCGGCCAGTGCCACGTCGAGTATTACTTTGATGCGACAAACAGCGAGGTAACTTTCCCGTGGGATAAGGGCTTCAAGCCTGAAGAAATGTATGAGTACTATTCTTCAATTGCCAAGGAAAAAGGGTTTGAAAAAGACTGGATCCACAATGTTTCCGGAACCCCGATGCTGAAGGCTCAGCACCCTGACTTTGAAACATTCATGGAAGGTACTCACGGAAAGGCAGGCGTAGCATGCGCGGACTGCCATATGCCATATGAGCGTGTTGACGGCAAGCGAAAGATTTCGTCACACTGGTGGACTTCCCCGCTTAAGACAATGAAATCTTCGTGCGGAACATGCCACGGCGACAGGGATATCGATAAGCTCGAAGCAAGGGTGATCGAGATTCAGGATACACACATGAAGCAATTGCATAAAGCAGAAGACGTTTCCATTAACGCCCATTACTATGTGAATAAAATGATCACAACTGGAGTTAAGTCGGATAAGGTCAAAGCTGCACAAGAGCATGTAAGGAAAGCCCAATGGTTCTGGGATATCGTCGCAGCCGAAAGCTCCGCTGGCTTCCATAACCCGCAAGGCTCAATGGATTCTTTAGCTGTTTCAATTGAGGAATCAAACCAGGCGATCCACATTGCAACCGAAGAGCTAGTTAAAAAGGGCGTCGACATCGATAAATTGAAAGAGGAAATCGAAAAGGCGAAAAAAGCTGTAACTGGCGAGAAGGATAACTTCAAGAAGAAAACCCATGCAATCAATGGGGAGTTCCCGGCACAGCAGCCGGCCGTTCCGCCAGCACCGAAAAAATAAGCTCGGACAGGAATTTCCGAATACCAATAGCTGTTAAAAAGCGCTGTAGCCTTTTGGTTGCAGTGCTTTTCTCTCATTTGGAATAAAAACCATTGCACAGTTTTGGGAAAAGGAATAGAATATCCTTTGTGTTTGAGATTGAGAAACAAATTTTTTTGGGAATTTGTCTGCGCTAAACGTGGCGCATGGCGCATTTCTTTTGAGATAGGAGAATCAAGATGCCGCGTTCATTATGGCTTTTAATCATCGGAATGGTCGTCAATGTCACAGGTTCATCCTTTCTCTGGCCTTTGAATGCAATCTATATCCATGACCATCTCGGTAAATCTTTAACCACCGCTGGCATAGTCCTTATGCTGAACTCCGCGGCGAGCGTTGCGGGAAACCTGGCGGGAGGAAGCTTGTTTGACCGGCTTGGCGGTTATAAAACGATTTTGCTAGGGATTGGCATAGCTTTGCTTTCATTGCTTGGATTGACTTTTTGGAACGACTTTACCCCTTATGTGATTTTCCTTACAATTTCGGGCTTTGGCGCGGGTATTATTTTTCCGGCAATGTACGCAATGTCGGGAGCTGTCTGGAAGGAAGGGGGAAGGCGCGCATTCAATGCGATTTATGTTGCGCAGAACCTTGGTGTAGCGATTGGCGCGGCACTCGGCGGATTTGTTGCAGATTTTTCCTTCCAGTTGATTTTTGTTGCAAACCTGTTCATGTATATCGTCTTTATGGCGATTGCATTTTTTGGCTATAAAAACTTAACCGACCGGGAAGGCGCTCAGACTTCTATTCTGCAGGAAAATCCCTCGGCTGGTATGAATAAAAAACTAAAAGCTCTGCTCATCCTCTGTATTGGCTACCTGCTGTGCTGGGTCGGATATGTCCAATGGCAGACAACAATCGCTTCCTATACACAGGAAATCAATATAACGCTTACCCAATACAGTTTGCTCTGGACAGTGAACGGTGCGATGATTGTGCTCGGCCAGCCAGTTCTGAACGGCTTTTTGAGACGGTTTGGCAGGTCGCTTAAAACACAGATGGTGCTCGGCATGCTTATATTTGTTGTGGCATTCATCGTAGCCGCCAATTCAGGGAGCTTTTCCGGATTTATGGCGGGGATGATTATTTTAACAGCAGGTGAAATGCTCATTTGGCCAGCGGTTCCGACAATTGCCAGTGAACTTGCGCCTCGGGGCCGTGAAGGCTTTTACCAGGGAATTGTCAACAGCACGGCCACCGGCGGCAGAATGATTGGACCGGTTCTAGGCGGAATGCTGGTTGACCTGTACGGCATGTCCATGCTGTTTATGATCCTGATCGGCCTGTTTATCGTTTCAATTGGGACGACAGTCGTCTATGACCGCGGCATTAAGGGAAAAAAGCAGCCGGTTCGTGCATAAAGAGAGTCCCGCGCCTTTTTGGAGCGGGATTCTTTTGTTCGCCTATAAAATTTCCAGTTTAGAAACAGGGGTTGCATCAGCAAAACGATGGTGGAAAACTCCGCTAAAGCACATTTTAAACCGGGTAGCTTGCATCCCACGGCAAATTTTAATAAAATAGCACTATGTAAATAGTTCAATGACTGTGAAAAGGAATAGTAGTGATTCCGTCCCGCCATTAGAGAGCTGGCGGTTGGTGCAAGCCGGCCGGGACCATCATGAACTCGCCTTTGAGTCGCAGGCGTGAAGTAACAGTAGTGCCTGCCGTTTTCCGCGTTAAGGATGAATGAAGCGAGTGTTTTTCACACTAATGTGGGTGGTACCGCGGGAAGATACATATCCTCTCGTCCCTGTTTATGGGATGGGAGTTTTTTATTTTTGGAAAAAAGATTTAGGGAGGAAATTGAGATGAGCTTCAACCACAGACAAATTGAAAAGAAGTGGCAGACGAAGTGGGAGACAGAAAAAACATTTAAAACGGGCGAGGAGAAGGGCAAGCCGAAATTTTACGCGCTTGACATGTTCCCTTATCCTTCGGGTGCGGGCCTCCACGTTGGCCACCCGGAAGGCTATACAGCGACTGACATCCTTTCCCGCATGAAACGGATGCAGGGTTATAATGTCCTTCATCCGATGGGGTGGGATGCATTCGGACTCCCTGCCGAGCAATACGCGCTTGATACAGGGAATGACCCGGCAGAATTCACCGAGAGGAACATAAACACCTTCCGCCGCCAAATTAAAGAATTAGGCTTTTCATACGATTGGGACCGTGAAATCAATACAACAGATCCCGATTATTACAAATGGACACAATGGATTTTCCTAAAGTTATACGAACATGGCCTTGCCTATATCGACGAAGTATCGGTTAACTGGTGCCCGGCGCTTGGGACCGTCCTTGCGAATGAAGAAGTCATCGACGGCAAGAGCGAGCGCGGAGGCCATCCGGTCGAACGCCGACCGATGAAGCAGTGGGTGCTGAAGATTACCGCTTACGCAGACCGGCTCTTGGAGGACCTTGAAGAGCTTGATTGGCCGGAAAGCCTGAAGGATATGCAGCGCAATTGGATTGGCCGCTCTGAAGGTGCTGAAGTCACTTTTAACATTAAAGGGCATGACGGCACATTTACGGTGTTCACAACGCGTCCTGACACGCTTTTTGGTGCGACGTATGCGGTACTTGCGCCAGAGCACGCGCTTGTTGAAAAGATTACCACTGCGGAACAAAAGGAAGCAGTCGATGCGTATCTTGAAAAAATCAAAAGCAAGAGCGACCTTGAACGGACCGACCTTGCAAAAGAAAAGACCGGTGTCTTCACCGGCGCTTATGCGATCAATCCGGCGAACGGCGAAGAGATGCCGATCTGGATTGCGGATTACGTCCTTGCGAGCTATGGGACTGGCGCAATCATGGCGGTACCTGCGCATGACGAGCGCGACTATGAATTCGCGAAGCAATTCGGCCTGCCGATCGTCGAAGTCGTAGCTGGCGGGGATATTGAAAAAGAAGCGTATACAGGCGATGGCACGCATGTAAATTCCGGCTTCCTCGATGGTTTAAATAAGGAAGACGCGATACGTGACATGATTGCCTGGCTTGAAGAGAAAGGCATCGGCACGAGAAAGATAACTTATCGCCTTCGTGACTGGCTATTCAGCCGCCAGAGATACTGGGGAGAGCCGATTCCGATCATCCATTGGGAGGACGGCACAAGCACGGCTGTTCCAGAAGACCAGCTGCCGCTTGTTTTGCCAAAAACAACCGACATTAAACCATCGGGAACAGGCGAATCACCGCTTGCCAATATCGAAGACTGGGTAAACGTTGTCGATCCAGAAACAGGCAAGAAAGGCCGCCGCGAAACGAATACAATGCCGCAATGGGGCGGAAGCTGTTGGTACTATCTCCGCTATATCGATCCGAGGAATGATAACCATCTGGCGGACCCTGAAAAACTGAAAGAATGGCTCCCTGTCGACATTTATATCGGTGGCGCCGAGCATGCGGTATTACACCTGCTCTACGCCCGATTCTGGCACAAGTTCCTATACGATATTGGCGTCGTGCCTACGAAAGAACCGTTCCAGAAGCTGTTCAACCAGGGTATGATCCTTGGCGAAAACAATGAGAAAATGAGCAAATCTAAAGGGAATGTCGTTAACCCGGACCATATCGTTGAAAGCCACGGGGCAGACACATTGAGGCTCTACGAAATGTTTATGGGACCACTAGATGCTTCCGTTGCGTGGTCGACGAACGGCCTTGACGGCGCGCGCAGGTTCCTTGACCGTGTATGGCGTCTGTTCATCGAGTCGGATGGCGCAGTTTCCGCGAAAATCAAGGAAGGCGCGAAGGCGGAAAACCTTGAGAGGGTCTACCACCAGACAGTTAAGAAGGTTACCGAGGATTATGAAGGCCTTCGCTTCAATGTCGCTATTTCCCAATTGATGGTGTTTATTAATGAAGCGTATAAATCCGATGTTCTTCCAAAGGAATACATGGAGGGCTTCGTAAAACTTCTTTCCCCGGTTGCGCCGCACGTCTGTGAGGAACTATGGGAAAAGCTTGGCCATACAGATACGGTATCGTATGAGCCGTGGCCAACATTTGATGAGACTAAGCTTGTTGAAGACGAAGTGGAAATCGTTGTCCAAATCAATGGCAAGATGAAGAAAAAGCTGATGGTTCCATCCGATGCGACGAGAGAAGTGATGGAAGAGCTTGCGATGAAGGAAATCAGTGCTGAGCTCGAGGGTAAAACCGTCCGTAAGGTAATCGCCGTACCAGGTAAGCTTGTCAACGTTGTCGCGAATTAACAATATTCCAATTTGCCTGGTAGCCGTAATGGTGGCTGAAAAAACAGGTTTATGGGAAACTATAGTATGAAAACCATTCATAGCATCCCCCGGAATCCGGGGGATGTTTTTGACAAAGGGGTGCAATCATGGAACCAATTAAAACAATTTCGACGGAAGAGCTGAAGAAGAAGATTGAGGTTGGAGAGAAGCTTGAACTAATCGATGTCAGGGAAGACGAGGAAGTTGTATACGGTATGGTCCCAGGCGCGAAGCATATCAAAATGGGGGAAATTCCTGCGCGCCTCGAGGAGCTGGACAAAAACAAGGAATATATCGTCATTTGCCGATCAGGCGGCCGAAGCATGAACGTTTGCCACTACTTGCAGCAGCAGGGCTACAAGGTCATCAACATGGAAGGCGGCATGCTCGAGTGGGAAGGCGACGTTGAAGTGAATGGATAATTGACTAATCTTTTAGGTGCATTAGACGCTTCTATTAAAAAATGCTTTTCTCGGTTGATGTAGAAAAGCATTTTTTATTTAGCGTTCCGGTAACTTTTCGGAATTCCGATGGGTATGGCGTCCAAAGTTACTTAATGTCTGGACAGCAAGGTGAATTTTTCAATGGTTGTTTGTCCAAAGCTGCCCGAAGTTTGGACAGCAAAGTGAATTTTCAAGGGATGTATGTCCAAAGCTTCCTGATGTTTGGACAAGTTCCCGGGTGCCCCAACTTCTATTTCTTTTTCAAATTCTCCTGCGCCATGCGGACGAGTTCCTTGACCATGCTCCCGCCAAGCCTTCCGCCAACTTTCCCAGCGTCCTCAGCAGCAAGCCTGCCGTTATAGCCATGTTGAAGCGGGACGCCGACCTCTTTCGCTGCTTCATATTTGGCGTCTTCTGGACGGTTGGCGCCCACCACTTTTGCTTTCAATTCATCTAGTCCCTTTCTTGCTTCGGGGACAAGGATTTTGTTTCGTCTAGCCATTATGCCAGCCTCCTTTTTAAGCTTATTTTTCCGCAAAAAACAAACCTTATCCATCGCCATTTGTTAAAAATTTGGAATTTTGGCAAAACTGGTGAAAAAAGAGGGAGGAAGCACAATGATACAGGTGAAACTTTTTGATAAAGAGCATGAAGCCGATCTTGAAACCGATATGAATAATTTCCTGAAAGGGCTCGACGAAAAAAAACTGCTTGATATTAAATACAATGTCGCAGCCCTCCAGGAAGACGAGGATGAACAAATTTACTGCTTCTCGGCTATGGTCATCTATAGGGCTTGACCATATAAGCGCAAAGGAGCTCCCACGGCATACAGGTATGGCTTGGGAGCTCCTTTTTTTATAATCATTGGCTGCCAACTGCGTATTCGGCGGCGCTGCGTCCGGCAAGCCTGCCGGTCACAAAAGCGGCGGTAATATTGTAGCCTCCTGTATATCCATGTATATCAAGAATTTCCCCGCAAAAATAGAGCCCAGCCATTTTTTTCGATGCCATTGTCTGCGGCTCGATTTCCTTTACGGAAACGCCTCCTCCGGTAACGAATGCTTTTTCAAGCGGGAGGGTGCCGTTCACATTGAACGTAAACTGCTTGCACAGCCCGCAGAATGTGCGGATTTTCTCATGCGAAACCTCCGTGCCTTGCGCGCCGGCGTCTATCCCCGATCTTTCAAGCAAAAAGAGCAAATACCGTTCAGGCAAAAAGCCTTTCAGTAAATTTTTCATGCTCTTTTTCGGCTCTGTCTTAATAAGCTTCATAATTTCCTGGAAAAGCGCTTCGCCGTTTTGATCCGGCAGAGCATCGATTTGCATCGCCACTTCTTTTAAGTTCCATTTCTTCATTGCTTTGACAACGAATTGGCTACAGCGCAGTACCGCGGGGCCGCTTACCCCGAAATGGGTAAATAGCATGTCCATCCGGTGGGTAATGAGCGGTTTTCCTTTCGGATTGAGCACACTTACGGCAACGCCGCGCAGCGACAGCCCTTGAAGGATTTTATTTTTAATAAAAGACTCTTTGGACGTTACCGGCACTTCGGTCGGAAAAAGCTCGGCAATCTTGTGGCCAGCCTTTTCAGCCCAGGCATACCCGTCACCCGTCGATCCGGTATGGGGGACTGATTTCCCGCCGACAGCGACAACTATCGCATCTGCCTCCACTTCGGAGCCGTTTGCAAGCAGTACTCCCTTCACACGGCCGTCTTCAAATTTCAGGTCTTTAACCGGCGTGTTTGTATACGTTTTTACGTGCAATTCTTCCAGTTTTCCAAGGAGGGCGTCGACAACGGACTGGGCTTTGTCGGTAACCGGAAACATGCGCCCATGGTCCTCTTCCTTTAGCTGGATTCCTAGCTTTTCAAAAAAAGCGATGATATCCTCATTGCTGAAAATTGAAAATCCGCTGTACAAAAACCGGCCGTTGCCGGGAATATGTTTAATGATTTCGTCAACAGGGAGCCGATTTGTTACATTGCAGCGGCCTCCGCCGGAAATGGCAAGCTTTCGGCCAAGCTTGTCGCCCTTGTCAATCAACAGGACACGCGCACCTTTCTCTCCAGCCGCGGCCGCAGCCATCAACCCGGATGGCCCACCGCCAATCACGATGACATCATATTTCATAAAAAACACCAACTTTTTTAGTCATGATATGTGGTAAACTTGTTTTCTTATTATATACATTGAAGGGCTCCAATGAAAAGGCAGGCCCATGCATTGAAATATAATGAGTGGCAGTGGCGCATTGGGGAAAAGAAAGGTACACTACTAATTAGCGTGCCTATATAATTGGCGCAGGAAGCGCAAAAATTACAAGTTAATGTGACTGCGAACCTGCTATTAGAAAGATCTATGTATTTCTTATGTGAGAAGGGATTATATGTCGTCATCCAAATTAATCAGGGGAACATTTATATTAACGCTTGGAACTATCATTTCCAAGATGCTAGGACTTTTCTATGTCATTCCTTTTACCAGAATAGTGGGATATCAGGGAACACTGCTTTACCAGTATTCCTATATCCCTTATACAATTTTCATCAGCATAGCCACAGCGGGCATCCCGCTCGCAGTTTCTAAATTTATTGCTAAGTATAATGCAATGGAAGAATACGCGGTTGGCCGGAAGCTTTTCAAATCAGGACTAGTTGTCATGATGTGTTCGGGTATCGTTGCCTTCCTTATTCTTTACTTTACTGCACCACTACTTTCAACGGGGAGAGATTTGCCTGCTGAGGATATCACATCGGTTATCAGGGCTGTTTCCTTTGCATTGATTATTGTCCCGTTTATGAGCATGATCAGAGGTTTTTTCCAGGGACACCAATCGATGGGGCCATCCGCGGTTTCCCAGGTTGTTGAGCAAATTGTCAGGATTGTTTTCGTTATTGCAGGCGCGTATATCATCCTGAAATTCCTTGACGGAAATACGGTTGATGCTGTACGCGCGGCGACGTTTGCCGCATTTATCGGCGCGGTCGGCGGGCTTATCGTCCTCGGCTGGTACTGGGTGAAAAGGAAGCCGGGCCTTGATGAACTTCTTGAGAAAGATAAAGGGACTGTTGATATTTCCCTAAAGGAAATGTATAAGGAAATTTTGATTTACGCAGCGCCTTTTGTCCTGGTCGGGATTGCCAATCCGCTTTTCCAGTTCATTGATCAAATCACCTTTGAGCGCGCCATGGTTTCAATCGGATTTAGCAAGGGTGACGCGGGAGATGCGTTTTCAATCCTGAATTTCCAATCGCACAAGTTGGTCATTATTCCAGTTGCGCTTGCGACAGCTTTTTCACTTACGCTCGTTCCTAGTATCACCAAAGCGTTTGTGGAGAATGACCGGAAGAGCCTGAACAGTCAGTTGAACCAGACATTCCAGGTGCTTCTGTTCTTGACATTGCCGGCAGCGGCGGGTTTATCTCTGCTTGCCGAGCCCTTCTATACGGTTTTTTACGGTCATTTGGACCTTGGGACGGAAGTACTGCGGATGTATGCGCCTGTCGCCATTCTTTTTGCCCTTTATTCCGTTACCGCGGCAATCCTACAGGGGATTAATGAACAGAAATGGACTGTCCTTAGCCTGCTGACCGGCCTGCTTGTAAAATTAGCCCTCAATATTCCGTTAATTAAGCTATTTGAAACGGACGGAGCCATTTTGGCGACGACTCTAGGCTATGTCGCTGCCATTGCGATTAACTTGGTTGTCATTAAAATATTCTCCAAGTACAAATTCAGGCTTGTGGTGCGACGCAGCCTATTGATTGTTATATTTGGCGGATTGATGCTTGCCGCCGCGGCAGGAGTGTACAAGCTTTTAACTGGGTTCCTGTCGCCCGCTTCCGAGTTGCAGTCATTGATTCTAATCCTTGTCAGCGCGCTTGCCGGCGGGGTTGTATACTTCTACCTTTCGTTTAAGACACGGCTTATCTATTTCCTGTTCGGGGACAAGGTGGACAGGCTGCTGGGCAAGCTTAAACTGAGGGCCTAGTGTATGAGACGCCTGCCTGGTGGGTGGGCGTTTTTTTAAGAAAAAAATGGCCATAAAAAGGAGGGGACGATTTGAGAATTGATAAAATGCTTGCCAATCTTGGCTTCGGGAGCCGGAAGGAAGTTAAGAAGCTTTTGAAGGATGGAGCCGTGACGGTGAATGACAAGGCGGTGAAGGATCCGAAGCAGCATGTGGATCCGGAGAAAGATGTTGTTATGCTGAACGGGTCTGTGATTGAATATAAGGAGTTTGTGTATTTGATGATGAACAAGCCACCTGGGGTCCTGTCGGCGACGGAAGACACGCGGGATGAGACGGTTATTGATTTGCTCGAATTAGAAGACCAGGTGTATGAGCCGTTTCCGGTCGGCAGGCTTGATAAGGATACAGAGGGCCTGCTGCTGATTACGAACGACGGGCAGCTTGCACACAGGTTGCTGTCTCCTAAGAAGCATGTACCAAAAACGTATTTCGCGGTCATTGAAGGTGAGGTGACCGAAGCGGATGCGGAGGCGTTCCGAAAGGGCGTAACGCTTGATGATGGGTACCATACGAAGCCAGGCGAGTTGAAAATACTGAAGTCTGGGTTGATGTCGGATATCGAGCTGACGATTACGGAAGGAAAGTTCCATCAGGTGAAGAGGATGTTCCAGGCAGTAGGAAAGCGGGTCGTGTACTTGAAGCGGCTGACGATGGGGCCGTTGAAGCTTGATGAAACGCTGGAGCTCGGTGAGTACCGGGAGCTCACAGATGAAGAGATTGAGATGCTGATGGAGTATCAGCCATGAAAGCGCGGCCGGGGAAGGATGACTTCCGCCGGCTGTTTTTTTTTGCTCTTTTGGTGTCTGGTGGATGGCTGTAAACAACTTAAATAGGTTGGGAGTAAGCACGAAATTAGATTGGTTCCACGGAAAGAAGCGACAAAGATTGAGGCAAAATCCGAAAAGGTGTCGCACAAATTTGTTTGAGCGACAAAGATTCGCCGAAAAACCTAAAAGGTGTCGCACAAATTTGTTTGAGCGACAAAGATTCGCCGAAAAACCTAAAAGGTGTCGCACAAATTCGTTTGAGCGACAAAGATTTGGCCAAAAGCTGAAAAGGTGTCGCACAAATTTGTTTGAACGACAAAGATTCGTCGAAAATCCAAAAAGGTGTCGCACAAATTCGTTTGAGCGACAAAGATTCGCCGAAAAATCTAAAAGGTGTCGCACAAATTTGTTTGAACGACAAAGAATTGCCGAAAAGCCGAAAAGGTGTCGCACAAATTCGTTTGAGCGACAAAGAATTTCCGAAAATCGGAAAAGGTGTCGCACAAATTCGTTTGAACGACAAAGATTGGGGCAAAGCCGAAAAGGTGTCACTCAAATCAGGATGAGCGACAAAGATTTGGGTAAAAGCCATATATTTTCGATAAAACAGGAAATCTATATATTGTCCTCCTAGTAACTAATGAAGCGCGATTTCCGCCCCCTCGCCTTACTCATTTAAACCTATTTTTCCCTTTGTTCATTTTTGATTATTTTTCAGGTATTCCCGGTAAACATAATCGGCATTTTTTGTGTATGTCCATTTGCTAATGAACATGGCACAAAACAGAGATACGCCCATTATGATTAATGACCATTTATATAATCCAATAAAAAACAATGCAAATCCACCAACCAGGCTGACAATAAGGAACATCAGCAATATATTCATAACTTTTTCTTTCTTTTTCTCCATTAGCTATCCCCCTATATTACAATTTTTCGGAATTTTCCTATATTATACAATAAAATTGTAATAAAATGTAATAAGGAAGGATGTTACTCAAAAAACGGAGGGAAGGCAATGGCAAATAGGTTAATCGCAGTTTCATTTTTATTGCTATTCTTGGCTGGCTGTTCAAATAATCCACCAATAAAAGAGGCAAAAGGCCTTCAGCAAGATACAGTTGTTACGGATGATGGTGAAGTGACGTTTAAAATTTTTAATGCAGCAAATGTGCCGGCGGAAAGAGTAGATGCCGTGAAAAAGGAACTTTTAGAGGCTTACGATGATATTAAGCAAACAATTCAAACTGATTATACTCCCTCTAAAAAAATCAATATTCATCTTCTGGAAGGGAGGGAATTCTCTAAGGGCTTAAGGGCTGATATAAAATTATACGGCGTCCGGAACGGGTCGCATCCCCTTGTCCATGAGCTTACCCATACCTTATTGGGTTACGGAGATAACTCTGATTCAAGCCGGGGGTATCTGTCTCAGGAAGGTTTTGCAGTTTATATGGAAAATAGATTCGGAAAGCAGAAATACCCAATCCACAAGGTAATGAAGTTGTTTTTAAGTATGGAGAAGTCAATTCCGTTAAATAAGCTTATTGATTTGGACAACGATGACAGCCTTTTCCGCCCAGCTATAGTTGGTCCGGACGGCTTTGCTGTCCAAGAAATGAGTTATTACCATGCGGCGTCCTTCGTAACCTATTTGATTGATACATATGGGCTGGAGAAATTTGAGAAGGTTTATGATCAGCCAAACCTTGGTGAAAAGCTTGTGTCCGTGTACGGTAAAAACGTGGACGAATTGGAGAGGGAGTGGCTTTCTTATATTGAAAAAAATTATAATGAGCCGGAAACCGAAGAAAAAATGAAGATTGAAAATTTCTATACTATCGTTTCCTCGATGGATTCAATTGATCAGCAAATTTTTCAACGCTAATTCCCGTTCTGCTTAAACTTTGAACGCGGCAGAATAGGTCGTCCCCTCATTCTCGGAAAGTAATGAGCTGAAGAATCTTCACGTCATTTCACCAATAAAAAAAGAAACCGCCATCACCAGGCGGTTTCCGTTTGATTAGCCCATATTTTCGGGCTTACTTTATGAAGACATTTTTACTCGTTTTTTTGTGGTGGTCCATTTTCCTCTACTTGTGCTTTGGACGAGGTCATTATAGGCCAGAACGTTTAAATCCCTCTGAATGGTACGAGGAGTGATACCGAATTCCTCTACAAGGTCCTGTGTTGTCACAGTCCCGTTCTTCGAGATAAACATGTAGATGCACTTGATGCGGTTTAGCATACGGTTAGTCGAAGGTTTCAAAAAACCACTCCCTATCCATTTTTCAAACCCTTGGCATATTCTTCTGACGGCGACAGGCTAAGACCCAGTTAAGAAATCCTTTCCTGGCAGCCACTCCCTTCCAAAACATAATATAAACCATCTGTCTATATTGTATCCCTCTTTCATAAGGAATTCTACCTAAATTAGAAAATTTACAAAATATTAATAAAAATTTCATCTCTAATATTCGGAAATAACATAAAAAATTCATTTTTTTGTTCTGTTTTCAATAAACTTATAGTTTAAAGGACATTTGTTTGAATATTTAGTCAACTACATACAAGGTTTTTCAAATGGTGCTCTTGTTAAATGCTTCTTTTTCCAAAAAATTATTGGTAAGATTATTGCCATACGGAAAGTCTTATCTTATGGGCGTTTCCCATAAACTTTCATGGGAGGTTTTCTAAGTGGGTAAGGTCAATTGGATGGAAGAAGTTGAAAAAAGGAAGGACAGCCTTCTTGAAGATACACGCAAGCTTTTGCAAATCAAAAGCGTGCTGGATGAGGAAGCTGTTTCCTCGGAAGCCCCGCTTGGCAAGGGGATTAAGGAAGCGCTCGACTTTATGCTGAATCTTGGTGAAAGAGACGGCTTTACTGTGAAAAATACCGACAATCTCGCCGGGCATATTGAAATTGGCGAAGGGAAGGAGCTTGTCGGCATTCTTTGCCATGTGGATGTCGTTCCTGAAGGCGACGGCTGGACAAGCGATCCCTACTCAGCCGACATCCGCGATGGGAAAATTTATGCGCGCGGCGCACTCGATGACAAAGGGCCGACAATGGCCGCGTACTACGGAATGAAAATTGTAAATGAACTAGGGCTGCCGCTGAAAAAACGGGTCCGGATGATTATTGGAACAGATGAGGAAAGCAATTGGCGCTGTGTCGACCGCTATTTTAAAACGGAGGAAATGCCGAGCCTTGGATTAGCGCCTGATGCGGATTTTCCGATTATAAACGCGGAAAAAGGCCTTTCTGACATTGACCTGGTGCAGGGTGTCGGGCAGTCCGGGGAAGAAGGAAAGGCTCAAGTCGAAGTGCTCCGGTTTGAAGCCGGCCGCCGTTACAATATGGTGCCTGATTATGCAAAAGCCGCGGTTCATATAAATAACGGCGAAACAGAAATCATCCAAAAATTCCTCGAATTCATGGACCAGTATGGCCTCGAAAGAAATTATTATGTCGATGCCGGTGACACCATCCTCGAAGTAAAAGGAATATCGGCCCACGGAATGGAGCCTGAGAATGGTAAAAATGCTGGCTTGTATTTAGCTGAATTCATCTCATCTCTGGATGTGGATTCAAAAGCAAAACAATATTTCGGATTTGTTTCACGCTTCTTTTTCAAGGACTCAAGAGGCGGAAGGCTAGGGGTTGCGTTCCGCGACGATATTTCGGGCGAGCTGACAATCAATGTTGGCAAGCTGGCTTACACGAATGGTGATGGCGGAATGCTTGGCCTCAATCTGCGGTACCCGGTAACCGGAAGATTTGAAGACATTAAGGCGAAAATCGAACCTTTTATACAGGAAAACGGCTTCAATATCGGCCGGTACACCAATGCACCCCCTCATCATGTGGATGAAAGTGATTTCCTAATCCAGGTCCTCAAGAGGGTGTATGAGGAGCAGACCGGGGATCCTGCTGAACTGATTGCTATCGGCGGTGGGACGTATGCGAGGTCGCTTAAGTCCGGTGTGGCGTTTGGTCCGCTTTTCCCCGGAAGGCCGGACGTTGCCCACCAAAAGGATGAATACATGTTTATCGACGATCTTCTTAAATCCGCGGCAATTTATGCCCAGGCCATCTATGAATTGGCCAAGGAAGAATAAGTGGAGGAAATTATATGGAATATGTTGTTTTAAATGGGGAAATCATTGAACGAGACAAGGCGAAAATCGATGTTGAAGACCGCGGCTATCAATTCGGGGATGGCGTTTACGAGGTCATCCGCGTATATAACGGAATAATGTTCACCGCTCGTGAGCACCTCGAACGGCTTGTATCAAGCGCGGAAAAAATCGGCATGAAGCTTGGATGGCCGATTGACGAACTTGAAAGCTTATTTAACACACTAATTAAGAAAAATGGGCTTGGCACCGGGATTGTGTACATGCAGGTAACAAGGGGCACATCCCCTAGGAACCATGCATTCCCACCAGCGGGAGTTTCTCAAACCCTTGTCGCTTACACAAGGGATTTGCAGCGTCCGATGAACAATCTTGCAAACGGTGTGAAAACGATTCTGGCTGAAGACATCCGCTGGCTCCGTTGCGATATTAAAAGCCTGAATTTGCTCGGCAATATCCTGGCAAAACAAAAAGCCGCCGAAGCTGGCTGCTATGAAGCCTTCCTCCACAGAGGAGAAACTATTACGGAGGGCAGTTCCTCAAATATTTTTATCATCAAGGATGGCTCGGTCTTTACCCACCCGGCCAACAATTTGATTTTGAACGGAATTACAGGGCAGACGCTTGAAAAATTATGCAAGGCAAACGGAGTTCCGTTTGTAGAAAAAGAGTTTACTACAGCAGACTTGCTGGCCGCCGATGAAATCGCGATTGGCAGCACAACATCGGAAATTACGCCTGCCGTTGAGGTGGACGGGCAGCCAGTCGGCAACGGGGAACCTGGACCAGTTACAAGAAAACTGCAAACCTTGTTCGAACAGGAGATTGAAAGGCAATGTGGAAAGCTTGCCATAAATAGCTGAGCGCGGCTCCTGTAGGATTGGAGCCGAGAAGGAAAGGGCTGCCCGGTATGAATGGGCGGCCCTGTTTTATAAAAACATAAGAAAGTGTAGACTCTGTCTAACTCAAACGCAGGATGCTTTCGCTTTTCCTGGATGATCAGGAATGTTTAACCTAATTTAGAATGGTTTGCTAAAATAGAATTGAAGGATGGATGTTATGAGCCATTATTTTTTTGCGGCAAAGATTCCGAGCGAAACGAAACTTGCCATGAAAAACAATATCGATGAGTTGAAGAAACAAATTCCTTTCAGGCGCTGGGTCCATCATGAGGATTTGCATATTACCCTCGCTTTCCTTGGAGCGGCCCCGGAAAGTAATTTGGAAAGGGCTTGTTCGCTGGTCGGGGGAACACTCGCAAATGCCAATTCATTCCCGCTCGTGATTAACGGTTTGGGGATATTTGGACGAAAAGACAGCCCAAGGGTATTTTGGGCAGCGCTCTCCAAAAGTGAGCAACTAACGAAACTAAGGGCCCTTGTATTTGCCGCATGTGAAGAAGCAGGGTTTCAATTGGAAACAAGGCCGTTCTCTCCACATGTAACACTTGCAAGAAATTGGGAAGGAAAATTCCCGTTCGATCCCGGAAAACTGGATCAACCACCGCTCAATCTCGAATTTATGCTCGAAGAAGTTGTGCTATACAGAACAAACATCGGTAGCACCCCGAAATACGAGCCCGTACAGAGATTCAGGCTAACAACCCTGAACCAGTAATAAATAGAGAGAATAGAATGCAAGAGGGGCAGGAACCGGCAGATGAAAGCATTTTATTTTATTGTGAACCCGGAGGCGGGAAACGGCAAATGTAGGGCGGTTTGGGAAAAAACCGAGCAAAAGCTCGAAAGCCTTCATATTCCCTACCATGCTTTTTTTACTGAATATCCGGGCCACGCGATTGAATTGGCCCGGACCGCAGCGAGGCTGGCAAATGGGAAGCAGGCTGTGGTAGTTGCTGTGGGCGGGGATGGAACAGCACATGAGGTGCTGAACGGCCTGGGGGCATATGCAACTTCCGGCTTTGGTTTCATTCCGGCGGGATCAGGGAATGATTTTTCACGTGGCTTCAGAATTCCTGCGGATCCGATGGGGGCCCTTGATCTTCTGCTAGGCATCCGTGATAAAAACTTATCAGACACCGATTGTGGTTCGCTGACCATAAATGGAGAGAAGCATCTTTTTATCAATAGTTCCGGAGCGGGTTTCGATGCGCTCGTATCGAAAAAAGCGAATGAATCACGTATGAAGATCCTATTTAACCGGCTGTCGCTCGGGAAATTGGTTTATGTATATGTTTTGCTGAAGGAACTCGCTTTATATCATCGAACGGCAGTCCGGGTAACGATTGATGGGAATGCCCATGACTTTAAAGAAACTTGGTTTGTAACTATCTCGAACCAGCCCTATTATGGAGGCGGCATGATCATTTCACCCGGGGCATTGACAGATGATGGGGAGCTTAATGTCACGGTAGTCCACAATCTATCAAAAGCAAAGCTGCTGCTCGTATTTTTGAGTGTTTTTTGGGGTAAACATACTTCTTTCAAGGAAGTACATATGTTTCGGGGAAAAGAAATCTCGATCCAGTCATCCTCTCCCATTCCCATCCATGCGGATGGAGAATATATCGGCATGGCAAATTCAGGAGAATTAAATGCTATCCCAAAAGCGGTCAGGCTTTCCGCTATGGGAGGCCAGGAAATAGACTTAACACAAAGGGGTGAGGTGAATGGATTCCGTTAAACGTCCATTTTTTGCGTATCTAGATGCCATGAATACAATCACGGTTTTGTTTCCGCTGCCCCTTAAGGAACCCGAGCCAACTTCCTTCACACTTGAGAACCGGCAGGGCGGGTGTGGGCTTTCTATAGAAGAACGACTTGAAATTGACGGATATCTTAAGTTCATTTGTACATTTTCGGGAACTTATGCTTTCCAGATGGAACATTGGGTATTGACTGGAAATGGCATCAAGACGGACGTCCAAATCGGCGCGGTTACGAGGAGCAAAGAGTTTGATTGGGAATTCTTTTACGAAGGGGATGACCTTGGTTCCTTTTGCAAAAACGGATGTACGTCCTTTAAGGTGTGGGCGCCGACAGCGACAAATGTGAAACTAAAGATTTATCCGCAAGGCGAAAACCACTTTGAATTAGTAAAAATGGCAAGGGAAGAAAAAGGCGTATGGTCCGTAAACCTCGATTGGGATCTTGAGCTAGCCAGGTATACGTATATGGTGTTCATTAACCAGGAGTGGAGAGAGGCAGTCGATCCTTATGCGGTAGCCGTAACTGTGAACGGTACACATGGTGTGGTAGCACGCCTTGAAAAAACGGCTGTTTCAAAAGTTCAAATGCCTCCATTCAGCCACCCAGCGGATGCGGTTATTTATGAAACACATATTCGCGATTTTACTATCCACCCCGAGGGCGGGGCCGTAAATAAAGGACTGTACAAAGGGGCCGCGGAAACGGGGACAATCGGGCCAGACGGAAAGCCAACAGGGTTGTCGCATGTTAAGAACCTAGGCGCGACCCATATAGAATTTTTGCCATTCAACGACTTTGCCGGGGTGGATGAAACGAATCCCGGGGCGGAGTACAATTGGGGGTACAACCCTTTGCATTTCAACGTTCCGGAGGGAAGTTATTCGAGAAATCCGGATGACCCTTATGCGAGAATCCGGGAATTGAAGGAAATGATTGAATCCATCCATGAGGCCGGCATAAGAGTAATTATGGACGTGGTTTACAATCACGTCTACATCCGGGAAAAATCATCTTTTGAACTGCTAGTCCCGGGTTACTTTTTCCGTTATAACGAATACGGGTTGCCTTCGAATGGAACCGGAGTGGGCAACGATTTTGCCTCTGAGCGCTTGATGGCGAGGAAATTCATCCTGGATTCCATCCGTTATTGGATTAGGGAATACAATATTGACGGGTTCCGTTTTGACTTGATGGGCATTCTTGATATCAAAACCATGAATGAAATCCGTAAGGAATGCGATAGCCTTAAACAAGGAATGGTTATAATCGGCGAAGGCTGGGACCTTAATACGCCCCTCCCGCAGGGTGAAAAAGCGACGATCCGGAACCAGCGCAAGCTTCCATCAATCGGGCAATTCAATGACCGCTTCAGGGATGTGATCAAAGGAAGTACATTCAATCTTTATGAACGCGGGTACGCCCTTGGCAATGGAACATACACTGAACAGGCAAAGGAAGCGATTGCCGGAAGCATCGGGCTTTTTTCTGGACATCCACTTTTTAGCGAACCCGGCCAATCGGTCAATTATGTCGAGTCCCATGACAATCATACTCTTTGGGATAAGCTCGAGGCATGCCTCGGCGATTCAGGGGATCTCCTAAGAAGGAAATGCCATCGCCTGGCGACAAGCCTCGTCCTACTTTCCCAAGGGCTCCCGTTCCTTCATAGCGGACAGGAGTTTTTCCGGACGAAGACTGGCGACGGCAACAGCTACAAGTCGCCTGAAAACATCAACTGGCTCGATTGGGAAAGGAGAGCAGCCTTCCCGGATAACGCCCGCTACATCAAAGGAATGATAGAAATCAGAAAATCGCTGCCCTTTTTCCGGATGAGAAGCAGCGAACAAATTCGGAACTTCATTTCTGATCTTGGGCTTCCGCATCCGTTGATTGGCCTTCATTATAAGGATGAAAGAGGGCAAGGGGAGGCAATCCTGCTGGTGAACCCGACTGTATTCATCCACCACATATCGCTCCCAGAAGGTGAATGGCGCGTCCTTGCCGATGACCTCCATGCGGGAATAACCCCGCTAAGGACAATTTCCGCCCATGCAAAAGCGTCCATCGAACCAGTCAGTGTCATGGTGTTGGTAAATAGTTAAGCGGGAGAAGCTTCTTTCTACGGAGTAAGTGGCGAATCCCGGTCTTCCTATTAACGGTTTGCCGGGTTTAACATGAAATAGATCGTTTATTCGAGTATTTTTTCATCCTTCCCCTTGACGAAAAATGGCGAAACGGGATAAAATTTAAAGGATAGCTATTGAATTGGCAATAGCTGTCTTTTTCTTTCTACTTAAAATTCGCATTTATTCTAACTATAGACTTTGGCAAAATCGTTCCGGGAACAAAAACCGATGGCTGCCGGACACAATGTAGGTGACTAATTTTGGATTATCTATTAGGGGAAGACTGGGAAATAACCCCGGCCGGGGGAGCCACGGGGAAAGCTTATTTTGCAAAGCACCATGAACAACGGCTTTTTTTGAAGCGCAATTCTTCACCCTTCCTCGCGGTGTTGTCCGCTGAAGGAATTGTTCCGAAGCTGGTGTGGACAAAAAGGCTGGAAAATGGGGACGTCATTACCGCCCAGCAATGGAAAAGCGGACGTGAACTGGAATCCCATGAAATGGGCCAGGAACGGGTTGCGAAGCTATTAAAGAAAATCCATAATTCCGAGCCGCTGCTCGGAATGCTCCGCAGGCTCGGGAAAGCTCCTGCCTTTCCCGCGAGAATCCTTGGGAAACTAGAAAGCAGCCTTGACCCTGACATAGCGGCGATGCCGGCAGTTCGGGAGGCAAAGCTTTTTTTGAATAAAGAAGTCGGAAATGTCGTTACGTCTGAACAGGTCGTGTGCCATGGTGATGTTAACCATAATAACTGGCTTCTTGGGGAAGACAGCCGCCTGTATTTAATTGACTGGGACGGTGCGATGGTCGGGGATCCCGCTATTGACCTGGGGATGCTACTTTACTGGTACATTCCTGAGCAGGACTGGGAAGATTGGCTGAACCGCTATGGAACAGTGCTTTCGCCGGAATTGAAGCTGCGGATGAAATGGTATGTAGCCGCCCAGGCAATCGATTCCATCCAATGGCATAAAAACCGAAGCCGTTTTGAGGAAATGAACAAATGGGCGGACTTCCTTTCAGGGCTGTTATAATTGCCCGGAAAATTGATCGATATCATCAACCCAATTTTGAAGCCGGCCCTGATTCATTTCAATATGTGCATCAAGGTCCGCGCTTTGGGCGCCGTGCTGGCCATACTCGTAAATTTCCTGGAGAATGCCTTTTACATTCTGGTTGATGCCTGTCTTTGCCATAAGGGATTTAACGAGCCGTTCGACTTGTTCACATTCGGCGACCGAGCCACAGCAATCAGTTTGGTGGCTGCTTAGGATATCCCTTAGAACAGTGGCTTTGTCCTGGTTGTTCAATGGCATGTGCATCCATCATCCTTTCCAAAATATCGATCAAGCTGAAATCCCTTTGATGTGCGAATAAGAGGAATCCATGACTAGCTTATGGATTCCTTAGTTTGTTTATACAGCTTGGGTCAGGGGAAACATGCCAAACCCGCTTGCATGCAAAAAGGCTTCATGTTAAAAATAAGAAGGGATGTCATCAATTAAACGCTAAGAAATAACCAGCTTGTACCGCCATACGTAATGCGGGCGAGGCTTTGAAGCTGGATGAGAAAATGGGAGTGTACGTATGAGATTTCGCAATAAACCGTGGGCCGGTGAAAAAATCCGGCAATATCCGCACTATGTCGTTGCCGCCCCTGAAACACATAAAGGAAAGTGGCATGAAGTATTTGGCAATAATAACCCTCTCCATATTGAGGTTGGTACTGGCAAAGGGAAGTTCATCACTGGCATGGCTGCTGCGAACCCTGATATAAACTATCTTGGTATCGAACTGCACCTAGGCGTCCTGGCATCTGCCCTTGACCGTCTCATTGAAGCGGAACTGCCAAATGTAAAATTGCTGAATGTTAATGCAGCCGAATTGCTTAGTTATTTCGCGAAAAACGACGTAAGCCGCCTCTACCTGAACTTTTCGGACCCTTGGCCAAAAACAAGGCATGAAAAAAGGCGCCTTACTTATAAAAGCTTTTTGGCCTTGTACGAACAAATTTTGATCGATGGCGGGGAAATCCATTTTAAAACAGATAATCAGGGGCTGTTTGAATATTCGCTTGTCAGCTTTTCCGAATATGGGATGCTTCTGAAGGATGTCAGCCTTGACCTCCACAATAGCGGATTCGAAGGAAATATCATGACTGAATATGAAGAGAAATTTTCCGAAAAAGGCAACCGCATTTACAGATGCGAAGTAAAATACCGATTATAATTCAAACACGTCCATCCAAACCCGGGTGGACGTTTTTTAAGCTGTTTTGTTCATGGTCGAAATCAACACCCTATTAATAAAATCCATTCAAAAGTACCAAACCGGAAAAGCGGTTCCAATCATGGTAAAATGGAAAAAGTACGAGGAGGGGATAGTCAATGGAGCGCTTGAAAATAGGCGGACTCGAGCTTGTCTGGCTTAAGGGCGGGGTTACCCATATGGATGGCGGGGCTATGTTCGGGGTCGTCCCAAAACCGTTGTGGGAAAAGAAATATCCATGCAATGAAAAAAACCAGATAGAACTCCGGTCAGATCCAATTTTAATCCAGCATGAAGGAACGAATTATTTAATTGAATCCGGAATGGGGAATGGAAAGCTGACGGATAAGCAAAAGAGGAATTACGGGGCGACGGAGGAATCGGAACTGGAAGCCGAGCTCGAAAAAGTTGGGCTGAAGCCTGAACATATTGATTATGTCCTGATGACCCATCTTCATTTTGACCATGCCTGCGGGCTGACGAAGCCGAATCAGGATGGAGCGTATTTGTCCGTTTTTCCGAATGCAAAAATTATCGCATCAAAAGTTGAATGGGCTGAAATGAGGAATCCGAACATCAGGTCCAGAAATACATACTGGAAAGAAAATTGGCAGGCGATTGAAGGCCAGGTTGAGCCATTTGAGGACACGTGGGAGCATGGACCCTTTACAATGGTGCATACAGGAGGGCATAGCGAGGGGCACTCCATAATCCTCATTGAGGATGGCGGTGAATTCGCTGTCCATATGGCTGATTTAATGCCCACACACGCCCATCTTAACCCGCTATGGGTCCTTGCATACGACGATTATCCAATGGATTCAATCCATGCAAAGCAAAAATGGATTGGACAAGGGCAGGAAAAAGGGGCCTGGTTCACATTTTACCATGATGCTTTTTTACGGGCGGTAAAATGGGACGGCGAAGGGCAAATTGCTGATAGTGTCAAAAGGATAAGGGAATAGTTCTGAAAATGCTGTTGGGAGAGTTCCAGCAACGAAACAGCCTATTAAAATAGCAAAGGAGACCTGGTTGCGGTCTCCTGGCTTTTTTCTAAAGCCTGTACACATCAAGGATTGTTCCGGTCGTGGCATCGGCAACGAATTCGAATTGTTCGGTTCCATCTTCAAGGTCGGGGGAGGTTCTCGTAATTCCGCCCCTGTACACCTTATATTGGATGCCATTCTTTTCAAAAGGGACCGCTTCCATATGGATCCACGAGCCGCTCACTTGCCCGGAGAGCCTGAATTGGCTCCTTGCATGGTTTAGAACCTTTTGGGCCGGTACATCCATTTTATGCGAAATCGCGGCATTGACCGCGTATGCTCCGGCAGCCCCTGCAACCGCCCCGAACAGGAAAGCCTTCCAATTCATACAACCACCCCTTCAATTTCAATCAACCGCTCCATCTTCTTTAGTATATCCCAGATTGGCAGCCGGTTCCTATAGATTTATTCCAGCGGGTATGGAAACAAGCGTGAAAGTTCTGTAAAATTAATTCTGTACATAAAAAAACAGCCATTGGCTGAAAAAACAATAGGGAGTGCGCCATGAACGAGAGAACGTTGGAGCTTTTCAAAACATTGACTGAATTGCCGGGGGCACCCGGAAACGAGCATGCTGTCAGGAACTATATGATGGAACGCCTAGCGCCTTATTCGGATGAAATCATCCAGGATAACCTCGGGAGCATTTTTGGGGTAAAAAAAGGCAAAGAAGGCAGCCCGAAAATAATGGTCGCCGGACATATGGACGAAGTTGGCTTCATGGTAACAGCCATCACGTCGAATGGCATGATTCGATTTCAGCCGCTTGGGGGATGGTGGAGCCAGGTCCTGCTTGCGCAAAGGGTTCAAATCATTACGGATAACGGCCCGGTAATCGGGGTAATCGGTTCGATTCCTCCCCATCTCCTCGATGAAGCAAAGAGGAACAAGCCGATGGAAATAAAAAACATGCTCATTGATATCGGAGCGGATGACAAGGAAGATGCAGAGCGGGCAGGCATCAGGCCTGGGCAGCAAATTTTACCGATTTGCCCATTTACGCCGATGGCCAATCCCAAAAAGATTCTCGCCAAGGCATGGGACAACCGATATGGGTGCGGACTGGCTGTCGAGTTGCTAGAAGAAGTTGATGGAGTTGAACTTCCAAATACACTGTATTCCGGCGCGACTGTCCAGGAGGAAGTCGGCCTCCGCGGCGCCCAGACAGCTGCCAACTTAATTAAACCCGATTTGTTCCTAGCTCTTGACGCTAGCCCTGCCAACGATGCGGCTGGGAATAAGGAGGAGTTCGGGCAGTTAGGCAAAGGGACATTGTTAAGGATTCTTGACCGGTCTATGGTGACTCATCGCGGCATGAGGGAATTTGTGCTTGATACGGCAGAAACACACAATATCCCGTATCAATATTTTGTTTCCGCCGGCGGAACTGATGCGGGACGGGTCCATACTTCCCTGGAGGGGATCCCGAGCGCCGTTATCGGTATTTGCGCCCGTTACATCCATACACATGCTTCCATTATGCACGTGGATGACTATGCGGCTGCAAAGGAATTGCTCGTAAGGCTTGTTAAGGCGTTTGATAAAACAACAGTGGAAACAATTAAATCGCAAAGCTGACAACAACACGAAAGCAGGCACCAGTAGCGCGAAAATTTCTTTTATCCTTTCGATTCGGTTTCATTGCGAAGGCGGAAGGAAGGTTTAAGCAACAAGCTGGAATAGTGAATGGTGCCTTCGCGGAAGATAGTGGCGAAGGCATCTTTTTTTGTAACGAGTTTTCAGGCATTTTCGGCATCACGGAGGTATAGGAAATGAAAATAATTATAGGTTCAGAGAACCCGGCTAAGGTTGCTGCAGTCAAAAATGCGTTTAACATGACGGGCGTGGAAGTATTGGCAATCGATGTTCCATCCAATGTTTCAGCACAGCCTTTTTCGGATGAAGAAACGATAGAAGGGGCAATCAATCGTGCTACTGCTGCCTTGGAGCAGGGAGATGGGGAAATCGGGATCGGCCTGGAAGGCGGCGTGCATATGACAAAGCACGGCCTTTTCCTATGCAACTGGGGGGCGTTGGCAGAGCCAGGACATCCCCCATTGATTGCTGGCGGGGCGAGGATACCCCTTCCTGATGAAATAGCAGGAAAGCTACTGGCTGGCCGGGAACTCGGCCCGGTAATGGACGAATATACGAAAAAGAAAAATATCCGAAAAAACGAAGGGGCAATCGGTATTTTTTCAAATGGCCAAATCGACCGGTCGGAAATGTTCACACATTTGACAAGGCTTTTGGTGGGGCAATACGAATATCGTAAGGCAAACGGGAAAAACTTATAATTTCCATAGCTGGCAAGTTATTGGGAGAGGGTTGTCACCTGTTCCCAGTGGGAGTATGATAGAGGGTAAAGAAGAATTTTGTCGGAAAGGCATCATGATTTCGGCATCCTCTTTTATGCTCCATACAAATGGCCTGCTCGGATGAACCGGCCTGCCAGGAGGGAATAAAAATGAAAACATTCATTCGCGCAGCCGCGTTTCTATTGCTATCTGCCTTTTTACTTACGGCTTGCGGAAAAGCATCCTATAAGGAAGAAAGCGGGAAAGCCGAAGAAGCGGCTAAAACTGCTTTTAACGAAAAGAGAAAAAAACCGAACAACAAAGCCGAAGACATAGATTTTTATTTGCCGTTTGGATTCGAGATAAAAGATGAATCACCGAACAATATCATCCTGAAAAACGGTTCAAAAACATATATCCTGTTTTACAATCCACACGAAGATTTAAATAGCAAAATAGTCTATAACGCATCTGTAGCCCAGTATGAAAAGCTCGAAACGAACAAGCAGTTTAATGGAAAAGACAAACTAGGCTTTTTGCTGGTGGAACGGCTGGACGGTGACATGAACATTCTGACCGCTGGGGTTGGCGGGGTTAAAATTACCACTGAAACAAAGACCGGAAACCTTGCGGAAGATGCAGAAGCCATGATGAAAATCGCCAATTCAGCCAAAATTAAAAAATAGGAAATCAAGCGGTAGGCCCATGCCTCCGCTATTTTGTTTGTTAAAGGAATTATTGGGGAAAAATAAGATGAAACTTTTGAGCCGCCCGCTGTTGCGGGCCGGGAATTATCGCCTGGGATACCAGGCCGGGACGAATGATTAGACCTGAATGAAACAGCTTGATATGATGGGAACAAAGGTTTTTGCCAAATGGTGAAACAGGAGGAATTCAAATGAAACAATTGGAGTCAATGGAACAGTTCGAAGAGTTAAAAAATGGGGGTAAGCATGTTTTTATGTTTTCCGCGGATTGGTGCCCGGACTGCAGGGTAATTGAGCCCGTCATGCCGGACATTGAAGAGAAATTCAACGATTTTACATTTGTCTATGTGGATCGTGACAAATTCATAGACCTGTGCCAGCAGCTCGATGTATACGGAATCCCAAGTTTCATTGGTTTTGAAGGCGGAGAGGAACTTGGCCGTTTTGTCAGCAAGGACAGGAAAACCCCAGAGGAAATTGCAGGATTTATAACAGGCCTGCGCTAATCGGCTGAACCTCCATCCCTCATTTTGGGATGGAGGTTTTTGTGAAAACATAATAAAATATAAAATTTGTTAGGCCTGCGCGCTCCTCTTCAGTCCGTTGAACGGGCGCTTGCATTTTTCTAAGGTTAATGTTTTTGATTTTTTAAAAAAGCCGGATCTAAGTTTTGTGGCATTTGCAAAGAGATTACATTGTAAATATAGTATCGGAGGATTTATATATGAAAATGGATAGCAGGAAAATGAGGGGAACGCTTGAGGAGAGGCTTTCCAAACCCGGACGGGTGTTTACATACAACAGGGACAAGGATGAATTGAGGGTGGAAAATGAGGAGAGCGGAAAAGGAATCACCGTCTCCTTAGCGGGCATTGTCGCCAAATGGCACGAGAAAAAAGAAAAGGCAATCGATGAGGTTGTTTATTATATAGAAGAAGGCTTACAGGCAATGAATAGCAAGGCAACGATAACTGGAGGAGAGAAAAAAATCTTCCCGGTTATACGCTCCGCATCTTTTCCGGTTGAAGCCGAAGAAGGAAATCCGTTCCTTTATGATGAGCATACAGCGGAAACGAGAGTGTACTATGCTTACGACATGGGAAACTCCTACAGGCTGATTGATTCTCGGCTAGTGAAGAAGGAAGGATGGGAACCTGGGCAAATCAGGGAGATGGCTATGTTCAATGTAAGGTCTCTTCCTGCCCCGCTAAAAGAGGACACTGTCGCCGGAAACACGTTTTATTTCCTAAACACAAACGATGGGTACGATGCGAGCAGAATTCTTAATAAAGGCTTCCTCGTTGAGATGAGCACAAGGGTAACCGGCACGATGGCGATAGCAATCCCCCATACGGATGTCCTCATAATCGCCGATATTCAAAACGATACAGGCTACGATGTGCTCGCCCAAATGGCGATGAGTTTCTTTGCGGCGGGCAAAGTTCCGGTAACCGCTCTGTCTTTTCTGTTTGAAAATGGGGAGCTCGAGCCAATCTTTATTCTTGGAAAAAATAAGCCCCGGAAAAAGACCGGGAAATAATTGCACGGGTCTTTCATCCTATCTTTCTTTTAAAGGAATTTGCAATGTTTTCCCTAAAGCGCGACCATTTGCCCAATCATTCTCTTTTTCGCTAAAAATCGCTGAATCCTGTCGAAGTTTTGCGAAATCCTGATAAAATAGAGTGAAGAAGTTTTTTCGGGAAAGAGTGATGGATTTGAGATTTATTAAAAACTTATATAGAAGGCTGTTGAACAATCCCGGTGAGCCTGCCGTGGAAGAGGTGGAAGTCCAGGCTCAAGCACCGGTGCGAAATCTTATAAATAAAGAAATTGAACCAAAAATCATCTATGATTATCCAAAGGGCAACTTTCGGTTTCCCCTAATTCCGGATGATAAAAGGCCAGTGGAGAGGAAACCCCCTCTCCAGGAAAAGGCAAAGAATACAAAGGTCAACCCGCAGAGGGAACAACCGGTAAAAAAACAGGAAAAACCGCAAAAAAAGGTGAGGCCTTTTACCCCCACCGAAGTTCCTTCTCCTATTTATGGCTATTCAAAACCCGCCAAGAAGGAAAAAGTGGAATACGAACTGAGCGGTTTCCTCGCCATCGAAGAAGATATGTCGGATAATCCCCCCAACAAAAAGGAAACTCTGTCCGACGCAGCCCAGCCCATGGACTGGCAAAACGAACGGGTGCTTCCGCATGATGCACACGTTCCGCAACGTTCTTTAGAAGAAAATGGCGCATACATACATTGTGAACCGTCAACTGCTAAAGAAATTACGGAGCCTATCGTAGGAGCGCCGAAAATACCGGAGGAAATTGAACAATATGCCTTTCTAAAACATGAACAGGCTCAACATCAGGATGATGGCAAACCTTCCTTTGATAAAAATGAACGGGGTCCCTTGTCCGAAAATGAACAGCTTTTAATGGAAAAAGAAGTCCTTCATATATTGCTAAAGGAAGGACAGGTTGAATTGAATGGCGAAAACAAGCCCCTGAATGAGCCAATTCAAGCCATTCCTGCCGACAACGTTGAAGGCTTACCTAATTCGACTACCAACAGTGGATGTCTTCCTACTCAGGTAGCCGAGGCTGGTGAAGAAATGATTCCCCCACCTGCTGAAATTAAATCAGACGTGATTTCCGGACCGGCAGAATGGGATAAAACAGGAGTGATTTCCGAACCAGCAAATGAGGATAAAACTGATGTGATTTTCAAACCATCAGCTGGGGAAAAGGTAGAAGGGAATTCCGAGCCGGCGGCTATTCTAAGCGCCACCAAAACGGAGGCTCCTGATACGAAACCTGCCAGTGAAAAAAATTCGACGGCCGGGCGGTCTCATTTGCCGTTTAACGTCTTAATGCTTAAACAGGATAAAAGGAAGCTTGAGGAAAACAGGCGAAAGAAAAATCAGGATGTCCATTCCATTTCCCGTTCAGATAAGAGCCATGCTCATTCTGAACGAGAAAAGGATGATTCCGGTCCCGGCCACGGATACACTTTTCCCGGCTTAGAGCTCCTTAACCCACCAGTGAAGGTTGAAGGGGATCCCGGGTGGCTTGAAGCGAGGAGAAAAATGCTTGATGAAACGTTGTTCAATTTCAACGTCGGCGCGAAGGTTGTCAATGTGACCCAGGGCCCATCGGTCACGCGTTTTGAAGTTCATCCAGAACCTGGGGTAAAGGTGAACAAGGTAACAAATCTCGCGGACGATATTAAATTGAGCCTGGCAGCAAGGGATATACGGATTGAGGCTCCAATCCCAGGGAAGCACACGATTGGAATTGAGGTTCCAAACCCAACGTCCCGCCCTGTCCTAATTAGTGAAATTATCGAAAGCCACGTGTTCAGGGAGAACGCCTCCCCGCTGACCGCTGTTCTTGGCCTTGATATTTCCGGAAAACCGATTGTCACAGATTTAAAGAAAATGCCTCATGGCCTTATCGCCGGAGCGACCGGATCCGGCAAGAGTGTTTGCATCAACTCTATCCTTGTCAGCTTACTTTACAAGGCTAGCCCGGATGACCTGAAGCTTTTGCTCATCGACCCAAAAATGGTTGAACTCGCGCCATATAACCGGATTCCACATCTGGTCAGTCCGGTCATTACGGACGTCAAGGCTGCTACCGCCTCCCTGAAGTGGGCGGTCGAAGAGATGGAGAGGCGCTATGAACTATTTGCCCATGCCGGTGTCCGTGATATTAACCGTTTCAACGAACTCGCGCTGGAAACGAAGCGGTATTCAGAAAAACTGCCGTTTATCGTCATCATTATCGATGAGCTTGCCGATTTGATGATGATGTCTCCCGCGGATGTCGAGGAGGCTATTTGCCGGATAGCCCAGAAGGCAAGGGCATGCGGCATCCATCTTATTATTGCGACCCAGCGCCCATCGGTTGATGTTATTACCGGCTTAATCAAGGCGAATGTTCCGACCCGGATTGCTTTCTCGGTCTCTTCGCAAATCGATTCTCGTACCATTATCGATATCGGCGGTGCCGAGCGCCTGCTTGGGCGAGGGGATATGCTGTTTTTGGAAAATGGTTCTTCAAAACCGGTCAGGCTCCAAGGGACATTTGTTTCCGACTCCGAAATTGATAAGGTAGTTTCCTTCGCAAGGGAACAAAGGAGCCCCGAGTATTTGTTTGAACAGGAAGAATTGCTTAAAAAAGCACAGGTTACCGAGGAAGAAGATGAGCTTTTCTATGAAGCGTGCGAGTTTGTCGTCGAGCAAGGCGGCGCCTCGACATCAAGCCTTCAAAGGCGCTTCAAGGTAGGCTATAACCGCGCGGCAAGGCTGATTGATATGATGGAGGAGGCAGGATTCATTTCGGGAGCCCGAGGGAGCAAGCCCCGGGACGTACTCATTACTGAGGCCGATTTGGAATCAATGCAAGAAGCAGGCCCTGTCCATTATTGAGATGTATGGCGCGGGTATAAGGGAGAATACTGAAAATAATGGAATTTAGTGTTTGGGCTTCAAACATGCTATAATTCAATAATATTAAACCTGGCGAAAAGTGTGGCACATCTTTCCAATTAGCAAATGCCATTGCGTGTCATATACTGTTGTACAGAAAGACGTTTGTTGGAGGTTCTTTATATGACTATTTACCATTTAGTAGGTATCAAGGGGTCCGGAATGAGTGCACTTGCACAAATTCTTCACGACATGCAGTATGAGGTGCAAGGCTCCGATGTGGAAAAGCGGTTTTTTACCCAACAGGCTCTTGAGCAATCTGGAATAAAGATCCTTCCGTTTCAAAAAGAAAATATCCAGCCCGGAATGGTTGTCATAGCGGGGAACGCGTTCCCTGACACCCACGAGGAAATACAGGAAGCAATAAGGCTTGGCCTTGAGGTAATTAGGTACCACCGTTTTCTCGGTGAATTCATGCAAAAATTTGTGAGTGTCGGCATTACCGGCGCGCATGGAAAGACATCGACAACCGGGCTGCTTGCCCATGTAATGAAAGGGGCAAAGCCTACGTCCTACCTGATTGGGGACGGGACAGGCAAGGGAGAGCTCGATGCACATTATTTCGTATTTGAAGCCTGTGAATACAGGCGGCACTTCCTGTCCTATTTCCCTGACTATGCCATCATGACAAACATAGACTTTGACCATCCCGATTATTTTGCCAATATCGAGGATGTTTTTTCGGCATTCCAGGAGATGGCCCTGCAAGTTAAAAGAGGAATTATTGCATGCGGGGATGACGAACAGCTTCAAAAAATTCAGGCGCAAGTGCCAGTATTATTCTATGGATTTGGCGAAGATAACGACTTCCAGGCGCGGAATGTCATCAAAAGCCCTGAGGGGACAACCTTTGACGTTTTTGTCCGCAACACATTCTTTGATACGTTCTCCATACCTGCGTATGGGGACCATAATATCCTGAATTCCTTGTCCGTCATTGCACTTTGCCATTATGAAGGAATCGACGTGAATTTGGTAAAAGATCAGTTGAAAACATTTGAAGGCGTAAAAAGAAGGTTTTCTGAAAAGCAGTTGGGCAGCCAAACCGTTATTGACGATTATGCCCACCATCCAACGGAAATTCGGGCTACGCTCGATGCTGCAAGGCAAAAATATCCCGATAGGGAAATTGTAGCGGTATTCCAGCCCCACACCTTCACTAGGACCCAAACTTTCCTTCAGGAGTTCGCTGACAGCCTCAGCAAAGCGGATAAAGTGTACCTATGTGACATATTCGGATCCGCAAGGGAAAAACAGGGCAAACTTTCAATTAAAGATCTCGAGGAAAAGATTGGCGGCGCGGAAATTCTGTCAGAGGAAGGCACGAATATTCTCCGAGAGCATGAAGGCAGTGTCATCATTTTCATGGGAGCCGGGGATATCCAAAAATTCCAGGAAGCCTATGAAAAAGCTTATACAGCCTAGAAGCTGAATCTTATTAATAGAATATGCAAAAAAGAGGATGCAGGCGTGCCTGCATCCTTTTCTTATAACAAATGCCCAAGTCGACCCAGGTTTGATTTTAATAGCGAGATAGTACCAGGAAATCCCAGAATCGGGACCCAGATTTGGTTTTAGGTGCGTTATGAGTCCCGAAAACCACAGAATCGGGGGTTACTCTTTTCAAAGTTGAACGACAAGCTATTTCAGGTTCTCTGGGTTTAGCTTTTCAAGCTCAGGAAGAACGAAGCGGCCATCCTTCCTGATTAACACATCATCAAAATACATTTCACCGCCGCCGTATTCAGGTCTCTGAATGTTGACCATATCCCAGTGGATGTTCGAATGGTTTCCGTTATATGCGTCATCGTAGCATTGGCCGGGAGTAAAATGGAAGCTGCCGTCAATTTTTTCATCGAACAGGATATCCTGCATCGGCGTTTGGATATACGGGTTCACTCCAATCGCGAATTCCCCTACATAGCGGGCTCCTTCGTCCGTATCAAAAATTTTGTTAATGCGCTCGGTGTCATTTGACTCGGCTTCGACGATTTTTCCGTCTTTAAAAGTCAATTTGACATTTTCAAAGGTGAATCCTTGGTATGGCGAAGGTGTATTGTACGTAATTGTTCCATTTACAGAGTCACGAACAGGAGCGGTATACACCTCGCCATCCGGAATATTCATGCGGCCGGCGCACTTGATTGCGGGTATATCCTTGATGGAGAAAGTCAAATCCGTCCCTGGCCCAGTAATGCGCACCTTATCCGTCCTATCCATCAATTCAACTAGGCTGTCCATCGCTTCAGCCATTTTGCTGTAATCCAAATTGCAGACGTTAAAGTAAAAGTCTTCAAATGCTTCGGTGCTCATTTTTGCAAGCTGTGCCATCGAGGAAGTAGGATAGCGGAGGACAACCCATTTTGTTTTTGGTACCCTTATATCCCTGTGGACTTTTTTCCCAATTGTGCTTCCATGGATTTTCATTTTTTCATCAGGGACATCCGCATGTTCACTAATGTTATCTCCCGACCTGAGCCCTATGTAAGCGTCCATTTCCTTCATGACAGCCGCTTCAAAATCAGCCATCATTGAAAAATTCTCCTTTTGAGCGTCCATAAGGAGAGCACGGTCTACCTGGTGGTCCTTCAGCGATACGAACGGGTAACCTCCCGCCGCATACGCTTCCTTGACAAGGGCGATTACAAGCTCACGCTGCAGCCCAAAATTTTCAACGAGCACTTTCTCACCCTTTTGAAGCTGGACAGAGTAATTGATGAGATTTCTGGCCAGTTTTTCAATCCGTGGATCTTTCATGTTTCAGCCTCCAATATTTGCAAAATACACTTCACTCATTAGTCTAACCGAAAGAGGCGGTAAAGTTGACCAATTAGCTTCATTCAAATAACATTTTAAAAAGGGGAAGGAAAAAAAATAGTTTTATGGAAATAATATTAATACCCTTGTTTATTGGAATGGCGTATGGGTAAAAGTAAGTGAAGATTAACGGAGGTGCAGTGTTTATGGAAATCATCCTTTACTTAAGTGTGGCGCTAATCGCCATTGCATTTTTGGTCCTTGTCATTTATTTGGCGAAGACACTAAAATCGCTGCAGGGCACCTTGGAGAGTGTCTCTAAGACTCTTGTAGGCCTTGAGAGCCAGCTTGACGGGGTCACGAAGGAAACAGCAGTGCTATTGCATAAAACCAATGCTCTTGCGGATGATATACACAGGAAATCCGAGAGCTTGAACACTGTTGTCGACGCTGTTAAAGGTGTCGGAATATCCGTCAATAAATTCAACCAATCCGTTCAGACAATTGTCGGATCGGTAGACAGGCAAATCGATCAAAACAAGGAAAAAATCTCCCAAATTGTCCAATGGAGCAATGTCTTGCTTGAATTGAAGGAAAAATGGAATGCTAGAAAACAAGCAGCAGCCGCTTCGGCTTTAAAAAGCGAGCCGGGAGAGCCCCGATCACAACGGGGGAATATATAATAAGGAGGCAGTTTCAATGGCAGGAAGAGACAATGAATATCGGGATTTTGATGACAGGAATGTTACTTCGAAGGATTTTCTGACAGGTGCTGTGATTGGCGGGCTTATTGGTGCTGCCGCGGCATTATTCCTAGCTCCCAAATCCGGAAGGGAACTGCGTGAAACAGTTTCTGGCCAGGCAGTAGCCCTTAAAGAAAGAACAGCCCAGATGAGGGACTCGGTTGTGGAAAAGACAAATGAAATTACGAGCATGACCAAGGAAAAAACATCTGCTTTGACGCAGGCAGTCAGCCAGCAGTCGGCAAACCTGATGGACAAGGTTAAAGGCAATGGGGATGGCCAGCAGGAAGCGGGGCAGGAAGAAAATGAAACGGAGTACATTCCTTTGGAAACGTCCAATAAACCATTCGAGGACCTGACCCTTTCAGATGATGCGGAAGTAAGGGAGAAGCTGGAAGAGGTTAAAGAAGCGTTGGATGAAGAGGAAACAAAGTACAGCTAATTTTACAAACCAATTATTTGCCCTTAGAGGCGGTGAAGTGATACGATTGCTTCACCGTTTCTATCGTTTAGATAGTAGAAAAAGAATAAAGTGAGGGAAACAGGCCAATGATTAACACGCTTGAATCGATTGAACAGCTTGAGGAAATCTTACAAAAAGAACCAAAGGTTATGGTAATGAAGCATAGCAGCACTTGCCCGATTTCACACGCGGCATTTGAGGAATACGGGGATTTTGCAGGACAGGACGACATGCCGGTCTGGATGCTGATTGTCCAGGAATCACGGCCGCTTTCAAATTATATTGCAGAAACGTACGGCATCAAGCATGAATCGCCACAGGTTATTCTTTTTCAGGAGGGAAAGCCTGTTTGGAATGCTTCCCATTGGAAGATTACAAAGCGATCCCTCGCTGAAGCTTCAAATGCAAATGCATAGCAAAAGGCATCCATGATGCCTTTTTTTCTTATCTTTACGAGAATTTGGAATAATCAATTAAACTTTAGTGCTTAAAAGCGTTTAATTAATAAAGAAATTAAGGTGACAAAGAGAAAACAATGAAGTATAATAAATCCTATTACAAAAGTTTGTACTACGGCAGGGCTTTTAGCCGGCCATTTATTAAATAAAAACAACATTAGATTGTCAGATGCCAGGTTGAGGAGCCAGGCACGGAAAGGATGGAATCAGCATGAACGAATTGGACAAGTTAAGAGCACGCATTGATGAACTGAATATGGATCTTTTGGAAATTATTAATGAGCGGGGTAGGCTGGCGCAGGAAATCGGACGGGTAAAGGAAAATCAGGGAGTTTACCGCTTTGACCCGGTGCGCGAACGGAAAATGCTAGACGTCATCAAACAAAAAAATGACGGCCCTTTCGAAAATTCGACGATTGAACATATTTTTAAGCAAATTTTTAAGGCAAGCCTGGAATTGCAGGAGGATGATCACCGGAAGGCGCTACTCGTCTCGAGGAAAAAGCATCCGGAAAATACGATTATTGAAATCAATGGTGAAAAGATTGGTGATGGTTCACCGCACTTTGTATTTGGGCCATGTGCAGTTGAATCATATGAACAAGTGGCCGAGGTAGCCGCCCATATGCAGAAAAAAGGCTTGAGGCTTCTCCGTGGGGGGGCTTTCAAACCGAGGACTTCCCCGTATGATTTCCAAGGGCTTGGAGTTGAAGGCCTTAAGATATTGAAGAGGGTCGCCAAGGAATACAATATGGCTGTCATAAGTGAAATTGTTAATCCTTCCGACATTGAAATGGCTGAGGAGTATTTGGATGTTATCCAGATTGGCGCGCGGAATATGCAGAACTTTGAATTGCTTAAGGCTGCAGGCGCTGCCACCAAGCCTATCCTGCTTAAGCGCGGAATCGCGGCAACCATTGAAGAGTTCATCAACGCAGCCGAATACATCATGTCCCAGGGCAATGGAAACATTATCCTTTGTGAACGCGGTATCAGGACATATGAAAAAGCGACAAGGAATACGCTTGATATCACAGCTGTTCCTATCCTTAAGCAGGAAACACATCTTCCTGTTATGGTTGATGTCACCCACTCGACAGGCAGAAGAGATCTCCTCATCCCTGCGGCCAAGGCCGCTCTTGCAATTGGAGCTGACGGTGTAATGGCGGAAGTCCATCCAGACCCGGCCGTTGCGTTGTCTGATTCAGCACAGCAAATGAACCTTGACCAGTTCGACAATTTCTTGAACGAAATAATGGCAACAAATTTAGTTCGTTCGTAATATAAACATTGCCTTCTGTCCTTTGGCAGAAGGCATTTGTTTTTACTATTGCAGAAAAGGGCATTAATATTTTATACGGCATGCCTTTCGGATTGCACCAATTTGCCGCTTGTCGTATTATTAATATCAATTAATATGTATATTTGCTCACAAACTGAATGATTAGCAACGTCCATTTTGATATAAAATAAACTATATGGCTTGCTTTAAGGAGTGTAATGAAAAATGAATATCACTATTTATGATGTTGCCAGGGAAGCGAACGTTTCAATGGCGACGGTTTCAAGGGTTGTGAATGGCAACCCAAATGTTAAGCCCGCAACAAGAAAAAAGGTAATGGAAGTAATCGACAGGCTCGGATATCGCCCGAATGCGGTCGCAAGAGGACTAGCCAGTAAGAGGACGACAACCGTAGGGGTTATTATCCCTGACATCTCGAACATTTTCTTTGCCGAGCTGGCCCGTGGAATTGAGGATATTGCAACAATGTATAAATACAACATTATCCTGAGCAACTCCGATCAAAACAAGGATAAGGAACTGCACCTTTTAAACACCATGCTCGGCAAGCAAGTGGACGGCCTTGTTTTCATGAGCGGGAACATCACCCCAGACCATGTTGAAGAGTTTAAAAAGTCTCCTGTTCCGATTGTCCTAGCGGGCTCAATTGAACAGTCAGAGGAAATCCCATCCGTCAACATTGATTATGAACAAGCTGTATTTGATAGTGTAAAGGATTTTGTTGACAGGGGCCATAAGGAAATTGCTTTTGTGATCGGCCCGCTTCATGAACCGAAAAACAGCGTGAAGAAGCTAAGGGGTTACCAGCGCGCGCTTGAAGAGGCTGGCCTCATCTTCAATGAGGATTATGTCGTTGAGGGCGATTATACATACGATTCGGGAATCGAGGCAATTCAAAAGCTGATGGGCGCGGAGAAACGCCCTACCGCCATCCTGGTCGGTTCGGACGAAATGGCTCTTGGCGTTGTCCATGGAGGACTGGATATGGGATACTCCGTCCCGGAGGACTATGAAGTCATTACTTCGGATAATACAAGGCTCTCGATGATGGTTAGGCCGCAATTGACGACGATTGTACAGCCATTGTATGATATTGGCGCGGTTGCCATGAGGCTCCTGACAAAGTATATGAACAAGGAAACGGTAGAAGAACATACCGTTGTACTTCCTCATAGAATTGACTATAGGAAATCAACAAATTAATGATTCGATAGAAAGGCCCGGGCATAAAATGTCCGGGCCTTTAGCAATATTCAAATGTTAGAAAACACGGAGGTGTACATCCGTGTTAAAATGCCAAGAAAACCGCATAGGCGTGGTCAATACGTTAAGGTAAAGGAGCTGGATTTGAACGGATGGGATAAAGAGCCTTTTCGAGTGTAAGCTGGTTTTTCTCGGTGATTTCCGCTTTCCGGGGAATGGGCTTGTACATACCGTCTTGATCCTCCCATGTAACAGGAAGCTCAACCGGCGCCTTTTGTTGCCAACGATCCAGCCATTTCTCTGGAAGTTTTCCGCTCCTGTTCCCTTTACCTGTCATCTCCATCCAAATAAGGGCCCAGGCACGGGGAACGACCCTCCAAATATCGTATCCCCCGCCTCCGACGGCAATCCAGCGCCCATCGCAATATTTGTGGGCAATTTCATGGGCAAGCCTTGGTATTTCGCGGTAAATATTCATCGTTCCATATAAATGGGTAAGCGGGTCATAATAATGGGCGTCCGCTCCGTTTTGTGTAAGGATAACGTCCGGTTTGAAAAAGTCCGCGACTTCCGTGATAGCAGCTGAGTAAGCATTTAGCCAGGATTCATCCTCGGTGAACGCATCAAGGGGGATATTAAACGAGTAGCCGTACCCTTTCCCCTGTCCCCTTTCGTTTATATTCCCGGTGCCAGGAAAGAGGTACCTGCCCGTTTCATGTATCGATAGCGTGCACACCTCTGGGTCATCATAAAAAGACCATTGGACACCATCACCATGATGTGCGTCAGTATCAACGTAAAGTACCCTTGCCTTGTATTTTTCCTGCAAATATTTAATGGCAACGGAACTGTCGTTGTAAATACAAAATCCCGAAGCCTTTCCTCTAAAGCCATGGTGCAACCCCCCGCCAAGATGGAGGGCATGCATATATTTTCCCGACATCACAAGGTCTACCGCGGTTAGGGTGCCGCCTACAAGGAAGGAGCTTGCTACATGCATCCCTTCGAAAATGGGAGTGTCTTCGGTTCCGAGCCCGTAATTGTCGGCAACCTCACTGCGAAGCTGCCCTTTTCCCGCTTGTTTTACCGCCTGGACGTAGGAGGGATCGTGGATCAGGCATAATTCTTCATCCGTCGCAGCCCTTGGAGGAACAATCTCCGAGCCATCGAGGACCCCTGCTTCTTTTAAAAGGTCGATGGTAAGTTTAATCCGGAACTGGTTAAAAGGATGATGGCTGCCGAAGTTGTATTTCAGCAGTTCATCTGAATAAACAAATGCGCAGGAATCACTCATATGGGCATACCTGGTATATTTGGCCACAGCACATGATGGCCCTCAGCTTTCAAGTCATGGATTAAGCCAACCGGGTTCATCGTCTGTACCCTGATGACAAGGATTTTGTAGCCATCGTCCTTTTTGTCGGGATAAACGAGGATGCTCTGAATGTTTGCCTTTCGGTTCCGGATGACTTGAGCGATTTCATAAAGGGTGCCGGTCCTATTCGGAACTTTTATTTCAATTTGGGAACCGGGCTGATGGGCTCCAGTCAATTCGACAAGCGTATAGAGGAGATCCGTTTCGGTTACGATTCCGACCAGCCTGCCATCCTGGACGACCGGGAGGCAGCTAATTTTTTGTTCATAGAACAATGCGGCCGTTTCTTCAACAAAATCAAGCGGATGTCCGGTAATGACATTTTTTTTCATAATGGCTTCCAATGGTTTTTGGAGGTCTTCCAAATGTTCCTCTTTGCGGAAAATGGACGGGGTGGCTTCTTTGATATCCCTGTCGGTGACAAGCCCAATCACCTTTCTGCCATTATTGATGATGGGTATGTGGCGGATCCTTTTCGATTCCATTAGACGGACGGCATCTTCAATCGTATCCGTAGGCTTTAGTGTTGCGACATTCGTTTTCATGATTTCCTCGACAATCATGATTTGATCCCCCTCAATACATGAATCGGTTCATAAACCGGAGCCGATCAAACTTCTGAATTGATTCGCTCGTAACCCGCTTACCGATGCGGGCCATTAGGCAATTTGCCGGATGTGAGCAGATTTCTGGGTCGTCGGTCGCATACCATTCAAGGCCGCCGGCGTTCATCATCTTTTCCATCACTTTTCTATATTCCCAAACGTTTAGGCCTGTTCCTTTCAAGTCCCAGTGCCAGTAGTATTCGGTTGTTATAGTGATATAATCTTCCATCGCGTCATCCATCATTGAAACTCTTAATAGGTTTTTCCCGACTGAAAATGCCCTGAATTCGGGGATGACTTCAATTGCGCCAAGCTCAATTAGTTCTTCCATATTTCCTTCCGACCAGCGTTCAAGGGGGTCCGGATACAAATAGGTTACATACCCTACAATCATATGGAGCCGCCGCGCAATAATGATACGGCCTTCCGGCAGTGAAGCAATCTCAATTAAAGCCTCGTGCTGCTGCCGGGGCTGGCGGAAAGCCGTTAAATCCTCGTGGAATTCATAACCGGCCAGTTTCTCCGGCGAAATGGGCCCTTCAATAATGAGATTTCCGTTTGGAGTTTTTAGCTCCTTTGCGTTATACGTTTTTTTATGTTCCACTGGGTCACCACCTGAAAGTGCTTTCATTATTACTTCTATTATACATAAAATAGAATGGAATGAGGTAATTTCACAAAATTTTCAGCAAAGTCGTTGCCGCAAAGAATATTTTAAAAATTGTGAATAGGCAATGTTTATACTATAATAATATAAACTTTAAGATAAGGGGGAGACAAAACGTGAAAATGGAAGTATTGCCAGTCATCGAAGGTGATTACAATCTAAAAAACTATCCCGAAACATATAGTAGCTTTGAGTGGAAGGAAGTAGAAAAGGAGTTTTCCTGGCATACGACAGGCCTCGTCAACCTGGCGTATGAAGCGATCGACCGTCATGCCGAAACCTTCCGCAGAAATAAAGTAGCGCTGTATTATAGGGACCAGAAGCGAAATGAAAAGTACACCTTCAAGGAAATGAAAGACTTGTCCAACAAAGCGGCAAACGTGCTCAAAAGTTACGGGGATGTTGAAAAGGGAGACAGAGTATTTATCTTCATGCCACGCTCGCCGGAACTTTATTTTGCCGTACTTGGCGCCATTAAGCTAGGCGCTATTGTCGGGCCGCTGTTTGAAGCCTTCATGGAAGGCGCAGTAAGGGACCGCCTGCAGGATAGCGGGGCAAAGGTAATCGTCACGACGCCTGAATTACTTGAAAGGGTTCCGACCGACCTGCCAGATTTAAAATACATATTCCTTGTCGGCGACAGTGTAGAAGAAACAGGAAATATTATTGATTTTAAAAAGAGGTTCGCAGAGGCTGACAAAAAACTGAAAATAGAATGGGTCGACAGGCAGGACGGCCTTATCCTCCATTACACATCTGGTTCGACTGGGAAGCCAAAAGGCGTCCTGCATGTTCATAATGCGATGATTCAGCATTACCAAACAGCCAAATGGGTCCTTGATTTGAAAGAGGAAGATCTTTTTTGGTGCACCGCCGACCCAGGTTGGGTAACAGGGACTTCCTACGGCATTTTCGGGCCATGGCTCTCGGGAGTATCCAACCTAATCGTTGGGGGCAGATTCTCTCCTGATACTTGGTACAGCATGATCGAGGAGTTCGGTGTCACGGTGTGGTACAGCGCGCCGACTGCGTTCCGGATGCTGATGGGAGCCGGTGATGAGCTTGTGAAAAAATACGACTTGAGCAGCCTTCGCCATGTCCTGAGTGTCGGTGAACCTCTGAACCCCGAAGTTGTCAAATGGGGGATGAAGGTATTCAATAAGCGGATCCATGATAACTGGTGGATGACGGAAACAGGGGCGCAATTGATTTCCAATTTCGCTTGCATGCCAATCAAACCAGGTTCAATGGGCAAGCCTTTCCCTGGAATTGAAGCGGCGATTGTGGATGACAGGGGAGAAGTTCTTCCTCCATACCGAATGGGGAACCTTGCCATCAAAAAAGGCTGGCCGTCAATGATGCACAAAATCTGGAACAATCCTGAAAAGTATGAGTCCTATTTCATGCCAAATGGCTGGTATGTAAGCGGTGACTCTGCTTACATGGATGAGGACGGATACTTCTGGTTCCAGGGCAGGATTGATGATGTCATCATGACTTCCGGTGAAAGGGTAGGCCCATTCGAGGTGGAAAGCAAGCTTGTTGAGCACCCTGCCGTTGCGGAAGCGGGCGTTATCGGAAAGCCGGACCCTGTACGCGGAGAAATCATCAAGGCCTTTATTGCTTTAAGGGATGGTTATAACCCAACGGATGAACTGAAGGAAGAAATCAGGCAGTTTGTCAAAAAAGGGCTGGCTGCCCATGCGGCACCAAGGGAAATCGATTTCCGTGACAAGCTTCCGAAAACACGGAGCGGTAAAATCATGCGCCGTGTCCTGAAGGCATGGGAATTGGACCTTCCTACCGGCGACTTGTCCACTATGGAAGATTAAAAGAAACTACTCCATAAAAATAAAACCGCACTGGAACAGATCCAGTGCGGTTTTTTTAATGCAGGAGTTTTGCCTAGCTCCAGCGCAGGGCGCTTACGCTTTTCTTTGTCCAGCTACAGCGCCCAACGCCTAGTGGACTTCGGTCCCCTCGCTACGATAAGTCAACATCGATTCGTTTACACTCATCGTGTTTCCTTTACTGTGGGAGGGTGCTCCTGCGCCATAGCATATTCACGGAAGCATATCTTCAGCTCGTCGCAAAGCTGCAAGGAAGTACTCTCAGGCAGCTGCTTCCCTCCAGTCCATACGGCGCTAAACGTGCGCTTACGCTTTTCCTATTCCCCGCCAACGGTGACATAATTGGATGGGGCTGATTCGTTTCCGGCAATATCAACTGCGGTTACATAATAGGTGCCTGGCGCAGCGGGGTAGGAGAGGCCTGTTCCCGCGCGGATGCTGGCTGCTTTTATTCCGCCTGCCCAGTATACCCGGTAGCCGATAATATCACTTTCATTAACTGCCTGCCAGGTGAGTGTGCCGTCCGAAGCTGTAAGGGAGACGGATGCGGGGATTTTCCCATTTTCGGGCAGCTTGGCGTTGGGAACAATGACATTGGACCACCTTTGCAGCTTTGGTATGAGCGCAGCGGCGTCCTTGAAATTTGTACCCGCAAGGCTTGAAGCATAATCAGGATTCAAAATCAGGCCTGATTTTGCAAAATCGCCAGGAGTCGAATTGTCCGCCAAGTAATTGCGGTCCCCAATCCTTACATATTTTCCTGATCCGAAACTGTTATCCACCTCGGTCGGAACGTATTTTATGTTAAATAAATCCGTTTCCACAAGCCCTGCTTTTATACAAGTTTCCGATGGGAGCATTCCGGAAATCGCACAGAATGTTTTTGACACTATCCCGCCCGGCATTTTGAATTGGCTCTTTGGCGCAATCAGCGAAGGCTGTACATCGTAAGCGGCATTAAGGAGCGACGCCCAAAGATAATTCGTCCGCTGGCTGTACGTCAGGTTGCCTTTCGCCTGAAGCGACTTCGGCGTATCGTAGCCTGTCCAGATTCCGAATGTCACATTCGGGTTGGTGCCAACGATCCAGGAGTCATGGTATTCGACGCCAGTTCCTGTTTTACCGGCCCAATCGGTTTTGAATTTCAGTTTTCCAGGGATTGAGGCAGCAGTTCCGTATTTGAACACATCGCGCATAATGTCAACGGTCAAATACGCAGTCTGCGGGCTGAATACCGTTACAGGCTTTGTATTATGCTCGTACACTATTTTTCCATTCTTGTCGGTTATTTTTTCGATCATGTAAGCATCGATGAATTTTCCGCCATTGGCAAAAGTGGTGAAAGCATTCGTATTTTCTTCAACCGTAACTCCATTTGCCATGGAACCGAGCACGGTCGACGGGTTTACAAAATCGTCCTTGAGCAGGGTGGTGAATCCCATTTTTTCAAGATATTGTGCGGGACGGTGTTTTAAGATGTCTGTGTACAGCTTGACCGCAGGCACATTATACGACTTCGCGAGTGCGTACCTGGCAGTCGCAAGGCCGCTGTATCCGCCTCCGTAGTTTTTTGGCCAAACCTTGTCCGGTTCACTCGGGTCAAGGCGCAAAGGGACATCCGGGAGAATCGTTCCCGGTGAAGCCTTGCCGAGCTCAAATGCGGGCGCATAGCCAAGGAGAGGCTTCATCGTCGAACCGTTTTGGCGGATTGCCCGTGTCGCGTGGTTCAACTCCTGTTTCTTGAAATCCCTTCCGCCGACGAAGCTAAGGATTTTTCCGGTTTTGTTCTCAATCAGGATGGCGCCAACTTCCACTGGTTCCATTACCGTTACCTGTTCTTTAGTATCCGGGTCTTCCTTCACCTGTGGTTTATCTGGCCCGAAGTTCGGGTATTTGTTTTTCACTTCTTCCATCGCATCGTACATTTTTTTGTCAATGGTTGTATGAATGCTGTAGCCGTTCTGCTTTAAATCTCGTTGGGCAAGCATATAGTACTTATTGTAAAGCTCATTATTTTCGGCTAATTCCTTTTTAGAAATGCCCGCTTTTTCGGCGAGTATTTTTGCCAGGATGTCAATAGCCCTCTGTTCCGCCTCGACCATTACCCACGGATATTTTTCCAGAGGGTCTGCCGATGGTTTCGCGAAATCCTTCGTCACATCATACGCAAGGGCGTCCTTGTATTGTTGCTCGGTAATAAACCCGCCATTATACATCCTTTTCAGAACAACCTTCATACGGTTCAGCCCGGGCTCAAGGTTTTTCTTAATTTGCTTATCCCTTGTAAAAGGGGTGTAGCCGAATGGGCTTTGCGGAAGCCCGGCAATGTAGGCGGACTGGGGAAGGTTCAGATCCTTCGCGTCGACGCCGAAAATCCCTTTTGCGGCCGATTGGACCCCGGCAATGTTCCGGCCTGATGCATTCCGTCCAAAGGTTGCCATGTTCAGGTAGGCTTCAAGGATTTCTTCTTTTTCAAAAAAGCGTTCTAGCCGGAGGGCAAGCAGGATTTCCTTTGCCTTCCGTTCAAATGAGACTTCGTTCGTTAAGATCTGGTTTTTAATCAGCTGCTGGGTTAGCGTACTGCCGCCCGTCTGATTAGCGGAATTCGTTACTTCCTGGAGAACAGCCCTCATAATTGCTTTCGGGACGACACCATCATGCTCGTAAAAATACTGGTCCTCCGTCGCAATAATGGCGTTGACCAAATCCTTTGAAACATCCGAAAGCGTTACAATATCCCGATCAAGGTCACTTCGAAGTTTTCCGAGGTATACATCATCGGCAAAATACACATCCGACGTTTCGGTATAATTGTAGATGTCTTTTTTCATGCTCTCGAAACTTCGAATTGGTTCGTCCTTGACGAGGGAGGCGAAATATCCCGCTCCCGCACCGGCGGCGAATACCCCTCCGGCGATGCCGATTATCAGGAATAGAAGAAAAAGGTTCCAGACGACGCCGTAAGCAATCCTGGCACGTTTAACAGTTGTTTTATTTGTTAGCATCGACTTAGCTTTTCTAAACGATTGCCGCTTATTATCATTCATAGAATCCCTCCAAAATCACATACATTATAGCATAAAACAAACGAGGAATATGCCATGCTTGGAATAATCGAAAAATTGGAAAGACCATTTGACAATACAGGCCGCGCTATGGTAAAAACAGTACTATAGCTTTCGTTTATATTGAAAAGGCTGTGAAAGGATTTAGTAGTTTTTCCATCCCTGGCTCTTAGAGAGCTGCCGGCAGGTGAAAGGCAGCCCACATGGAAAAATGAATTACACCCCGGAGCTTTTGCCGATGCCTATTAGGCGTCAGGCGACGGACATGGTCCGTTATCCCTTGAGGTGGGGGAATTTTCCCCAAGCCGGGTGGTACCGCGCGATTTTAGCGTCCCTGCATTTAATGCAGGGGCGTTTTTATTTTGAAAAAACAGGAGGATGTATGATGAATTTATTGGAGGATTTACAGTGGAGGGGCATCATTTACCAGCAGACAGATGAGGAAGGGTTAAGGGAGACCCTTGGCAGCGAGAAAATTTCCTTGTACTGCGGAATGGACCCGACTGGAGATAGCATGCACATCGGGCACCTGATGCCATTTTTGACACTGAGGAGATTCCAGCAGGCAGGCCATCGCCCGATTGTCCTTGTCGGCGGGGCAACAGGCCTAATTGGCGATCCGAAGCCAAACACAGAAAGGACGCTTCAAAGCATCGAAACGGTCCAGCATAATGTTGAGTGTTTGACGGAGCAGCTCAAAGCCATTTTTGATTTTGAAGGCGAAAATGGCGCCGTCATGGTCAATAACTACGAATGGACAAAATCGCTGGATGTTATCACATTCCTGCGGGATTACGGGAAGCATATCGGCATCAATTACTTGCTTTCCAAGGACACCATCGCGAGCAGGCTGGAATCGGGCATATCCTTTACGGAATTTACTTACACAATCCTCCAGGGGATGGACTTTAAGCACTTGTATGAAAACCATCATTGCAGGCTGCAAATTGGCGGCAGCGACCAATGGGGCAATATTACAACAGGGCTTGAATTGATTCGGAAAATGGTTCCGGACGCGAAAGCATTTGGGCTGACGATTCCGCTTGTGACGAAGGCGGATGGCACTAAGTTTGGGAAGACCGAGGGCGGATCTGTCTGGCTTGACCCTGAAAAAACAACGCCTTATGAGTTTTACCAGTTCTGGATCAATACAGCAGATGCGGATGTCGTAAAATATCTGAAATACTTCACTTTCCTATCACACGGAGAAATTGAGGAACTTGAAAAATCGGTCCAGGAAGAGCCGCATCTCCGTAAGGCGCAAAAAACACTTGCTGAAGAGATGACCCGCCTCATACACGGGCAGGAGTCGCTAGATCAGGCAATCCGGATTTCGGCCGCATTGTTCAGCGGCGATGTAAGGAACCTGAACGCTTCGGAAATCGAGCAAGGTTTCAAGGATGTCCCTTCCTACAAATTCACGGGTGAAGAGAACCTTGTCGACCTGCTAGTGGCGGCGAAAATTTCGCCATCAAAGCGGCAGGCACGCGAAGATATTACAACCGGCGCGGTTTCGCTTAACGGTGAAAAAGTTACTGATTCCGCCTATGTGCTGGCTGAAACCGACAGGATCGATGGCCGATTCACGATTATAAGGAGAGGGAAAAAGAAGTACTTCCTGATTAACTATTAAGTTCGAAACAGCCGCAAGCGCTCAGGCCTGCGGCTGTTTTAATTAACCCTTTTGGAAACAGAAGAATATTAATAACGGTATTGCCAAAACCGGAACCTTTCCTTCTTTCGGCCCTATAATGGAAAGAAGGGGAGGGTTGGCGAATGAAGTGGGTATGGAATCTTATTTTCCTTATACTTTTTGCCCTGGTCACCTTTTTTGGCGTAGGGCCGTTGCTGCTGGCTGACGGGGGGTGGATTGAAAGGGTTTTGCCCGCAATTATCGTCCTCGCTGTCTATATTTATTTAAGCTATCTTTATCGGAAAATTGTTTTAGACAAGAAAAAAACCCGGTCCTGAACGGATCGGGTTTTTTAAATGGCCGATTAACGGCTATAGAATTCGACGATAAGAGTTTCGTTGATTTCAGCTGGAAGCTCGGAACGCTCAGGAAGGCGAGTGAATGTGCCTTCAAGCTTGTCAGCATCGAAAGTCAAGTAGTCAGGAACAAAGTTGTTCACTGACAAAGATTCTTTCACAACATCCAGGTTGCGGGACTTTTCACGCAGGCTGATTGTCTGGCCTGGTGATACGCGGTATGACGGAATGTCAACGCGGGATCCATCAACAAGGATGTGGCCGTGGTTTACCAGCTGGCGTGCCGCGCGGCGTGTGCGGGCAAGGCCTAAACGGTAAACAACGTTGTCAAGGCGTGATTCAAGAAGAGCCATGAAGTTTTCGCCGTGAACGCCAGCCATTTTTCCGGCTCTGTTAAACAAAGTGCGGAATTGGCGCTCGTTCACTCCGTACATATGACGAAGCTTTTGCTTTTCTTGAAGCTGCAATCCGTATTCGGAAAGCTTCTTGCGTTGGTTAGGACCATGTTGTCCTGGTGCGTATGGACGCTTTTCTAATTCTTTTCCTGTACCGCTTAGGGAAATTCCAAGACGGCGGGAAATTTTCCAGCTTGGGCCGGTGTATCGAGCCATGAAAGACTCCTCCTTGTGTTTTTATTTTGGTAAAATAAAAACCGTATGAATCATCAATATGGGCCATTTTGTTTTCATGCACCCTCGCCCCAGCAGCATAGGGTTACAAGATGCACCATCACATTTGTGTCTCGTGTTGTCTAGCTTCAGCGACAGTAATGCCACTTGCGCTTTTCTAGTTGTCTAGCTCCAGCGACGTAAACGGTCACTTGCGCTTTTCTAGTGTGAGGAACAAAATGAGAGCCATAATGGGTTCACATAGGCTGCAATATTTTACACAAAGAGTATTATATAATTTTTCTCCATGATAAGTCAAGGCTAACATTTGTCTGCAAACTTTTACTTCCATATTTCTTCTTTTTCTCATATCCTGTAGATAGGTAGCTTGTAAGCGTTTACATAAGGAGGAGTCATTTATGCGGGAAAAAGACCTTCACTTGGAAACACGGATGATCCATTCGGGCTATTCGCCCAAAGAGCACAAAGGAAGCCTGGTACCACCCCTTTTTCAGACGTCCACGTTTGTATTCGATAACGCGGCACAGGGTGGAAGACGGTTTGCAGGGGAAGAGGATGGCTATATTTATACGCGTCTTGGAAACCCGACTATAAAGGCGCTAGAAGATCGGATTGCCGAACTGGAGGGCGGGGAAGCAGCACTGGCATTTTCTTCAGGGATGGCAGCCGTGTCCGCGATCCTGTTCACACTTGCAAAATCAGGCGGCCACATTCTTTGTTCACAGGGGGTTTACGGCTGTACGTACGGCCTGTTGAAGTTAATGGAAGAGAACTTCGGAATCACCCACAGTTTTTCGCCCATGGAGACACCTGAACAGGTAAAAGAAAGCATCCGGGATACGACGTGTTGCGTTTTAATTGAAACGCCGATCAATCCGACAATGAAACTGGTTGATTTGCAAATGGTAGCGGATATCGCAAAAGAAAAGGGCATTCCGGTCGTTGTTGACAATACATTTTCGTCTCCTTATCTTCAAAATCCCCTCGCCCTCGGCTGTGATGTTTCACTCCACAGCGCAACGAAATATATTTGCGGGCACGGGGATGTCATCGCCGGAGTCGCCGCCGGTAAGGCAGAGTTTATGAATAAGGTGGCAATGTCTGCGCAAAAGGATATTGGCGGTGTCATTTCTCCATTCGATGCCTGGCTTTTATTGAGGGGAATCAAAACATTGGCTGTCAGGATGGACCGCCACTGTGAAAACGCCAAACAGATTTTTTCCTATTTAAAAGAGCATCCGAAAGTATCGTCCATACACTACCCGGGAGACCCCGCCCATCCCGATTTCCACATTTGTGAAAAGCAAATGAAGAAGCCCGGCGGACTCATTTCCTTTGCAGTGGAGGGCACGAAGGAAACCGCCCAGGCATTCATGGACGAACTCCAGCTAATAAAGATAGCGGTAAGCCTTGGGGATGCGGAAACGCTCGTCCAGCATCCCGCGACAATGACCCACTCTGGCGTCTCGCCGGAGGATCGGGAAAAAATGGGGATAACCGACACACTTATCAGGCTGTCGGTTGGGCTTGAAGCATGGGAAGATATCCGGGATGACCTCGAGCAAGCCTTTGCTAAAATTTAACCGGTGAACTAGATTTGGCACACCCGGTTTACGAGAAAATGGAAAAAAGGCAGGGCCGGCCAATCCGGTTTCCCTGCCTTTTTACTTTCCATCGTATCTGAATCAGGAACCGTCAGCCTGATTAAAGATGGGCGACAAGCGCCGCGGTAAATTTCTCGAGCATCTCTTGGTCAAGTTCATCAAAGCGGTCCTTCTCGGGGGAGTCGATATCTAGGACTCCAAGAAGGCGTCCATCCTTAATAAGGGGAATGACGATTTCGGATTGGGAGGCGGCATCACAGGCAATATGACCCGGGAACTGATGGACATCCTCAACCCTTATCGTTTCCATTTTCACCGCGGAAGTACCGCATACGCCTTTGCCGAATGGAATCCGTACGCAGGCCGGAAGACCCTGGAACGGTCCAAGCACCAGTTCATTTTCTCCCTCTACGAGATAAAACCCGACCCAGTTAAGCCTGTCAAGAAACTGGTTCAATAGCGCGGAGGCATTGGCCAAATTGGCAATCGTGTTATTCTCGCCTTCAAGAAGGGCGTTTAGTTGTTTTATGACAAGAGTGTAATTCTCTTGGCGTGTTCCGTTATACATTTGAACATTGAACATTTTTCTCACCTGGCCTTCGGTAGTTTTCCACTTATTTTAACAAAAAATGCGCCGCTATGGGTGAAAATGTCGACAAACTCTTAAAGGAAAGCAGCAGGGGGACAAAGAATGAAACAATCAGGGAAGTCTGTAAATTGAGGAGCCCATAATCCGGGAGGTCTGCGAAATGCGGAAAAATTCAAAAGAAACGATCATCACCGCTGCGGTTTCACTTTTTAATACAAAGGGGTTTGCAGGGACATCCATTAGGGATATTGCGGCAAAAGCAAACATCAATCCCTCCAATATCGGCTATTATTTTGACAATAAGCTCGGGCTGCTGGAGCATTGCCTGACAACCTATTTCGAACACTATCTCGAGCAAATTGAATTAGCCCTTCCCCTCCTTGAAGAAAGCCCTTCAGCCTGTTTAAAAAAGGTGATCGAAGGTATCCTCTATTATCAATTTTCCGATATTCACATGTCGAGGTTCATTGTCAGGGAAATGTCCCTTGATTCCCAGACAGTACGGGAAATCATGTCGACTTATTACCAAAAGGAGAAATATTACTTCCATGTCATCTTTGAAAATGGGATGGAAAGAGGGGAGTTCCGGAAGCTTTCTCCCGCCTATGCGATGATCCAGTTAAAGGGCCAGCTCTCCATGCCGTTCCTTAACCCGCACTATATTACGGAAGTGCTTCATGTATTCCCCCATGAACGTTATTTCATGGAAAAATACCTTGAGCATATCCTTTCATGGATTGACGCCGCTGTTTTGGAAAATAAGCCAGTAGCTGTATCCTAACATATCCAGCAGGGAATCATCCATTTTCCGAAATTGAAAACCAAGTCCGTCCATGACGGGCCGAACGTGAAAAAACCCCTCGAATAGAGGGTGTTTTTTGGTGCAAAAAGACGGGATATCATTTGCAATTCCGCCCACATTGTAGTTGAATAAATATATCCTTTTTTGGGGGAAGAAGGTGCTTGTTAGCCCCCGGAAAAGGATTTTTTTAAAAATTATCAAATTAATAGTCAAAAATTGTCGCTTACATGGTATCATAGAGGCAATAAAACGGGTTAAATAGGCAATTTTTTATCATAATCGACGTTTTTGTCGTTCATATATGACGCAGGGGGATACTATGGAGTACATAATCGGATTTATTTTCCTGGCAATCGCATTGTTTATTGCGGGGTATTTTATAAAACGGAAGCATTACAAGGAGATCGACAAGCTTGAAGCATGGAAGCTTGATATTATGGACAGGCCTGTCCTCGCGGAAATGTCCCGGGTCAAACAGCTGAACATGACCGGCCAGACGGAAGAGCTGTTCGAACGCTGGCGGAGCGAGTGGGATGAAGTCGTGACGGTCATGCTGCCCCAGGTGGAGGAAATGCTGTTCGATGGTGAGGAATACATAGATAAGTACCGTTTTGGCAAAGCGAAAGAGGTCCGGCTCGCCATCCAGGCGAAACTGGAAGAGACGGAAGAGTTTATCAAACGGATTTTGTCCGAACTGAATGAATTGGTAGGCAGTGAGGAAAAAAACAGGACCGAAATTGAAGGTCTGAGGGAAATGTACCGGAAATTGAAGAAAACCCTCCTTGCCCACAGGCATAGTTTTGGAAAAGCGGAAAAGCGGCTCGAGGAAATCCTTGATGAAGCGGCAGCCAGATTTAAGGAATTCGAGGAGAGGACCGCTAATGGCGATTACCTCCAGGCTAGGGAAACGGTCATCCTGCTTCGTCAGCAGCTTGAGGACGCAGAGATGCAAATGAACCGCATTCCCGAGCTATTGATTGAATGCCAGTCGCTCGTACCATCGCTAATAGCTGAAATGATTGCCGGATACAGGGAGATGGCTTCGAAGGGATATTATCTAGCCCATCTCGAATTTGAAGGCGAAGCGGAAAAACTGGAACAGGAGCTTGCCGTTTACCTTTCCATGGTCGAGGAAGTCCAGATCGAAAAAGTCGAGCAAGGAATCAAAGGAATTCGGAACAGAATTGACGCCCTTATGGACCTGCTTGAACAGGAAGTAAACGCAAGGCAATTCATCAAGCAAAATCAGGAAAGCTCCATAGACGTTTTCGAATCGGTCCTTGAAACAAACAACATCCTGAAATCCGAAGTGGCACACGTCCAGGAAACGTATCATTTATCGGAAAAGGATCTTGCAGGACAGCGGAAATTTGATAAGAAGTTATCCGAACTTGCCAAACGATTCGAGATTTTAAATGAAAAGATAAAATTGAATGAGACGGCCCAAACTTCCTTAAGCGCCGACCTTGACGAAATCAAGAGGGAGCTTGAAGCCCTCCAGGAGGATCAAAAGGTCTTCTCAACAAGGCTAAGTGCTTTGCGTAAAGACGAGATGGACGCAAGGGAGACAGTTAGGGAATTGATCAGGAAGATTGGCGAAACCTCAAGAATGGTCGCCCGCAGCAATATCCCGGGCCTTCCGGAAACGTACACGTACCTACTTGAGGACGGGAACGAAAGCATTAAAAATGTAGAACTCAAGCTGGAAGAAAAACCGCTCGATATGGATGCTGTGAAACAGTATCTTGAAATCGCCGAATTGACGATCGAAAAGCTGGCTGAGACGACGAAGGAAATGGTGGAAAATGTAATTCTCGCCGAGAGGGTTATCCAATACGGCAACAGGTACCGGAGTAAATATCCTTCGGTTGCAAAAGGGCTTTCGGAAGCGGAAAAGCTGTTCCGTAATTACGAGTACCAAGCCGCTCTTGAACAGGCAGCAACGTCCATCGAAGAAATCGACCCTGGTGCCATCAAAAAAATTGAAATGTTCATTTCTAATGACTAATATCATTGGACCGTTGAGCGGCAGTTGCCGCCCGGTCCTTTTTTATGCTTAATGGGATTATGGTACTATTTTTTCTCGCTATAAAGTGGTAAAACTCAACTGCATTAGTAACAGCAAATATAAAGCTTTTTAAAACAGGGTTGGAAGTTCGGCTTTTGTGGGATATGCTAAGAAAGGTTTCACTGGATAATCGCCTTTTTTGGGATTACATTATAAATAAAAGTTGAATTTCCGTTACTGGAAACGGAGGTAAGCCATGATTTATTTTGACAATAGCGCTACTACTAAACCATACAAAGAAGTACTTGAATCATTTATAAAGGTTTCAGAGGAGTTTTTTGGAAATCCCTCTTCGCTCCATGGGATAGGCGCGAAAACAGAACGCCTGCTTTCCCAGGCCAGGGCGCAAATCGCCGGCTTGCTCGGGGTGGACCCTGATGAAATAACGTTTACCTCTGGGGGGACAGAAAGCAATAACCTCGCGATAAAGGGTACGGCCTTCGCCTATAAAAATAGAGGAAGGCATTTGATTACGACTGCGTCGGAGCACGCCTCAGTAAGGGAATCAATGCTCCAGCTTGAAAAACATGGTTTTTCAGTAACATTTGTTCCTGTGGATAGGGAAGGAAGAGTTAACCCAGAAGACATCAGGAAATCGCTGACGGACGAAACGATACTAGTTTCTGTCATGCATGTGAACAATGAAGTTGGCACTATTCAGCCCATTTTGGAAATCGGTGAAATAATCCGGAGCTATCCAAAGGTTCTATTCCATGTTGACGGAGTCCAGGGGGCTGGTAAGTTGCCTCTCGATTTGAGGAAGGCGGGTGTGGACATGTACTCTTTTTCCGCTCATAAATTCCATGGGCTTAAAGGCAGCGGCGGGCTTTTTGTGAAAAAAGGCGTCAAGCTGGAGTCCGTTTTATCCGGGGGGAGCCAGGAGAGGGGCCAGCGCGGGGGAACTGAAAACCCCGCGGGTGCGGTAGCCATGGCCAAGGCTCTCCGGATGTCGCTCGATAAACAGGCACAAAGGTTTCCGGTTCTGCTCGATATTCGGAAATTCCTGATCGAAGGACTTCGTGAACTCGATGGTATTATTGTCAACACACCGGTGGACGGTGCCGCACCGCATATCATCAATTTTTCTGTACCGGGAATTAAGTCCGAAACGTTCGTACATGCCCTCGAAGAACAGGACATCTATTTGTCAACAACAAGCGCATGTTCTTCGAAGAAAAAATCGGCAAGTAAAACATTGCTAGCCATGGGCGTAACGGACGCTGTCGCGGGTAGCGCGGTTAGGATTAGCCTGTCCTTTGAAAATACGATGGAAGAGGCAAAGGAAGTTTTAAAAGAAATTGAAAAAACAGTTTCGAGACTGGGAAGGGTTCTGAGTTAAATGAAATATGATTTGATTATTATTCGATATGGCGAGATATCAACAAAAGGGAGGAACAGGGGTAAATTTGTAGATAGGCTAAAAAGAGCGATTAAGCACGCCCTTTCCGGACACCGTGCCATTAAAATTGACGCTGGCAGGGACAGGATGCAAATTTTGTTGAACGGTGAAGACAGCAAAGTGGTAACCGGCAAATTGAAGAATGTGTTCGGCATCCAGTCACTTAGCCCGGCGATTAGGTCGGAACGGGATATAGATTCCATTAAAGCGGCTGCCCATTCACTTATGGAATCGGTGTATGAGGAAGGAAAAACGTTCAAGATTACAGCCAAACGGTCGGATAAAACATTTGAGCTTGATACGGATGGCATCAACCAAATGTTTGGCGCCTTTATCCTCAAAAATTTCCCTGGGTTAAAGGTAAACGTAAAGAACCCGGACATCAACCTCCTGATTGAAGTAAGAAAAGAGGCCGTTTACCTTTCCTGTATAACGATACCTGGGGCAGGCGGGCTGCCGCTTGGCACCGGAGGGAAGGCAATGCTGATGATATCGGGAGGGATTGACAGCCCTGTGGCAGGTTTCATGATGATGAAGCGGGGAGTCGAACTTGAAGCTGTCCACTTCCATAGCCCGCCGTTCACAAGTGAACGGGCAAAACAGAAAGTCATTGACCTTGTCGAGAAGCTAGCCGAAGTCAGTGGGGAAATCCTCCTTCATATCGTTCCATTTACGGAGCTCCAGCAAACGATTAAGAATCAAATTCCGGAAAACTATTCGATGACAGCGACGAGAAGGTTCATGCTTAAGATTACGGACGCAATTCGTGAAAAACATGGGGGGTTGGCCATTGTTACTGGTGAAAACCTTGGCCAGGTGGCAAGCCAGACTCTGGAAAGCATGTACGCAATCAATGAGGTCACAAATACGCCTGTCCTAAGGCCGCTACTTACGATGGATAAAACGGAAATCATCAAAATGGCCGAGGAAATTGGAACATTCGAAACTTCAATCCTTCCTTACGAGGATTGCTGTACAATCTTTGTGCCATCATCACCAAAAACGAAACCAAAAAAAGATAAAGTGATCCATTACGAAAGCTTTGTCGATTTTGAACCGATTGTTGAACGGGCTATTGAAGGCACTGAAACAATCAGGGTGACGCCTGGATTCGGCGACAGGAACCAAGGGCTGGAGGAGCTATTTTAAGTACTACCAAAATTTCTAACATTTTGTGAACAATTACCATAACGTGCATTGAATGAACCCTTGTGAGATTACACATTATATACTCACAAGGAGGTGAAATCACATGGCTAACAACAACAGCAACCAACTTCTAGTTCCAGGAGCTGAGCAAGCTCTTAACCAAATGAAGGTAGAAATCGCTCAAGAATTCGGCGTTAACCTTGGTGGAGAAACTACTTCTCGCGCTAACGGATCTGTCGGTGGTGAAATCACTAAGCGCCTCGTTTCTATGGCTCAGCAACAACTTGGCGGAGGCTTTGCCAGGTAACAAAATTTAATAACATGGCTACAAGGAGCGGGTAAAACCGCTCCTTTTTTAATTTGGAGAGAACGGGTTGGAAATTTAAAATATTTCAAAAATTTTATATAATAGAGGCGATACAAAAAAATAGGAGGGGACAATGATGAACCGAGAAGACTTGATTGCTCCACAACAGTACAATCTTGTTTCGGAAGTAGAGCGTTTTTCAGGGACCGGCGACAAAACGGCCCTTATATGGGAAAACGAAGAAGGCGATACCAGGAAGGTTACATACAGGGAGTTAATCAAAAAAGTAAATAAAGCAGGAAATGTTTTCCTCGAATCCGGGTTGCAAAAGGGAGATACAGTCCTCGTCGTCATTCCCCGCTTGATTGAGGCATATGTCGTTTACCTCGCGGCACTAAAAGCCGGGCTTGCGGTTATCCCGAGTTCGGAAATGCTTCGGGAAAAAGATCTGCAGTACCGGATTACCCATGGTGATGTGAAAGCCGTGGTAAGTTATTACCCATTCACAGGGGAATTCGCAAACTTAGTACAGCCTGGCCTGATAAAGTTCTCGGTTGGCAAACAGGTGGATGGCTGGGAGAATCTTGATGGGCGAATGGAAGCTGCATCTTCCGAGATGGCTTTGGCAAAAACAACACGGGATGATATGGCGTTTTTATCCTATACGTCCGGAACAACTGGAAATCCCAAAGGCGTTGTCCATACACATGGCTGGGCATATGCCCATTTGAGGACAGCCGCGCAGCATTGGCTATGCATAAAGGAAACGGATACCGTCTGGGCAACGGCCGGCCCAGGATGGCAAAAATGGATTTGGAGCCCGTTCCTTTCCGTCCTGGGGTCGGGGGCGGCGGGCCTTGTTTATCATGGCAAGTTTGACCCGAAAACATACCTGAGGCTTCTTGAAAAATATGAAGTGAACGTGCTCTGCTGTACACCGACGGAATACAGGCTAATGGCGAAAGCTGAAAATCTCGAGGACTATAGCCTTCCGAAACTTCATAGCGCCGTATCCGCTGGGGAACCCCTCAACAGGGAAGTCATTGATATTTTCAGGAACTATTTTGATATAAATGTCCGTGATGGCTACGGGCAGACCGAAAATACGCTCCTTGTTGGAATTACGAAAGAAATGGAACTTAGGCCGGGGTCAATGGGCAAACCTACACCGGGGAACAAGGTTGAGATAATCAATGAGGATGGGGAGATGTGCAAGCCGGGAGAGGTTGGCGACATTGCGGTCCATGTTGACTCCCCCGCCTTGTTCAAAAAATACTATAAGGACCCGGAAAGGACTTCCATGCAGTTCCGTGGCGAATATTATATTACTGGCGATAAGGCGAAAAAGGATGAAGACGGCTACTTCTGGTTTGAGGGCCGTGGCGATGATATCATCATCAGTTCAGGTTATACAATCGGCCCTTTCGAGGTGGAAGACGCACTTATCAAGCATCCGCTTGTCAGGGAATGCGCGGTGGTTGCCAGTCCCGATGAAATCCGCGGGAATATAGTGAAAGCTTTTGTTGTGCTGAAAGATGAGGCGCCGATTGAGAAAGAGGCATTAATCAAGGAGCTTCAGGAACACGTAAAGGCTCTTACAGCCCCATATAAATACCCGAGGAAAATTGAATTTCTTGATGAACTTCCAAAGACGACTTCAGGGAAAATCCGCCGGGTTGAATTGCGGCAGAAGGAACTGGCTTCGGTAGGAAACAAATAAATATCCGTGGAAGCAGGCGGCCAGCCGCCTGCTTCCTAATTGAGAGGGTAAAGGAGCTATTCGAATGGCGACACTTTGGTTTGGAGGGCCAATATATACATTGGCCGAAGAAGGGAAAAAAGTTGAATCGGTACTGACCGAAAACGGCAGAATTATTAGCATGGGAAAGCTTGCGGAACTTGAAGGCACAGCGAATGCTAAGATAGATAAACGGATAGATTTAAGGGGATGCACGATGATTCCCGGGCTGGTTGACAGCCATATCCACCTGATTGGCCATGGGGAACGACTCATCAGGCTTGATCTTTCCAGCTGCAAAAGCAGGGAAGAAACACTTCATGCCGTTAAGGAATATTCCATGGGGCTTAAGCCCGGGGAATGGGTCATAGGGGAAGGATGGAATGAAAATCTTTGGAAGACGGGCGAACCATTAAACAAAGATGAACTCGATCAGTGCGTCCCAGACAGGCCAGTGCTTCTGAAGCGGACCTGCCGCCATGCGTGTGTGGCGAATTCGATTGCACTAAAGGCTGCTGGGGTGGACGAAGAAACCTTGTCCCCGCCGGGCGGGCTCATTGAAAAATATCCTTCCGGGCGGCTTACCGGAATTTTAAAGGACAGTGCCCAGGAACTTGTCTACTCCATTATGCCGGAAGCAACTGAATCGTATTTGATCCGGTCAATCAAAGCATCCATAAAAGATTTACACAGCCTTGGAATAACCGGTGTACATACGGAGGATTTGAATTATTATGGCGGCTTTGAAAAAACATACGGTGTCTTCAAACGTGCGATCGAGGAGGATGGCCTGAAACTTAGGGCCCATTTACTTGTCCATCATGGCGTGCTCGATGATTTTATTTCGAACGACCATACGTATTTGGCTGGAAATGAATGGATTGAGTTTGGGGCAATGAAAATTTTTTCCGACGGAGCCCTTGGCGGAAGGACGGCGCTTTTAAGCGAACCATACAGCGATGCCCCTGAAACGTCCGGTGTTGCTATTTTTAGCAAGGAAGAGCTTTCCGAGCTTGTTGGTAAGGCGCGGGAGTATCAAATGCCTGTGGCCATTCATGCAATCGGGGACCTGGCGTTTGAATATTGCCTTGATGCACTGGAGGCAAATCCTTTAAAGGGAGATAGACGTGATCGGCTTATCCATGCCCAAATCCTTCGGGAAGACCTTATCGAAAGGGCCAAAAAACTGCCTCTCGTCCTTGATTTGCAGCCTGTTTTCATGCTGTCTGATTACCCGTGGGTGATCGACAGGGTCGGCGAGGATCGAATGCGATATTCCTATGCATGGAAAACGCTTCTCGATAGCGGGATTCCGTGCTCGGGGGGATCGGATGCCCCTATTGAGTACCCGAACCCTTTCTTGGGCATTGCCGCCGCGGTCAATCGGACTGTGAACGGAAAGGTTTATGGACCGGGAGAAGCCTTATCCGTGTACGAAGCAGTCAGCCTCTTTACAAAAGGGAGCGCTTATGCCGCATTGCATGAAAACGACAGGGGGATGATCAAGGAAGGGATGCTGGCTGACTTTACAATCCTGGACAGAGATATTTTTGCCACCCCAACGGAATCCATCCATGAAACAAAAGCAGTCATGACAGTAATTGGCGAAGAAATTGTTTATAATCGCGACCGGCCATAGATGTAATGGCAAATTAAAAAAGATGAGTTGAAAATATCCCCCAAATCCACGTATAGTGTGTATAATGTGTAATATTTCGAAACTAGAAAGAATAGAGGCGCGAAAGATATGGGGGACAAAACTATCAGAACTGGCGTATATCAGGCGGGATTTTCCTATTTGCTTTGGGGCCTGCTGCCAATTTACTGGAAACTCCTTGGAGATGTCGGTGCGATTGAAATCCTTGCAAACCGGGTTTTCTGGTCGTTCATATTTATGCTTTTCGTTTTGAGTTTTACAAAAAAACTTTCCTCCTTTTTGGGCATTCTGAAAAGTTTTAAATCGGAAAGAAAACAACTCTATGCGTTGGCTATTGCTTCGATATTGATCAGCATCAACTGGTTTGTCTACATTTGGGCGGTTAACAGCGGCCAAATGATTGAAGCGAGCCTCGGGTACTACATCAATCCCCTTGTGAGTGTTGTCCTCGGCCTGATTGTCCTGAAAGAAAGGCTCAATGGGGCGCAATATGCTTCATTCGCGCTTGCACTTATAGGTGTGGCGATTATTTCCGTTTCCTATGGCCGGATTCCATGGATTGCCTTGGCGCTTGCATTTTCATTCGGGCTGTACGGATTGGCGAAAAAGCTCATTAAAGTTGACTCTGCCGTAGGGCTGACATTGGAGACAATGGTGGTTACACCCATTGCCGCTGTTTATCTTCTATTCCTTTTGGAAGACGGGACGTCCGCTTTTCTTCACTTTGGCATTGGAACACACCTGCTCCTTGCCACCACGGGGGCGGCAACCGCGCTTCCGCTCTTGTTGTTTGCAGGAGGGGCCCAGAAGATTCCGCTTTCCATGCTCGGTTTCCTTCAGTACATCGCACCAACACTTTCACTTATGCTTGGGATTTTTGTATATGGCGAGCATTTTACCGGGCTTCAGTTGTTATCCTTCATTTTCATTTGGTCGGCGCTCACCATATACTCCCTTTCGAGGACAAAGCTTTTTTCCTCCTTGGGGATGAAGATCCGCAAACATTCATGAAAAAAAGCATCCGCCATTAATAAAGGCGGATGCTTTTCGGCTCTTATAGGAAGGTGCGTTTTACTTTTTCCCAGAACGAGTTGTCCTTTAGCTTAACTGTTTTGATGATTTTATTGCTTAGTTTAATTTCGACTTTTTCTACATGCTGGATGCTCAAAGCCTCATTATCCATTCCCATTGTTGGATAGTCGTTCCCGTTTTTGCCTACCTTAAGGGTTAATGTGCGATCGCCGCCCAGGATGAACGAGGAGCCCAATGTCCTGAATCGGTTGTTGTTGACAGATGCCAGCTCGCTTACCTGGATGCAGGGGAGCAGTGGGTCGACAACAGCGCCATTAATGGATTTGTTATAGGCTGTGCTGCCTGTAGGAGTGGCAACAATCATACCGTCTCCCATGAAGGTTTCGAAGTGGAGGTCATCCACGAACACATCTAGGACAAAGGTTTTTACGATTGCCGACCTGATGCTGAATTCATTCAGGCACTGGAAGGTTGTTTCCCCATCTACCGTTACATCTATGGTTGGGTAGCGCCTTACCTCTATCTGCTCATTTGAGACAGCCTCGGTCATTTTTCCAATGTCGTCAATGTGGAAATCGCAATACATACTCAAACTATCGGATGTCGTGATGCCGGCATACAGGCAATCATCACGGAATCCTGTTTTCCTGACAGCCTGGAGAAAAGTCCCTTCTCCACCGATGCTAGTAATGATGTTTGCATCCCTGTAATCCTTGACAAGCGTAAAGCCGTATTCTTCGGCCAAGTCATAAAGCGGTGCAGCTTTTTTAAGAATATCCGAATCCCGCTTATGGTAAAAGAATAGATTTCTTCGGTTAGCCATCCCTAGTCCTCCTCCGTGCAGCTAGTAGTTAAATGGTATCCTTTAGGCCAATCATTTGGTAAACTAATATTGTTTCTTATCAAGTTTAGCATTTCTTGGCTTATTTTCAAATAGTCAGCGACAGAAGCGTGGAAAAGGGAGATGATTGAATGAGTGGAAAAAGATGGGCGGCTCTTGGGATTGCAGCCGGCCTATTTATCATATCGGTGTTAGTCAATGTTTTGTCGGGTTTTGCCATTAAAGGGGTCGAAAATGACTTAGGGGACCTTTTCGCCCCTACCCAAAAAAGCTATGCGGAAGAAGTGCTAGAGGAAGGCAATGAATTTAAAAAAATCGTTGTCCTCGATGTGAACGGCACAATCCAGGATACAGGCGAGTCAACGCCGCTTTGGGGAAGCCAGGGCTATAACCATCATACTTTTATGAAAAAGCTTGAAGATGCCGGTGACGATCCGAACGTAAAAGGAATCATCATCAGGGTCAACTCTCCGGGTGGAGGGGTTGTCGAGAGTGCTGAAATTCATGATAAGATTGTTTCAATCCAAAAGGGAAAAAAGAAACCTGTATACATATCAATGGCATCCATGGCCGCCTCGGGGGGCTACTATATATCGGCGCCGGCTGATAAAATTTTTGCAAGCCCGGAAACTTTGACCGGCTCGCTTGGGGTTATTATGCAGGGAATCAATTATGAAGGCCTTGCGAAGAAATATGGGGTCGAATTCATGACAATCAAAAGCGGACCATACAAAGACATAATGAGCCCTGCGAGGGAAATGACGGAGGAAGAAAAGAAAATCCTTCAAAGCATGATCAATAATTCCTATGAAGGATTTGTAAACGTAATTTCCGAGGGGCGAAACATGCCGGTCGACCAGGTCAAAAAGATTGCTGATGGCCGAGTTTACGATGGGCGCCAGGCAAAAGAGCTTGGGTTGATCGACGGGTTCGGCTATCTCGATGATACGATAGCCCAATTGAAGAAGGACAAAAACCTAAACGGCGCGAAGGTTGTCAGGTATACAGACGGGATTGGCTTCGGATCCTTGTTTAGCATGAAGGCAAAAAGCCTTTTAAGCGGTGATTCGGAACTGCAGGGCCTTCTCCAGTTCCTTTCGAAGACAAACTCCCCGCGCCTGATGTATCTATATACCGAGTAAGGGGGATGCAGCATGGAGCAAAATGATACACTGGATAATCAGAGCATTCACCCTGGAGCCAAAGATGAGAATATGAAGCCGGAAATAAGGGGAAACGTGGTAGAAACCAATAATCCGCCCATCCGCTTTGCGGGTTTCTGGATGAGGTTTTGGGCTTATTTGCTCGATTTAATCGTTATTGGAAGCCTGTTCCGGCTTTTGGCCAAGCCAGTATTACGGCTTTTGGATATTGAAATGTCGGGAGGACTGTTCTCTGTAGGAACGATTGTTTCGGCAGCCATCTTTTATTTGTATTTCGTGCTTATGACCAAATACTTCCGGCAAACGCTCGGGAAAATGGTGTTTGGCCTGGCCGTCATAGGAGTAAATGGAGGCAGGCTTACCTGGATGGACATCCTGTTCAGGGAGTGGATTGGCCGGTTCATTTCCTCCACCATCATCGTTCTTTACCTCATCCCAGCCTTCCATCCAAAAAAACAGGCCCTTCACGATCTATTCGCCGATACGATCGTGGTCCATACAAGAAGATAAACAGACGAATTGAACCTGCGTGGAATTCCGCGCAGGTTTTTTCTTTTTTTGGAAACGATAGAAGTAAACCTTTAAAAGGAAACGCTTAGTGGATATTCAAATCCCGAAAGGAAGTGGGTAAGTTGGCTTGGATTGTCGCCATTATCTTCGGTGTTTTTCTGCTTGGGTCCATTTTGCTATTCATGAACATTATCGTTTCAGCCAGCTTCAGGTCATATGGGGGAACGACAGAACTGACGATAGAATGCAAAGCATTTTTCGGACTTATAAAATATAAAAAGACATTTTCCGATTTTACAGAGCTCTTCGCCGAACAACCGGAAGATTCGAAAAACCTCGAGAAAGGGGCCGGGAATGGGAAGCCAAGAGAGAGGCAAACCGCAGAGAGCCTGTTGAACGGAATGAGAGAAGGAACGAAAGCTGTGGAGAAGTTCCTTCATACCTATAAAGGGCTAAAGGGATTTTTAAAATCAGTGACGGTCAGGCAGTTTGAATGGTCGACCGCCGCCGGAGCAGGCGACGCCGCGCTAACAGGGATCGTATCGGGAGCGATTTGGGCCGCAAAAGGAATCATCATCGGACTGCTATCTGAAACAGTGAATCTGAAAGCAAGCCCTGCCATTAGTGTAACTCCTTATTTCCAGTATAGGATATCAGCAACCATGCTTTCATGTATGTTTGCTTTCAGGGCAGGGAAAGCTATTTCGGCAGGAATAAAGGTTTATAAATTTGTGAAGAAAGCCAGGCGCGGAAAGATTCCAAATGGGCTGCCGCTTGAATTTGATTAGCACTTTAGCTGTTTGAGATAAGGAGGAACGTATGTATGTCTGACCATCCAATTCAGGGATTGATGACGACGGCAATGGAGAGCCTGAAGGAAATGATTGACGTGAACACGATTATTGGCGATCCGGTTGAGACGCCCGATGGCAGTGTCATTCTTACAGTTTCAAAAGTAGGTTTTGGTTTTGCGGCCGGTGGGACTGAATTTAAAAGTGATGGAGGCGGCCAAGACTCAGGTGGCAAACACCCCTTTGGCGGAGGGAGCGGGGGAGGAGTGTCCATTACCCCAATCGCCTTTTTGATTGTCAATTCGCAAGGGGTAAAAATGCTCCATTTGGATGAGAGCACCCATCTGCTTGAACGGATTCTTGAAACAGCCCCACAGGCGGTCGACAAGGTTCAGCAAATGATTTCCAAAATGGCCCAATCCGGAGGCGGACAGGAAAAAAAGAGCAAGGACAACAAGGAAAATAGCAATAGCAATGATAAAAAGGGCAATAAAGACAAGAACAATGATAATGACGATGACAATGAAAATGGCAAACAGGACAGTAAACAAAAAGGTAAGCAGGACAGCTCGGATTTTGACATTTAACTGTGTACTAGGACAAGCAGGGAACCCGCTTGTCCTTTTTCTTACTTAAATACATATTCACCTTCGCCAACTAACATGGATGTCCCCTTTAATGAGGCCGTGCTTGTATGAAAAACGACACACGAGAGATTGTTTTTATCCCCTTTGATAAACATGAGGGGTTTGCCATCGAGCATCAAAACCGCTGAATCACCATTAGCCGTTATTTCGTATGGAATGCCGAACAATTCTCGCCATCTGTCCGCTGTTGCCAATGGGTCGGAAACCTCAAATATAGCACTATCGAAATCGACTTCCCCTGCTGGATGGGGCTTGATGATCCCCGCTTCGGCCATTTCCCGGAATCGGTCCTCATCCCTTCCTTTCCACTCGATAATGAATGGATATACGAGGCCATTGAAATTCCCTTCAATCATCATCATGCGCCATTCTATCAATTGGCCTTGCGCATTCATGCGTTTTCCGTCTTTAATAGGAGATAACGCCGCTCCTTTTGAAGAAAGGGAAGCGGCAACTTCATCCAGGTTGTCTGTCCGCAAGGCAATCCGTCCGAAAATCTCCCGGGCGGGCAGCAATTTTAACGCGTCCTCAACAAGAAGGTTTGGTTCTTTAGGATTCATCGCATATTCAGGCCTTTCAATTCCTAAAAATTCAACATAAAAAAGCCCAAAATAGCAAAGTGCATTATGGGTCCCCCATTTCGTATGGGATCCTCCCCTCGATGCGGCAAGCCCAGCTTCATTAAAAAGTCGGATGCTGGTATCCAGGTCATTGACATAATGGACAATGTGGTCCAGTTTTAAATCTGCCATTATTCTCCCTCCGGATTTCTTTTTAAACAACCAAATCATACATCTATTTTTCGAAAAGTGGAAAAAAATGAATTGCATAAAAGTTTTTAGGGGACTCTTTGCAATGTATATCTTTTGCAAAAGAGTATGTGAAAAGTTATATTTACTCTGTACATAGTTGGACAAAGGAGGAAATTGGGGATGGCATCGATTACATTTAAAGGCAATCAGGTAACACTGCTTGGCAATGAGGTAAAAGTAGGAGATAAGGCACCTTCATTCACGGTCCTTGCAAATGATTTGTCAGAAGTGACACTTGAAGATTCAAAAGGGCAGGTAAGGCTCATTTCTGTTGTTCCTTCACTGGATACAGGAGTTTGCGACGCCCAGACCCGGCGCTTTAATGAAGAGGCTTCAGGCCTTGGCAACGTAAAGGTACTTACAATCAGCGTTGACCTTCCATTCGCGCAGAAACGCTGGTGCGGAGCGAATGGAATCGAGAATGTCCAGACGCTATCCGACCACCGAGACCTTTCCTTCGGTGAAGCATTTGGGGTTGCTATTAAGGAATTAAGGCTTCTCGCAAGGGCAGTATTCGTGGTTGATTCCAATGGCACCGTTACCTATGCGGAGTATGTAAGCGAAGCAACGAACCACCCGGATTATGAAGCGGCGCTCGAAGCTGCCAAAAAAGCGGAATAGTGAGAAATGCGGCCCCGGAATTTCCGGGGCTTTGCTTTTTGGAAAAATAAAAAGGCAGCCATTCACCACACTTGTGGCGTAGTTCAAAAGAAGATAGAATTGGAAAAGAGAATTGACCTGACGGAGGAAAGAAGATATGAAACCATCTCCGGTAGAACGTTTGTTTACCGTTTTTAACGAAACCTCTTCCATTATCCAGGATGAACTTTCCTGTACTTATTTGGAAGCCCTAGCGGAAACGGGGGAGAACCTCTTCCATGGTACCGTTTTGCAGGATGAAATAAGCGAACTGAGTGCCAAGCGGCTTAAGAAAAGTTACGAGGCAATCAGACTAGAGGCTTTTTCGAAAGAAGAGATTAGGAAAGCCTTCCAGCTTGCCATTTTAAAAGGAATGAAGGAAAACATCCAGCCACATCATCAAATGACCCCCGATTCTGTTGGGATGCTAATCGGATATCTTGTCCTAAAATTCGTCCGGAAACAATCATTCCGGATACTTGACCCTGCCGTTGGAACGGGAAATCTGCTTGCGACCGTAATCAACCAACAAGTACAGAAGCAAATTGAAGCGGCTGGCCTCGAAATCGATGATATCTTAATCAAGCTTGCCTATGTAAATGCAAATCTGCAGGAGCATTCGATTCAGCTTTTCAATCAGGACAGCCTTCAACAGGTTTTTATCGATCCAGTCGATGTAGTCGTTTCCGATCTGCCTGTAGGCTATTATCCGGACGATATTAGGGCGGCTGACTATGAACTAGCAGCGACGGAAGGACATTCGTATTCGCATCACCTTTTTATCGAACAAAGCATGAAACTTACAAAGCCGGGCGGATACCACTTTTTTATCATCCCGAACGGCTTGTTTGAAAGCGCGGAAGCACCAAAACTTCGTGAGTACTTGAAAAAAAATGCGCACATCCAGGGGATCCTTCAATTGCCTCTTTCCATGTTCAAATCCAGCCAGGCGGCTAAAAGCATATTAATCTTGCAGAAGGCTGGCGACGGGACAGTTCCGCCAAAGCAAGCGCTGCTTGCCGAACTTCCTTCCCTTTCAAATCAAGCTGGAACAGAGAAGATCCTGGCTAAGATCAACCAATGGATTGCCGAAAACAAATGAGCAGGAGTTTTCGGCAAGGAAGAATTTGCTATTTAGTGCGAATAGTGCAAACTGACTGAATTGAGGAACTTTTTCTCTAAACTTGACAATTTACCTATAATCCTTGAAATGTCTCTTGGGTAGTGGGTAAACTGAAATCGAGAATGTTTTTTAGTTGCCTAATTGCAGGCTTTCGACCCGGCAAAAAGCCGAACGACCAAACCTGGCCATCGAATTGCATCCGGAATCCCTGCAAGGCAATGACTGACATCAAAGGAGAGGTTAGAAATGCCGAAAATTTTAGCAATCAATGCGGGAAGCTCGTCATTGAAGTTTCAGTTGCTTGATATGCCAGGTGAAGAAGTTATTACAAAAGGAATAATTGAAAGAATTGGCCTTAACGATTCTCTTTTCAGCATGGAAGTTTCCAATGAAAAACTGAAGGAAACAACAAACATTCCAGATCATGAAGAAGCAGTAAAATTATTGTTGGACAGGCTAACCTCAAAAGGTGCAATTGCTTCCTTGGATGAAATATCGGGGATAGGGCACCGTGTTGTCCATGGCGGAGAAGAATTTAACGATTCTGCCTTGATTGATGGGGAAGTGCTTGAAAAAATTCAGGAACTGTCCGAACTGGCCCCTCTTCACAACCCGGCCAACATTACAGGCATCCTTGCTTTCCAAAGGGTCCTGCCCGAGGTTCCGGCGGTTGCGGTATTTGATACGGCTTTCCATCAAACAATGCCAGAAAGCTCTTTCTTGTACAGCCTTCCATATGAGTATTACAAAAAGTACGGCATCCGGAAGTATGGTTTTCACGGAACTTCACATAAATACGTCTCAAGAAGGGCCGCGGAATTGCTTGGCCGCCCAGTGGAACAGCTAAGGCTGCTTTCGTGCCACCTTGGGAACGGGGCGAGTATCGCTGCTATAGACAAGGGTAAATCCTTAGATACTTCAATGGGCTTTACGCCGCTTGCCGGTGTTACAATGGGAACTCGTTCGGGAAATATTGATCCCGCTTTAATTCCATTTATCATGGAGAAAACGGGGATGACAGCAGACGAAGTTCTTGATGTCCTAAATAAAAAGAGCGGAATGCTCGGCGTATCAGGCTTTTCGAGTGACCTTCGTGATATTGAGAACGAGGCGGGGGAAGGAAACCCAAGGGCGGAGCTAGCCCTTGAAGTATTCGCTGGCAGGATCCATAAGTATATCGGTTCCTATGCAGCACGTATGTCCGGCGTCGATGCGATCATCTTTACCGCGGGCATCGGTGAAAACAGTGAGACAATAAGGGCGAGGGTCCTAAAAGGGCTTGAATTTATGGGGGTATATTGGGATCCAGCGCTCAACAAAATCAGGGGCCAGGAGGCTTTCATTAACTACCCATATTCACCTGTTAAGGTATTGGTCATTCCAACGAATGAAGAAGTAATGATTGCCAGGGATGTAATGCGCCTCGGTAACATTGACTAATTGACAGGCAAACGTTAGCTGTACCTCTAAAGGGTGCAGCTTTTTTGTTATCCACTTTAATTAGGCGGCCGGTGCGCACTGCAAATGGGTGAGTGAGGAAGATTGATTAAAATATGTCTCTGATTTCTGTTTGAGCGACAAAGATTAGCCAACATCCAAAAAAGCTGTCGCACAAATCCGTTTGAGCTACAAAGATTTGGAGAAACGCCAAAAAGGTGTCGCACAAATCCGTTTGAGTGACAAAGATTTGGAGAAACGCCAAAAAGGTGTCGCACAAATCCGTTTGAGCGACAAAGATTAGCCGAAATCCGGAAAAGGTGTCACTCAAATTCGTTTGAGCGACAAAGATTAGCCGAAATCCTTAAAAGGTGTCGCACAAATTCGTTTGAGCGACAAAGATTTGCCGGAACGCCAAAAAGGTGTCACTCAAATCTGTTTGAGCGACAAAGATTTGGAGAAATCCTTAAAAGGTGTCACTCAAATCCATTTGAGCGACAAAGATGTGCCGAAATCCTTAAAAGGTGTCGCTCAAATTCGTTTGAGCGACAAAGATGTGCCGGAACGCCAAAAAGGTGTCACTCAAATCTGATTGAGCGACAAAGATTAGGAGAAATCCTTAAAAGGTGTCACTCAGATCCATTTGAGCGACAAAGATTTGCCGAAATCCTGAAAAGGTGTCGCACAAATTCGTTTGAGCGACAAAGATTTGGAGAAATCCTTAAAAGGTGTCACTCAAATCCATTTGAGCGACAAAGATTTGCCGAAATCCTTAAAAGGTGTCGCACAAATTCGTTTGAGCGACAAAGATTTGGAGAAATCCTTAAAAGGTGTCACTCAAATCCGAATGAGCGACAATGATTAGCCGAAAACGTAAAAAGGTGTCACTCAAACACCGATTAGGGGGTAATAAACAGAGATGTCCTTCAGGGAGTTTCCGATATCTTTAAAATTCCCAAGTTGTGCTATACTGTAGGAAAGTTTTCGATAGGAGGGCCATCCATGCCGCTGACAGACAGGGAAATGACTGTCCTTGCCGAGATTAAGGACTGGGAAAAAAAGCTTCTAGACTACGAACCGAATGATCTTCGGATTACGTATGAAAGGTATTTGGAAACCGGTTTTTCAATGCTTCCGGAAGAAGCGCGCAGCCAGTTTTTTTCGCTAGTTGATAATTGGCTATTCCATCTGAATGCAATCATCCAGGGAGCCCAATTCCAGCTTGACGCCAAGGAGAGGATTCTTGCTGCTGCAAGGGTATTCGACAGCGGGGTTGAGAGGATAGAAGACCTGAAGCGTTTGGAAATAGACCAGTTGAATTATATTGCCCAACAGCAGATTGCGAGGCACAGGCTTTATTCTTTTGCCCAGGGAGGAATGTCGGGTACGGGCGGAGCGCTGCTTCTTGGAGTCGACATACCAGCGATGGCAGTCATCAACCTCCGCGCTGTCCAGTTATTGGCGATGACGTATGGATACGAAGTGAACACTCCATTTGAGATGATGACTTCACTAAAAGTTTTCCATACGGCAACACTCCCTCTAAGGCTGCAGGGGGAGAGTTGGGAACAGCTTTTGGAAGAATTGAAGGGTGAAAGGGACCAGTATTTTTATGAGGGAAATGATCAATTAACCGACTCGACCTGGCTGGAAATGCCCATGAGACAGCTCCTGAAAGGAACGGTCATTGCCCTTTTCAGAAAAAGAATGGTCCAGGGCCTTCCGCTTGTAAGTATGGCTATTGGGGCGGTCTCAAATTATCAGCTTACAAGAAGGGTAACCGAGTTTTCACATAATTACTACAGGCTGCGCTATCTTATGGACAGGGAGGGACGTTCATGAGTATCCAGGAACATAAAAAGGAAGCGCCAAAATCGGTTTCCTGCAAGGTTATAACAGTAAGTGATACAAGGGATAAGGAAACAGACAAAAGCGGCCAATTGATTATTTCATTTCTCGAATCAAACGGACATAAAGTGTCGGCGTATACGATTGTAAAAGATGAAGCCGAGCTAATTGAGAAGGAAGTTCTTAGGGGTTGTGCGGACCCGGAAGTTGATGTTGTCCTGACGAACGGAGGGACTGGCATCGCTGTCCGTGATGTTACGATTGAGACGGTCACCAAGCTTTTTGACAAGGAGATTACGGGTTTCGGGGAACTGTTCCGGATGCTAAGTTACCAGGAGGATATCGGCTCGGCCGCAATCCTATCCCGGGCTGCCGCAGGAGTAGTAAACAACCGGGCGGTCTTTTCCATTCCTGGTTCTTCAGGCGCGGTAAAGCTTGCCATGAACAAGTTGATCATTCCTGAAATCGGGCATGTCGTCAGAGAACTTAAAAAAGACCTTGCTTAATTCAAGAATGATGATTTCGCCAACATCCCGTTCAGGGGACGCGAATGCTTTAAATCCTCAGGCCGGAAACAAATGAGAAGCTCCCATTGCGGGAGCTTTTCTTTAGTTATGCATTTTCTCTTCGGCGATTGCATCGGAAGCCCTGTACCATAGCCAAAGATCGTTGATAATCGAGGCAAGGCCGGCAATTTCGGTGTTCAATTCACATGATTTCTCAAAGTTGCTTTCATTTGAAAGGGCAACCTGTTTTTCATTGATGGAGTGTTCAAGTTCCTTGATCCGGTCAGGAATCGCTCCCCGGATTTGCTCCCATGAAAAGAGGATTTTTTCTTGAATATCTGGGCTGTATTGCGCAAGATTCTTCTCCAAAGTGGGAATTGGAATGCCAAGGCGGCTATCATATGTAAAAAATTGTTGCATGTTCTTTATCCTCCAATGCCATATCAAGTAAACTCTTTTTCAGATCTTACAACAAGCACATCACACGGGGCGTCCCGGGTAATATGTTCGGACACGCTGCCGATTAAAAACCTTTCAACCGCACTGAGCCCAGTGGCCCCGCAAATAATTAAATCGATGTTGTGTTTCTTCGCGATTTCTTTTGGGATTAGCAGTTTCGGCGACCCAAATTCAACAATATAGGCCACATCCGCCAGCCCGCTGTCCAATGCCTGTTGCTTATATTTTTCAAGTAATTCAAGGGCGTATTGGTCAGCACGATCCGCAATTGCCTGGTCGTACGCTTCGACAATCGCAAACGTCCTTGTATCAATTACATGGACAAGAAGAAGTGATGACTGGTTCCTGGTGGCTATGCTGATTGCTTTCCTAAACGCCAGTTCCGCTTCCTTAGAGCCGTCAACTGCGGCCAAAATCTTTTGATACTTGGCTCCCATTGCCTTTTCCCCCTACCAAAAGGAATTTAAACAATCTGCCATTTTGCCTCTCATCCAAATTATACATGAAAAACGGCTGCATAGACGTGCAGCAGATTGAAAAAATAAGAATGGGCACCCAGGTATGATTTTGACTCAATAACAAATTGAATGGGGATGGTACGGAATGCAAAAGAAAGATCAGGGAAGGCGCTCCTCTTATACCTTTGAAGATAAAGGGGTCAAGGAAGTAAGCACGCAAATCATGAATGCTTATAACAGCGGATTCATGGGTGAAGAAGAGGCCCGGGAACGAACGGACGAATATCCGGTTATGAGGGATGAACTGGAATGAAGGAGGGATGGCTGCCAATTTTTTGGCAGCTTTTTTTATTGTAAACGTAATTTTAAATGGAACCTTGTGGATAACTCAAAATAATTTATTGTAATCCAGCTCCAGCGCCTAGCCCCTCGAGGTCATAAGCCGGTTCCCTCCGGAGGGCCGGCCCGTCCTGCGGGACCCGTCTTATGCTTGTCGGGGCTGCCCAAGGCGCTTACGCATTTTGTTTTATCGTGCATGTATGGCCTCTTTCCCTAAGAAATTTACAGAAGCGGGGCATTCACCCAATACCCTCATCTGCTGAAAGCATATTCTTTAGTGTAATTAAAAATAAATGAGGAGGAATTACGTTGAACAATGATTTACAATATGCGGCGGCACAGCCTGCCCATTTTGCCCACCATGATATCATTGATCCGAATGATGAGAGAATCCGTCCTTTCGGCTTCGGCTTCGGCAGGCCGTTCGGCTTCGGTTTCGGCAGGCCGTTCGGCTTCGGCTTCGGCAGGCCATTCGGCTTTGGCTTTGGCAGACCGTGGGGCTTCGGCTTCGGTAGGCCGTTTGGTTTTGGCCTTGGTTTTTTAGGTGGCCTTGCAACCGGAGCATTATTGGCGCCAGGTTACGGTTTTGGTTACGGATACCCTTATTATCCTTATTACCCGCCATACCCTTATTACCCGCCATACCCTTATTACGGTTACCCTTACTATTGGTAAAGTTATGAGAACAAATGGGGTGCCGGATTTAACCGGCGCTCCATTTCGGTTGTTTGGTGCCGGCTTACGGGGTACAGATAAATAGTTTCTCGTTGAAAGGCTATTTTGGTAAAATGAAAGTGTTTGCAGAATAGTACATATTTTGTAGGAGGCATTGAGCGATGAGGATAGGGGTACCAGCGGAAATAAAGAATAATGAAAACCGTGTTGCTATGACGCCTGCCGGTGTTGTAAACTTGGTCAACTTCGGTCATGAGGTTTATATCCAGGCAGGAGCAGGGCTGGGATCGGGCTTCACTGACGAAGATTACAAGTCAGCTGGGGCAAGCATTGTCGAGACGGCTGCCGAAGCATGGGACAAGGATATGGTTATGAAGGTGAAGGAGCCTCTACCGGAAGAATATCAATATTTCTCCGAAGGCTTGATCCTGTTTACCTATCTTCACCTAGCCCCCGAGGCTGAATTGACAAAGGCGATGATGGAGAAAAAGGTTGTCGGAATAGCCTATGAAACCGTTCAGCTTCCAAATGGTGCCTTGCCGCTCCTGACGCCAATGAGTGAGGTCGCTGGAAGAATGGCCGCACAAATCGGTGCTCAGTTCCTTGAAAAAGTCCATGGCGGAAAAGGAATCCTGCTTTCAGGGGTTCCTGGTGTCCAAAGAGGTAAGGTAACGGTCATTGGAGGCGGGGTAGCCGGAACGAATGCTGCCAAGATGGCAATCGGCCTTGGCGCGAAGGTAACTGTCATTGATTTAAATCCAGAAAGGCTTCGCCAGCTCGATGATATTTTCGGCTCCGACATCACTACCCTTATGTCCAATCCTTACAATATCGCGGAAGCCGTCAAGGAGTCCGACCTTGTTATCGGGGCTGTCCTTATCCCCGGTGCAAAGGCTCCAAAACTTGTTACGGAAGAAATGATCCAATCCATGATGCCGGGCAGCGTAGTAGTCGATATCGCCATTGACCAAGGAGGCATTTTTGAAACGACCGACCGCATCACCACCCATGACAATCCGACATACGTTAAGCATGGGGTCGTCCATTACGCCGTTGCCAATATGCCGGGAGCAGTCCCAAGGACTTCGACAATCGCGCTTACGAATGGAACCGTCCCATATGCGATTCAAATCGCTAACAAAGGCTACAGGCAGGCCTGCCTTGATAATGAGGCTCTGCTAAAAGGAGTCAATACCCTGGGTGGGCATGTGACCTATAAAGCGGTGGCCGAAGCTCAAGGACTTGAATACAGTACTGCAAAGGAATTGCTTGAGCAAAAGTAATTCAAAAAAAGCAGGTGTACCGTTGCCCGGTACCCTGCTTTTTCAATTTTAGGCTCTTACTTAATGATTTGAAGTTCCTTCGGATACTTTGTGAGGATTTCAAGCCCGGATGCTGTTACATGGACATCGTCCTCAATCCTGACGCCCGCTACGCCCGGAACATAAATACCTGGTTCAATCGTGAAGACCATACCTTCTTCAAGTTTCAGTGGGTTTGTTTCAGTTACGGATGGGTATTCATGAACATTGATGCCTAGCCCGTGCCCGAGTCGGTGTGGGAAATATTCCCCATATCCCGCCGCGGTAATTACGCTTCGTGCTGCGAGGTCGACTGCCGAACAAGGTGTTCCAAGTTTCCCGGCTTCAATCGCTGCCAGTTCGGCTTTCAGGACTGTGTCATAAATTTCTTTTTGTTTGTCGCTAATATCTCCATAAGCAAGTGTACGGGTAATATCCGAGCAGTACCTGTCAACGACGACTCCAAGATCAAACAGGACGAAATCGCCCTTTTTGATTTTTGTCTGCCCGGGATTTCCATGTGGTGAAGCGGCATTTTCGCCGGTAAGGACCATCGTGCTGAAGGACATTTGGCTGACCCCTTTTTTCTTAAGCTCGAATTCAATCGCGGTCAGCACCTCAAGTTCGGTTTTCCCTTCCTTAATTTCGCTTGCTCCGACTTCAATCGCATAGTCTGCCAATGCGGCCGCTTCCCTAATGGCCTTCAGTTCCCGCTCATCCTTTATAAGCCTTAATGAACGCATTTTTTCCTCGGCGGATACAAACTGCTTCGCTTCAGGGAAAAGCTTCATTAACTCTTCATAGCGTTCAACATTCAAATGTTCTTTTTCTATTGCAATTTTTGTCGCAGCATTTGTAAGCCGTTTTGAAACTGAATTATGTACCATTTCCCAAGGATTCTCGGTATCCGTGAAACCGATTATTTCATGTCCCCATCCTGATTGTAGGGCATCATTCTTCTCCATAGCTGGCAACACTAGGAATGGCTCTTCATTCTGGAAGACGGCGAGGCCCAAAAGCCGCTCATGAGGGTCCGTAAAATAGCCGCTCAAATAAAAGACGTTATCCGGAGATGTTAAAAAACATACGTCTATGCCATTTTCCTTCATCCAGGCCGATAGTTTTTGTAATCTTTCGTTCATAATTATCCCCTTCTACAATGAATTTGGAAACAGTCTTATTATATCAATAATAGAATCAGGATATTGGATATTAGCATGAAAATGATGTTAAAAGTAAAGTATGGCAGGAAATTAATAAAAAGAATGGAACGTATAAGTAAAATACTTTTGTGGAAGGGGAATGCAAAATGAAAATTTCGTACCATGGCCATTCTGTCGTCAAAATCAATACAGGGGGGAAAACCATTCTGATCGACCCGTTTATTAATGGGAACGGGCTTACTGATTTAAAGGAAGAAAATGAAAGCCCGGACGTAATCATCGTTTCGCATGGGCATAATGACCATGTTGGGGATACCGTCAGCATCGCGAAAAGAAATGATTCACTAGTAATAGCCAATGCCGAAATATCCGATTTCCTTGGCTGGCAGGGCGTCAGGACCCATGCGATGCACATTGGCGGCTCATATCAATTTGACTTTGGGAGAGTAAAGCTGACCCAGGCGTTTCATGGTTCAAGTTATGAAACACCAGACAAACAATTGATTTATTGCGGCATGCCGGCGGGGATTCTATTCATGGCCGAGGGGAAAACGGTTTATCACGCAGGGGATACCGGATTGTTTTCGGATATGAAATTAATAGGAGAACGACATCCTATTGATGTCGCCTTCCTGCCAATCGGAGATAATTTTACAATGGGCCCAGAGGATGCGGCCTATGCGGCAAAACTCCTGAATGCTAAAACCATCATACCGATGCATTATAATACCTTCCCGCCAATTAAACAGGACCCATACGCGTTTATCGAAATGCTTGAAGCCAGGAACGGAAAGGTATTGGAGCCGGGCGAGTCAATTGAATTGTAAAATCTGCTATCTCGCTTCGTGACATTTTTCCCTCATTTGCGCATAAAATGGAACAAGCTTATGTAAGGGGGAAAAACAATGGCAAAAAACCGGTATATGCTATGCTTCTTGGTAGCAATCTTCCTCATCTATTATGGCGGGCCAAGGCTTCCGCTTGATTTTGCAAGCACGGACGGTATCTTTACTCTCTCGTGGACGATACTGGCTCTCCTGGTGGTTGGCGGCAACCTCACGGGCGCTCTTAAAGTAAAAGAGGCTGCCGGGGGAGGGGCTGTAAGAATAAAAGAGAAAAGAAGGAGGATCCATTCACGCCATTAACCGCCTTTCCCGCGAGTTTTCAGCTATCCCGCATTGAATCAGAATTTTTTTAACCTTATAATAAAAATAGTGAAACTTCCATCAGCGGCGAGTCTCCGGCTGATGGTTAGCCGCTATTTAAAAAGCAGAAAAAATATAACTATGTCCGCGTGGATAGCGGAAATAGAATAAAGGGTGAAGGTCTTGGCAACAAAGCACGAACAGATTCTGCAGTATATAGATGAGCTTACTATTGGGGATAAAATTTCCGTGCGCCAGATCGCCAAGGCGATGAATGTAAGTGAAGGAACCGCCTATAGGGCGATTAAAGATGCAGAAAACAAGGGGTTTGTCAGTACCATTGAAAGGGTCGGGACAATCCGGATTGAACGGAAGAAAAAAGAAAATATTGAGAAACTGACCTACGCCGAAATTGTGAATATCGTAGAAGGCCAAGTAATTGGAGGGAAAGCAGGCCTCCATAAAACGTTGAATAAATTCCTAATTGGCGCAATGAAGCTTGAAGCCATGATGCGGTATACAGGTGCGGGCAATCTCCTTATTATCGGCAACCGGACGAAGGCGCACGAATACGCACTGAAAGCTGGTGCAGCCGTTTTGATAACAGGCGGTTTTGATACGGAGGAGCATGTAAAGAGGCTCGCTGATAAATTGCAGCTCCCCATCATTTCGACAAGCTATGATACCTTTACTGTAGCTACAATGATCAACAGGGCCATTTACGACCAGCTTATTAAAAAGGAAATCATCCTTGTCGAGGACATCCTGACCCCTTTGGAAAAGACGGTTTATCTCAGGACCTCAGATACGGTCCGCCAGTGGCACTCCTACAACCGAGAGACAAAACACGGCCGCTATCCGGTAGTCGACCAGAGCATGAAAGTACAGGGAATCGTTACTTCAAAGGATATTTTGGGACAGGAAATGGATACGCAAATCGATAGGGTGATGACAAAGAATCCAATGACTGTCGGCGGCAAAACGAGCGTTGCGTCCGCCTCGCATATGATGGTTTGGGAAGGCATCGAGCTTTTGCCGGTAGTGGATGACTCAAACCGCCTTGAAGGAATTATCAGCCGCCAGGATGTCCTGAAAGCCCTCCAAATGATTCAGCGGCAGCCGCAGGTAGGGGAAACGATTGATGATATCGTGACTAGCCAAATGCTGCTTTCCCAAGGGAAGACTAAAGGAGAGGACTTTTACAGGATTGAAGTTTCCCCGCAGATGACCAACCACCTCGGGGCGATATCCTATGGCGTGTTCACGACGATTGTCGCAGAAGCCGCAAGCCGGATTCTCAGAGGGTATAAAAAAGGTGACCTTGTTGTGGAGAACATGACCATTTACTTTCTAAAACCTGTACAGATTGACAGTGTCCTGGAAATTTATCCGAAGGTGCTTGAAGTCGGCCGGAAGTTTGGAAAAGTGGATGTCGAAGCGTTCAGCGAGGGGGCTATGGTCGGGAAAGCGATGATGATGTGCCAGCTTATTGACCGGCAATAGGCGAAAAATGCGTAAGCGCCTTCGTGACAGGCAAAGGACGCCTGTCCCTGCGATGATTATTCTAGGAAGCTTTCCTTAGTGCTCAGCCCCGACAAGCATAAGACGGGGCCCGCAGGACGGGCCTGCCCTCCGGAGGGAACCGGCTTATGACCTCGAGGGGCTAGGCGCTGAAGCTGGATTAAAAAACTGCGCCTCTTTTACGGCGCAGTTTTAAAAAGTTGCGCACGGAAATCAGTTCTTTCCTTCCGCTTCCTCAATGGCATATGGCAAATAATATTTATAAGCCTTTATTCCCGACCAAATATTGATCCCGCCAAGCACGACAAAAACGGCGGCAACGATATAGGATACCGTTGAATGATTTAAGTACAGTTGATTGAGGCCGAACGTGAGCACAAACAATCCTAGCGCAATTCCGGACTTTGAAGAAATCCATTTGCGCTCAATGAGTTTGGTGCTCCTTACATATTTTATTTTATAGAACACGTAAAAGGCTAAGGAAAATACGATAAGAATAACTAGTATTGGCATTGGTACCCCCCCATTTTCTACTACCATACCATTGTAGCCGGAAACGGGGCCAAATGCCATAACCGAGCCGGTTTTTATAGGATTAACATTTGACTTGAAGGAGACAGTTCATGGAAAACAAAATTTTTGACGCTATTGAACAGCATAGGACCATCATCATCCATAGGCATGTACGCCCCGATCCGGATGCATACGGTTCACAATGTGGGCTGGCAGAAATATTGCGTGCCTCCTATCCAGATAAGGTTATTTATTCAGCCGGCAAGGATGAGGAAACCCTCGCTTATCTCTGTGAAATGGACAAAGTCCCAGACAGCGCCTACGATGGCGCCCTCGTCATTGTCTGTGATACCGCAAACACGGAAAGGATATGTGATGAGAGGTACAGGCTTGGAAAAACATTGATTAAAATCGATCACCATCCAAATGAGGACCCATACGGCGATATAAGATGGGTGGATACAACCGCAAGTTCAACGAGTGAAATGATATATGAAATGTATCTTTCCGGCAAGGAACGCGGCCTTGTCCTAAATGATGAAGCTGCGAGGCTTTTGTATGCGGGGATTGTCGGGGATACGGGAAGGTTCCTTTATCCAAGCACGACCGACAAAACCTTTGCATACGCGGGTGAATTGATTCATTACAATTTCTCCAGGACGGATTTATATGACAGGATGTACGAGCTGCGCCCGAATATCATTAAATTGAACGGGTATATCCTACAAAACTTTGAAATGCGCGAAAATGGGGTTGCGTCGGTTATCTTGACAAAAGAACTCCTCCAGAAGTACGACGCGCCCCCATCCGAGGCTTCGCTTCTAGTCAGCACGCTCGGGAATGTAAAGGGGATTAAGGCTTGGGTATTTTTCATTGAAGAGGATGACCAAATCAGGGTAAGGCTCCGGTCGAAAGGGCCGGTCATCAACGGTGTTGCTAGGATGTTTAACGGTGGCGGGCATCCGCTTGCGGCGGGGGCATCGATTTTTTCTTGGCCCGAGATGGACGATGTTATCCGTGAAATGAACAAAGCATGCGATGAGGAAAATTCCTAATAGGTAGTTGTCAATTTAAAGGGCCACCGGTTTGGACTGCCGGATTGGCCCTTGTTTTGTTTACAGTTAATGTCATGCGTCAAGGGTGATTTGGAGAACGATGCTGACGTTTGTGAAAAAGGCCAGCTCCTTTACCTCAAGCCTGTACTTTTTTCCGTTGAGTGATACCGACCTGTTTTCAATCACCCTCTTTATCAGTTCCCTGTTTTTATAAACCGTTTCAATATCTTTCGCTTTAAGTGTCTTCAAATCTTCAAGGACGATTTCCTCTGTCTCGTGGACGCTGAGGGGGTCGAGGCCGTATTTTTGATGGTTTGTGATTTTTACAGTAATTTGTTGGACAAGAAGGTGTTCGATATTCTTTTTATTCAGGTTTTTGAACTCCTCCTGCCAAATGACAATATCGTCCTTGAGTTCCTGGATGGTATCCTTTTGCTCCTGGATGAGCAATGTTTGTTTATCCTGGAAAACTCCATACATATAGATGAATAAGAGCCAGCTGATTACGCCTCCGATGGCCATCCCCGCGAAAAAACGCTGCCACGACGGGTCGTTGTAAAAGGTGGGGACCCTCATGAAGAAATAAACTCCTGGGTAAACCATTCAATTAGGAGCGCTCCGGTTTGCGCTCCGCCCAGAGCGGATAAAATCAACAGGATCTGTTTGATAATATCTTTCGTCTGCCCGTCGAAAATCCCCTTTTCAAATTCATAGATGGGATCGAATGTACCGCCAATGGCAGCGACGATTGCCCAAATCCATAAAGAGGACGAGAGCCGGGCGATGGCGGTAAGCGCGGGCTGCCCGGTAAGGAAGGCGGCGATTCCCCCGATTATGGCTCCTCCGAGAAGCACCCCAAGTGCGATAAAATAGCTTTCAATAAAAGAAGAAATGAAGCCTGCCTGGTTCATGGCATCAACCCTTTTCATGTCATTGCCTTCCTACTTCAATCATATGGACAGACATTCCGTTTTATGATTCAGGAGAAGACAAGGTACGCTTCTGTGTGGTTTCCAACACGGAGGCTATGAAAAAGGAGAACATATTTTCTTTTACTCCCTGAGGGACTATAATGGTATGTGAAGGACGTAACAGGGGGGAGTGAGAAAATGTCTTTTATCCACCTTCAAACCTATAGTGCGTACAGCCTGCTTAGCAGCACCGCTTCGATTCCTTCATTAGTATCGGAAGCGGAAAAGAAAGGGTTCAAGGCCCTCGCCCTCACAGACCGGAATGTCATGTATGGAGCGATTGAATTTTATAAGGAATGCAAAAAACACGGCATTGCCCCTATCCTTGGCCTGACTGCTGATGTCCTGTCCGAACAGAAGGAGACGGAAGCGTTTCCACTCGTCCTTCTTGCAAAAAATGAGACCGGATTCCGGAACCTCCTGAAAATAACAAGCGCTATTCAAACGAAGTCCCTGGATGGCATACCGCTAAAATGGCTAAGGCATTATGCAACGGGCCTAATCGCCATTACTCCCGGTATCGAAGGGGAAATTGAACATTTGCTGCTTGAAGGAAAGGGAGAGGAGGCAGGCGCCCTCGCGCAACTGTATAAAGCTATTTTTGATGGGGACTTTTATTTTTCCGTTCAGGACCATGGCCTTGAGGAAGAGAAGGTGCTTCTTGGCGCACTTCCAGAACTGGCTACTAAGCTCGGGATAGGGTTGGCCGCGGCGAATGCGGTCCATTACCTTGACAGGGGTGACGCATTAGCGCATGAATGCCTTCTTGCGATAAGGGATGGAGCAAGGCTGCAGGACGAAGGGCGGAGCAAGCTGTCCGGAGAGGAATATTATCTGAAAACGGCGGCGGAAATGGCCGTCCTCTTCGGAGATTTCCCGGATGCACTTGAAAATACGCTGGACATAGCGGGACGATGCTCGGTTTCAATTGAATTCGGGCGGTTCCACATGCCCAAATATCCGCTTGAGCCTGGTGAAACGCCTGAACAAATGCTTGGGAAGCTTTGTTTTGCCGGCCTTAAAAAGAGACGTCCCGATTTTGGTGACGACTATTTGGAAAGGCTCCGGTATGAGCTTGCCGTCATCAACAAAATGAATTTCAATGATTACTTCCTGATTGTTTGGGATTTTATGAAATATGCAAGGGAAAGGGGAATCCTGACAGGTCCGGGCCGCGGTTCCGCCGCAGGCTCCCTGGTGGCATTTTCCCTCTATATTACCGACGTCGACCCATTGGAACATGGACTGCTTTTTGAGCGATTCCTTAACCCAGAGCGAATCACCATGCCGGATATCGACATAGATTTCCCGGACAACCGGCGCGACGAAGTGATTGAATATGTCGCTGGAAAATACGGTGAGCTCCATGTCGCCCAAATCGCGACATTCGGAACACTTGCGGCGAAAGCGGCGATACGCGACGTCGGGAGAGCGTTCGGCCTTAATGTGAAGGAAGTGGATGCGCTATCAAAAGCAATCCCTTCCAGGAACGGGGTTACACTTTCGGAAGCATACCGCGAATCTGCAAGGCTGCGCGAGTTTGTTTCTGAAAGCCCTTTTAACCAAAAGCTTTTCGACACAGCGCTTAAAATTGAGGGCCTTCCACGGCATACATCCACCCATGCGGCCGGCGTTGTCATCAGTGAGCAGCAGCTGGTTGAACTGGTTCCAATCCAAAGAGGGCACAACAATGTATTCCTGACCCAGTATTCCATGGAACATCTGGAGGAAATCGGGCTTTTAAAAATGGACTTCCTGGGCCTTAGGAACCTTTCCCTTCTTGAGGGAATTGTGTCGGCGATTAACCGGGAAGGAAAGAGAAAAATTGATCCAAGGTCGATTCCCCTAGAAGATGAAAAAACGTATGAACTGCTCGCCAAAGGGGATACTGCGGGAATTTTCCAGCTTGAATCGGAAGGAATGAGAAAGGTCCTTACCCGTTTAAGGCCAACGAGGTTCGATGACATAGTAGCCGTCAATGCCCTTTACCGGCCGGGACCGATGGAAAATATCCCGCTGTTCATTTCAAGGAAGCATGGCGGCGAAGAAATCGGCTATCCGCATAAGGACCTTGAACCTATCTTGGAAAATACATACGGGGTTATCGTTTATCAAGAGCAAATCATGCAAATCGCCTCGAAAATGGCAGGATTTACGCTAGGGGAAGCGGATTTGCTGAGGCGGGCCGTCGGTAAGAAAGAGAAGGAAGTGCTGGACAGGGAAAGGGAGCATTTTGTTGCTGGTTCGGTTAAAAAGGGGTATGACAGGCGCGCCGCAAATGAAGTTTACGATTTGATTGTCAGGTTCGCAAATTACGGGTTCAACAAAAGCCATTCAGTCGCATATAGCATCATTTCTTGTCAGCTCGCATATCTGAAGGCGCATTTCCCCGCTTATTTCATGGCTGCGCTGCTTAGTTCCGTAACCGGAAACGATTTAAAAATAGCCCAGTATATACGGGACTTAAAGTCAATGGGTATACCTGTCTTCCCACCGTCCATTAACAAAAGCCTGTTCTCTTTTAAAGCTGAAAATGGCGGAGTCCGGTTTGGGTTTGGAGGGATTAAAGGCATCGGGGGGACGGCGGCTAGGGAAATTATCCATGAAAGAAAACGGAAGCCTTTTGCCGACTTGTTCGATTTCTGCATCCGCCTGCCGCAAAAAACTGCCAGCCGAAAGACGCTTGAAGTATTGGTCCATTCTGGCTGTTTCGATGAATTTGGAAAAGACAGGGCCACCCTCCTTGCGAGCATCGATATTGCAATCGAACATGCACAGCTATTGAGTCCAGGGGAGGACGGCCAAACCGGATTGTTTTCGGATCTTTCGCTTATGCCGGCGCCAAAATACATGGAAGTTGATCCAATTAGCCTCGAGAACAAACTAGCTTTTGAGAGGGAAGTCCTGGGCTTTTACCTTTCCAGCCATCCCTTGTCCATGCATGAAACAAAGCTGCTTGGGGCAGGGGCTTGCCCGCTCGCGGAATTGGAGCCAGGCCCAAATCTCCGGTATGCAGGTGTGTATATAAACTCTGTTAAAAAGATCCGGACAAAAAAAGGTGAACCGATGGCTTTCCTTACAATAAGCGACCAAAGCGGGGAAGTTGAGGCAGTTGCGTTTCCCGACGTATATAAAAGGCATTCCCACCTTCTAAGCCAAGGAGGATTGGCCGCCATTGAGGGTAAGGCCGAAAAGAGGGATGGAAAAGTTCAATTTATCATCCGAAAGGCCTTGGATCTTGACAACTGGCTTAGTGAGATGTCTAAGCCGCGCTTGTATCTTAGGCTCACCGAGGAAAACCAGGACCCGGCACGCCTCGAGGAACTGAAAAAAATTCTTGCTTCAAGCAAGGGAAATGCTGAAGTCGTCCTTCATTATGAAGGAAGCAAGACGTTGGGGCTTGGTCCAAACTACGGGGTCAACCCGACAGAAACCCTCCTCGGGTCCCTGGCAGAATTCCTAGGGAAAACAAATGTTATTTTAAAATAAACAGTGTATAATTTCTTGCTTTACATCAATACAAGATGTGTTATAGTTGTAAAGGATAGTGTGGTCTGACCACCGATAACCATGTCCTTCCATATCCTAAAGGAGTGAATACCTTGACATTGCGTGAAGAAGCACTGCATATGCACCGAGTAAACCAAGGGAAGTTGGAATCAAAATCAAAAGTAGAGGTAAGGAACGCCAGGGATTTGAGCCTTGCTTATTCTCCAGGGGTAGCTGAACCTTGCAAGGAAATTTATGATAAGCCTGAAACGGTATACGACTATACAATGAAGGGCAATATGGTAGCGGTGGTTTCAGATGGAACAGCAGTACTGGGACTGGGAAATATCGGACCGGAAGCAGCACTTCCCGTTATGGAGGGAAAAGCTGTCCTGTTCAAGAGCTTTGCGGGAGTGGATGCATTTCCAATTTGCCTTAACACCACAGATGTCGACAAAATTATTGAAACAGTCAAGCTTCTTGAGCCGACATTTGGCGGCGTAAATCTTGAGGATATCGCCGCGCCTAAGTGTTTCGAAATAGAGGAAAGGCTCAAAAAAGAAACGAATATACCTATTTTCCATGATGACCAACACGGTACAGCTATTGTTACAGTAGCTGGGCTAGTCAATGCCCTTAAGATTACCGGCAAAAAAATGACTGAAATTAAGGTGGTCGCAAACGGTGCGGGCGCAGCGGGAATCGCGATTATTAAGCTTCTTTACAGCTATGGTGTCCGTGACATTATAATGTGTGATACAAAAGGGGCAATCTATGAAGGACGCCCTAGCGGCATGAACGCCATAAAAGATGAGGTTGCCCGGTTTACGAATAGGGACAGGATTCACGGGAACCTTGAGGACGTTATTAAAGGTGCGGATGTGTTCATCGGTGTTTCCGTTGCTGGCTCCTTGACAAAAGAAATGGTTGCCACAATGAATGAAGGGCCGATCATCTTCGCGATGGCCAATCCGGTTCCGGAAATTATGCCGGAGGAAGCCAAAGAAGCCGGAGCGCGTGTGATTGGGACGGGCCGTTCGGACTTCCCGAATCAGGTAAACAATGTCCTTGCCTTCCCAGGAATTTTCAGGGGAGCCCTTGATGCACGGGCAACCCATATTAACGAGGAAATGAAAGTCGCCGCGGTTGAAGCGATTGCAAGCTTAATTAGCGATGATGAGCTGAATGAGGATTATGTCATCCCGGCCCCATTCGATGAAAGAGTCGCGCCAGAGGTTGCATCCGCAGTAGCCAAGGCAGCGATCGAAACAGGGGTTGCCCGCCTGCGTGTTGACCCAGAAGAGGTAAAGGAAAAGACAAAACGCCTTTCATTGATAGGTAGAAATAAGTGAACGATTCTATAAAGAGCAAGTCCCAAAACTCAAAGGTATATATTGAAATTGTCAAGCAGCTTCGGGAAATGATTGCTGCCGATGGCCTAAAAACCGGGGACAAAATACCTTCCGAGCGGGAATTGTCCGAGCGCCTCATTGTGGGGCGCTCCTCTGTTAGGGAGGCTCTCCGGGCACTGGAATTATTGGGCCTAATCGAGACGAGAAGGGGAGAGGGCACTTTTATCCGCGACTTCCAGGGTAACCAGCTCGTTCAGCTGCTGAGCACATTCATCCTCCAGGACGAAAAAGCGAGGCGGGATGTGAAAGAAACGAAATACTGCATTGAAATGGACTGCCTGCGGCTCATTCTCCAAAAAGATCCTCGTTTTAAACTGGAAGAAATTTACAAATTGGCCAAAGAAGCTGAAATGAATGATGATGAGTTTTTCCATCATCTAATTCAGTTGGCTGACAACCATTTGATTTTGCGCATATGGGCCATTTTAAAGGACTATTACCATTCCCAGGATTTTGAAAAAGAAATTGCCCGACCAGAAGAATACAGGGCTCTCCTCGACGCCCTCGTGGCTGGAAATGAGGAACTGGCAATAGAAAAATATAAAGAATTAAGAAAAATGTCTAAATCCTAGCGACAGAAAGCGGCATCTTTTTTTAAAAAAGTGCCCTATAGTATGGACAGGCAAGCCTTGGCAACACAGGCCATTTTTATTCTTCAAGTGGTCTGGCCACTGTTGCCGCTACGCATCCGGAAAGTTTTTCGCTATACTATAGTATGACGAAAATGCCGGTACTTACGACCATAATGGAATGCCAGGATCTCGGCCTGCCGGAAGACAGCCAATGAATACTTTTAAGCATTGCAGTTCCCGGCTTTAATCCCACTCTTAAAACTAGGGAGGTACTAACTTGCTAAAAGAGCTATTTAATAAAAAACCGAAGAAGAAAAAATATGCTGCTATTCCCTCTGAAGCAGCAAAGCAGGACGTCCCTGAAGGCATCATGACAAAATGCCCTGGTTGCAAGAAAATAATTTATACACGGGAGCTTGCGAAAAACCTGAAAGTTTGTTTTCACTGCGGCCGCCATTATCCAATGAATGCCCGTGAAAGAATCCAGAGTTTCCTTGATGAAGGGAGCTTTGAGGAAATGGATGCGGGCATGATTTCCGAAAATCCATTAGGGTTCCCGGAATACCTGGAAAAGCTTGAAAAAGACAGAATTAAAACAAAAATCAACGAAGCGGTCGTTACCGGTACCGGAACGGTAAACGGCATCAAGGTGTCAATTGCGATTATGGATTCAACCTTCCGTATGGGAAGCATGGGATCCGTTGTTGGTGAAAAAATTACCCGTGCGGTAGAAAAAGCTGGGGAGCTAGGCGTGCCATTTATTATTTTTACTGCTTCCGGGGGTGCAAGGATGCAGGAAGGTGTTTTAAGCCTTATGCAGATGGCAAAAACGAGTGTAGCACTGAAGCGGTTTAGCGATAATGGAGGGCTGATCATATCAATCATGACCCATCCTACAACAGGCGGGGTTTCCGCTAGTTTCGCATCCCTGGGGGATTACAATATCGCCGAACCAGGAGCACTGATTGGTTTCGCGGGAAGACGGATTATTGAGCAAACAATCAGGGAAGAACTGCCGGAAGATTTCCAGACGGCAGAATTTTTACTAAAGCATGGGCAGCTTGATGCGGTAATTGATCGGCATGAGCTGAAAGACCAAATTGGTACCATTCTTGAATTGCATCAGCGTGGAGGTGAACTTGTTTGGTAGGTGAACTTGAATTTGAAAAACCAATTATTGAGCTGAGGAAGAAGATCAGCGAATTAAAGGAATATACAAATAAAACGGATGTAGACCTTTCGTCTGAAATCGAAAAGCTTTCGGCCCGGCTGGAGAAACTCGAGGAAGATATCTACTCCAACATAAAGCCGTGGGACCGCGTGCAAATCGCCCGCCATCCAAATAGGCCGACAACCCTTGACTATATCGGGTATTTATTCGACAGTTTTATTGAATGCCATGGAGACAGGTTGTATGGGGACGATGAAGCCATCGTGGGGGGGATCGCAAAATTCAAAGGCGTTCCGATTACGGTCATTGGGCATCAGCGAGGAAAAGATACGAAAGAAAATATCAGGAGGAATTTCGGGATGCCCCACCCCGAAGGTTACCGAAAAGCTTTAAGGCTGATGAAACAGGCCGAAAAGTTCAGCCGACCGATTATTTGTTTTATTGATACAAAAGGTGCTTATCCGGGCAAAGCAGCGGAAGAGCGGGGCCAAAGCGAGGCGATTGCCCGGAATCTCTTTGAAATGGCTAGCCTGAGTGTTCCGGTTGTCTGCATCGTAATTGGCGAGGGTGGTAGCGGTGGTGCCTTGGCACTTGGCGTCGGAAACCATATTCTCATGCTCGAAAACTCCACTTATTCGGTTATTTCGCCGGAAGGTGCGGCGGCATTGCTTTGGAAGGATGCATCCCTAGCGAAACGAGCCGCAGAGTCAATGAAAATTACTGCGCCAGACCTAAAAAGACTGGGAATCATTGATCATATCATTCCTGAGGTCCGTGGCGGAGCCCATCGGAACGTCGAAAAGCAAGCCCATGAAATTGAAAAGGCGCTTTTCCGGTCCCTGAAAGAATTGTCAAGGCTTTCCGGAGCTGAACTAAAAGACCAGCGGTATGAAAAATACAAGACAATCGGAGAGTACTCGTTTTTAAATGACTATATTGGGGTAAATTGAAACGTGCTTTTCAAAGCACGTTTTCTTTTGTGCCGTGAAAGGAATCATACTTTTATACTCTCTAACAAAGACTATTGACGTAGCACCAGGCTAGGGGAATACCTCCCAATTCGTTAAATAGTCCGAGGGTTTTCTTATTAAACGCTTACACTTGACTGATAAACGGTGTTTTGCTTTTTTCGTTGCGATTAAGTTGTTAGACCTCTTACTTAATGGTATTTTATTAATGACAGTTTGTTACCTTCATAACAATGTAAGGGGTTTTATGAAAACCTTTGCCTGATGGGCGAGTAAAAATATGGGGTGAATAGTTCAATGAGAAAAATCGGAGTATTGACTAGCGGCGGGGACTCCCCAGGGATGAACGCTGCCATCAGGGCAGTGGTCAGGAAGGGAATTTATCATGATATAGAGGTTTACGGAGTGTACGGAGGATTTTCGGGTTTGATCAATGGTAATATCCAAAAGCTTGGACTGGGTTCGGTCGGTGATATTATCCATAGGGGCGGCACCATGCTCCAATCGGCGCGTTGCCTTGAATTTAAGACGAGAGAGGGACAAACGAAAGGGATCGAGCAGTTAAAGAGGTATGGGATTGAAGGACTTGTTGTCATTGGCGGGGACGGTTCCTACCGCGGCGCTAAAGCGCTGACCGAACTTGGGTTTCCTTGTGTCGGTGTCCCGGGGACAATTGATAATGATATTCCAGGCACTGAATTTACAATTGGGTTCGATACGGCGCTGAATACCGTTATTGATGCAATCGATAAAATCCGTGATACGGCCAGCTCCCACGAACGTACTTTCATCATTGAAGTAATGGGCCGTAACGCCGGGGATATTGCCCTTTGGGCAGGGTTGGCCGGCGGGGCGGAAACCATCCTCATTCCGGAAGAAAATTACGACATGTCCGATATTGCAGAAAAGCTTCGCCGCGGCAATGAGCGCGGGAAGAAACACAGTATTATCGTCGTAGCCGAGGGTGTATGCAGCGGGGTGGAGTTTGCCCGCAAACTGAAAGAAGCAACAAATATAGATACGCGGATTTCCGTTCTGGGGCATATGCAAAGGGGCGGATCGCCGACTGCGTCTGACCGTGTTCTTGCGAGCAGGCTTGGAGCGAGGGCGGTTGAGCTTTTAATCGAAGGCCGTGGCGGAAGGGCAGTTGGGATTGAGCGAAACCGGCTGGTCGATTATGACATTATAGAGGCTCTTGAAGAGAAAAAACATGTTCTTGATCTCGATTTGTATAAATTGTCTCAGGAATTATCTATTTAATGGCTGACAGGAGGATAAAGCATGCGTAAGACTAAGATCGTATGTACAATAGGACCTGCAAGTGAAAGTATTGAAAAGCTGAAAGACTTAATGGTTGCTGGGATGAATGTGGCCCGCCTAAACTTCTCGCATGGCGATTTTGAGGAGCATGGGGCAAGGATTGCGAACATCAGGAAAGCAGCTGAAATGACCGGAAAGACTGTCGGGATTCTCCTTGATACGAAAGGACCGGAAATCCGTACCCACAATATGAGGGATGGCGCGATTGAACTGCTAGCTGGAAATGAAGTAACAGTTTCCATGCAAGAAGTAGAAGGAGCGCCTGATATGTTCTCCATTACATATCCAGGCCTTATTGATGATGTTCACATTGGATCGAAAATTCTTTTGGATGACGGGCTGATTGGGCTTGAAGTAACAGAAATCGATAAGGATAAACAATTGATTCATACAAAGATTTTGAATTCAGGGACTTTAAAGAACAAAAAGGGTGTGAATGTGCCTGGTGTTTCTGTCAACTTGCCGGGAATTACGGAAAAGGACAGAAACGATATTCTTTTCGGAATCGAACAGGATATCGATTTCATTGCGGCTTCCTTTGTCAGAAGGGCGAAGGATGTTCTTGAAATCCGCCAGTTACTTGAGGAAAATAATGCGACGCATATTCATATTATTCCTAAAATCGAGAATCAGGAAGGCGTCGATAACATCGATGAAATCCTCGAGGTTTCGGATGGCCTTATGGTTGCCCGTGGTGATTTAGGGGTGGAAATACCTGCTGAGGAAGTCCCTCTCGTGCAAAAAATGCTGATTAAGAAATGCAACGCTGAAGGTAAGCCAGTCATCACCGCTACTCAAATGCTCGACTCGATGCAGCGCAACCCAAGGCCGACAAGGGCGGAAGCAAGTGACGTTGCAAACGCGATTTTTGACGGTACGGATGCCATTATGCTTTCAGGTGAAACAGCTGCCGGACTTTATCCTGTTGAAGCCGTCCAAACGATGCACAATATTGCATCCAGGGCCGAAGAGGCATTGAACCATAAAGAAATTCTCCAGAAAAGGAGCAGGGATACGGATACGAATACGACTGAAGCGATTGGGCAATCGGTTGCCTACACTGCCCTCAATCTCCAGGTTAGTGCAATCATCACTCCTACTGTCAGCGGCCATTCGGCAAGGATGGTTTCGAAGTACCGGACGAAGGCGCCTATCGTGGCCGTTACCTCCGATAAGAGGGTACAAAGGCGCTTGTGCCTTGTCTGGGGAGTATATCCTCAGATTGGCAAGATGGTGAAGACAACTGATGAAATGATGGATATTGCTGTTGGCGAAAGCCTGAACAGCGGGATTGTGGAGCATGGAGACCTTGTCATCATTACTGCAGGTGTTCCTGTCGCGGAAGCCGGAACAACGAATTTAATGAAAATCCACATCGTTGGCGACATTCTTGCCAAAGGCCAGGGCATCGGCAAAAAATCAGCATACGGAAAAGCGGTTATCGCACGGAATGCTGAAGAAGCGCTCGCAAAAATTACTCCCGGGGACATCCTGATTACAATCGGCTCTGACAGGGAAATGGTACCAGCGATCGAGAAGTGCAGCGCGCTGATTACAGAAGAGGGTGGGTTGACCAGCCATGCGGCGGTTGTCGGCTTGAATGTCGGCATCCCGGTTCTTGTCGGAGTGGAAAACGCAACCGAAATTTTAAAGGATGGACAGGAAATAACCGTTGACGCTACAAGGGGCGTAATTTACAACGGGCATGCAAGCGTGCTGTAAATCCTGCAGAAAGAAGGGATGGTTGTCCCTTCTTTTTGTTTAAATGGCCGCTTACGCTTTTTAAAAAAAGTGAATGTATGAAATTTGTCTAGCTCCAGCGCCGTAAACGGCCGCTTGCGCTTTTCTATGGAGGTTGGCGAACTATGTTCCGCACTTATTTTTTTTTGCTCGTCATTCTTGTTCCTGCTGCTGAAATAGGGATATTGCTCTGGTCGGGTAAAACAATAGGCGTGCTTCCTACCGTTTTCTTTATTTTATTGACCGGGGTACTCGGAACCTATTTGGCGAAGAGCCAAGGTTTAAAAGTCATTCGCCAGGCGCAGCAGCAAATGGCGTACGGCCAAATGCCCGGTGAAGCAATTCTCGACGGCATAAGCGTCCTTGTCGGGGGAACGCTCCTCCTCGCTCCTGGCTTTGTAACGGACTTGGCGGGGCTTTTTCTGCTGATTCCGACAACCAGGAAGTTTTTTAAACGGCAGCTGGCTGCTTCCCTCAGAAAATGGATGAACAAGGGAACAATTAGAATAATTAGGTGACAAATGAAACGCCGGCTCGCGTGCCGGCGTTTTGTTAATGCTTACTTTCATTTCCCTTGATGAAAGCCCATAGGTCTTCAAAGACGTGTGCGCGCTTAAGCGTGTTAAAAATTACGAGGACGACCGGGCCTGCTATAAGGCCAAGAAACCCGAGAAGCTTAAAGCCGACGAAAAGAGCGACCAGGGTGGCAAGTGGGTCAAGGCCGATGCTTGAGGAGAGGATTTTCGGCTCCATTATCTGCCTTTGGACGAGTACGATAATATACAACACGCCAAGGCCAATTCCAAACCTCATATCCCCCGCAATCGCCTCGTACAGGATCCAGGGAACAAACACCGTTCCAGTGCCAAGATAAGGAATGATATCGACAACCCCGGCCACAAGCGCGATTGTAATAGCGTAATCGACACGCAGGATGAGGAGGCCGATCAGGATGATGACCGTCGTAATGGAGATAAGGGTCAATTGGGCCTTCATGAAGCCAAAGAGCGCTTTTTTTAGATCAGTGAACACGGTCCTGCCGCTTGCCCTTGCTTTTACAGGCATGACCCTTCCCGCCATGGAAGAAAGGCGGTGCCAGTCCTTGCTGATAAAAAAGGTTGCCAATAACGAAAAAATCAACACTGTCGCGGCGTTAGGAAACCAGGATAAAATCATGGGAATATTCCCGAAAAATCCATTCAGGAATTGTCCAACTGTTGTACCGACCCTCTGGCCGACATTCTGGATATTTTTCATAATCGTTTCCTGCTGTCCTGCGTCCAGGTTATTGAATAAGCCGGTAAGCTGGTTGTAAAGAGGGATGATTTGGGAAGCGAACATGTCCTCGCTATAGCGAATCATTGTATTCAGATGCCTTGGCAGGACATCCGCAAGGTAGGTGGCTCCGCTAACAATTTCGGCTACCAAAAGAGTTACAAGCCCCGCAAAAACCGCGAAAATAATGACCAATGTGATTAGGACCGCCAGCGAACGCGGCATGCGGCCCTTTTTTTCAAAATAATCAACAAGAGGATTTATCAGGAAAGCAATGGCGAATGCAATCAGAAATGGGTACGTTACCGCCGATATGTAATAAAACGCGATAAATCCCCCAATCACCAGCCCTACCACAACAAGCAGCCTCAATGTACGGGCTATATAAACAGGATTCAAACGCTGGACACCCCTTTGGTTAAAAATGGATAAGATAGACTAAGTTTAACATTTTGCAAATGAATATGCATTACGGCTATACTTTAAAAAAGGGATTATTACCAGCGCTCGCAAAACCGATGCGAATTTCCACTATCTTCAATTCAACTTTTCTATCAGTATAATATTTTTAATTTTTTCAATTCCTTTTCATTCACAAAAATCTGACAATTGGTTATAATAGTACATGTAAGCGCAATCTTTTTTACATAGGTTTTATTATTATGATTAAATAATTGTGTATAGTGTAAAGTGAAGGAATCTTTTATCAGCTTTAAAAGCTTTAAATGAATGGCGGGTGAGCGGCATTTGCTTTATTTGTTGGCAGATGCTCATTTTTTGGAATAAATCCGAGCAAGCGCTCATGCAATTCAGCCGGGCAAACCGGACTTCTAACTACACTATAGGAAAAGGGAATGGGGAAATTACATCAGATTGCAAAGGAGAGGTTTGGCATGTCAGTTACACGTGGACTAGAAGGGGTTGTCGCAACAACCTCCTCAATCAGCTCGATCATCGATGATACGTTGACATATGTCGGCTATGACATTGATGATCTTGCAGAGAATGCTAGTTTCGAAGAAGTCATTTATTTGTTATGGCACCGGAAATTGCCGACAGAGGCGGAGCTTGAGGAGCTAAGGGGACAGCTTTCCACCGAAGCGGGGCTCCCACAGGAAGTGCTTGATCATTTCAAAATGTACCCAATCAAGTCCGTCCATCCGATGGCTGCTTTAAGAACGGCAATTTCATTGCTTGGCTTGTATGATGATGAAGCAGATGTGATGAGCCAAGAATCCAACTATAGAAAAGCTGTCCGTCTCCAGGCCAAAATGCCTGCACTTGTAACGGCTTTCGCAAGAATCAGGAAAGGGCTAGAGCCAATTGCCCCAAGGAAGGACCTAGGTTTTGCCGCTAACTTCCTGTACATGCTGACTGGAAACGAACCTGATGCGATTGCGGTCGAGGCTTTTGACAAGGCGCTTGTCCTGCACGCGGACCACGAATTGAATGCTTCAACCTTCACCGCAAGGGTATGTGTCGCCACCCTTTCCGATGTGTATTCCGGAATTACTGCCGCGCTTGGAGCCCTTAAAGGGCCGCTCCATGGCGGTGCGAATGAAGCTGTCATGAAGATGCTGACAGAAATCGGATCACCCGAGAATGTCGAAGCGTACGTAAGAGGCAAGCTTGATAATAAGGAAAAGATCATGGGCTTTGGACACCGTGTATACCGAAAGGGAGACCCGCGCGCGAAGCACCTGAGGGAAATGTCACGGAAACTCACAGGATTGACAGGGGAACCACACTGGTACGATATGTCGGTCAAAATTGAGGAAATCGTTACGGGCGAGAAAAACCTTCCGCCGAATGTCGATTTTTATTCCGCTTCGGTATACCACAGCCTTGGCATCGACCATGACTTGTTCACGCCAATCTTTGCTATCAGCCGTGTGTCCGGATGGCTTGCTCATATCCTTGAGCAATACGACAATAACAGGCTGATTCGCCCGCGCGCCGATTACATTGGCCCGGGGATGCAAAAATACGTCCCGATTGGTTTGCGCTAAAACCGCCTGCCGGAGTGGTTTACTTTCCCGGGGAAAATTGATGTAATGAATAGAGCGGGGGAACGTCCAAGTATGGCAAGTCCCCCGCTTTTCAAAGGTTAGGAGGCGCCTTCTAACCTTTTAAAAACGTAGTTTTATTCAAATAGGATTCATCAGTGGAGGGAGAAATGACAATGCAAGGTGAAAAAATTACAGTCCAAAATGGCGTATTGAATGTTCCTAACAATCCCGTTGTCCCATTTATCGAAGGAGACGGCACTGGCCCGGATATTTGGGCGGCTTCAGTAAGGGTTCTCGATGCTGCTGTGGAAAAGGCCTATAAAGGTGAAAAGAAAATTGTCTGGAAGGAAGTGCTCGCCGGTGAAAAGGCGTTCAACCAGACTGGTGAATGGCTGCCGCAAGAAACATTGGATGTCATCAACGAATACTTGATTGCCATCAAAGGTCCTCTGACAACTCCGGTTGGCGGCGGTATCCGTTCCCTGAACGTTGCGCTTCGCCAGGTACTTGATTTGTTCGTTTGCTTGCGCCCTGTAAGATGGTTTGAAGGCGTTCCTTCGCCGGTCAAGCGCCCGCAGGATACCGATATGGTCATTTTCCGTGAGAACACGGAAGACATTTATGCTGGTATTGAGTATGCAAAAGGATCCGATGAGGTTAAGAAATTAGTAGAATTCCTCCAAAACGAAATGGGCGTGAATAAAATCCGCTTCCCTGAGACTTCGGGTATCGGAATCAAACCGGTTTCCGAAGAAGGGACAACCCGCCTTGTCCGTGCGGCGCTTAATTATGCAATCAAGGAAGGCCGTAAATCCCTGACCCTTGTACATAAAGGGAACATTATGAAATACACAGAGGGCGCGTTCAAAAACTGGGGCTATGAGCTTGCTGAAAAGGAATTCGGCGACAAGGTCTTCACATGGGCCCAATACGACAGGATCAAGGAAGAAGAAGGTGTTGAAGCTGCGAATAAGGCTCAGGCCGACGCAGAAGCAGCAGGCAAAATCATCGTGAAAGATGCAATTGCTGATATCTTTCTCCAGCAAATCCTGACACGCCCGAAAGAATTTGATGTCGTTGCGACAATGAACCTGAATGGCGACTATATCTCCGACGCACTTGCGGCTCAGGTAGGCGGAATCGGCATCGCGCCAGGCGCCAACATCAACTATGAAACAGGCCACGCCATTTTCGAAGCGACACACGGCACGGCGCCTAAATATGCCGGCCTTGACAAGGTAAACCCTTCTTCCGTTATTTTGTCCGGTGTTCTAATGCTTGAGCATCTTGGCTGGAACGAAGCTGCGAATATGATTGTAAAGTCGATGGAAAAGACAATCGCTTCCAAGGTTGTTACGTATGATTTTGCCCGCCTGATGGAAGGCGCGACTGAAGTGAAAACATCTCAATTCGGTGACGAGCTTATTAAAAATATGGAATAAGCAGGGCTAATTGCCATTGCACCATTTTGCATTTCATGGCGGCGGGCAGCATTGCCTTCCCGCCGGCATCCCAGTGTAAAACCATAACCAGGGAGGAAACGACATGTCAATGAAACGCAAAAAGATTTCAGTCATCGGGGGGGGCTTCACAGGGGCAACCACTGCATTCCTATTGGCCCAGAAAGAGCTTGGCGATGTAGTCCTTGTCGATATACCGCAAATGGAAAACCCGACAAAGGGGAAAGCTCTTGATATGCTGCAGGCAAGCCCGGTTCAGGGGTTTGATGCCAATATTACAGGAACATCCAGCTACGAAGACACGAAGGATTCGGATATTGTGGTCATAACCGCGGGGATTGCCCGAAAGCCAGGCATGAGCAGGGATGACCTTGTCCAAACTAATCAAAAGATCATGAAAAGCGTGGCACAGGAGATCGTCAACTATTCTCCTGACTGCTTCATCGTGGTTTTGACCAACCCTGTCGATGCGATGACCTATACAGTTTTCAAGGAAACTGGCTTCCCTAAAAACCGCGTCATCGGGCAATCCGGCGTTCTGGACACCGCCCGGTTCCGTACCTTTATCGCCCAGGAACTGAACTTGTCTGTAAAAGACATTACTGGTTTCGTCCTTGGCGGCCACGGTGACGATATGGTACCGCTCGTCCGTTATTCCTATGCTGGAGGCATCCCGCTGGAAACCCTTATTCCAAAAGACCGCCTTGAAGCAATTGTTGAGCGTACACGTAAAGGAGGAGGCGAAATCGTTAACCTTCTTGGCAACGGAAGCGCCTATTACGCCCCCGCGGCCTCCCTGGTTGAAATGTGTGAAGCAATCCTGAAGGACCAGCGCCGAGTCCTTCCTTCAATCGCCTATCTTGAAGGCGAGTACGGATACGAAGGTATTTATCTTGGCGTTCCAACCATTCTCGGAGCAAACGGCATCGAGAAGGTAATCGAGCTTGAACTGACAGAAGACGAAAAAGCCGCACTTGACAAGTCCGCGGAATCAGTGCGTAATGTCATGGCTGTACTTGCATAAGTGGTGACCGAATTCGGGGGAGTTTCCCCCGAATTTTTTGGCTGCCAGGGAAAGGCCTTAACGGTTTGGGGATAGGTAAAAAATGATTCGGGTTATCCGCCTTTTAGAAAAGCAGGCACTAAGGAGGGCAGAATGATGATTTTAGGAAAAAAGAGAAAGCTCGGAAGAAGGATAGAAGAAATATCTGTTGGGGAGAAACTTGCACTAACCGAAAAAATTGAAGACAAAGACTTGCTTCTTTATCTGGGCCTGACAAATGACGCAAATCCATTATACATACAGCATGATTATGCTTCACAAACCCCCTTTGGTAAACCGGTTGTTCCGGCCATCATGCTGACTGGCATTATTACATCGGCTATTTCAAAATATCTGCCCGGTCCGGGAAGCCATATCCTCGCTCAGGAACTGGAATTTCCTAAACCCGTTTACCACTATGGGACCGTCGATTTTTTACTCGAGGTAATTGAAGTGGATCCAAAATCACATACAATAACAATTTCTGTAGAAGGAAAGAACGAAACCAAAGAAAACGTAGTCCGTGGCAAAATAAAGGTCTGCCCTCCACATCGCCTCTCACGTATGGATGGCAGCGCGCTTGATAACTTTTAAGGGCAGCCAATGGCTGCCCTTCCGCCATTCTTGAAGGCTAAAATTATTTACTATAGTATAGTGTTAGGGGAAGTTATAGATATACAGGGGATTTTTTATTACCGGAGGTCATTATGAAGAAAAAAGTACTAGTTGTGGACGATGAACAATCGATTGTAACGCTGCTTAAATACAATCTGGAGCAAGGGGGATACGAAGTCATCACGGCGATGGATGGAGAGGAAGGCAGGGAGCGGGCGATAAATGAACGCCCCGACATGATTATCCTTGACCTTATGCTCCCCCGGATCGATGGCATTGAAGTTTGCAAGCAGCTCCGCCTGCAAAAGGTGATGATCCCTATCCTCATGCTAACGGCTAAAGATGACGAACTTGATAAAATACTTGGCCTCGAGCTTGGCGCGGATGATTATATGGTTAAGCCTTTCAGCCCGCGTGAAGTTTTGGCGCGGGTAAAAGCTATTCTCCGCAGGACAGAGCAATACCAGGAAAAACAGCAGGAAGAACCCGAAGAGGAAGAGGCGATTCTAATTGGGGACCTGAAAATTTTTCCTGAAAGGTTCGAAGCTTTTTTCAAAGAGGAGCTTCTTGCCCTGACCTTAAAGGAATTTGAGCTTTTGAATTGCCTGGCGCAAAATAAAAACAAAGTCCTGACAAGGGACCAGCTGCTAAGCACGGTATGGAATTATGATTTCGCCGGGGATACAAGAATTGTGGATGTACATATTTCCCATCTGCGGGAAAAAATTGAGGTTGATTCCAAAAAGCCCGACTATATCAAAACAATCAGGGGATTGGGCTATAAAATGGAGGAACCGAAGGGCGAATGACAAAATATAGGACGAGGCTTTTAACCGCAATGGTCCTCCTGACAGTCGCGGTCCTTTTAGGGCTTGGCACCCTCTTGGGCCAGCTTCTTAAAAATTATTATCTTGATTCATTTTACGAGAGGCTTGAAAAGGAAAGCAGTATGCTCCGAATGTATATCGAGGATTACGGAGGAATTCTCGGCGCCGATAGGACTGAATTAGAAAAATTCGGAGACAAGCTTGGCGCAGGCATCCTTTTGGTGGACAAGGAAGGGACCATCCTTTACAACAGCCAGGAAAACGTGGCTGCTCCCCGTGATTTAATATTGGAAATTGTTTTGGGTGAAAACAAAAAAACAAGATTCTTCAAATTAAAGGACAACCAGGAAGTCCATTACCATTGGACGGAACTGAAAAAGGGGCAGGAAACGGAAGGATACTTGTTTTTGAGTCTGGCTTCGAGCGAGCTAAAGAATGCGTATAAGCATATTTGGTGGTTCATCTCCATTAGCCTTAGCCTTGCCCTTGCAATTATCGTGCTTTTGGGGATGAGGATTACACGTAAATACGCGAGGCCAATAGAATCGGCCGCAAATGTGGCAATGGAGCTTGCAAAGGGGAATTACAGGGCAAGGACCTATGTAGAGGACAGAACCGATGAGACCGGGCTGTTGAGTTCTTCCATTAACGTCCTAGCACGAAACCTTGAGGATATGGCCAAAACCCGGGACATGCAGCAGGAGAGGCTGATGACCCTGATCGAAAATATTGGCAGCGGCCTTGTCCTAATCGACAGCAGGGGAACAATCAATCTTATTAACCGGGGTTACAGGGAATTATTTGAAGTGGAGCCTGCCGATTTATTATATAGGCCATACTACGAAGCCATCCCTTTTCGGGAAATTCGTGAAATGATTGAAGACATTTTCATGACGGAACAAAAACAGCGCAGGCAGTTTATTTTGCCAGTCTTGATTGAACGTAAGTATTTCGACGTATCCGCTTTGCCCATCATCGGAACGAACAATGTCTGGAAAGGTGTACTGCTTGTATTTCACGATATAACGGAACTGAAAAAGTTGGAACAAATGAGAAAGGACTTTGTCGCGAATGTCTCGCATGAGCTGAAGACGCCCGTTACTTCAATCAAGGGCTTTGCCGAGACACTGCTTGATGGGGCGATGAAGGATGAAAAGGCGCTCCAGGAGTTCCTGTCAATTATCCTAAAGGAGGGTGACCGGCTCCAAAGGCTGATCGAGGAACTTCTTGAACTTTCAAAATTGGAACAGCATAATTTCAGGCTTGATATCTCCGTATTTAGCCTCGATACAATGGTTAAGGAAATTGTGGCGATTCTTGAAGGTAAAGCAAGTGAAAAAAATATCAACCTTGTTGTCCATCCTGTTCCTGCCGAATTTCAAATGGAAGGCGATCCTTTCAGGATGAAGCAGGTATTAATCAACCTCATCTCGAATGCAATCAATTATACTCCGGCTGGAGGGAAGGTTGAACTCACTATTCGTGAATCCGGAAATGATGTCGTGATTTCTGTCAAGGATACGGGCCTAGGGATAGAGAAAAAAGAGATACCCCGGATTTTTGAACGCTTTTACAGGGTAGACAGGGCGAGAAGCAGAAATTCAGGAGGAACAGGCCTTGGGCTCGCGATTGTAAAGCATATCGTTGAAGCCCACAAAGGAAGGATTTCAGTAAAAAGCAAACCGGGGAAAGGGAGCGAATTTATCCTTGAATTCCGCAAGCTGGCCCGGGGAAAATAACCAAGGAAAAAAGGCTCCTGAATTGTAAAAGGAAGTTTTAACCATCAGGGCCGGTTTTGCAAAGGAACAGGAGGAAAAAATTTGGAAAAAAAGAAGCTCGTTTTAATTGATGGAAACAGCATTGCCTACCGTGCTTTCTTTGCTTTGCCTCTCCTCAATAACGATAAGGGCATCCATACGAATGCCGTCTATGGTTTCACGATGATGCTGATGAGGATTCTCGAGGATGAAAAACCGACACATATGCTCGTGGCATTCGATGCCGGAAAAACGACATTCCGGCACGCTACATTCAGCGAATACAAAGGCGGAAGGCAAAAGACTCCGCCTGAGCTGTCCGAGCAATTTCCGTTTATCCGCGAATTATTGGATGCTTATCAGATACCTAGATATGAGCTCGAAAATTATGAGGCAGATGACATTATTGGCACCCTTTCGCTCGAGGCCGAAAAAGAAGGCTTTGAAGTAAGGGTCATATCGGGGGATAAGGACCTTACACAGCTGTCATCCGATAAAACGACCGTCGGCATTACAAGGAAGGGCATTACAGATATTGAGGAATATACTCCGGAACATATTAAAGAAAAGTATGGCCTTGAACCATGGCAAATCATTGATATGAAAGGCTTGATGGGGGATTCCTCGGACAACATCCCAGGGGTTCCCGGAGTCGGTGAAAAAACGGCAATCAAGCTTTTGAAGGAATATGAAACACTGGAAAATCTCCTTCAGTCCACAGACAAGGTGAGCGGGCAGAAGCTGAGGGAAAAGCTTGAGGAATTCAAGGAACAGGCAGTAATGAGCAAGGAGCTTGCGACCATTACGAGGGAGGCACCCGTAGAAGTAAACCTATCCGAGATTTCCTATGAAGGCTTTGATAGGGAGAAAGTCCTTTCCATTTTTAAAGAACTTGGCTTCAACTCGCTGCTGGATAAGCTTGGGGAAGATACCGGAGAAAATGAAAGTGGGGCGGAGTTGGCAGAAGTCGATTTCGAAAAGCCTGCTGAAATCAGTGTAGAAATGTTTGCTGACGAAACCGCCTTTTTTATTGAAATCCTTGAGGATAATTACCATTATGCAGAAATCATTGGGATGTCCGTAGCAAGTGAAAAGGGCCGGTTTTATTTTTCAGAAGAAAAAGCCCTTCAGTCATCCGCCTTCAAGCAATGGGCTGAGGATGAAACGAAAAAGAAAATTGTGTATGACGCAAAAGCGACCGAGGTGGCATTAAGAAGACGCGGAATCCACCTTAAAGGGATTGTATTCGATGTGTTTATTGCTTCCTATATCATCGACCCGTCCGCGAATATTGATGACCTTTCCACGATTGAAAAAAGATATGGATTCAGGAATGTCCAGGCTGATGATGCTTTTTACGGAAGGGGAGCCAAACGGAAGGTACCCGGTGAGGATGAAGTGGCCGGGCATCTTGTCAGAAAGGCAATTTCGATAGCGGAGCTAAAACCACTTTTGGAAAAAGGCCTGCGTGAAAACAGCCAGTATGAATTATTCACCGAGCTTGAAATGCCGTTGACCCTTGTCCTCGCTGATATGGAATCAACGGGAATAAAGGTGGATCTTGCCCGGCTCAAGGCAATGGGCAGTGAAATACATGATAAATTGGAGGTCATCGAAGAAAAGATTCATGAGATGGCCGGTGAAAAATTCAATATCAATTCGCCTAAACAGCTTGGAGCGATTTTATTTGAAAAGTTGGGCCTTCCTTCCGGCAAGAAAACAAAAACGGGATATTCGACTTCCGCCGATGTACTTGAGAAGCTGGCTGAGGACCATGAAATCATCAGGCTGATCCTTGATTACCGGCAGCTAGGGAAACTGCAGTCCACTTACATTGAAGGGCTCCTGAAGGTTGTCGACCCTAACACGGATAAGGTCCACACCCGATTCAATCAGGCTCTTACTGCAACAGGCAGGCTTAGCTCAACGGACCCGAACCTGCAGAACATCCCAATCCGCCTAGAAGAAGGCCGAAAAATCCGCCAGGCGTTCATCCCATCCGAGGAAGGCTGGGTTATTTTCGCGGCGGACTATTCCCAGATTGAATTAAGGGTGCTCGCCCATATCGCAAATGATGAAAAGCTTATAGAGGCATTCCAACAGGGAGAGGACATTCACACGAAGACGGCAATGGCGGTATTCCATGTTGAAGCGGATGAGGTAACTTCGAATATGCGCCGCCACGCCAAGGCGGTTAATTTCGGAATCGTCTACGGAATCAGCGATTTTGGCCTTTCCCAAAGCCTGGGCATTACGAGGAAGGAAGCTGGCCAGTTCATAGATCGGTATCTTCAAAGTTATCCGGGAGTCCATGATTACATGGAGGATATTGTAAAAGTGGCCAAGCAAACTGGATTTGTCACAACACTAATGCACAGGAGAAGATACATTCCCGAAATCACCAGCAGGAATTTTAACCTAAGGAGCTTTGCAGAGAGGACTGCCATGAACACGCCAATCCAGGGAAGCGCGGCTGATATTATCAAAAAAGCGATGATTGACATGGCTGATGCGCTGAAGGAAAAGGGCCTTAAAGCTCGCCTTCTTCTTCAGGTTCATGATGAATTGATTTTTGAAGCACCGCGTGAGGAAATTGAGACGCTCGAGAAACTTGTTCCTGAGATTATGGAAAACGCCCTTGAACTGAAAGTCCCTCTCAAGGTGGATTACTCGTACGGGCCTACCTGGTACGATGCAAAATAGGCGTGAACAGTTATTTGGATAGGAGGGCTGTGAATGCCGGAACTGCCGGAAGTAGAAACCGTCAGGAAGACACTTGAACAGCTTGTGGTCGGAAAAACAATTAGCAATGTATCGATTTTTTGGCCGAAAATGGTCAAAAACCCGGAGGACACAGTCCAATTCACCGATGCCTTAAGGGGGCAGAGCTTTCTTGAAATCGGCAGGCGGGGGAAATTCCTGATTTTTTATACCGAAGACTATGCCCTTATTTCCCACTTGCGGATGGAGGGTAAATATTCATTGGAAAAAGCCGGAGACCCGGTGGATAAGCATACGCATGCAATTTTCTTTTTTGAGGATGGTACTGAGCTAAGATATAGGGACGTACGGAAATTCGGGACACTTCACTTGTTCCTGAAAGGAACGGAATTCAACCAGCCTCCTCTTTTCGGATTGGGGCCAGAGCCTTTTTCAGAGGAATTTACGGTAGAGCATTTGGCTGGCAAACTCGGCAAAACAAACCGGAAAGTAAAGACCGCCCTGCTAGACCAGAAGATTCTAGTTGGCCTTGGGAATATTTATGTGGATGAGGCGCTCTTCAGGGCGGGCATCCATCCGGAGAGGATTGCTAACACTCTCGATGGGGAGGAAATAATAAGGTTGTATGATGAGATTGTCGCTACGCTTGGGGAAGCGGTCGAAAAGGGCGGCAGCACAATCCGTTCCTATGTGAATTCCCAGGGAGAAATGGGAATGTTCCAGCTTGACCTTCTCGTTTACGGACGAAAAGGAGAAGCTTGTAAAAACTGCGGAACACCGCTTTCTAAAGGTGTTGTCGGCGGCAGGGGAACCCATTACTGCCCGAATTGCCAAAAGCTTTAACCGTTTACGGGTTGGCGTATCTTTTTGGACTCGCAAAATTTATAAATCGGGGTAATCATTATGGCATTGACAATCGGCTTGACCGGCGGAATCGCCAGTGGAAAAAGTACCGTGGCAAACATGTGCAGGGAAATGGGCATACCGGTCATTGATGCGGATATCGAGGCTCGCCTCGCTGTCGAACCAGGTGAGCCAGCATACAAGAAAATTGTCGAATCGTTTGGGTCTGGAATCCTGTTGCCGGACGGAGGAATAGACAGGCAGGCTCTTGGGGCACTCATCTTCAACGATGAGCAAAAGAGGCTTTTGCTGAACGGTTTTGTCCATCCGGAAGTACGAAAGAGGATGGCTGAAAAGCGGAAAGAGGCGGAGAAGTCTGGTGCCCCAGTTATTGTCCTCGATATCCCGCTTCTTTTCGAAAGCAAGTTGGCGCATATGGCGGATAAAACACTCGTCGTCTATGTTGACAAGGACACACAGCTTTCACGGCTGATGGCAAGGAATTCTTTTTCAAAGGAAGAGGCGGAAGCCAGGATCCGCTCGCAAATGCCCCTTTCTGAAAAAGCGGACATGGCGGACGCGGTGATTGACAATAATGGAGATATTGGAGAAACAAATCGGCAGCTCCTTGAAATACTCGGGCGATGGCGGAATGAAAAAGGCGTCTAGCCATTTATAGGATACAGGCATACCCATTGGATGGGAGCCTGTATTTTTTATGTCTTTTATTTTAAAAAAACAATTGAAAAAGGTGAAAAAATAAGCACATTAATCATCACATTTCGATTTAATTATGTTATACTAATTATGCGAATTAGCAGATATAAGTATAACATAGTGTGGAAGGAGCCGAATAATGAAGGCGAGAATTGCGATCAATGGGTTTGGGAGAATTGGAAGGATGGTTTTCCGGAAAGCCATCGTGGAAGAAAATATTGATGTGGTTGCTATTAATGCAAGCTATCCCGCTGAAACACTTGCACATTTACTCAAATATGATACGACACATGGCCCTTTCAATGGTGAAGTGGTTGCGCTTGAAAATGAACTTATCGTAAATGGAAAGCGTGTACAGCTGCTAAGCAACAGGAATCCTGAGCAGTTACCTTGGAAGGAATTGAAAATAGATATTGCAATCGAAGCAACCGGAAAGTTCAATTCGCGTGAAAAGGCGGCCCTCCATCTTGAAGCAGGGGCAAAGAAAGTAATCATTACCGCTCCTGGAAAAGATGAGGACATTACAATTGTAATGGGCGTAAATGAAAGCGCATTAAATATTGATGAGCATAATCTCATTTCAAATGCGTCCTGTACGACAAATTGCCTGGCTCCGGTCGCGAAATTGCTTGATGAGAAATTTGGGATTGAAAATGGCCTTATGACAACCATTCATTCCTACACAAACGACCAAAATAACATCGATAATCCACACAAAGATTTAAGGCGCGCGAGGGCATGCGGACAATCGATCATCCCGACAACGACGGGTGCGGCCAAAGCGCTCGCATTGGTGCTGCCGCAGCTTAAGGGGAAACTTCATGGGATGTCGCTCAGGGTTCCGACACCAAATGTATCCCTTGTCGATCTGGTTGTTGACTTGAAAAAGGATGTAACAGTGGAAGAGGTCAATTCAATGTTCATTGAAGCCTCCAGGGGAGAGATGAAAGGCATACTCGATTATACAGACGAGCCGCTAGTTTCTGTAGATTTCAATACAAATTCCCATTCCGCAATTATTGATGGCCTGTCGACAATGGTCATGGGCGGAAGGAAAGTAAAAGTCCTCGCCTGGTATGATAATGAATGGGGTTACTCATCCCGGGTCGTCGATCTGATCCTTTATGTGGCAAAGCAAATTGCATCTAAATCGGAAATAAAAGTAGGATAATATAGAAAAGCCGCCGTTATGGCGGCTTTTTGTGCTTGTTTGGGGTGCAATGAAATTAGCTGTTTTGGAAGTTGGATTGTAATTCATAGCCCGGTTGCTGAGTGACAAAGATTGATCCGATCGTAGAAGGGTTTTACTCAAACCCCCGGTTCGTGACAACCCAAGAGCAGAATTCGGTTTAGTTGTCACGGAAGCCTCCGAATCGTGACAACCCAAGGGCAGAATCCGATTTAGTTGTCACGCAAGCGCCCGAATCGTGACAACCCAAGAGCAGAATTCGGTTTAGTTGTCACGGACGCCTCCGAATCGTGACAACCCAAGAGCAGAATTCGGTTTAGTTGTCACGGACGCCTCCGAATCGTGACAACCCAAGGGCAGAATCCGATTTAGTTGTCACGCACTCCCCCGAATCGTGACAACCCAAGGGCAGAATCCGATTTAGTTGTCACGCAAGCGCCGGATTCGTGACAACCAAAGGGCAGAATCCGGTTTAGTTGTCACGCAAGCCTCCGAATCGTGACAACTAAAGGGCAAAATCCGATTTAGTTGTCACGCACGCCCCCGAATCGTGACAACTCAAGAGCAAAATCCGGTTTATTTGTCACGCACGCCCCCGAATCGTGACAACTCAAGGGCAGAATCCGATTTAGTTGTCACGCAAGCGCTCTAATCGTGACAACTAAAGGGCAAAATCCGGTTTAGTTGTCACGCACTCCCCCGAATCGTGACAAGTCAAGGGCAAAATCCGGTTTAGTTGTCACGCACGCCCCGGATTCGTGACAACCCAAGGGCAGAATCCGGTTTAGTTGTCACGCAAGCGCCCTAATCGTGACAACCCAAGGGGAGAATCCGATTTAGTTGTCACGCAAGCGCCGGATTCGTGACAACCAAAGGGCAGAATCCGGTTTAGTTGTCACGCAAGCCTCCGAATCGTGACAACTAAAGGGCAAAATCCGATTTAGTTGTCACGCACGCCCCCGAATCGTGACAACTCAAGAGCAAAATCCGGTTTATTTGTCACGCACGCCCCCGAATCGTGACAACTCAAGGGCAGAATCCGATTTAGTTGTCACGCAAGCGCTCTAATCGTGACAACCAAAGGGCAAAATCCGGTTTAGTTGTCACGCACGCCCCGGAGTCGTGACAACCAAAGGGCAGAATCCGGTTTAGTTGTCACGCAAGCCTCCGAATCGTGACAACTAATGGGCAAAATCCGCTTTAGTTGTCACGCACGCCCCCGAATCGTGACAACTCAAGAGCAAAATCCGGTTTATTTGTCACGCCCGCCCCCGAATCGTGACAACTCAAGGGCAGAATCCGATTTAGTTGTCACGCAAGCGCTCTAATCGTGACAACCAAAGGGCAAAATCCGGTTTAGTTGTCACGCACGCCCCGGATTCGTGACAACCAAAGGGCAGAATCCGGTTTAGTTGTCACGCAAGCGCCTTAATCGTGACAATCAAGTGCCAAATTCCAGTATTGAAGTCACTCAAATCAGTATGAGTGACAATGTCCGGCCATAACCCGGTTAATAGGCACCAGTTTTTTTACCAACAAAAGCATTTCCCCCACTTAAAAACGTGTAGCTACAGCATTCGGAAACCCATTAGAACCGACCAAAACCACCCTGAAAAAAAGCAATATCTTCCCTTTTAAAATTTTCATTTTCATAGGTTGCAAAAAGGGTATAAACAAAGTATACTAGTCATCGTGAACTTCTTGAAATTAGGTAGCGATTAATTACTTAAAGGGTTAGGACCTCTCTGGACTAACTTTCCCCCGTGGTAATTACCGGTTACCGTCAATTGTATGGTTTCAGGAATGCAGCAAAAATGTTTGAGGGGGATAATTTAATATGGAAACTATGGGACGACACGTGATCTCCGAACTGTGGGGATGCGACTTTGAAAAGCTGAATGACATGGATTTTATTGAAAGAACTTTTGTAGAAGCTGCTCTAAAATCAGGAGCCGAAATCCGGGAAGTGGCATTTCACAAATTTGCGCCACAGGGAGTTAGCGGGGTAGTCATTATTTCCGAATCCCACCTGACAATCCACAGCTTTCCTGAACATGGATATGCCAGCATCGACGTTTATACGTGCGGCGATTTGAACCCAAATGTCGCAGCGGATTATATCGCTGAAGCGTTGAATGCACAGACACGCGAGAATATTGAACTTCCTCGCGGCATGGGCCCTGTACAGGTAAACCAGGCGAAAGCCCTGTAATTTCATACTGACGAATCCAAAGAGGCGTAATTGCGCCTCTTTTTATATTTTTCCCGGACCATTTAGGGGAACTCCCGAATTTATTGGGAGATACCCCAAGGCGCTTGTTGATTTTTTTATTCCCCGAAATGTTGTACACTTGGTATAGAAGGTCCAACCTGCAGTAAACAACTCGAAGGCAGGAAAAAATGCGGTGGAGGAAGGAATTGTGCTTAAGAATGTAATGCAGCGTTTTTCAAATGTTTGTGCAACTAGCGAAGGCAACCCCGATGGAGGGCTACGGACGCATTATTACCGTTCCGGTAAAGACCCGCTGTTCACAAGCCTGGAAGAGATTTTTGGCAAACGGCCGGGATGCAGGATTGTGGAATCGTCAAAAGATCGTGGGGAAATTGCCTGTGAGCTATCCGAACCTTTACCCTGCTTCCTCATTGCGACAATTGTTAATGTAAGGCCGTTTGAAACAGCGGTGGATTTCCATCTATCAACGGACTGCCCCGCGATAATGGCGAATTACGGGAAACTAAGGGGAATCGCCCTTGATTTATACAAGGCTTTGGACAAGGCGCATACATATATTGGTTCTGGAAAAAACAGCGAATAATCCTTGTGAAAAACCCCTCTTTTCTATAAGATTAAAGATGACGGAATACAATTTCAACCCGGTTGCATAGTGCATAATCCCGGAAACAATTGGAGTTGATTAAATGAAATGCCCAGCTTGCCAAAATAGCGGTACACGCGTGCTTGACTCGAGGCCCGTCGATGAAGGGCGTTCCACAAGAAGAAGGCGGGAATGCGAGGAGTGCAGCTACCGTTTTACGACATTTGAAAAAGTGGAAGAAATTCCGTTGATTGTAGTAAAAAAAGAAGGCACCCGTGAAGAATTCAGCCGTGATAAAATATTGCGCGGACTGATTAAGGCATGCGAAAAGCGTCCGGTCGCCCTCAAGCAGCTTGAGGAAATTACGAGTGATGTGGAAAAGGAATTACGCAGCCAGGGAACTTCCGAAATTAACAGTGAAGTGATCGGTGAAATGGTGATGGACAGGCTTGCGTTGGTCGATGAGGTTGCCTATGTACGTTTTGCTTCCGTTTACCGTCAGTTTAAGGATATTAATGTATTTATAGAAGAACTGAAGGAATTAATAAAAAAGGAAAAGAGTTAATGGCAAGTGAATGGAACTCCATTACATATGCCCGAGCTTAAGGCATTCGCTAAACAGGAGCGGATGCCTCATTTTTCTAAAAAAGAGAAAAGGGGTTAAGGTTATGGCCCAGCACTGGCAGGAACTTGTTCCGGTTGACAGATACATAGTCGCCTCGAATGGGCTGCTCCATGAGTATGATAGAAAAATACTTTCTCTTCTCTATCAGCCCCTGATTGGGCCTGATTGCTTCAGTGTGTATATGACATTGTGGAGCGAGCTTGAGGAAAACCGTTTATGGTCCGAGGCGTCTTCCCATCATTTTTTAATGAACCTTTCAGGCCTGAACCTGAAAAGGATATATGAGGCGAGGCTCAAGCTGGAAGGGATTGGCTTGTTAAAAACGTATGTCAAGAACGAGGATGACATCCGGTCATTCATCTACGAACTGCAGCCACCGCTAAGCCCAGAGCAATTTTTTGTGGATGGGATGCTCAACGTTTATTTATATAGGAAAATTGGCAAAAATCATTTCCTCCGGCTGAAGCGTTTCTTTTGTGACCGCGAAATGCCAGAGCAGGAGGGTTACGAGGAAGTTACTAAGCCCTTCCAGGATATATTTGTTTCCGCTCCATCGAACACTCTTCAATATGTGCAGGACCATTCGGAAGAGCTCGATGTTGAAAAAGGCCAGCAGTTCATTGGCAAGCAATCTGCCAATCCTATTCAGCTTCCGCACGATACGTTCAATTTTGACCTTCTTGTTTCAGGTTTGGGAGATTCCCTTGTTCCAAAAAGATCGCTTACCCCAAAGGTGAAAGATGCCATCTGCAACCTGGCCTTTTTGTACAATATCGATGCGCTTCAAATGAAAAACATCGTTCTCAGCGCCGTGAACGAAAAGGATGAGATAGACATAGAAGAACTACGGAAGGCGGCCAGGGACTGGTACCAGTTCGAAAATTATGACAAGCTGCCCGCACTAGTCGAACGAGTCCATCCGATTGCCGACAGGGTCCAGCTTGAGGAGCCGAAAACCCAGGAAGAAAAGCTGATCAGGTATTTGGAGACAGCTTCCCCCCTTCAGGTCATGAAAGACTTATCGGGCGGGGCAGAACCTTCTAGTGCTGATTTGCAAGTGATTGAAGGGGTCCTGCTCAATCAGCAGCTTCTTCCCGGGGTTGTCAATGTTCTGATCCAGTTTGCCATGCTGAAAACCGACATGAAGCTGACGAAGGGCTATGTTGAACGGTTAGCGGGCCATTGGGCGAGAAAACAAATACGGACGGTTAAAGAGGCGATGGATCTGTCAAGGCAGGAACATGCTAAATATATTGAATGGAGTTCGGGCAGCGCGAAATCGCCTGCAGGGAAAAAACAGTCAAAGCAAAAGCCGATCCGGACGGAAATGCTGCCTGATTGGTTCGATAAAAAAGAAACCACTTCTGCCGGGAATAACAGTGGTTCCAAGGAAATTGAAGCTAGGAAAAAAGAAGTTGAAGAAATGCTTAAAGCTTTTAGAGATTAGAAAGGAGGGAACTGAATGGAGCGGATTAACCAAACCCTTAAGAGGCTTGCTTCCAATGAAGATTTCATGAAACGATATGAACAAATGAAAAGCCAAATTATGAATGATCGGGATGTCAGGGACTTTCTTCAAAAAAATCGGGACAGCATTACTGAAAGCATGATTGAAAAAAGCATGGTCAAGCTATACGAATATACGAATCAAAGCAAGCATTGCCAGTATTGTGAAAGCCTTGATAAGTGCGGAAATATTATGCAAGGGTTTCATCCAGAACTGGTTTTGCAGCCGAATTCAATCGATGTTCAATATGAGCGGTGCCCGCGTAAAATAATGGCCGATGAAAAGAAGAAAAATGAACGGCTAATCAAGAGCCTGCATGTCCCAAGGGAAATCCTCAATGCTTCATTTGCATCCCTTGATGTTGATGGCCAGCCGGGAAGACTGGATGCAATGCAGAAGGCTATCTCATTCGTCATCGATTACCAGGCTGAGAAAAGGCCAAAAGGGCTTTATTTATACGGTGAATTTGGAGTCGGGAAATCGTATTTGCTCGGTGCGCTTGCAAATGAGCTTGCAAAGAAACAAATATCATCAATGATTGTATATGTCCCCGAGCTCCTAAGGGAAATGAAAAGTGCGATAGGTGACCACACCCTTAATGAAAAAATTGATGCATTGAAAAGGGAACCTGTCCTGATGCTAGACGATATCGGTGCTGAAGCAGTGTCGAGCTGGACGAGGGATGAGGTGATTGGGCCGATTCTCCAGTTCAGGATGCTTGAAAATCTGCCAACATTCTTTACCTCCAATTTCAATTTCAAGCAGCTGGAACACCATCTAACGTACAGCCAGCGCGGGGAAGAAGAAAAAATGAAAGCGCGTAGGATTATGGAACGCATCAAGTATTTGAGTGAGCCTGTCATGCTTGATGGCCCCAACCGCCGCCAATAAAATAAAAAACCTTTCAGGAAGCCCCCTTCACAAGGAGGCTTCTTTTGTTTTTCAAAAAGCGGCGGGATTCTAATCCCCCGTTGTCCCCCATATATATGAATATAGGAATCAGCGGGACAGGGAGGGATATGGTTGGGAGAAATTATCTTCGAGAACGGGCCGGACGCCATTTGCTTCTATACTCAAGTGCAAAAGTATTTGCAGGAGGCCGGGCACGGAATCGAAATTCAGGTTATTGAAGACCGCCATTGCACTAAAATACTATTTGAATCTCTAGATGGGGATTCAATTGATAAATTCGCGCAGGCTTTCTGGGGATACCTTACTGGGGCCAAATGGGACGAGTGGTTCAGGGGGATTTTGCAGGATGCGTATTATTTCAGCGACCCAGCAGAACAGCAGCAAATTATTGATATTATGCACGCCATCCTTGAAGGAGATAGGAGCGACCTATTCATTTTCCTTGGAAAAAATGGGCCGGAGCGGTATGTCAAGGAATCGATTGGGCAGATGTTAAAGGAAGGTACAAGTTTTTCTTTCGATTCTTTTGTAAAATTTAGGCTGCGCCCTTTTTTTGACTATATGGAGGAAGTGGCGGCCCTTTCGATCGATGAGTATAAAATGGAGCAAGAATACTTGATTTTCATAGAGTCATTAAGGGAGTTCGTCCAGGGGCGCCCCGCCCGGATGGAGCTGCTTCATGTACTAACGGGGGAGGAAATTACATTTTATGATGATAAATTAGCCGAAGTTAAGAGGGCAGATCTGGCAAAAATGATTGACAGGAAACTATTGATTAACCATCCGGTGTATGTAGATTCCTATTCAATTGCCCCGCTGCTATCGATTGCCCCTTCGACAATCCACTTATACACGGAGGAACCGGAAATGCCCCTTATCCGGACGATCATAAACATCTTCGAAGAAAGGGTTGAACTCCATAAACCGGCTGAATTTCCGGCCAAAGCTTAGGGCTGGCCGAAATGGGATTGCCAGCTTGATTTTTTTGCTGCAACTACTTATAATAACGTACATAGCAACTATCGAAGCAAAAGTGATGATAAGGACATGGGCGTTTCTTTACGGCTTGCAGAGAGGGAAGGATTGGTGAAAACTTCCCAGCACGAATGGAATGCTTACCCCCTTTAAACTCCAGCCGTGAAAATGGAAATGAGTAATTGCTGGCGGCCGCAGCCGTTATCTGTTCAGAGTCATTTTTTCAAATGGGCTGGTGTGCCTGTTTAAATGAAAAATTGGGTGGAACCACGTGCATAACAGCTCGTCCCTTTTCCAGGGGCGGGCTTTTTTATTTTTAAAAAAACAAAAACAGGCGGATTTTCGTCCTGGTTATCAATAAAAGGAGGAAAAAGACATGGCAGATTTGAAAATTACGTTTCCTGACGGAAATGTGAAAGAATTTGAGAAAGGCACATCAACAGAAGATATCGCGGCTTCCATCAGCCCCGGATTGAAGAAAAAATCCATCGCGGGTAAGGTTAATGGGAAAATGTACGACTTGAGGAGGCCGATTGAAGAAGATGCTTCCTTAGAAATCATCACCCAGGATTCACCGGAAGCGCTCGAGGTGCTCCGCCATAGTACCGCCCACTTGATGGCCCAGGCAATCAAGCGCCTGTATCCTGAGGCGAAGTTTGGAGTCGGTCCTGTTATTGAGGGCGGGTTCTACTATGACGTTGACCTTCCTGAATCCTTGACTCCGGAAGACTTGCCGGCAATTGAAAAGGAAATGGCCAAAATTGTAAATGAAAATGTTGAAGTTGTCCGAAGGGAGGTCAGCCGTGATGAAGCGGTTGCTTTCTTTAAGAAAATCGGAGATGAATACAAGCTTGAGCTCATTGAAGCCATTCCTGCCGATGAAACTGTCACAATTTACGACCAAGGCGAATTTTCAGATCTTTGCCGCGGTGTCCATGTCCCGTCAACAGGAAAAATCAAGGAATTCAAGCTACTGAGCATTGCGGGCGCTTATTGGCGTGGAGACAGCGACAATAAAATGCTGCAGCGCATTTACGGTACTGCATTTTTCAAAAAAGAGGACCTTGCTGAACATCTTCGCTTGCTGGAAGAAGCGAAGGAGCGTGACCATAGGAAAATCGGCAAGGAGCTAAACCTGTTCACAAACTCGCAAAAAGTTGGCCAGGGGCTTCCAATCTGGCTTCCAAAAGGCGCGACAATCCGCCGGATCATCGAGCGCTATATCGTTGATAAGGAAACAAAGCTTGGCTATGATCATGTATATACTCCAGTAATGGGAAGCGTTGATCTGTACAAGACATCGGGCCACTGGGATCACTATCAGGAAGATATGTTCCCGGTAATGGAAATGGACAATGAGCAGCTCGTCCTCCGCCCGATGAATTGCCCGCATCATATGATGGTGTACAAAAATTCGATGCATAGCTACCGTGAGCTGCCAATCCGGATCGCGGAACTCGGGCTGATGCACCGCTATGAAATGTCTGGAGCCCTTTCCGGTTTGCAAAGGGTACGCGGGATGACATTGAATGATGCCCACATCTTCGTCCGTCCCGACCAGATTAAAGAGGAATTCAAGCGGGTAGTGAATTTGGTTCTTGATGTTTATAAGGATTTCGACATCAATGACTATTCGTTCAGGCTTTCCTACCGTGACCCTGAAAATACGGAAAAGTATTTCGATGATGATGAAATGTGGGAAAAAGCGCAGGCAATGCTGAAGGAGACAATGGATGAGCTTGGCCTTGAGTATTTCGAGGCTGAAGGCGAGGCCGCTTTCTACGGTCCGAAGCTAGATGTCCAGGTTAAGACAGCGCTTGGAAAGGATGAAACTTTGTCGACTGTCCAGCTTGACTTCCTTCTCCCGGAAAGATTCGACCTTACTTATGTCGGTGAGGATGGCAAGCAGCATCGCCCGGTTGTTATCCACCGCGGAGTTGTTTCTACGATGGAACGTTTTGTTGCGTTCTTAATCGAGGAATACAAAGGAGCATTCCCGGCTTGGCTCGCCCCGGTCCAGGTTCAGGTTATCCCTGTATCCCCGGCAGCCCATTATGAGTATGCGCGCAAGGTCCAGGAGCAGCTTCAGATGGAAGGGTTCCGGGTTGAAATGGATAACCGTGATGAAAAGATCGGTTATAAAATACGTGAAGCGCAAATGCAGAAAATTCCTTACATGCTTGTCGTTGGCGATAAAGAAGTTGAGGAAGGCGCAGTCAATGTCCGCAAATACGGCGAACAAAAGTCGGAAACGATGCCATTTGAGGACTTCGCCTCAATTTTGAATGAAGTTGTAAAACGATAAAAAAACAGCTGCCGGCATATGCCCGGCAGCTATTTTTGTTAGAGTCGATCGGTGCGGTCGTTGTCCAACACATCTCGTTTTTTATCAAAATCGGTGTTTCCCTCTGATTCGATATGCGCCTCTTCACGCTTGACGTTTTCGACAACCTTTTCGGTCGACTGGACTTCCTTTTTGCCGATAACGAGTTCTTCCGTTACGACAGGCCTTTTTGTGACTTCCACTTTTTCTTCAACGATCGGAACGCGGATCGTTTCATCGTCACCAATTTCCCCGGCGTCGGCACTGTAACCGTCGACCTCGCGCCGTTCAACGTAGACCTCTTCGCGGGATACAGGGACATTGACGGACTCCTGTTCCTCGACTACGTCCTTGTGAACCTTCACTTCTCCGGTCTGGACACGATCCTTTTGGACGTCGAGCTGCTCTTCACGAAGCCTTAACGTGCGTTCATCCTCCGCATCGAGCCTGTCGATATCCACCCCGCTCCGGGAAAATCCAGAGACGTCTTGGCCCGTATACCCTAACCGTGTTTCCCCTTCTACAACCTGTCCGGAAACTCCGGTATCCTCGAACAGGACAATCCGGCCTGCTTCCAAATCTCCCGCATATTCCCGTGCTTCGCTTTCCCGAAGTCCGAAACCGACGAGGCGGTCGTAATAGGAAGCTTCCCCATTGTCGTCAGTCCCATCAAAAGCGGATGCCAGGCTTTTAAAAAATCCTTTGTTGTCCGTCGTCGCATCTTCGTTCAATGTTTCCTCCCGTAAGCCCGTCAAATTTCCAAGATGCTCCATCGCTCCGTCTGTTTTTCCGAATACGGACAGGTTGCTAAGTGTATTGCCTTCCTTTTGGTAACGGTCAATTGCTTCTATAAGTTCCTCTTCACTGTTGTAAACTCCAACTACTCGTTTATCCATTTTCAATCACCCTCCAAAATTTTTTTGGACGGCCCTCAAAAGAGGGCGTATGTGCCGTTTTCCCGTTATACGGCGATGGAAAACAAACAAACGGTGGTAATAGCGGGTTTTTTTGGAAATAGTTTTCGACATTTCTAAAATTCATTGTTGAATTTTGTTAAATGGTCTGGTACAATAACTAACGTTGCCTTTATTAAACAGCGTGTTTGACACCTTCGTTGGTGTGTGATATAGTTACAAAGGTGAAAGTGAATACGAAATTTTGGGAAAGAAGAAGCACCCGCTTCTCACCTGGCTGACGCCTAGGCAGTTGGCAGGTTTTACGTAACTGGTTTTTTTAAACCTTATTTGTTCGTAAAAGTGTGGGTGTGTGCATCCACGCTTTTTTTATTGCAAAAAACCTGTCCGGCCTAGAGCTGGAAGCCCTTTGCCCCGGACAACGTATTCGTTATTAAACCTTGGAGGTGGCTAACTATTAGCAAAGACCAAATGTTGTTGAACGAAGGAATTCGCGCCCGGGAGGTTCGCCTGATTGACCAGAACGGCGAGCAGCTTGGTATCAAAACGAAATTTGAAGCCCTGGAAATTGCAGGCCGTGTGAATCTTGATTTGGTGCTTGTTGCACCGAATGCAAAACCTCCGGTAGCCCGGATCATGGATTACGGCAAATTCAAATTCGAGCAGCAAAAGAAAGAAAAAGAAGCGCGCAAGAACCAGAAAATCATCACAACGAAAGAGGTACGCCTCAGCCCGACCATTGATGAGCACGACTTTAACACCAAGCTTCGCAATGCGATCAAATTCCTTGAAAAAGGCGATAAAGTAAAAGCATCGATCCGCTTTAAGGGCCGTGCAATCACCCATAAGGAAATCGGCCAGCGCGTGCTGGACCGTTTTGCCCAAGCGTGCAAGGACGTTGCGACGATCGAATCCCATCCAAAAATGGATGGCCGGAGCATGTTCCTGGTTTTAGCACCTAAAAACGAAAAGTAACAAGGAGGACTTCCCAATGCCAAAAATGAAAACTCACCGCGGCGCTGCCAAGCGTTTCAAAAAGACCGGATCTGGTAAACTGAAGCGTGGCCACGCATATACAAGCCACTTGTTCGCGAACAAGTCCACAAAAGCAAAGCGTAAGCTTCGTAAATCAGCAATGGTTTCTAAAGGTGACTTCAAGCGCATTCGCCAATTGTTGGACAATCTTAAGTAATATCGAGCGATCGATTCATATAGGAGGGAAAATACATGCCACGTGTAAAAGGCGGTACTGTTACGCGCAAGCGTCGTAAAAAAGTTCTTAAATTAGCAAAAGGTTATTTCGGTTCAAAACATACATTATACAAAGTTGCAAACCAGCAGGTTATGAAATCCCTGATGTACGCATACCGCGACCGTCGCCAGAAGAAGCGCGACTTCCGCAAACTTTGGATTACTCGTATCAACGCAGCTGCACGCATCAACGGCCTATCCTACAGCCGTTTAATGCATGGCCTGAAGCTTGCAGGCATCGAAGTAAACCGCAAAATGCTTGCTGAGCTTGCTGTCAGCGACGCAGCAGCATTTGCAGAACTTGCAAACGCTGCTAAGAAGCAATTTGAAAAATAAGAACAACTGTAAAGCCATTTCCTAAAAACGGGAATGGCTTTTCTGCTATATTATTTAGTTGTGGTGTTAGTAAATTCAATTTACCATCTATTGGGGGGAGGATATGGATTTGGTATTTGTATATCTCTTAATTATAAATATAATCGCTTTTGCGATGATGGGAATTGATAAAAAAAGGGCCAGGAACGGTGAATTCAGGATTAGTGAGCGGACCCTTTGGCTTGCGGCGCTTGCCGGGGGAGCCGCGGGGGCAGTATTGGGCATGAATTATTTCCGGCATAAAACAAAGCACGCAGCCTTTAGATACGGATTTCCTTTTTTGGCGCTTATGGACATCAGCCTGATTGTGTACCTAGAGTTTTTTCAATGAGAAATGGACATGAGTTTGCGCAAATGATCCTTGACGGAGGCATTCCATTCTATTGAAGCATGAGGATACGATTTCGCCAATTCGCTTTTGATAAACAGGAAATCATCATGTGTCATGCCTTCAAGCTTATCCGCATTTTTCGGCCATAGTGAAATTGAAATGACAGAAAACGAGTCGCCTGTAATCCCAAGATATTTTTCCCCTTCAAACACCGCTCCTTTATATGTAAGAAGGAAATTCTTTCTAGGGTTTGACTTATCATCGAGGAGGAAAAAACGCTTCTGGTTTTTAGCGTATTCCAGCTTTCTCGTTTTATTGAAAATGATGTGTGCAATTCTTATAACAATAGAGGTTAACAAAACCAGTATTGTTACACGTAATACCATGATCAAATTAACGCCCTCCTGGCCTTAAAGCTTTTTGTTCCAATTTATATTTATCCATAGCGCGTCTTCCCAGGTTCGGGCAAGCCTTTTGGGAAACAAGGTGTGATGTCCTAGAATGGGACAGGAAATGTCCCTGGATTCGCACGGATAAAGCACCCACGCGGCGCTATTTTTAGTTTCAAAACCATTGTTGTATCCTATACATACGAAGCACAAGAAAAAAGGTTCCCATTTTAGAAGGCCCGTTTATTAACTAGCAAGACCTTCGTGAATGGAAGTACCAATTTTAAAAGACCATCAAGACCGTTTCGTCGGGAAAGATTCCTCAAAACGGTCTTGATTCTAAATAATCAACACTCTTGTTCAGCTAAAACAACAGGGAGGATAGATATGAATCTCGAAAAATTATTTGATATGCAAAGAGCCCTTGATTCCTACATTGAGAGAAACAACGGGCTGGAGAATGAGGATTTGTTTGACAAGAAGGTCTTGGCCTTGCTTGTCGAAGTCGGGGAATTGGCCAATGAGACGCGCTGTTTTAAGTTCTGGAGCAAGAAGCCATCGTCGCCCCGGGAAACCGTCCTGGAGGAATTTGTTGACGGCATCCATTTCATTCTATCGCTTGGAATCGAATCCGGATTGACTTCGGATATTGAATTTACTGGCGAACCTAAACGGAATGTGACTGAACAATTCAACGATGTTTTCAGGGCGATTTCTTCTTTTCAAATAAGCAGGTCGGAAAGCGATTATCGAACCCTGTTCCGTTCGTTTATGAGCCTTGCAAACCTTCTTGGCTTTACAGGGGCTGAAATTGAGGAAGCATACCGCGTGAAAAATGAAGTAAATTATGAAAGACAGCAAAACGGCTATTAGCAGAAAATTTTTACAAATATCCCGCCGTTTTGTATAATGGACTGGTCAAATACATAAAAAAAGGGAGTCATAGGTATGGCACAACTGGATGAAACATTGCAAATGCTTAAAGCGCTCACGGATGCAAATGGAATTCCGGGAAATGAGCGGGAAGTACGCGAAGTCATGAAAGAGTATATTACTCCCTATGCCGACGAAATTACAACCGACGGCCTGGGCAGCCTAATTGCCAAGAAAACCGGCAAGGAAGGCGGCCCTAAAATCATGGTAGCCGGCCACCTTGATGAGGTTGGTTTCATGGTAACGCAAATCGATGAAAAGGGCTTTATTCGCTTCCAGCCTGTTGGCGGTTGGTGGAACCAGGTCATGCTCGCTCAGCGCGTTACGATCGTTACACGTAAAGGCGATGTAACTGGGGTAATCGGATCGAAACCTCCTCATATCTTGACAGCCGAACAACGGAAAAAGCCGGTCGAGATTAAGGATATGTTCATCGATATCGGTGCAACGAGCAGGGAAGAAGCTTCCGAGTGGGGAGTTCGCCCAGGTGACATGATTGTTCCTTACTTTGAGTTCACAGTGATGAAAAATGAGAAAATGCTGCTTGCAAAGGCATGGGATAACCGAATCGGCTGTGCGATTGCCATTGATGTCCTGAAACAGCTTAAGGATGCGGACCATCCAAACGTCGTTTACGGCGTCGGCACTATCCAGGAAGAAGTTGGCCTGCGGGGCGCAAGGACAGCCGCTGCAAAAATCCAGCCTGATATCGGTTTTGGCGTAGACGTCGGGATAGCCGGCGATACTCCAGGGGTAACTGAAAAAGAAGCGCTTGGAAAAATGGGCAATGGCCCGCAAATCATCCTTTATGACGCGTCGATGGTCTCCCATAAAGGATTGCGCGATTTCATCACCGATACAGCGGACGAACTAAATATTCCTTATCAATTTGATACAGTTCCAGGCGGCGGAACCGATGCTGGCGCCATCCATTTGTCCCATAATGGCGTTCCATCTTTGGCGATCACGATTGCGACCCGCTACATCCATTCACATGCGGCGATGCTGCACCGCGATGATTACGAAAATGCGGTTAAGCTTATTGTCGAAGTCATTAAACGCCTCGACAAGGAAACAGTCGAGAAAATTAAATTGGGTTAAAAACAAAGCTCCCCTGACAACTGTCACGGGGAGCTTGCAGACTGTAGACAAACTCGGAGATATCCAGGTTTGCCTACAGTCTTTTTTAATTTAAAATATAAATTAAAATAACAGTGCGTCTAGATTTCCACTCCGGGTGGACGCTTTCCGCGGGCGGGGCCGAGCCGCTTCCCTCGCTACACTCAGTCCAGGGTCTCGACTATCCCGCTATTCCCGCAGGAGTCGCCACCCTCCGTTCCAATCAACAAAATTCCCTTTATATAAAGAAACACTATGTATGAGGTGACCTGCCTTGATGACTAAAAATCAAGCCAATGAACGTGAACAATTTGAAATGCTGACCATCGATCAATTAGTTCCTGAAAATCATTTAGTGCGCAAGCTGGAATCCGCCATTGATTTTTCATTCATCTATCCCTTGGTTGAACATTTGTATTCCGGACTGGGCCGGCCCAGCATTGACCCAGTTGTTCTCTTTAAAATAACTTTCATACAATACATATTTGGCATACGCTCCATGCGTCAAACCATTAAAGAGATTGAGACCAACATGGCTTATCGGTGGTTTTTAGGGTTTGGTTTCTACACCGAAGTCCCGCACTTTTCTACCTTCGGTAAAAATTACGAGCGCCGTTTTTATGATTCTGATGTGTTTGAACAGATTTTCTATCGAATCTTGAAGGAGATTATGGATAAAGGGTTGTTGTCTCCTGAACATGTATTTGTGGATTCCACACATGTAAAAGCGAGTGCCAATAAACGCAAGTACGACAAGAAACTCGTTCGAAAGGAAACCCGCGCCTATGAAGAAAAGCTTCATTTGGAGCTTAATTTAGATCGGGAGAAACACGGAAAAAAGCCATTTCCTCCCGAGAAATTTGAAAAAGAAGAGTGGAAGGAAATCAAGGAAAGTACGACAGACCCTGAGAGTGGCTATTATGTAAAGGATGAGCGAACGAAACAGTTTGCCTATTCATTTCATGCTGCCACAGATGAAAAAGGGTTTGTGTTAGGGACCATCGTCACTCCGGGCAATATACATGACAGCCATATCCTTCAGCCACTCGTCGAGAAGATAATTGAAAAGGTGAAGAAGCCACTTGCCGTCGCAGCCGATGCAGCCTATAAAACACCCTCGATTGCGAATTTTCTATTAGAGAATCAGATGTTGCCTGTTCTTCCTTACACCCGTCCAAAAACGAAAGACGGGTTCTTCCGAAAGCATGACTATGTTTATGATGAGTATTACAATTGCTATCTCTGCCCGCAAGGGCAGGAATTAAAGTATACGACAACAACGAAGGAAGGCTATCGCCAGTATAAGTCAGACCCAGCGATTTGCGCTTCCTGTCCATTCCTATCAAAGTGTACAGAAAGTAAAAACCATCAAAAACTCATTCAGCGTCATATTTGGGAGCCATACCTGGAAGAGGCAGAACATTTACGACACTCGGATGAGATAAAACAGATATACGCCAAACGGAAAGAAACGATTGAACGTGTCTTTGCAGATGCGAAAGAAAAGCATGGTATGCGGTGGACAACCTTACGAGGCCTTAAAAAATTGTCCATGCAGGCGATGCTTACTTTTGCTGCAATGAATTTGAAGAAACTGGCCAATTGGACATGGCAAGTTGCATAAGAATACTCGAAGAGTAAGATCCTGGGGATAATTATCTTCGGATTAACCTTATAAATTTTCACGAAAATGAAAAAAGGCCGGGAGAGGGTGCCCTCTCCCGGCCTTTTGTCGACAATCTGGGAGCTTGTTTTTAAGATTTCTTTAAACCGCCTTCAAGTGCCTGGAGCATTTCTTTTTTCTCGTCTTCCGAAGAATTGTTCCAGATGATTTCAAATAGAACGCCAAGCCCCGGAAGCATTTTTTCCTCGCCATTCTGGATGGCGTCGACAATTGTGTCCTCAAGTTCCTGCTGGGTATTGTCGTGAATGTTATGGATAACAGCCGCGCGCAAATTAAGGTTCATTGTTTCATCCTCCTTTTCAGATTTCATTCAATCCTATCTTTTTCTATTTCAGGTTTTAATATGTACGGGCGTTAAGCTATAATAGGAAAATGAGTGATGAAGAAAGGGGGGGCAGCTGTGAAACATATTCAATCCGCCCAAAACCCTCAGGTGAAGCAATGGAAGAAGTTGTCGATGAAAAAAGAGCGGGACCGGTCCGGCCTGTTTTTGGCTGAAGGATTCCACCTTGTTGAAGAAGCAATCAAAAGCCCGGGGACAATTGCTGAGTTGATTATCTCCGAGGGAATTGACATCCCTCCTCGGATCGATTATAAGGATATTCCCGTAACTAATGTAACAAAGGATATTTTTAAAAGCCTATCAGAAACAGAAACACCGCAAGGGATCATGGCGGTATGCAGGCAGCAGCACAGCCTTGCTGCCGTTGAAACCGCGGAAACGTTCCTTTTGCTTGATGCCGTCCAGGACCCAGGCAATCTTGGGACGATGATCAGGACCGCGGACGCTGCGGGAATTGATGTTGTCATAGCGGGAACAGGGTCCGTTGATATTTACAACCCGAAAGTGCTCCGTTCGGCCCAGGGAAGCCACTTTCATCTTCCAGTCCTGACAGGAAGGCTTGAAGAATGGATCCCAAAGCTGACTGAAAAAGGCATTGCCGTATACGGTACCGCGCTTGAAGGGGCCAGGAATTATACGGAAGCCTCTCCAGAGGAACGGTTCGCGCTTCTGGTCGGAAATGAAGGGAATGGCGTTTCGAAAGATCTTTTGAAAAAAACGACCCAAAACCTGTATGTCCCGATTTATGGAAAAAGCGAGTCGCTGAACGTCGCTGTCGCGGCCGGGGTGCTGTTATATTATTTGCGGTCGAATAAGGGCCAATAAAAGAGGGGTAACCAGCAAAGTTTTGGCAGCATAGATTACTTAACCAAAACTGTTTGAAACAAAAGCGAAAATACGCTATAATAGCAACTAAATTTATACAAGAAAAACAATGACGGAGAAAAGTAACTTGACCGTAGCCTTTTAGGGAAAAAGTGCCCTGGACTGAAAGCACTTTTAGGCAAAAGCAAGCGAAGTTCACCTCCTGAGTTGGCACCGGGACCATCCAAAATGGATGTAAAGGTGCGCCGGCAGAAGCCGTTATCTCAATGAAGCGAACACGAATGTTCTATACATACGTGTTTACAAGGGTGGTACCGCGAACACAAGCCTCGTCCCTTATTTGGGATAGGGCTTTTTTTGTTGCCTGAAAGTGCACCGTACTGAGCCCGGATTGATAAAAGGAGGAATATATCCATGCAGGAAAGATTGACGGAATTGCAAAAGGAAGCCATTGAAAAAGTGGCCCAGGCGTCGAGCCTCAAAGAATTGAATGATGTCCGCGTCGCCTATCTCGGCAAAAAAGGGCCGATCACAGAAGTTTTGCGCGGAATGGGCAAGCTGTCCGCGGAAGAACGCCCGAAAATGGGGGCGCTTGTCAACGAGGTGCGCGAAGCGATTGAAGCGGAAATTTCCGCAAAGCAGCATCAGCTTGAAGAAGCGGCGGTCAATGAGCGTTTGGCTTCAGAAACAATTGATGTGACATTGCCAGGAAGGCCGGCCAGAACCGGAAGCCACCACCCATTAACGAAAATTATCGAAGAAATTGAAGACCTGTTTATCGGGATGGGCTACCAAATCGCCGAAGGGCCTGAGGTTGAAAAGGATTATTATAACTTTGAAGCCCTTAACCTGCCAAAAGGCCACCCAGCGCGTGATATGCAAGATTCCTTCTATATTACTGAAGAAACATTGCTTCGCACCCATACTTCGCCTGTCCAGGCAAGAACGATGGAAAAACAGGGCGGGAAAGGCCCAATCCGGATCATTTGCCCAGGAAAGGTATACAGGCGCGACAACGACGATGCGACCCATTCACACCAATTCATGCAAATTGAGGGCCTTGTTGTCGGCGAAAACATCCGGATGAGCGATTTGAAAGGGACGCTTGCCGAGTTTGCGAAAAAAATGTTCGGTGAGGATCGTGAAATCAGGCTCCGCCCAAGCTTCTTCCCGTTCACAGAACCATCTGTCGAAATGGACATTTCCTGCAAAATTTGCGGCGGCCACGGCTGCAGCGTCTGCAAGGGAACCGGGTGGATTGAAATCCTCGGTGCCGGAATGGTGCATCCGAACGTCCTTGAAATGGCCGGTTACGATTCGAAAAAATATACAGGATTTGCTTTCGGGATGGGCCCTGAGCGGATTGCGATGCTGAAATACGGAATTGATGACATTCGCCATTTCTATACGAACGATATCCGGTTCCTGAAACAGTTTTCGAGGCAGGAATAGACTCAATTTTTGAAAATGGGAGGCTTTAAACATGTTTGTTTCATATAAATGGCTTCAGGATTATGTCGATTTATCCGGCGTAACGGCTGAAGAGCTTGCGGAAAAAATTACGAAGAGCGGAATAGAGGTTGAAGGGGTCGAAACCCTTAACGAAGGAATCACAGGTGTCGTAATCGGGCATGTCCTAGAGCGCGAACAGCATCCAAACGCGGATAAGCTAAGCAAATGCCTTGTTGATGTTGGCGAAGAAGCACCAGTCCAAATCATTTGCGGCGCGCCCAACGTTGCTAAGGGGCAGAAGGTAGCAGTCGCAAAAACGGGTGCGGTCCTGCCGGGGAATTTCAAAATTAAAAGGGCAAAACTTCGTGGCGAAGAGTCGAACGGAATGATTTGCTCGCTGCAGGAACTTGGTATGGAAGGCAAGATTGTCCCAAAGGAATACGCGGAAGGTATCTTCGTTTTCCCAGAAAGCGTGACGCCTGGTGAAGACGCAATCGCTACGCTTAACAGGGATGACAAGGTTCTTGAACTCGGACTTACTCCGAATAGGGCCGATTGCCTAAGCATGCTTGGGGTTGCCTATGAAGTTGGCGCGATTTTGGGTAGGGAAGTAAAGTTCCCTGAAATCAAGCTGGACGAAGCCGGCGAAAAAGCTTCCGATTACATTAAAGTAACGGTCGAAGCGGAAGAAGACAATCCGTTGTACGCGGCGAAAGTAATCAAGAATGTCAAAATCGGGCCGTCACCGCTTTGGATGCAGACGCGCCTCATGGCGGCGGGGATTCGCCCGCACAACAATGTTGTCGATATAACAAACTATATTTTGCTTGAATACGGCCAGCCGCTCCATGCGTTCGACTATGATAAGCTTGGCTCGAAGGAAATCCTTGTCCGCCGCGCTCATGATGGCGAAACGATAGTGACGCTGGACGATGCAAAGAGGACGCTCACTACCGACCATCTTGTTATCACAAATGGAACAGAGCCGGTCGCGCTTGCAGGCGTGATGGGCGGAGCGAATTCGGAAGTGAGTTCATCTACAACGACCGTCCTGCTTGAGGCGGCATATTTTACAGGAAGCACGATCAGGAAGTCTTCGAAGGACCACGGCCTTCGCAGCGAAGCAAGCTCCAGGTACGAAAAGGGCGTTGATCCAAACAGGGTGCGTGAAGCGGGTGAAAGGGCCGCGGCGCTCATGGCCGAGTACGCGGGCGGCGAGGTACTTGAAGGCACTGTCATAGCGGATGCACTTAGTGTGGAACCGGCGGTCGTTTCAATTACGATGGAAAAACTGAACTCCGTCCTTGGAATGCAGCTTTCAATCGATGAAGTGACAGACATCTTGGCAAGGCTGAAGTTCGACGTGTCCGTTGAAGGTGAAACCGTCACGGTGATCGTGCCGACACGCCGCGGGGATATTACGATTGAAGAGGACTTGATTGAGGAAGTTGCCCGCCTTTACGGCTACGACAATATCCCGAAAACCCTTCCGGCTGGAGAGCAATCTGCTGGGAAACTGACTCCTTACCAGGCGAAACGCCGTGTGGTACGCCGCTATCTTGAGGGAGCTGGGCTATATCAAGCGGTTACCTACTCTTTAACTAGTGAAGAAAAGGTTGCCCAATACGCACTTGAAAAAACAGATGCAATCAAGTTGGCAATGCCGATGAGTGAAGAGCGGAGCCAGCTTCGCCTGAGCATCGTGCCACAGCTTCTGGAAGTATTGAAATACAATGGAGCGCGCCAGGCGGATAGCCTCGCCGTTTATGAAATAGGAGCAGTGTTCCTTTCAAAAGGCGAAGAGCTTCCGGTCGAAGAAGAACACCTCGCAGCCGCTGTAACAGGGCTTTGGGTTTCAAACCCATGGCAGGGCGAAAAGAAGCCTGTAGATTTCTTCGTGCTGAAAGGAATCCTTGAAGGGCTTTCTGAAAAGCTTGGCCTTGATGGCCGGGTTGAGTTTGCGCAGGCGCAGCTTGACGGCATGCACCCTGGAAGGACTGCCGACATTTTGCTCGATGGTAAACGGATCGGCTTTATCGGCCAAATCCATCCGACCGCGCAAAAAGAGCTTGATCTAAAGGATACTTATGTATTCGAATTGAAGCTAGGCGAATTACTGGAAGCCGGAACGGAGCCTCTGCATTACGAGCCGATTCCAAGGTTCCCGTCCATTACTAGGGATATCGCGCTTGTCGCGGATAAGGAAACCCCGGCTGGAAAACTCCGCAGCATCATCCTTGAGGCGGGCAATCCGCTATTGAAGGAAGCATCCGTGTTCGACCTTTACGAAGGAGCGAATATGGAAGCCGGCAAAAAATCAATTGCCTTCTCATTGAAGTATGCGAACCCTGAACGGACGCTTACGGATGAAGAAGTAACAAAGGTACATGAAAAGGTACTTGCTGCTCTGAAGGAACAGGCTGGTGCCGTCCTGAGGGGATAATTTTAAAAAGTAAATGATAAATAGTTGAACAAAAAGAGCCGTTACCCGCGTGGGTTCGGCTCTTTTTTATCAAAAAAAATATTAATCAAACTGCAAAGAACCTATCACTTTTCCTGTTCCAACAATGTTTGCTCCTTCAAAAATTTCAAATTCTATTCCATCACACAATTTGTCATATGGCACTTGGGGATAGTATAGTAGTGAAACTTTGGCATTAACTTTTTCTTTAGGTCTAATTAGTCCTTCTGGCCCACTGAGAAACTGTATCCCAAGGTATTCTGTTTCGCCGATGATACGAAAATGTGGTCTATATCCATTTAGATATCTATCCCCATATAGATAATCTCCAAGACGTACTGCGTTCTTCCCGCCCTCATTCACAGGATGGAATTCAACTAAAACATTCAACCAAGGTTTCATAAAAACCCTCCAACTTAATCGAATCTCCAAGAATTTTAAAATTTGCCCCTTCTCTTGGCAACCAGTGCCATGGCTTTTTGTGTATTTGCAAAATGAAGTTTGACGAAATGGGGCAGGGAGGATTGCCCTTTGGCCAAAATGAGTTTTGCGGCCGCTTCGTCCACTTTTGCTCCAGCTCCCTTTGGAATGGTGAACCCAGCCTCTTCGCCGAGCTTTTCAAAGTGCCGTATGAACGCATACCTCGCAAGAATCGACGCCGCTGCTACAGAAAGATGAAGCCCCTCCGCTTTTGTGCTGAAAAAGACATTTTCCCTGACAACTTTTTTCTGCCCTCTAAGGTGGGCGTAGTAAATTTCAGGTTGGGCAAATTGGTCGACGAGGATTGCTTCCGGTTTTTCAGGAGCAATTTTCCCAAGAAGATGGATCAGTGCCTGATTATGTAGGATAGCTTTCATTTTCCCCTGGGTCATTCCCGATTGCTGCAGCTCGTTGTACTTTTCGTTGTGGAGGGTGAGCAGGCTGAATGGAATGACGTTCTTTATGTCCTTTGCGATGGAAATGATCTTCTCATCGTTCAAATCTTTGGAATCCCGGACCCCAAGCTCCTTCAGAAGGGGAAGGTCCTGTTGCCTCGCATAGGCCGCTACCACGGTAATGGGGCCGAAGAAATCGCCTGTTCCCACTTCATCCGAACCGATGACAGACAAATGGCCGAAATTGGGAGGCAAATGCGAACCGGGTGCCGGCTTCGTTGCAATGGGTTTTTTACCCACTGCCGACTCAGAAGGCTGGAGTCCATTCCATCGCGCCGCTTCGCTCTCAGCCGCGGCTCCCTGGAAAAGGACCTTGCCGGATTTGTAGGCTGTAATCGTGCAGGAAGGCGTTTTTGCCGAAAACACGCTGCCGGTGGGGAGTTTATCAAGTAAAAATTGAGAATAATGTTCTTTTAATTTTGCTATTTCAGTTTGTGTCGCGATAATGACAGCGTGGCCCAAAACGTAGCACCCCTTTGGAAGATTCAACTTTATCAGCTTATTTTACCACACTTTCGCGGGCCGTTAATGGGAGGCATTTATCGACAATCCCCGCAGGCATATCATCAGGCGGGACAGCTTCTATTTCGCTTTTCCAGTAAAGCTTGTTCATGGTATGATAGGGAGTAGGATTCTTTGAATGGAGGCAACTACGTGTCGAATATGAATAAAAACCGGACAACGGTCGATATATATGGGCAGCAATATGTCATAATTGGACCGGAAAGCTCGAGCCATGTCAGGCTTGTCGCATCGCTCGTGGACGATAAAATGCGGGAAATCGGTTCCAAGAATCCTTCTCTCGACGTGAACAAGCTGGCTGTCCTTACCGCAGTAAATGCCGTAAATGATTTTATCAAGCTGAAGGACCAGCTTGAACGGCTGAAATCAGAACTGGAAAGGGAACACGAATAGAAATGCTTGATTTAGCACTTATTATTATTTTTATTTTTGGCTTTTTAATAGGCCTTAAACGGGGTTTTATCCTGCAGCTGTTTCACCTGGCGGGTTTCGTCGGCGCCTACATCGTCGCTTATTTGTATTACGACAGCCTTGCCCCGAAACTAAAGCTGTGGATTCCCTATCCGACACTTGGCGATTCTTCGCCTCTTTCACTTTTCGCATCTTCCAACGGTATGGAAGAAGCCTATTATCGCGCGTTTGCCTTCATCGCGATTTTCATTGCGGTAAAGGTGCTTGTACAAATCATTGGCTCAATGTTAGACTTCATCGCGCATCTACCAATCCTGAGGACGCTGAATGTTTGGGCTGGAGGATTGCTTGGAGTTGCGGAAGTGTATTTAATTGTCCTGTTGCTCCTCTATATTGCTGCGCTGGTTCCAATGGATGCAATTCAGAAACCGCTTGAAGAATCGGCCATTGCGGAAGCGATCATCAAGCATACGCCCATCATTTCGCAGCAATTGAAGGAATTGTGGATAGAATATGTAGCTGCTTGAACTTCTCTGACAGCAGGGGAGTTCTTTATTCTTTTTGGAACTTAAACCACGTAAGTTCGTACAACGTATAAGGCAGGTGCTAATTGGGATGGAAAAAAATAAAAAAGATGTCATTGCGCTTTTAGAAACAATCGCGATTTACCTTGAGCTTAAGGGAGAAAACCCGTTCAAGGTTTCGGCATTCCGGAAAGCCGCTTTCGCCCTTGAAACGGATAACAGGAGCCTCTCGGGGATTACGGACTTTACCGCCATTTCCGGGATTGGGAAGGGGACGGCCGCGGTCATTGAGGAATACATTCAGGAAGGCAGCTCCTCCGTTTTAAAAGAATTGCAGGAAGAGGTTCCCGCAGGGCTTGTCCCCCTGTTGAAGCTGCCTGGGCTCGGAGGCAAAAAGCTGGCCAAGCTGCATGAAATGCTCGGGATTGAAGATATTGCCGATCTGGAGGAAGCGTGCCGGATGCATAAAATATCCGAACTCCCCGGCTTCGGGAAAAAATCGGAAGAAAAGATTCTTGCCGCAATTGAAAAGGGTGGTGAACGCCCGGAAAGGCTTCCGCTCGCGTATATGCTTCCGATTGCCGCAAAAATCGAGTCGCAATTGGCCGAGATGGACGGAATTAAGAAGTTTTCAAAAGCTGGCAGCATCAGACGCTGGTCCGAAACAGTCAAGGATCTTGATTTCATCATCGCAACAAGCAGCCCTGAATCGGTCAGGGAACAAATCCTCTCGCTTCCCGATATTAAGGAAGTCATCGGTGCGGGAGATACAAAAGTATCGGTCACGTTCGGCTTCGATTATGATATATCCGCGGATTTCCGTATGGTCGGAAGCGAAGAGTTCGCAACCGCGCTTCATCACTTCACAGGTTCAAAGGACCACAATGTGCGAATGAGGCAGCTTGCAAAGGAGCGCGGCGAAAAAATCAGCGAGTATGGGGTCGAGACGGAGGACGGGATCAAAACCTTTGCCTCGGAAAATGACTTTTACGCCCATTTCGGGCTTCCTTTCATTCCTCCGGAAATAAGGGAAGACGGGCGTGAGGTAGAAAGCTATTCACCAGATATCGGACTTGTGGACATACTAGACATAAAATCCGACCTTCATATGCACTCGACATGGAGCGATGGCGCCCATACGATTGAGGAAATGGCGGAAGCCTGCAGGGCAATGGGTTATTCACATATCGCCATCACAGACCATTCCCAGTTTTTGAGGGTGGCAAACGGCCTGACTCCGGAACGCGTCCGTGAACAAATCGAGGAAATTAAACGCCTGAATGAAAGATATTCCGATTTTAAAATCCTGACGGGAATCGAGATGGATATTCTTCCGGATGGGACGCTTGACTACGATGATGACTTGTTGAAAGAACTTGATATTGTCATTGCGTCGATCCACTCCGCTTTTTCACAGCCTCGGGAAAAAATCATGATGAGGCTGAGGACGGCGCTTGAAAATCCTAATGTTGATATCATCGCCCACCCAACCGGCCGGCTGATCGGCCGCAGGGACGGTTATGATGTGGATATCGACTTGCTGATCGACCTTGCAAAAGAAACGAATACCGCGCTGGAATTGAATGCGAATCCCCACCGGCTCGACCTCTCCTACGTCCATTTGAAAAAGGCGGAGGAGGCCGGGGTAAAGATTGCGATCAATACGGACGCCCATAAAACCGCGATGTTGAGCCATATGGGTATCGGCGTCGCGGCGGCCAGGAAAGGCTGGATCAAAAGCAGCTCTGTACTGAATACTTATAAATTGGACGATTTGCTCCAATTTTTGCACCACAGAAGCTGACAACACACTTAGGCAAAAAGGAGAGGTTTCTCCATGCAGGAAAGAACATTAAAAGTCCTTGAGTTTTTCAAAGTCAGGGAGCAGCTGATGGGCCATGCGTCTTCACCGCTTGGCCGCGATAAAATCTCCAGGCTTGTCCCGTCATCGGATTTTGAAGAAGTTCAAAGGCTCCAGGAGGAAACGGATGAGGCAGCCACAGCGCTCCGCCTGAAAGGCAATGTGCCACTATCCGGCATCCATGATATACGCGCCCATATCAAAAGGGTGGAAATTGGCGGGACGCTAAGCCCGGCCGAACTCGTCCAAATCGCTAGCACGATTTCGGCAAGCAGGCAAATCAAACGGTTTATTGAATACCTCCATGAAGACAACACCAATGTCCCGCATTTGCTGGACTACACAAATAGAATAATTCCGCTTGCGGAACTAGAACAGGCAATCAAAATAGCGATAGATGAGAGCGGGGAAGTGCTCGATACAGCGAGTGACACATTAAGGGCGCTTCGCCAGCAGCTCAGATCGAATGAATCCAGGGTCCGTGAAAAGCTTGAAAGCATGATCCGTTCATCGAATGCACAGAAAATGCTGTCGGACGCCATCATCACCATTCGAAACGACCGATTCGTCATCCCGGTCAAGCAGGAATACAGGGGCCATTATGGCGGCATCATCCATGACCAAAGCTCCTCCGGCCAAACGCTGTTCATAGAGCCTCAGTCGATCGTCCAGTTGAACAACCAGGTTCAGGAAATCCGGGTAAAAGAGCAGCTTGAAATTGAGCGGATCCTTTCGGAACTTTCCGCAAAGGCTGCGGAATATAGCGCTGAATTAAGGGTCATTTCCGATGTGCTTGGCGAGCTTGACTTCATTTTTGCCAAAGCGCGCTATGGCCGGACGATTAAAGGATCGAAGCCAACAATGAACAATGAGGGCAGGATTGCGCTGTACAAAGCGCGCCACCCATTGATTCCGATGGATGAAGTCGTTCCGAATGATATTATGCTTGGCAAAGAGTTTACGACAATTGTCATTACCGGGCCGAACACTGGCGGTAAGACGGTAACGCTGAAAACAGTCGGACTTTGCACACTGATGGCGCAGTCTGGCCTGCAAATACCTGCGCTGGACGGATCAGAGCTTGCTGTTTTCAACGCGGTTTATGCAGACATTGGCGATGAGCAATCAATCGAGCAGAGCTTGAGTACGTTCTCTTCCCATATGGTCAATATTGTCGATATTCTCAATAATGCGGATTATAACAGCTTTGTCCTGTTCGATGAGCTTGGAGCAGGAACTGACCCGCAGGAAGGGGCCGCGCTCGCAATTTCGATATTGGATGAAGTCTACAAGCGGGGAGCGAGGGTGATCGCCACTACCCACTACCCGGAATTGAAAGCGTACGGGTACAACCGGGAAGGCGTCATGAATGCAAGTGTCGAATTTGACATCGAGACGCTAAGCCCAACGTACAGGCTTCTTCTTGGTGTGCCAGGGCGGAGCAATGCTTTCGAGATTTCCCGCCGCCTAGGATTGGATGAACGCGTCATCGCAAATGCCAAATCACAGGTTAGCGAAGACAGCTCGCAAATCGATAATATGATTTCGAAGCTTGAATCGAGCAGGCGCGATGCCGAAAACGAGCTTGCGGAAGCCCACGAATTACGGAAACAGGCAGAAAAGCTCCATGCCGATTTGCAGAAACAGGTTATCGAGTTCTATGAACAGCGGGACGCCATGATGGAAAAAGCCGCCGAAAAAGCTGGCAAGCTTGTTGAAAAAGCCGCCGAAGAAGCGGAAGAAATCATTGGTGATCTTAGAAGGATGAGGCTTGAGAAGAATGCAGAGATCAAGGAGCATGAGTTGATTGAAGCAAGGCAGCGGCTCGCAGGGGCTGCCCCAAAGGTCAAAAAGACAGAAAAGCCCGGAGCCAAAAAAGCCGTCCAGCATTCTTTCTCACCTGGTGACGAGGTCAAAGTGATCACCTTTGACCAAAAGGGAACCCTTCTCGAAAAAACATCCGATAATGAATGGAATGTACAAATCGGTATTCTAAAAATGAAGGTTGCCGAAAAAGACCTTGAGTACATCAATACGCCCAAACAAAAGGAAGTTAAGCCGATGGCTATCGTCAGAGGCAGGGACGCCCATGTCCCGCTTGAGTTGGATTTGCGCGGCGAGCGATACGAAGATGCGCTCTTCAAAGTCGAAAAGTACATTGATGACGCGCTACTTGCAGGGTATCCGCGAGTATCCATCATCCACGGGAAAGGCACCGGTGCATTGAGGCAGGGAGTGCAGGAATACTTGCGGAACCACCGGTCGGTCAAGAAAATACGGTTTGGCGACGCAGGTGAAGGCGGGACCGGGGTTACAATCGCCGAGTTTAAATAACGGTTGGGGAGCTAAATGGTATGGAAAGCTTTTGGCAAAATGAATTTATCCTGATTGCAGCCTACTATAGCCTTGTAATTCTTTGTCTTGTCCTCTTTCTGGCTGCATTTGAGCTCGTTACGAAGTACAACAACTGGGAGGAAATCAAAAAAGGAAATTTGGCCGTAGCCATGGCAACCGGGGGGAAAATGTTCGGAATCGCGAATATTTTCAGGCATGCGATTGAGGAACATACTTCGGTCCTGGCGATGATTGGCTGGGGTGTATATGGTTTCGCCCTCCTGATTACCGGCTATTTCATTTTTGAATTTCTAACCCCGAAATTCAATGTTGATGAAGAAATTGAAAAAGACAACCGTGCCGTCGGGTTTATATCAATGGTGATTTCAATCGGATTATCGTATATAGTCGGAGCTGGAATCTAAATGGAGGAAACAAAGTGGAAACACTTGCGAAAGTATTACTGGGCCTTTGCGGCTTGTTTGTGTTAATAGGCATCATTTATATGGCGTTTATCGCCTGAGAAAGGGACCGCTGGTATTCGCAGCGGTCCTAATTTTTTGGAAGCATTACTGTATATATTTTTAGAACGAAGTATCTTGTTTGTGGATTTATCTGGAATGGATTATAATGGAATGAATAGATAGAATTTTCAAAAATTTCTTTCGCAAGGAGGTTACCCATGATTGAGATAAAGCCTTGGCTCAAGCATTATCCGGAAGAAATCCCCCCAACCATTGAGTATCCGGAAAAATCTCTGCAGAGCTTCCTGGTCAAATCCGCTGAAGAATTCCCCGATAAAGCCGCCATTCACTTTATGGGGAAAGAGCTTACGTTCCGGGAAGTAAGGGAAAGCGCGGAAAAGCTGGCTGCCTATTTGCAAAATCTCGGGATTAAAAAGGGCGACAGGGTTGCTGTTATGCTGCCGAATACTCCCCAAGCAGTCATTGGGTTCTATGGAATCCTGCTAGCGGGCGGGGTGGTCGTCCCAACAAACCCTCTTTACATGGAGCGCGAACTGGAATACCAAATGAAGGATTCCGGGGCACTTGCAATCATTACCCTCGATATATTGTATCCGCGTGTTTCAAAAATTGCCCATAACACTGATTTGAAACACATTATTATAACTGCTATCAAAGACTTTCTCCCATTCCCGAAAAACCTTGTGTATCCTTTCATCCAGAAAAAACAATACGGAATAGTTGTAAAGGTAAAGCATGAGGGAAGCAATCATTTACTAACAGAGATTTTGAATAGACCGGCGAGTCGGATTGAGGAATATCCATTTAATTTCGAGGAGGATCTTGCCCTCCTCCAATATACCGGGGGCACGACGGGTTTTCCGAAAGGAGTCATGATTTCCCATAAAAATTTAGCCGCTAATGTGTTGATGTGCAACAAATGGCTGTACAAATGCCGGCGCGGCGAAGAACGGGTCCTTGGCATTCTTCCATTTTTCCATGTATATGGAATGATGGCAGTGATGGTCATTTCAATCATCCAGGGGTATAAAATGATCCTACTGCCTAAATTCGATCCCGAAACAACACTGAAGACGATTCAAAAACAGAAGCCAACCTTATTTCCCGGAGCACCGACCATTTATATCGGCCTTCTGAACCATCCAGACTTGAAAAAATATGATATGTCATCCATTGATTCGTGCATCAGCGGCTCCGCCCCGCTCCCTGCCGAGGTTCAGCAAGAATTCGAGGAAGTGACCGGAGGAAAGCTGGTGGAAGGATATGGCCTGACGGAATCTTCTCCGGTAACCCATTCGAATTTCCTTTGGGATCGGCCAAGGATAAAAGGAAGCATAGGGGTTCCATGGCCGGATACCGATTCCGCAATTCTTTCTCTTGAAACTGGCGAACGTTTGCCGCCCGGGGAAATAGGTGAAATAGCCGTCAAAGGCCCACAGGTAATGAAAGGATATTGGAACCGGCCCGAAGATACGGCCATGACCCTCAGGGATGGCTGGCTTTTGACCGGTGATTTGGGCTACATGGATGAGGAAGGCTACTTCTATGTAGTCGACAGGAAAAAGGATATGATTATCGCGGGTGGCTTTAATATCTATCCAAGGGAAATTGAAGAGGTGCTTTATGAGCATCCCGCCATACAGGAAATGGTCGTCGCGGGAGTGCCCGACGCGTACAGGGGTGAAACCGTCAAGGCTTATATTGTTCTTAAGGAAGGAGCCCATACGACCGAGGAGGAGCTGGACGAATTTGCCCGGAAACATCTTGCTTCCTACAAAGTCCCAAGGATTTATGAGTTCAGGAAGGAGCTTCCGAAGACCGCTGTCGGAAAAATACTCAGGCGCGCACTCATAGATGAAGAACGGAAAAAGCTCCAGGAGGAAGAGCAAAAGCACGCATAGAAGGGGAGCCGCCTACAGGCTTCTCTTTTTTTGTTGTATCGGAGTTTCCCTTTTATGGGCGTTCATAATATGATAGAAGTGACTGCGTCAAAATGCTGGAGCTTACCACCCGCTTGACAGAGAAACCGGGGCAGTTTTATTATTGAATTATGAATGATTGTTCATTCATTTCGTGTGTTGCTTTCTTCGAGGGAGGGTATAGAGGTGAAGAAAAACAGGCCAAAATACATGCAAATCATAGATGCCGCCGTATCAGTCATCGCCGAAAACGGCTACCACCAGGCACAGGTTTCGCGTATTGCCAAGCAGGCGGGAGTGGCGGACGGAACGATTTACCTGTATTTTAAAAACAAGGACGATATCCTCATTTCTTTATTCGAAGAAAAGATGGGGTCCTTTATTGAAAAAATCGAGCCTGTTATTGCAGGAAAAGTGTCGGCGGCAGAGAAGTTATTACTGTTGATCGATTCCCATTTCCGGATGCTTTCCGGGGACCGGAGCCTGGCGATTGTCACACAGCTGGAGTTGAGGCAGTCGAACAAGGAATTGCGGCATAGAATCAATGAGGTTCTTAAAGGGTACCTGAAGCTCATTGATGAAATCCTTCTAGAGGGCAAAAAAAATGGGGAATTTTCTTCTTCGCTCGATATCCGCCTCGCAAGGCAGATGATTTTCGGTACGATAGATGAAACGGTCACCACATGGATTATGAATGAGCAAAAGTACGATTTGCAATCATTGAGTGCTCCTGTCCATGAACTGCTGCTGAATGGGTGCGGAGCAGGCACATCCGGGCCTTCTGAAAGACAAGTTGAATGAGGGGGGATTTGGTTGGAATTTTTAAAATGGTCAAATGAGGGTGGCATTGCGGAAATTGTGATCCAGCGGCCGCCGGCAAACGCACTTTCGTCACTAGTTTTGAAGGAACTTTCATCCATCCTGGACGAAATAGAAACGGATAGGGAAATTAAAGTGCTCCTGCTTCGCGGAGAAGGAAGGTTTTTTTCCGCGGGGGCTGACATTAAAGAATTTACGACCATTACGTCCGCGGAGGAATTTTCGGATCTTGCGCGCCTCGGTCAAGACTTGTTTGACAGGATGGAAAAATTTCCGAAGCCGATAATCGCTGCCATACATGGGGCCGCGCTCGGTGGAGGGCTTGAATTGGCCATGGCCTGCCATTTCCGCCTTGTTACCGAAACAGCCAAGCTTGGGCTTCCTGAACTTCAACTGGGGCTTATTCCCGGTTTTGCGGGTTCCCAAAGGCTCCCGAAATTTGTTGGTACCGCGAGGGCCGCTGAAATGCTGTTCACTTCCGAGCCGATTACAGGGTTGGAGGCAGTGCAGTATGGACTGGCAAATCACGCCTATCCAGAAGAAGAGCTTTTGGACCATGCCTTTGCAATGGCCAAAAAGATTGCGAAAAAAAGCACTGGCTCGCTAAAAGCAGCCATTGAGCTATTGAACTATTCAAAGACCGAAAAATTTTATAAAGGCGTTGACAGGGAAGCGGAGTTGTTTGGCGAGGTTTTCATGTCGCAGGACGGCCAGGAAGGCATCCAGGCGTTCATCGAAAAACGCGAACCGGAATTCAAAGGGGAATAACATCCTAAAAACCGGGATCATCACCCGGTTTTAAACTGGTTCTTTTTGAAAGCGTTTTATTTTTGTAATCATCCAATCTATTAAGCTTGTTTTTTGTTGAACTGAACTTTGGGAGGGGAAAGCAGTATGAATATTTTTGTGCTGATGAAAAGGACATTTGATACGGAAGAAAAAATTTCGTTGTCGGGCGGGAAAATCAATGAGGATGGCGCGGAATTCATTATTAACCCTTATGACGAATATGCCATCGAGGAAGCGATCCAGGTAAGGGATGCACATGGCGGAGAGGTGACTGTCGTGACAGTTGGAGCCGAAGAGGCCGAAAAGCAGCTGCGGACCGCATTGGCAATGGGGGCTGATAAAGCCGTTCTGATCAACACGGAGGATGATATCGAGTACGGCGACCAATTTACGACAGCGAAAATCCTTGCCGAATTTTTAAAGGACAAAGAAGCAGACTTGGTCCTTTCCGGAAACGTGGCCATCGATGGCGGCTCTGGCCAGGTTGGCCCCCGGGTTGCGGAACTTCTCGGAATCCCGTATGTAACGACTATTACCAAGCTTGAAATTGAAGGCGGGATGGCAAAGCTCGTCCGCGATATCGAAGGGGATTCGGAAGTTGTAGAAGCTTCACTGCCGCTGCTCGTAACCGCCCAGCAAGGATTGAACGAGCCCCGTTATCCATCGCTTCCGGGAATCATGAAGGCCAAAAAGAAGCCCCTTGATGAACTGGAACTGGATGACCTTGATCTTGAGGAAGATGACGTCGAAGCGAAAACCAAAACAATTGAAATCTTTTTGCCTCCAAAGAAAGAAGCGGGAAGGGTCCTTCAAGGCGATTTGCAGGAGCAGGTAAAAGAGCTTGTCCAGCTGCTCCATTCGGAAGCAAAAGTCATTTAAATCGCACCTTCTTTCACCCAGGGGAAATAAAGCATGAAAATGAAATTGACAACCAAAGCAAGATTGAAAATGTGCAGGAGGTAGTGGATATGGCGAGAAAAGTGTTGGTTTTGGGAGAAGTACGCGATGGTTCGCTCAGGAACGTTTCATTTGAAGCAATTGCGGCGGCGAAAACGATTGCCGAGGGCGGGGAAGTTGTCGGCGTCTTGATTGGCGATGCTGTAAGCGCTTTAGGGAATGAGCTTTATCAATATGGAGCTGACAAAGTTCTGGCAGTAGAAGACGAAAAGCTGAAGAACTATACACCGGACGGTTATTCCCAGGCACTCTTGGCGGTTCTGGATTCCGAAAAACCGGAAGGCCTTATCTTGGGCCATACAGCCATGGGTAAGGACCTGGCTCCGAAAATCGCCGCGAAACTTGGCAGTGGGCTCATTTCCGATGTGACTGCAGTCGAGGCCGCAGGCGGAAACATTGTATTCACAAGGCCGATTTATTCAGGTAAGGCTTTTGAAAAGAAAATCATTACCGACGGCCTGATGTTTGCGACAATCCGGCCGAACAATATTGCTCCACTTGAGAAAAATGACGCGGCAAGCGGAACAGTAGCGGCTGTCACAGTGGAAATCAAGGATTTGCGCACTATTGTAAAAGAAGTTGTCCGGAAGGCAAGCGAGGGAGTCGACCTTTCTGAGGCGAAGGTTGTTATCGCTGGAGGACGTGGCGTAAAAAGTGCTGAAGGATTTGAACCGCTGAATGAGCTGGCGAAGGTCCTGGGCGGTGCGGTTGGAGCCTCACGGGGCGCGTGTGACGCGGACTATTGCGACTATTCGCTCCAAATCGGCCAGACGGGCAAGGTCGTTACACCTGACCTTTATATTGCCTGTGGCATTTCAGGGGCAATCCAGCACTTGGCAGGCATGTCGAACTCGAAGGTAATTGTGGCCATCAACAAGGACCCGGAAGCAAACATTTTCAAAATTGCCGATTATGGGATTGTCGGCGACTTGTTCGAGGTCGTTCCTCTTTTGACCGAGGAATTTAAAAAGCTGAAAATCCATTCCTAAACATGAGCTTAAAAAGGGCGGAACCAATCCGCTCTTTTTTTCATAAACAACCACATGCCGCGGGAATAGCCAAGGCGTGGCGAGGGCAGGATAAGGCAGAAACATATTATTAGCGTGCCCCCCTGAATGGTGGTATACTTTCGTTAGATTTCAGTATCAATTTAGGAGGCTATTTTTATGGCAATTTCAAATGTAACAGACCAGAATTTTGCTGGTGAAATCGGTTCAGGCCTTGTTCTTGTAGATTTTTGGGCGCCTTGGTGCGGGCCTTGCAAAATGATTGCTCCAGTCCTCGAGGAAGTCGATTCCGAAATGGGCGACAAAGTGAAAATCGTCAAGCTCGATGTTGACGAAAACCCTGAAACATCCGCAAAATACGGCGTGATGAGCATCCCGACTTTGCTTGTTTTCAAAGACGGTGAACAGGTTGACAAAGTTGTTGGCTACCAGCCAAAGGAAAACCTTGTAAGCCTTCTCGAAAACCATCTGTAAAAACCATCCCCTGGCCAGTCATGGCCGGGGGTTTTTTTGCAAAAAATACATCTTCCGGGTTAGGATTTAGTATCTCCAAGTTCGAAACTTCCATGGAAAATAGTTGCCCACAATGTATTTTGTACGATTCGGGGATATATGAAGATTAATCGATTCAGTAGACGGTAAAAGTGGCCGTGGATTCATTGAGCAGAGGGTAGACATCCATGGTAAAATTGAAGAGGTGGGTAAGCTCCATTGAACCCCGCTGTTTGAGCAAGTTTACAGTGCATATCACTTTAAATAAATGAAAAAAGCAATGAGAGGAGGTGGCCACATAATGAATGAAATCATCAGGCAGAAACTCGCGCTGCTTCCAGACCAGCCTGGATGTTATTTGATGAAGGACAGGCAAGGGACGATCATCTATGTTGGCAAGGCAAAGGTTTTGAAAAACAGGGTGCGCTCCTATTTCTCCGGTTCGCACGATGCGAAGACACAGCGGCTGGTCGGAGAAATCGAGGACTTTGAATATATTGTTACCTCTTCGAATATTGAAGCGCTCATCCTTGAGCTGAATTTGATCAAAAAACACGATCCCAAATACAATATTATGCTGAAGGACGACAAGACTTACCCTTTCATCAAGCTGACAGCCGAGCGCCATCCGAAACTGATCATTACAAGGAAAGTGAAGCGTGACAAAGGGAAGTATTTCGGCCCCTACCCAAACGTCCAGGCGGCGAATGAAACGAAAAAGCTGCTGGACAGGATTTATCCTCTCAGGAAATGCGCGACGCTTCCCGACCGCATCTGCCTTTATTATCACCTCGGGCAGTGCTTGGCACCATGCATAAAGCAGGTGCCTGAGTCGGAGTACAAACGGATGACCGATGAAATTACAAGGTTCCTCAATGGCGGCTACAAGGAAATCAAAAAAGAGCTTACCGAAAAAATGACTCAGGCCGCGGAGCAGCTTGATTTCGAGCGGGCAAAGGAGTTTCGTGACAAGATTGCCCATATCGAAGCGACGATGGAAAAACAGAAAATGACGACGACCGATTTTACCGATCGTGACGTTTTTGGGTATGCAGTCGACAAGGGCTGGATGTGTGTCCAAGTGTTTTTTGTGCGGCAAGGAAAGCTCATTGAGCGAGATGTTTCCCTTTTTCCGGTTTACGGCGAGCCGGAGGAAGAAATGCTGACGTTCCTTGGCCAGTTTTACTCGAAGGCAAACCACATCAAGCCGCGGGAAGTGCTCATCCAGGACAGCGTGGACTGCCAGATGGCGGAGCAGCTGCTGGAAGTAAAGGTGCTCCAGCCGCAGCGAGGACCAAAAAAGGACCTCGTCAAGCTGGCCGTAAAAAATGCACAAATTGCCCTGAATGAAAAGTTTTCACTTATTGAACGGGATGAAAACAGAACGATTAAGGCAGTCGACAATCTCGGGGCCCTGCTCGGCATCCATACACCGAACCGGATCGAGGCGTTCGACAACTCGAACATCCAGGGAACCGACCCGGTATCTGCGATGGTTGTGTTCATGGACGGAAAGCCATATAAAAAGGAATACCGCAAATACAAAATCAAATCGGTTAAAGGCCCGGATGATTATGAATCGATGAGGGAAGTGGCGAGAAGAAGATACTCCCGCGCCTTGAAGGAAGGCCTTCCGCTTCCGGACATGATTATCATCGATGGCGGGAAGGGACATGTCGAGGCAGTAAGAGACGTGCTTGAGAACGAACTTGGGCTTGATATTCCACTTGCCGGCCTCGTAAAGGATGAAAAGCACAAAACATCCCAGCTTCTGTACGGAAATCCGCTGGAAATCGTACCATTGCCGCGCAACAGCCAGGAATTTTACCTGCTGCAGCGGATCCAGGATGAGGTCCATAGGTTTGCGATCACCTTCCATAGGCAGCTTCGCGGGAAGAGCGCCTTCCAATCTATATTGGATTCAATTCCGGGGATTGGTGAAAAGCGTAAGAAGCTCCTTCTTAAAAATTTTGGGTCGGTGAAAAAAATGAAGGAAGCTACCCCGGAGGAAATCACACGCATAGGCATACCAGGGCCTATCGCCGAAGAACTTTTGAAAAAATTGAACTCTTAGGGTTGGCGAATAAAAAACCGCTGTGCTATAATGATGGATAATTTCATATACTATCACTTTGAATTCTAAAGTGAAGGTAGAGGCGCGGGCTTCAAGAGTAAAAATCCGGAGAAGAATGGATTCCATGAAGGATTTTGAAAGGGGAGACCGCCGAAGCGGCGAATGGATCCATTCCGGACGCTTGCTGGTCCTGCATTGAATAAGTGCAGGATTGTCAGGGTTTACTAATCCTGGAGGGCTATCTCACATAGATGCGTAGATTATTCACGTATCCGGGCAATGAGATGTCTCTCATTGCCCTTTTGATTTGTGCAGATACTAACTAAAAAGGAAACCAGCAAAGGAAAGTAGGGGAAACAGTGGCGATTATTGTACAGAAATTCGGCGGCACCTCGGTTGGGACGCCCGAACGGATCATGAATGTAGCAAGGCGTGTAATCGAAGAATGCGAACAAGGCAACAGTGTTACGGTCGTCGTTTCAGCGATGGGAAAAACAACGGATGAACTTGTGGGGCTCGCAAAGCAAATTACCCCATCCCCTTCAAAAAGGGAAATGGATATGCTCCTTACAACAGGGGAGCAGGTGACCATCTCGCTCCTTGCAATGGCCCTGAACGCTCTTGGCAAGGAGGCCGTTTCTTTTACAGGCTGGCAAGCCGGGGTTAAGACTGAAGATGTTCACGGCAACGCCCGAATTAAGGATGTCGAACCGCACCGGGTGCTCAATGCTCTTGAGGAAGGAAAAGTGGCGATCGTCGCTGGTTTCCAGGGAGTTACAGGCCAGTGGGAAATTACGACACTTGGACGCGGCGGTTCGGATACGACAGCCGTGGCCCTTGCTGCGGCCCTTAAAGCAAGCCGCTGTGATATTTATACGGATGTAACCGGAGTATTCACGACAGACCCTAGGATTGTGAAAAGCGCGAGAAAGCTACTCTCGATTTCTTATGATGAGATGCTTGAGCTTGCCAACCTTGGCGCCGGTGTCCTGCATCCAAGGGCGGTCGAATTTGCAAAGAATTACGGCATCCCGCTTGTAGTGCGGTCTAGCATGGTAAAAGAAGAAGGGACAATGATTGAGGAGGAAGTATCCATGGAAGAAAATTTAATTGTTCGCGGAGTCGCATTTGAAGATCAAATTACACGGGTTTCGGTAATGGGGCTGGCCGAATCGCTGAATGGCCTGCCAGCAATCTTTGCTTCGCTAGCCAAAAATGGCATTAACGTAGATATCATCATTCAAAATATTACTGGTGACGGAACGGCCAACCTTTCCTTCTCCATCAAAACGGAAGATCTTGAGAAAACGATCGAAGTCCTTGAAGCGAGCCGAAAAGCATTGGGCTATGGGAAAATTGAAACGGAAACAGGCCTCTCGAAAGTTTCGATTGTCGGCTCGGGGATGGTATCAAATCCGGGCGTCGCCGCGCAAATGTTTGGAGTTTTGGCGGATAAAGGCATCCGGATAAAAATGGTCAGCACATCGGAAATCAAGGTTTCCGCTGTAATTGAAGATACATTCATGGTACCCGCGGTTGAAGCGCTCCATGACGCGTTTGCCCTTTCAGGCACCGGAATCCATGCGTAGATTTCAATGGAAAAAGCCCCCTTTTCATACGTGAAGGGGGCTTTTCAAAGTTATGAACGTATGAAAATTTGTCTAGCTCCAGCGCCCAGCGCCTAGTGTACTTCGGTCCCCTCGCTACGATAAGTCAACATCGATTCGCTTAGGCTCATCGTGTTTCCTTTATCTCCATCGGGGCCCTCCAGTCCATACGGCGCTTAACGGGCGCTTACGCTTTTCTTACACTGGGTCCTTGCTATCCCACTTAACAGTGAAGACAGCGATTTTAGATTGTTTGACCGGATGCTCAAAGGCTTCGGCTGTTACGCCTTTTTGAAATTCGATTTGCTGGGCGAGGAATCCGGCCTCGAGCTGGAAATATGACTCGGCTTTGGAGGATACCCGGGAAGGAAGGAGAACAGCGCCCAATACGAATTCCATTTCATTTTTCGATTCTTTACGGATGTCCAAATGGCCCCATGATGCCCGGGCAAAAAAAGTTTTAAGCTCATCAAGTGTCTTCAACGGATATTTCCTGGCAAGCAGTTTTCCTGCCCAATAAAGGAGCTCCGGGGCATGCTTGCCAAGAAGTTCTGGCAAAAGGATTTCCCTAATCAATTCATAGCCAAATTTGGTCACAGTTTCAGTCGATTGCAAATCTGAAGTGGTTTGTTCTTTCAAAAGACTCCCTCTCTTTCTATCACTCTATTATTATATACACTTTTTCTGTTTATAAGCGTAAAAATATTAACAATCCAACATTTTTTGGACGGCCAAGCCTATTTTATTTTACCCAACAAAGGCGCCCTGCAAGGGTTTTTGTCACAATTTTTCAACGTTATATCAGTATATTTCTAACATTTCGTAAATAGAAGAAATTATGTATCCGTTTCCTTGACGCTCTCTTCCAGTGGGAGTAAAATGAACATGTCACAGGAATGTAACTAAAGCTACATAACTTTTTCACAATGATGATAGGTTTATATTCTCAAAGGGGAGCCTTCATCGCACTAACTTAGGGGGTATGATTATGGCGGGTAACAGAGAGTTTTTTAACCGCAGGCTTCATTCACTGCTGGGCGTCATCCCGGTCGGGGTTTTCCTTACCCAGCACCTGTTCGTGAACTATTCTGCAACAGGAGGGCCGGAGTCATTCAACAGGGTAGCGGATTTCATGGGGAATCTACCATTCCGTCTTCTCCTGGAAACAGTAATTATTTATCTTCCTTTGCTTTACCATGCAATTTACGGGCTTTATATCGCTTTTACAGCTGACAATAATCCTGGCAGGTATGGGTATTTCCGGAACTGGATGTTTACCCTGCAGCGTGTCACAGGGATTATTACGCTTATTTTTGTGAGCTGGCACGTTTGGGAAACAAGGGTTGCCGCCGCGTTTGGAGCCACTGTAAATTATAACATGATGGCAGACATTTTAAGCTCTCCTTTCATGGTTGTTTTCTACTTTGTAGGGGTTATTTCTACTATTTTTCATTTCGCGAACGGGCTTTGGTCGTTCTTTGTCAGCTGGGGGATTACAGTGACACCACGCTCTCAAAGGATTTCCACCTATTTTACGATAGGCATCTTTTTTGCCCTTTCCTTTGTCGGGATTCGCGCCATACTAGCGTTTATGTAATCTGACTGGCCTGATAGACTTGGAATTAATTAGGGAGTGACTTTAGAATGGCAAAAGGAAAGATTATTGTTGTCGGAGGCGGGCTTGCTGGATTGATGGCGACCATCAAGGCAGCTGAAGCCGGGGCGCAGGTTGAACTGTTTTCACTTGTCCCGGTAAAGCGTTCCCACTCCGTATGTGCACAGGGCGGCATTAACGGCGCCGTCAATACAAAAGGTGAAGGCGACTCCCCATGGGAGCACTTTGACGATACGGTCTATGGTGGCGACTTCCTCGCCAACCAGCCTCCTGTTAAGGCAATGTGCGAGGCTGCGCCTGGTATTATCCATTTGTTTGACCGGATGGGCGTTATGTTCAACAGGACGCCAGAAGGCCTTCTTGATTTCCGCCGCTTTGGTGGAACACAGCATCACCGTACCGCATTTGCCGGAGCCACAACCGGGCAGCAGCTTCTTTATGCGCTGGATGAACAGGTCCGCCGCTATGAGGTGTCCGGCCATGTAACCAAGTATGAGGGATGGGAATTCCTCGGAGCCGTTGTTGATGAAGAAGGGACTTGCCGTGGAATTACGGCGCAAAACCTTACTTCGATGGAAATAAAAGCGTTTTCGGCCGATGCCGTCATTATGGCGACCGGCGGGCCTGGAATCATTTTTGGAAAATCAACAAACTCGATCATCAATACTGGAGCAGCCGCAGCGATTGTGTACCAGCAGGGTGCGTACTATGCGAACGGCGAATTCATCCAGATTCACCCGACAGCAATTCCCGGCGATGACAAGCTCCGCCTGATGAGTGAATCCGCGCGCGGTGAAGGCGGACGTATTTGGACATATAAGGATGGGAAGCCATGGTACTTCCTTGAAGAAAAGTATCCGGCATACGGAAACCTTGTTCCGAGGGATATCGCGACACGTGAAATCTTTGATGTGTGCGTAAACCAAAAGCTCGGCATTAATGGAGAAAACATGGTCTACCTCGACCTGTCCCATAAAGATCCGCACGAACTTGACATCAAGCTCGGGGGAATCATTGAAATCTATGAGAAATTCATGGGTGATGACCCTCGCAAGGTTCCTATGAAAATATTCCCTGCGGTCCACTATTCAATGGGCGGCCTGTGGGTCGATTATGATCAGATGACAAACATTCCAGGCCTGTTTGCGGCTGGTGAATGTGATTATTCCCAGCACGGCGCGAACCGCCTCGGCGCAAACTCGCTCCTTTCTGCGGTTTTTGGAGGGATGGTTGCCGGCCCGAATGCGGTACGCTATATTAACGGCCTTGAAAAGAGCGCGGAAGCGGTTGAAAGCTCTGTCTTCGATAGCCATGTCCGCGAAGAAGAAGCGAAGTGGAATCACATCATGTCGCTTAACGGCTCGGAAAACGCCTATGTCCTCCATAAGGAATTGGGTGAGTGGATGACGGACAACGTAACGGTTGTACGCCATAACGACAAGCTGCGCCAGACGGATGAGAAGATTCAGGAACTTCTTGAAAGATATGAAAATATCGATATCAACGATACAGCAAAATGGAGCAACCAGGGAGCAGTGTTTACCCGCCAGCTTCAAAACATGCTCCAGTTGGCGCGTGTTATCACGATAGGAGCATTGAACCGTGACGAGAGCAGGGGAGCACACTATAAGCCGGATTTCCCTGAACGTGACGATGACAACTTCCTTAAAACGACGATGGCAAAATTTGTTGGCCCGAAATCTGCTCCGGCTTTCCATTATGAAGATGTCGATACTTCGTTGATCAAGCCGCGTAAGCGGGATTATTCGAAAAAGAAAGGGGAGTAGAAACGGATGACTGAAACAATGGCAGCCGAAAAGACTGCAACAGCAGCCAGGACAGTCAAGTTTATCATCACACGCCAGGACACACCGGATTCAGCCCCTTATGAAGAAACGTTTGTCCTGCCTTATAGACCAAATATGAATGTTATTTCCGCATTGATGGAAATCCGCAGGAACCCTGTCAATGCATTCGGGAAGAAGATTACTCCAATCGCTTGGGAAATGAACTGTCTTGAAGAGGTTTGTGGAGCGTGCTCAATGATCATCAACGGGAAGCCGCGCCAATCCTGCACCGCGCTGATTGACAAGCTTGAACAGCCAATCCGCCTTGCGCCGATGAAGACATTCCCTGTTATCCGGGACCTTCAGGTTGACCGAAGCAGAATGTTTGATTCGCTTAAAAAAGTAAAAGCGTGGATTCCGATTGACGGAACGTATGATTTGGGCCCTGGCCCACGCATGCCTGAAACAAAACGCCAGTGGGCATATGAGTTGTCCAAGTGCATGACGTGCGGCGTTTGCCTTGAGGCTTGTCCGAATGTAAACAGCAAGTCCGATTTCATCGGGCCTGCCCCGCTATCCCAGGTTCGCCTGTTCAATGCCCATCCAACGGGCGAAATGAACAAAGCGGAAAGGCTGAATGCCATAATGGGTGAAGGTGGGCTTGCCAGCTGCGGAAACTCGCAGAACTGCGTCCAATCCTGTCCGAAAGGCATTCCGCTAACGACTTCGATTGCCGCGCTTAACCGCGAAACGACATTCCAGTCATTCCGCAACTTCTTCGGAAGCGACCATGCGTAACAGAATTATACTTTTAAAAGCTGTCCCAACAATTGGGGCAGCTTTTTTGTCATTCAGATGGGAGGCCCGGAGCAGGTTTAAAAGCCGTATACCGATTATGCAGGATTTTGCTATAATTATAGGAAGGAGTTTAAGCGGAATGGAGGGGAAGCATTGAAAGGAAAGACGATTTTGCCATTGATCTTTATTTTCACAGGCATTGCGGTTCTTGCGGCCGGAGGCTTTCAACTTGTAGAGACGAAGGTGAAAAGCGGGCAAACGCTTGAGGAAGCTAGAAAGCTCGTTAAAAGTCAACCGAATACAGTCAAGGCCGAAGAATCCAAAAAAGAGGAGGCTGAGCAATCCATCAAACCCGGATTTGGCGAAGTTGTCGGCCTTCTGGAAATACCCGCTATTCGTTCTGAATTGGCGATTGTGGAAGGGACCGACCCTGATGACCTGAAAAAAGGCGTCGGCCATTATCAAGGCTCTTATTTTCCTGGTGAAGGTGGCCAGATTGTCCTATCCGGACATCGGGATACGGTATTCAGACGCCTCGGCGAGTTGAAGGCCGGGGACATATTAACTATCCGGATGCCAAAAACGGACACGCACTATGAAATTACTGACACAAAAATCGTCGACGCGGAAGACCGGACCATTATTACCCTTCAGAAGGAGAAGGAGGAATTGATCGTCACCACGTGCTATCCGTTCAGTTATGTGGGAAACGCACCTGAAAGATATATCATCTATGCGAAACCGGTTAAGAGCGAGTAAAGAACAATGCATTGGAAGCTGTCATTGGAAAAAGCTATTCTATCAAAAGTCCTTGATGAAAGTTATAATAAAATGAATGGATATTCATTCATTTAAAAAGGGGGATGGATGTGACGAGAATTGGTTATATTCCCTCCATGGAGGAATGGGAACGGGAATTCACTTTTTATTATCCTGTAAAAGTTCGGTTTTCGGAAACAGACATGTATGGGCATTTGAATAACACAGTTCCTTTCACTTATTTTGAACTGGCGAGGATTGAATTTTTTAAAGAAATCGGCTTCATGGGGGACTGGCTGAAACCGGGAAATCCCTACATTCCGGTTGTCGCCGATCTGCAGTGCGATTTTTTGAAACAGGTCTTTTTCGACGAAGAATTAAGGATTTACGTGAAGGCGGACAAAGTTGGCACTTCTTCCGTCGACCTCCACTATATGGGGAAAAATGCGTCGGGAGAAATATGTTTCACCGGCCGGGGGACAATGGTCCAGATAGCGAGGGAAACCGGCAAGAGCGCACCGTGGACGGACGAAATGAGAAACCTTCTCTTCAATCAAGGAAACCGCTAATCTTCAAGTAAAATCAGTCACTTATAATGTGGTTATTACATACTATATCCTGACTAAATATATACCCATCCCACGGTTCACAACTGGCGAAGGCAAGGAGGGTTACAATACTTGAAGGATAACGGATTCAGCCATAAACCATTACTCACCAAACGGGAAAGAGAAGTTTTCGAGCTGTTGGTACAAGACAAAACAACAAAGGAAATCGCTGGTGATCTATATATAAGCGAGAAAACGGTTCGGAACCATATATCTAACGCTATGCAAAAGCTTGGTGTAAAAGGGCGTTCCCAGGCAGTTGTAGAGCTCCTACGAATGGGAGAACTTGAACTGTGATCATGACCGGCTATCCGTCCTGGAGGCCGGTCTCAATTTTGAAAAGTGCAGTTTCCCTTGAATTTTTGCCGGAAAAAGTAGAAAATAAATACAACCAGGGGACCGAATTGTATTGATTCTGCCCCAAGGTTCCAGGATGGGAGTGGTTAAAGATGAAACAGGCTGAAACGGAAAAGCTTGATATGGATATAGTTGCAAGCATCGAGAAGGACCTTCGTTACATAGCGGGCATCATAAAGCAAAAGGGCCGGGAAATGCTCAGTAATTACACAATTACCCCGCCCCAGTTCGTCGCGCTTCAATGGCTTCGTGAACATGGCGATATGACAATTGGCGAGCTGTCGAACAAAATGTACCTTGCCTTCAGCACGACAACCGACCTTGTCGACAGGATGGAGAAAAACAGCCTCGTGATGAGGGTAAAAGATCCTAAGGACCGCAGGGTGGTTAGGATCCACCTTCTTGAAGAAGGCGAAAGAATTATTGATGAAGTTATTAAAAAACGCCAGGAGTACTTGCAGGATATTTTAAAGGACTTTACATCAGAAGAAATTCAGCTTTTACACGGCAACATGAATAAATTGCATCATGAAATGCGAGGAAAATGAGGCGAGAGGATTGGAACAGCCAATAGGGATCATTGATTCGGGGGTAGGCGGCCTGACAGTCGCCAGGGAAGTGATGCGCCAGCTTCCAAAAGAAAAAATCATATACCTCGGAGATACGAAAAGATGCCCCTATGGACCCCGACCGGTCCACGAGGTAAAAAAATTCACGTGGCAATTGACGCGTTTTTTGCTTAAAAAAAATATTAAAATGCTGGTCATTGCCTGCAATACCGCAACAGCGGCTGTCCTGGATGATATCCGCCGGGAACTCGACATCCCTGTTGTTGGCGTTATTTATCCGGGAGCAAGGGCGGCTATTAAGAATACTGATAACTACCATATTGGAGTTATCGGGACGATTGGCACAGTAAAGAGCGGGGCGTATGAAAAAGCGCTAAAGTCGCTGGTTAGCAGGGTATCAGTCCAAAGCCTTGCCTGCCCGAAATTCGTACCGCTTGTCGAGAGTGGCGAAGTGGACGGGGAACTAGCCAGTAGGGTTGTATCCGAGACGCTTCAGCCTTTGGTTGGGGAAAAGCTTGATACACTCATTCTAGGATGCACCCATTATCCTTTGCTGGAGCCTCTTATTAAGGAAGTAATGGGCACCGGCGTGAAGGTAATCAGTTCCGGGGATGAGACAGCCCGCGAGGTCAGCACGATCCTGGATTACCGGGGAATGCTTGAAACGGGTGAGGGAAATCCTGATCATGAATTTTATACAACCGGTTCAAATTTAATCTTTGCACGGATTGCTTCCGATTGGCTTGGTTATGAAGTGAAAAATGTAAGGACAATTGGATTGGATTAGCGGACGAGCCTCCAGGATATGGGGGCTTTTTTCTATTTTTATGCCTTTCAGTAACTATTTTAGGATAATAACCGAGAGCAATTCCTTAACGTTAAAGGGACAAAACGGAGAATTGCTTTTGTTAATAGATATCTGAATGAGTGCTCGGCAACTCGCCGATAACAAGTTCAGCCGTCCCAATGCCCTGAATAAGTGAAAGTAAATCGCCGAAATCCCGATTAGTTGTACCTCACCCCAATTCGCAGAGTTTTTTTTTACTTGGACATGATTTTCTTTTCGGGCCTGGTCTATTTTTAGCAAGGGCTCGTATACATGTAGTACAAACTGTCTCAGGAGGGATTCTCATGTCCAATAATAAAAAAACAGTCCTGGTATCGGCTGTTCTCGTTTCTTCAATCGTTTTGTCGGGGTGCGGGCTGTTTGGAGCGGAAACGGTGAAAAAAATTGACCCGCCAAAAAGTACGGCGTACACAAAGGACAGCGGACTGGCTAGCTCGATTAAGGACAATGCAGCTCCTGAAACCGAGGAAACAGTCAAAACGGAACTTTATCTCATTGATAAAAATGGCTATGTCGTATCCCAAACACTAAACCTTCCGAAGACAACAGCAGTGGCTACCCAGGCAGTAAAATATCTAGTCGAAAACGGGCCGGTATCAGAAATGCTGCCCAATGGATTCAGGGCGGTCCTTCCAGCCGATACAGAAGTTTCGGTAGACATTTCGAAGGATGGGGTAGCGACAGTCGATCTTTCGAAGGAGTTCAAAAACTATCAGCCTGAAGATGAACAGAAAATCCTTCAGTCACTGACATGGACGCTCACGCAGTTCGACTCTGTCAAAAAGGTAAAATTAAAAATGAACGGCCATGAATTGAACGAAATGCCAGTCAATGGGACCCCGATCATCGACACTCTTTCACGTGAATCAGGTATAAACATTGACACGTCCGGCGTATCGGATTTAATGAATACACGGCCGGTCACTGTTTACTATATCGGCGGGGAAGAGGGCTCCTACTATTATGTACCGGTGACACGCCGCGTCAGCAATACTGTGGCCAATTCAATTGAAGCAGCGGTGATGGAACTGGCGAAAGGCCCATCCTCTTCCAACTTAAATAGCCTATTCATGACTGATGTCAAACTTGTCGAAAAACCAAAAGTCGAGAACGGCAAGGTTACTCTGAACTTCAATGATGCAGTATACGGCGGCTTCGATACGAAAATCATTTCCCAGCATCTCCTTGATGCCCTGGTCCTGTCGCTGACGGAACAGGAAGGAATCAAAGAGGTGGCAGTACAGGTTAACGGAAAGGCGGAGCTTGTCAGGGAGGATGGCAAAAAACTCGCCGAGCCGGTTACGCGTCCTGAAAAAGTGAACACTGGCAGTTTTTAAATCATGAAATTTGTTATACTATATAATGAAATGAGAGAGGTTGGCCCGAAAAGCCGCCTCTTCTTTATTGATGCAACATAAACCGGATATGCAGGGAGGAAAAAGAATGCGTTTTGATGGCAGAGAGCCACTGCAATTAAGGCCGATACATATTGACACAAATTTTTTAAAACACCCAGAAGGGTCTGTATTGATTTCGGTTGGGGATACGAGAGTCATCTGCACAGCCAGCATCGAAGAAAGGGTTCCTCCCTTTATGAGGGGCGAGGGAAAGGGCTGGATCACAGCCGAATATTCCATGCTGCCACGGGCAACTGAAACGCGCAACATCAGGGAATCTTCCAAGGGAAAGGTTTCCGGGCGGACGATGGAAATCCAGAGGCTGATCGGCAGGGCACTTCGGGCGGTTGTCGACCTCGATGCGATTGGCGAAAGGACCGTCTGGATCGATTGCGATGTCATCCAGGCTGACGGTGGAACGAGGACGGCCTCCATTACAGGAGCCTTTGTTGCTATGGCGATCGCATTGAATGGTTTGGTCGAAAAACGAGCGCTGGCCCGTTTTCCAATTACGGATTTTCTTGCGGCAACAAGTGTTGGCATTCTTGCCGATGGCCAGCCTGTTCTCGATTTGAATTATGTCGAGGACTCAAGCGCTTCGGTGGACATGAATGTCGTTATGACAGGAAATGGAGAATTCGTCGAACTTCAGGGTACGGGTGAAGAAGCGACCTTCTCGCGCTCCCAGCTCGCACAAATGCTTGAGGCTGCGGAATCTGGCATGCTCGAACTGTTCGAAATGCAAAGAACTGCGCTTGGCGAGACGATTTCAGGTAAAATAGACAGCAACAAGATGAAGTAGGCAGGAGGAGACAAACGTTGGAAGAAATACTGATTGCGACAAAAAATGCCGGTAAGGCAAAGGAATTTGAAGCTATTTTTACTGCAAGAGGGGTAAAGGTCCTGACGCTGCTTGACTTCCCGGACTCCCCGGATGTCGAGGAAACAGGAACGACCTTTGCGGAAAATGCGATCCTGAAGGCTGAAACCATTTCGAAAAAGCTAGGGAAGCCGGTCATTGGGGATGACTCAGGCCTGATTGTCGATGCTCTTGATGGCCGTCCCGGCATTTTTTCAGCAAGGTATGCGGGAGAACAAAAAAACGACGACGCTAATATCGATAAGGTGCTTTCCGAACTAAAGGGGGTCCCAGATGAAAAGCGAACCGCAAGATTCTTCTGCGCGCTTGCCATGGCCGTACCAGGAAAAGAAACGATTACCGTCGAAGGGACGTGTGAAGGACGGATATTGGAAGAACGCCGGGGCACAAATGGATTCGGCTATGATCCAGTCTTTTACGTTACTGAATTAGGCCGTGCAATGGCCGAACTTTCAAAGGATGAAAAGAATGCGATAAGCCATCGCGCCAATGCAATGAAGGCTCTTGAACGCGTTCTTGATTCTGCGGAGGCAGTGGAAAGGTAATGAAGAAGGTTCTTGTTGTAAGCGATAGCCACGGGTTGAAGGATCCGCTTACGGCCATCAAGGAGAGGCACCCCGATGTGGATGTATTCATCCATTGCGGTGATTCGGAACTGCCGAAAAATGACGAAGTACTGGAAGGCTATATCACGGTAGGTGGAAATTGCGATTTTCATCCCGGATATCCGGAAGAAGAGCTGATTGAAGTGGGAGGCATCAAAATTTTCGTCACCCACGGACATCTTTACTCGGTAAAATCCACGCTAATGAACATCCAGTACCGCGCCCGTGAGCTTGGTGCGAATGTTGTCTGCTTCGGCCACTCCCATCTGCTTGGAGCCGAGATGTCAGGCGGGATGCTGTTCCTGAATCCGGGAAGCATCAGGCTCCCAAGGGGAAGGAAAGAGCGGACTTATCTTATCCTTGGAATTGACGGGAACAATGTCGAATTATCCGTCTATGACTACGAGCGTGGGGAGCTGCCAGATCTCCATCGGGTATTCTCTCTCGAACCATAAAGAGAAGGGGCAAAAATCATGCCCCTTTTCCTTTAAAAACTCATTGACAATCAATTGCTTGCCTACTATAATAATAAATGTTGTCGCACTTGCCTGGTTGTTCAGTGAAGATTGAGTGCGATTAGAGCATTAATGATTTCAGATGTCGCAGTAGCTTAGCAAGCTGATATACTTTATAGAAAAGCATCATTGCACCTTCCAAGCCATGCCTTGCATATACTACCTAAGGCAGGGACGGGATTATGCAATCCGTTTGAAAGACAAAAATTATATATTTTTATTATCATGTCCCAGTAGCTCAGCAGGATAGAGCAACGGCCTTCAAGAAATAGGAGCCTCTATAGGGAAAGAGAAACCTATAGAGTGGACGACACTATATCGGTGAAGCCTTAACAGATTATGCTGATGGTAATACCGAGGAAACTTGCGCCTTTACGAAAAGGCAATGAAACCCTGAAGGATTGACTTTTTCAAGGGTAGGGGTTTTAAAAATAATTTTATAATTATTGCAAGGTTCCGTAGAGACTACACGTGTCGCACCTGAAATGGTGAAGATATAGTCCAGACCACAAACAAATTGTTTGGTGGCGAAAGCCATAGTGGTAAGCTAAGCCGTCGGTCGGGAGTTCGAATCTCTCCTGGGACGCTATAAACCGGAAAACCGGCCATCTCATTTCGAGGTGGCCGGTTTTTTTGTAAGCTTGCCAACCAAATCCAGATGAGTGACTTTGTTTGGACTAAATCCTGAAAGGATGTCACTCAAATCCAGATGAGTGACTTTGTTTGGGCAAAATCCGAAAAGGAAGTCACTCAAACCAGGATGAATGACTTTGTATGGGCAGAACTCGGAAAGGAAGTCACTCAAATCGG
>NZ_JAVFKJ010000006.1:0-227027 GCF_032667185.1 Neobacillus sp. YIM B06451 | reverse complement strand
TTGAAATCGTGCTTAACACTTTTACACAAAAATATGGACTTGACTCTCATCCGGGTTTGAGTGACTTCCTTTTCGTATTTTGCCCAATCAATGTCACTCATCCGGGTTTGAGTGACTTCCTTTTCGAAAAATAGCCGAATATTGTCACGCATCCTAGATTTGCACCGAGTGGGTTTTCCTTTAACGACAAAAAACACCCGCCAAAATTGGCGGATGCCCGTATTCCAATTCATTTCCCTTTGACTCAAACCTTGCTTACCTCGAAAATAACGCAGCGCTTTCACGGATGGTTTTCGCAAAATCCCGTCCCGCTTTAAATGATTCACGATTCAGGATAAATTCCTTCCCGGCGGTGAGGCAGATTTTTTCGGCCTTAACCCGTGTTTCCGGATGTTCAATCGATGTAATGTCTTTTACATGGGCCAGGCCGATGATTCGCCTGCATAGCTCCAGACCCGCCACCGCTGCTGTATCCCGTAGGATTGAATCAAGGTAATACTCTTTGAATCCTTCGTAGCGGGCGGTGCGCTCGACTGCCTTCTCTTCCCACAATGCCATAAACTTTTCTTTAAACAGGTCGATTACTTCGGAAATGGTGCGCTCCAGGTATTCTACCTGATCCGACGGGCCAGTAAACAGCGCATTCACGTAGGCAAATATCAGGTTGGCCACGACATTGCCGACATCATAGCCAGCGGGGCCATAAAAAGCGAATTCCGGATCAATGACCTTTGTTGAATCTTCTTTTATAAAAATGGAACCGGTATGAAGGTCACCATGGATGAGGGATTGCGCATTCGTCATGAATTCAAATTTCAGTTTTGCCGTCTCAAAGGCGAGCTTTTTATCTTCCCATATCAATTCCTTTACGAAATCCCGGGAAGCCGGAAATACATCGTTTCTTGGGCAATCATAAAACGGCTCGGTATAGACAAGGTCCTCGGATATCTCACAAAGCTCCGGATTGATGAATGATTTTACAAGTTCCTTTTTCTCCTTATGCCCCAGCGCCACGTCGGATGTCAGCAAAAGTGTTTGGGCCATGAACGTCGAAATGTGATCCGCGAACAACGGAAATTGCTTATGCTTCATGAGGGCGCCCCGCATAATTTCGTGGTCGGATAAATCCTCCATTACACAGCAGTTCATAAGTGGGTCATAATGGTACATCTTCGGCACAAATCCAGGGGCAAGCTTATCCTGAAGCGAAAGGATTTCGCTTTCAATGCGGTTCCTGTCCGGGGATAGCTTAAATTCATCCGATATCCTTGCAACCGGACCTGCCTGCTTTATGATGATCGATTTTCCGCTTTTGCGGTCAACAACACGAAATACATAATTTAAATTGCCATCGCCAATTTCCTTACATGATAATTCAGCATCCGCCGGGAAAAACCCCAACTTTGCTTTCGTATACTCAATGGCCTGTTCTTCATTCATGGTAAAATATCTTTCTGTAAAATCCACCACGCTGCCCACCCCTCCAAAAGCCACGCGCACAAGCGCAGCCAACTTTTCAAATTATCTAAATTTTAACACGGGTGGACAACCGCTACAATATTTTCCCTTCACCCTCTATTTTCCGAAACAATCTATTTGCCGCTTGAATTACTTCCTACCATTGGAGATCCCCGCCAAAAAAGCTTCAACCATAAAAGAAAGGCTTGCATCAAGGCTTAGATCCAGGCCGAATCCCCCTTTTTGTTCAAGGGAACAGAAGCCATGGATCATACTGCGCAACCCACGGACGGCATGGAGGGCTTCCTCCTCATCCAAAGGAAACGACTTAAGGGTTTCGAGGACAAGTCCGACAATTTTGCTCCCTGCTTCTTGTACTTCCGGGTCGGTGGGATCAGGCGCATTGAAGGTCGCCTCATACACTCCCGGGTGTTTCCTAGCAAAATCCACATAACCACGGCTTAAGGCTAGAACAGCATCTTTTTCCGAAAATGGTTCCCTGGAATGGGCCAGCGCCTCATAGAGAGTGTTTAATCCGTAAATCGCTAGCTCTTTTTTTAGTCCCGGCAGGCCATCAATATGGTTATAGAGGGATGGAGACTTGATTTTCAATTCCTTCGCGAGATTGGCTAAGGTTACTTCCCCAAAGCCCTTTTGATCCGCCAATTCGGCCGCAGTATGGATGATCGCATCTATGTCAAGGGCAGTTTTGGGCCTCGGTGACATTTTCTACACTCCTTTATCAATCCGGCGTTCAAACCGGCTAATTGCTTTTGCCATTTCTCCTAAGGGTTCCTTCAGCATTTGCCCATGGCCGCACGCGAGTAAGCTTGGTTTCAATGAGACAAGCTTCCTTCCGCTCTCCAGTGCCGTTTTCCCGCACCATGTTCCAAAAGCCGGGAATGGAAACAGCGGCAATAAGTCACCGGCGACAGCGACTCCCCCCCTTGTCTGGAAAGCATCTCCACCTATGAGGGCGCCGGATATTTCATCAAAAAATGCCATTGAGCCTGGCGTATGGCCCGGCACATGGATTGCCCGCAACGAACCTACACGTTCCCCATCTTCAAGAAGGTAGTCCGGCCTTGCCATAAGCTTTTTCGGAATTCCCCCTTTAATCGGTGTTTGGCTTTCTTGCCCATCCAGGCTCCGGTCATCTTCCATTAATCGCGCATCCCTTCTCGAAATATAAACTGGGACATTCACCAATTCACGTTTTAGCGAATCAAGCGCGCCGACATGGTCCTCATGGGCATGCGTCAGGACAATTTTTGTAATCGGCTTACCAATTCGGTCGGCCTCCTCCAGTATTCCCTTCGCGCTATACGGCAAAGCCGCATCCACAAGCGTAAGACCTTCTTCCTCCTCAACAAGATAGCAGTTTACCGGAAAAAGCCTGGGCAAAAAAGCAAGTTGATAGAACGAGCCTTCCTTTGTTATTTTCATGGTTATCACCCTTTAAACTAATGGTATTAGTTAAATAATAACTAATGCCATTAGTTAAGTCAATCTCCAGGCAAAAAAAAGCCACCCCTAAGGGCGGAATAAATTTTTATGTACTATTATTCTTTAGCGTAAGGTTAAATGGCTTTAAAAAAACAAACTGATTTGGATCATTTGCTCGATGAATTTATATGCTTGTATATATGGTTTAACGCTTCGGAAAAAACAAGACCCATCGCAATCGCTCCGGAAATCAGGAAAGCCCTCCCCGCAAGGCTTAAAGCGGAATTGTAATCAATCACAACAAAATGGCGCATAGCATTATAGAACGTTCCACCGGGAACAAGAGGGATAATTCCGGCAACGCTAAATATAATAACAGGACCCCTGTATTGTTTTGCTAGCATATGGCTGATAAATCCGACGACAAACGCCGCGGCCAAGGTAGCGGAAACTACATTCGAGGTGTTTTTCTCCAAAAAGTAATAAACGAGCCAGCCAGTCATTCCGACAAATCCACATTTTAAAAGTGCATTTCGGGGGGCATTGAAGAGGATGCCAAAAGCCGCTGTCGCAAAGAAGCTCGTTATGAGCTGTTCAATCAGTTCCAATCGTAATGCTCCCTTCCTTATAATAGCATCAGGACGATGGCCACGCCCGACCCAATGGCAAATGCGGTCAAAGCAGCCTCCCCCCCTTTAGAAATCCCGGCTACGAGGTGGCCTGCGATTAAATCCCGCACAGCATTCGTTAACAAGAGTCCCGGAACAAGCGGCATGACCGATCCAATAATAATTGTATCGAGCTGGACTCCAAACCCGGCTTTAACAAGCAGATATGAAACAATCCCAATTACCAACGAACCACAAAACTCCGCGAAAAACTTAATCGGGACAATTTCTTCTAAATAGCTCACTGTTAAAAACCCAAGGGCCCCTGCTATAAGCGCAGGAATAAAATCCATCCAGACACCATTGAACATAATCATAAAGCAGCCACTGGCGAACGAGGCAGCCGCGGTCTGCATAGCTAACGGAAACGTGTGGCTCATTTCATCAATCCCGGCGAGAAGATTCGCAGCCTCATTAAGGTCGATTTCTCCATTGCTTATTCTTCTTGAAACAGCATTTACGAGTGTCACCTTTTGCAAATCAGTCGAACGCTGAGAAATACGGATAAGCTTTGTGATTCCCGGCCCACCATCTTCTACTGTAAAAATAATCCCCGTGGGAACGACATAACTATGTGATTTTTCTAAACCGAATGCTGACGCAATCCGGCTCATTGTATCCTCAACACGGTATGTTTCTGCTCCGCTTTGAAGCATGATTTTTCCTGCGGTCATGCAAACTTCCATTACGCCATATAGTTCACTGCTCTGCTTGTCCATTTCTACCACTCCAAATGACGTAAATAGTTCTAGTTATTATATACTTTTTTAACATGAAACTGAAAAGATATTTCTAAGGGATTAATTTTTAGAAAAAAATGTGAAATATAAATGACCGATATTTAAATGATTGAAATTTTCTGTTATTATATTTAGGGAGGCGAAATAATTTGCACCACCAACCTTTAAGGGGTAAACCCACAAAAGAGCAGGAAACATACCCTGGTTCGCCTCAATAACGGCAACAAGAAAGAAGTGGATCCAGTGTGGATGAGGAAAGATTATTAAAGCGGAATTTAATGATTATGTGGTTTTCGAACTTCTTTGTTGGCGGCAGCATGACAATGGTACTCCCGTTTATCTCCCTTTATATTAATACACTCGGGAACTTCTCCGAAACTTACGTCCAGCATTGGGCAGGCATTACATTTGCGGCTACATTCGTGACAGCCTTCCTTTTCTCTCCCGTCCTCGGCAGGCTCGGGGATAGATACGGAAGGAAAAGGATTCTTATCGTTCTCGGGATGGGCATGTCGGTCTCGCTTTTCCTAATGGGGGTTGTCGAGACTGTCTGGCAGCTCTTTACCCTCCGCCTATTCATGGGGTTTTTCGCGGGAATGGTTTCCATTACCCAGGCGTTCATTTCGACCCAGACCCCGAAGCATATGGCAGGAAAGGTTTTGGGCACTTTGCAGACCGGAAGCATTGCCGGTACACTGCTCGGCCCTCTGATTGGCGGTTTTCTAGCCGATTCGTTCGGCTATGCGCTTACGTTTAAAGGAACGTCCGCGATTATTCTAATTTCAGTTATCCTTATTTTCTCAGCCCGTGAACATAAACTCACCTCGAAAGAAAATAAGAAAACGTATTATACAAGAATGGAAGTTATTCATCACATCCTCGGGAACCCTGCACTTGCAACCGTCCTGTTCATTTCGATGCTGATTCAGGTTGCCCTCTTCAGCATCCAGCCAATCCTGGCGCTTTTTGTCAGCGAATTGCACGGTCCGGAGAATCTCGCCTTCATTTCAGGGCTTGCCTTCTCGGCTGCCGGAGTCGGAAATTTAATGATGGCGAGAAAATGGGGCGATCTTGCCGACAGGAAAGGGTATTTAAATATCCTGATTATCCTGCTCTTATCAGGAGCAGCGATCTATACATTGGGAGCTTTTGTAACGGAAGTGTGGCAGCTCATCCTCATCCGGTTCGGGCTCGGCATAACGACGGGCGGGATTATCCCTGTCCGGATGGCCTATATTCGCCAGGAAGCACCCATTGCGATTCAAGGGGAAGTGCTCGGCTACAATACAAGCCTGCGCTTCCTAGGAAATATCGTGGGCCCTGTGCTCGGCGGATTCCTTGCGGGCAGCCTTGGATTCGCTTCAGTCTTCATCGTGACAAGTGCCCTTTTGCTTATCAGCGGGTTGACATTATTGGCCGTCACCCGGCGGGTACAGCTCTCAAAAAGCAGTGCCCACTAATCAAAATGCGGAAGCGCCTTGGGCAGCCCCGACCAGCATAAGACGGGGCCCGCAGGACGGGCCTGCCCTCCGGAGGGAACCGGCTTATGACCTCGAGGGGCTAGGCGCTGGAGCTGGATTACATAACTTATTTCGAGTTATCCACAAGGTTCAATTTTCTAGTATATAAAAAGGGAGGAGCCCAATGCTTCCTCCCTTTTCTGTTGTTTTTTAAAAAATCAATTCCCTTTACCCGATAATGACACGCTCCCTAGAATAATGGAACTTTTCCTTCTTCGGTTTCCCTCTCAGCATAAACAGGAACGAGAAAATGCCAATCCTTCCTATGAACATCAGCACCATCAAAACCGATTTTCCGAGCGGTCCAAGTTCCGGAGTGATGCCGAGGGACAAACCGGTCGTTCCGAATGCGGATGAAACTTCGAATATTATTTCCTTTATTGAAAACGAAGGCTCAATAAATGTCATAAAAATTACTGAAAATCCGCAAATCAGGAAAGCCGTTGTGATGACAATAAATGATTTAACGATATCCTCCGGCATAATCTCACGGTTAAAAACCTTAATTGTGTTATTGCCCCGCGCATATGAAATAATGGCAAGCAACGCGATCGTAAACGTAGTAGTCCTTATCCCTCCCCCGGTACTGCTTGGCGAAGCCCCGATAAACATAAGCAAGCAAAACAACAGCTGTGTCGGCGTGGAGAACTCATTGATATCAATTGTTGACAAGCCGGCACTCCTGGTTGTGGACGAATGGAAAGCGGAATAGAAAAATGCCTCGTGCCAAGTTTTATCGGAAAAAAGCTGGTTCGATTCAAAAATATAAATGAAAACCGTACCGAATACGAGCAAGGCCGCAAAGGTGCTTACCGCTATTTTCGTAAAAAGGGTGAAACGGAACTGGCGCTTTTTTCTGCGATGAGCAAGGTACTCCCTGAATTCAAGAAGGACAGGGAACCCAATAGCCCCGACGATAATTAGGAGGATATTGACCGTTTGGACAAAATAATCTTTGGCAAACGGAATCAGTGACTCACCTGTTATGTCGAAACCGGCATTCGTTGTAGCACTGACAGAAGCAAAAAACCCCTGTAAGAAGGCCTCTTGCCAAGTTGGGAAATAGTCCATGAAATGGATCCCCAATATGATTGCCCCAATTAGTTCAATCACAACAATCATGACAAGAATTCCCTGCAGCAAATTTACCATTCCGGAGAGGGCTGACTGGTTTTGGTCGGCCATGATGAGCATCCGTTCCTTCAGGCCGATTTTTTTCCCTAAAATAATCCAGACAAATGTACCAAGCGTCATAACGCCGACGCCGCCGATTTGCAAGATGAACGCCATGATAAATGTTCCGGGATAGCTGAGTGTATCTTGCAGGGAAATCGTTGACAGTCCGGTAACGCTTACCGCGCTGACGGCGGTAAACAAAGCATCAATAAAGGGCAGCTTTACATTTTCCTTTAACGTGATCGGCATCATGAGCAAGAACGTTGAGATTATGATTGCTGAAAGGTAGTAGAGCACAATAATTTGGACAGATGAAAGTCGTGCGGTCAATTTACCCAAGTTTGTTTTCATAACGAACCTCAATTTACTGTGTTATTGAATATCCACATTATATAGGATTGCCAACCAAAACAGAAAGGATATCTTTATTTTGAAGGACATAAAAGAAATCCCCTCGGCATCTTGCCGAAGGGATTTAATGAAATTAAATTAATTGTTTCCCCGCCCTGCGATCTCCAGCCATTCCAGTTGCCTGAGCCTGATTCCGAAAAGTGCCATCGGATCGTGGAATTTTGCGGGATTTTTCTTCATATCCGCAGCTTTCTGCCTGCTTTGGGCAAGCTCTTCCTGGGTTGTCGCAAGTGTTCCTTGCAAAATCTGGTGCGGATTAAGGAAGAAGAGTGAAAGGTCCCTCGCAATTGCTTTTTCAAACAAATCGAATTGCATGAAAAAGCGGTCATTCACAAGCCTGGCTGTATCAAGGTAGTCTTCATTCTCCACAAAATTTTTATAACGGTGATAAAGCATCGCACTGTTTTGCGGCAGCGCGCCCAGGAGCTTGCCTGCACCTTTCAAAAAGATTTGTGACGGAGTCCTTCTAAGAAGGACATTTACCTTGTCCAACTGATAGCTGTTTGCCATGCGGCCGATATCCCTTTGCCAATCATCAAGTACGCGGAAATCACAATCTAACCTGATCCAATCGCTGCCATACAGGGAATTGAAACTCTCGGCCATTTCATCGAGGAACTCCTGAATCCTGGAAAGCTCCGAGTTGGTTTCCTCCATCCACTCCCCGAGTGATGTCCGCAATTTCGGAAGGGCGGTTTCATTAAGATAGACGTTCAATCGCCTGTTCATCTCATCATTCAGGCTGAGATGGACCGTCCTGAAGTCACTGTCCTCCTTCAGGAAATCTGCAGTGCCCCGAAGAAGTTCCGGAATATCTGCCAATGCATCCGCTTTTGCTTCATCTATACGCTTCCGGTAGGACTTCCGCATCTTTTCGATACTTTCCGCTTCGATGTCCCCGAGCTGGTGGATTGCGCCAGTCAGCTTTGCCGCCATCTGTTCCTTGTTTTCAATCTCAGCCTGAATTCCTTTTTCTTGCTCGGTCCTTTGGAAAAGTAGGTGGTCCAATGTTTTCCTGATTAGCAGAAGCAGTTTATCAGTCCTGCTGCCAAGAATGCTCCGTTCCGGAGTGCCGATTACAGCCGCTTTTACAATGCTTTCAAATAAACGTTCCCGATCGGGGGCAGGCCCTGCCTTAATCACCTCTGAATTCGGGAATGATCCTTTAATCAACATTGCCGCCTGTTCAAATGCGTGGGGATCAGGCTCTCCGGTTTGGGTCAGCATAAAATGGATCGGCAACCCAGGCGCCTGTTCGCGGATTTGGCCGAGTACCAGCCGTTCCGCGGCCGTCAGTGGATTGGAAGCATCAACTGTAAAGAACAGGCTATCCGCCAGTCCAATATAGTCAAAGTGGTCTGCGTTTACATGATCGCCATCAAATTCCGGCAAGTCGATGATGGACAAGCCAGAGTCCTTTAAAAATGGTACAGGCAACGAGAATGCGTAAATACTATTTTCATTTTCTGTTCCTTCTAGCTCACCGAGTTCTTCTCCCTCGATAACACTCTCGTCTGTAACTATGCTGACAGCGGCTTCATCGCGGTATTGGAAAGCAAGCGCAGTGGAAGCGATCATTTCCGCTTCCGTATACGAATCCCCGAGAATCTGTTTGAGGACATGGGCTTTTCCGTTCCCCTCAAGGCCCGCTGTAACAACATGCCTTGTCCTGAAGTTGGCCAGTTCACCCGCAATCCACTCCATGCGGGGGCTGATTTGCATGCCTTGGCCCTCAGCCCATGCGGAAATTTCAGAAATGAGCGCAAGGCCCTCCGCAAAGTCGTTCTCAGTCCGCTTCGAGTGGGCAAGTGAGGATTCCGCAGCCTCAATTGCTTCAGCGGAAATTCCGGCAGGGAACCGTCCGCTCCAGGCTAGCAGGGCTGATGCTGCCAGTCCATTTGTCCGCTTGTCCTCTATCGCCAGCCAGTTCGATAGCAGTGATGGCATAATTGGCGCCAACGACTGAATCGAGTAGTTTCCTGAAGTGGTAAAGTCCAGATAAGCTTCCTTGTATAGCAGCGATAATTCCGGCCAATTCCCCACGGGTAGCCTTCCAAAACTGGCTAGGAGTGCGTTGAATTCCTCAATCCAGGCAAAATACGCTTCGCTTCCACGGTAGGTTTTCCAAAGAGCCGCCGCAAGCTCGCCAAACCTGTTTTGATCTGTCTCGTAAAGAACGGTAAGGACTTTATTAAAATAAACCGGAGCATAAGAAGCAGTTGCGTCCCTATCAACGTAGGAAATAAGGATATCCGCCCATTCTGCCGACTTGGTCCTGACGATTTCATTAGCCGCCAGTTCCGTTGCACTATCCCAATCCGCGCGGCCTTCGAAAAACGAACGTGCCAGGTTTGCCGCGTCCGGGTAGCCGGGATTTTCGGAAATCAATCCCTTAATCGTCTCCGAAGCGGCATCTTCCTTGCCTTTTTCAATATAAAGCGAGAATAGTTGAAGCGCGACCTCGGCTTTTAGGGAAGTATTCATCGTTTCAACCGATTTGTAAAGGTCTTCCGCATTGGCCAGCTCACCAAGCTCGTAAAAGGCATCCGCAGTATTTTTCACAGCCCATTGCCTAAGTGGGCCATCGCTCCCTTCCCACTTATGGATAGCCCCCTCATAATCACGGAAGGCAAAGTACACTTCCCCCTGCGCGAACCTGATTTCCGGAAGCCCCTTCCCCCCTTTTTGCCTCGCATCCAGGTACGCTTCCGCCAAGACGAATCCCGGATGTTTCTCTTCATTGCCCTCCATAAAACTTTCATAATACGTTTTTTCGATCAGCATTTTTTCGAGATTCATAGCCATAGCCGCCCCCCTGATACTCACGTGAATTTACGTCCGCAAAATTATCTAACGCATAATTTTGATTATCCTTCTTATTTTAACAAAGTAAGAGTAAAGATGCGAAGCGGAAGCCGTCCGCGGCCACATTGGACATTTTGTGGAAAATCGAGGGGAATTACCTGCAAAAAATGAAAATACCTATATCCGTCTTAAATGAGGTGGGGGCCACCACCAATTGCCACTCCCTTTAAAAAGGAATGGGCGGAAGCCGTGGCTTTATCCTAACCCGGGCATACTGTATAGGGACTTTCACCTACTACAAAAAAAGGAGAATGCCCATTGTTTCCACAACAGCAAGGAGCCTTTGAATACGGCCATGCCATGAACAACCCTTACGAGCAGGGACCTACTTTTTATGAAGGAGCACAACAGCCTTACATGCACGACTTTTCCGGTAATTTCCCGCAGCAGCCAGATTATTCTTTTGGCTTTCAGTCCCAGGAGAATCTTCCTTACTACTACCAGCAGCAGGATAGCGGATTTTCCTACGGACAAATGGATCCAAACCGCCAGCCGCAGGAACTCGAGCGGAGGATTCGCCAGCTTGAAAGGAGGGCTAGCCTGATTGAACGTGAAAATGATCGGCAAAGCAGGGAAATTACACGTTTAAATAATCAACTGGAACGAGTATCACGCAGGCTTACAAGGGTGAACCAGAGGCTCCGATTCCTTGAAAACAGGTTCAACATCCCGTTCACACCCTTTGACGGCGAATTTTAAACGATATAATTTTAAGGAGGCAGGGCCCCAGGCTGTTGCCCTGCCCCTTACCAGGATTACCCCCGAACCAGACGGGAATAATAAATAATACACTGAACCTTCCATCAGCGAGGGTTTTTGCGCTGATGGTTAGTCCCGTTCTACTTTGTTGATTAGCAATAGAGCGTTAAAATTGAGTTATATAGTGTCATTCTCTTTGAGCAAAGGAGGGCTGGATATGATCTACCTAGATAAAAACCATGACCCCCGTAAAAATGCCGAACTCATCTCGCAACTTTTGGACGATAGCCCTGATATCGGGGAAGCGGTTGCCCGGACGGAACAACTTTTCAGTGAGCACAGCGCCGACCCCGGGAGCTACTCCTTTGAACCGGAACAAAAAAGGCCGCTATCAGGCATTCTCAAACAATTTTTCACAACAATGCCCGTTTTCTTTTTTGCAAAAAAAACAAAGGCGGCCATGTCCGAATCAAATACGATTGTGGATGCCGCTGGCCATGTGTACCCTTCCTGGAAGGGCCTCCTTGACGAGGAATACAGTCATTTAAAAGAGGTTGCGAAGCGGGAAGTGAATGTCGAGGACTTCGGTGCGGTGGGAGATGGTAAGACAGACAATACCGAAGCCTTCAAAAAAGCGCTTGGCAATGGGCGTGTGACCGTCAGGATTCCAAAAGGGGTGTTCGTGACGAGTGAAATACGGGTGCCGTCATGGACATGCCTTGTGGGTGAGGGGAAAGGAAGAACCATTCTCAAACTCCACGCCAAGGCGCCGAAGTCCTCCCAGCTCGTAACGAATTCTTCCCACTGGAAAGGAAACCGGAATATCCTTGTCGAGGGTATGACACTTGACTGGAATGTGGAGCGGCTCGGGGATGAAATCAAAACGGCGGCCGGCAATAACTTTTCCAGCTGCCTGCTTTTCGCCAATGTAACGTTCGGTTGGGTAAAGAATGTGGAAGCGGTCAACCCCGGACTACACTGCTTCGATGTGTCCTCGACCATGTATAATTATTCGGGTGACGGCTATCGGGCTAAGGGCGGCAGTAACTATATTTGGCTGGATGGGCTCAATGGGTACGGATTTGGCGATGACGGCGTAACGACCCATCATAGTGACAACATCCTCATTTCAAATTGTTATATGTGTGACCCGAGCGGACGTGCCCATAAAACGGGATTTTCCAATTCGAACGGATTTGAAGCGGATGACGGGTCACGGAATGTTTGGCTCGTCAATAATTCTTCGGCACGGTGCTTTGGCGGGGTCGAAATTAAAGCGCACGGAAATTCCTCAGCCGCCGCCAATGTCCATATCATTGGCCACCTTTCCGTGAACGACAACCGATCTTTCAATTGGAGGCATATTGGCCATCATAAAAGTACGGACCCTGTTTCGAAGACTGCGTTCAATATTAAGGCGACGAACCTCGTTTCCATCGCTCCGATACGCACGGCTCTTTATGAAAACTCAAAGCCTAGGGCGCTTGTTGTTTCGGGTTACCGGAATGTCGCCATCAATCATTTTACGGCAATTGGAGACCCTGATTATGATTACCGGGGTGAACCTGTGATGGCCATTCAGTACCGTTCACGGAATGTGGCTCTCGACAATGTTTCGGTAAGCGGGTTCCGGACGGCGGGAGCGGACATCAAATTATTTGGCGGCGACAATTGCACGGATGCGGTTGCGATTAAAAAACTGACGGTACGAGACTCCGCCCCGAAAGCTATCCAGATAGGCAAGGGAGTCCAAAAGGCCAACATCGGGTCTGTTGTAGTAAAAAGAAACGAAAATAGCCCTCCAAAAAGATTCATTTAAAATTTTCGCTGTGCCTGTTTTTCAAAAACCTGCTATACTAAATTCCATGGATTCAAAGGGAAAGAGGGAAGGATTTTGAGCATCCTCCCCTCTTTATCATTGCTCCGGACATTGTACGGAGATCGGAAAGAAGGAAACAGAAAGTGGATCGAAAACAGCATCTCCAGACTTATGCCATTCTTGTAGCAGTCATGGCCGCATGGGGATTGAATGTCATTGCAACTAAAATCATTGTCACGGAATTTACTCCAGTTACCATTACATCCCTTAGAGTATTGACGGCAGGAATTACCGTATTCCTCGTACTTGCCCTTTTAAAAAAGGTCAGGCGGCCCAGCCGGAACGAACTTATCTATACATTGATCGCAAGCATCTTTAATGTTGTTTGCCACCATTATTTCCTATCGGTCGGCTTGACAAAAACAACCGCTTCAAACGCTGGATTAATCCTTGGGCTCGGCCCATTGCTATCGGCGATACTTGCCGCCATTTTCCTCGGCACCCGCCTCACTGTGCCGCGCTTGTGCGGGGTCCTAGCGGGGCTTTTGGGTGTTTCGTTTATCGTCCTAGAAAACAGCCTTGGAATCGGTTCCATTTCGATTGGCGATTTGTTCATATTCCTATCCATCCTGACTCAGGCAGGCAGCTTTATTTTAATAAAAAAGGTATCAAGAACAATGGATGCGCGCCTTATGACCGGGTACATGCTCTTATTTGGTTCGTTGATCCTCTTTCTTATCAGCATCGTACAGGAGCCTGGAGCCATCAGGGGAATCTCTTCTGCTTCTACTTCCGTGTGGCCTATATTTTTCGGATCGGCCATCATTGCGACCGCGCTCGGGCATATGTCCTACAACTCGGCGATTAGCAAAGTCGGGGTTGCCGAGTCGGCGATTTTCATCAATTTAAGCCCATTTTTCTCGCTTGTAGGAGCGGCCATGTTCCTTAATGAAACAATTACTTTCTCCCACCTTGCCGGATTCATCCTGATTCTCCTTGGGGTCCTGCTCGGGTCTGGAGCAGTTGAAGATTGGAACGCATCAGGGAAGAAACCTTACAGGAAACGAAAAATGGAGCCTAAGATATAAGGGAGTTGTATAGCACCTTTTTTGGTATATGGCTCTCCGTTTTTATTGGCGTGTTGGTAACAATTTTTCCAGGAGTGGTTTTATGGAGAAAAAAAAGCTGATTTTTTATTTTATCGTCTGCGGTATTGTTTGGATTGCCGGAACAAATCTACTGCTTGCCCAATTTGAACCAACTCCTTACATTCGAGCAATCGGCCATATAAAAGAAACAGTTTTTGTCCTTGCAACAGGGATTGTTTTTTATTTTGCCATCAAAAAGGCAGAGGAGCTCAATACGGCAAGAATGGATAGGCAACGGCTGTCGACCCTGATTAATTCGATGGTAGACTTCGTAAATTTCAAGGATGGCGAGGGAAGGTGGGTCGAAGCAAATGAGTTTGGCCTAAAACTTTTCGGCCTCGAAGGTGTTGATTACCGGGGAAAAAAGGATTCCGAACTCGCTGCCTTTAGCGCCGATCATGCCAACGCCCTTATTTATTGTGAAAAGTCCGATGAAGAAACGTGGCAAAACCGGAAAATTACCCGTGTCGAAGAAGTGCTCATTTCCCCAAACGGAACAAGAAAGATTTTTGATACGATAAAGGTTCCTCTTTTCAATCCGGATGGAACCCGAAAAGGCCTTGTCATCATGGGAAGGGATATTACCCAAAAAAGGCTGCTCATCAATCTCCTCGAAGAAAGCCGCCAGCAATATAAATCCCTTTTTGAATACAGCCCTGATATCGTTTATATGACAGATCTCGAAGGCAGATTCATCGACCTAAACCCACGATTCAAAGAAGTGACCGGGTACGACCCCGAGGATATAATCGGACGGCATTTCCAGAAACTGATTCCCCGGAAGCACCGGGAAGCGCTCGAGGACTATTTCTCGATCGTCAGCAAAAATAATAAACCAAAGCTTATTGAATTTGATATTAAAAAGAAGAACGGCGATAAAATTATTCTTGAATGCACCTCGGTCCCAATGGTCATTCACGGAGAAACAAAGGGAATTATCGGCTACGGAAGGGATGTCACAAAGCTAAGGAGAACGGAGGAAAAATTGCGCCGGTCGGAAAAGCTATCGATTGTCGGCGAACTTTCGGCAAGTGTTGCCCATGAAATCCGCAATCCGCTTACGTCATTAATCGGCTTTGTCCAGCTGCTTAAATCAGAGGATGAAAAACATCGGTATTATTATTCGATTATGGCCGACGAGCTGAACCGGATTCATCATATTACAAGCGAGCTGTTGCTGCTCGCCAAACCACAGAAGCTCAAGTTCGTTCAAACAGACCTTCATTCACTATTGAAAAATGTCATCTCGCTGTTAACTCCGGAGGCCGCCATGCATGACATTAGAATCACTCCATCCTTCGGGGAAAAACACTGCCTGATTGAATGCGAACCAAATCAATTAAAGCAGCTTTTTATCAATCTAATTAAAAACGCGATTGATGCTTCACATTCTGGCGGAAAAGTGGCCATTTCAACGGCCTGCGGGAAAGATGGGAAAGTTACAGTGTCCATCACGGACGATGGCATAGGGATATCAAAGGAACGGCTTGAAAGAATCGGGGAGCCTTTTTATTCATCGAAGGAAAAAGGGACAGGCCTCGGCCTTACGGTCAGCTCGAAAATTGTTGAAGCCCATCATGGGAAGATGGAATTCAAAAGTGTGCTGAACAAGGGCACGAAAGTTACCATTACCCTTTCTGCTAATTGTGTCCCTAAAAGGGGAATGGAGTAATTTAAAGGGATTTACTAACCTGAAAACCTGTGTTCTAACATCTTCAAATTAATAAATGCACCAACGCGCGAAAGAACCTTGGACAGATGATCCAGGTTCTTTTTTCGTTTGTAAAAAATTCTGTTAAAGCCTTCGAACCATTGAATCGATACCATGGGTTAGTTGTTGCCGCGGCGGTCCGGGCCTTCCTCCTGTAGTAGGTCGGCCAGTTTTTCGGCTAGCCGCCTGTACATATTGCTCATATTGACAAGCGATGCAATAAGGAGGACCGTTTCCAACTCTTTGTCTCCGCCTTGCATGAATTCAATTTCCTTCTCGGCTGCTTCTTTTCGTTTCCTAGCTTCTTCTCGAAAATTGCGTTCATTTTCAGTTGACAGAGAAAGAAAAGCCGAATAAAAGGCTTCGAGATCCAAGTCGCCTTTCGTCACCCCATCATTGATGCCGCTTAAAACCCCTTTTATGTCTGTAATCGATAAAGAACCTTTCAGCTGGTAGATAAGACTGATTAAAATCAGATGCTCGCGGGTATATTTTTTCTTTTTAACAGGAAAAAACAGATTGCCTTTAGCATAATTGTTAATCATGGTTTTCGTGAGGATTTTTTCATCCTCGTTCCGCCTCGTTTGCGAGAAGGCTTGATCGAAAAGCTGAATCACCTGATCCATATATAGATCAATTGAAGGCATCTCCTCAAGATGAATCTGTTTTTTAAAACCAAGACTATCAATTAGCTTTTCCAGGTCTTCCATTAGCAGCCTCCATTACTCAATGTAAATATATTTTATTATACAGGATTTTTTTAACGTTGACTACATAACGAATTAGTAATATCATTATATGTAGTTATTAAAACTACATTAAGTGTTGTGAGGAGGCTGTTATATGAATGCGTATATACGTGAACCAATCAATGGATTAACCCACCTTATGGGTGCTTTGTTATCGTTTGCCGGACTTCTGGCCATGGTCATCAAGGCTACAGCAGGAGCCGCTTCCCCGCTGGCGATATCGGCTGTCATTATTTTTGGAATTAGCATGATCCTTCTCTACTCGGCCTCGGCCACCTATCATATGGTCATTGCTAAAGATCGGGTAATTGCCTTTCTGCGAAGGCTCGACCATTCCATGATCTTCGTATTAATCGCCGGAACATACGCCCCCTTTTGCCTTATCAGCTTGAACGGAACGACAGGCTGGGCAATGTTTGCCATTATTGCTACCGTAGCCGTAATCGGCGTCATTTTCAAAATGGTTTGGTTCAATTGCCCGCGCTGGCTGTCTACCGCGCTGTACATCATCATGGGCTGGATGATTATCTTCGTCGCATCGCCGCTCGCAGGATCGATTCCGCGCGAAGGCCTCACCCTACTTATCCTTGGGGGAGTCATATACACAATTGGGGGAATTATCTATGGCGCAAAACCAAATTTCCTCCGCACAAAATACATGGGCTTCCATGAAATCTTCCACATTTTTATTTTATTGGGAAGCCTCGCCCATTTCTTAAGCATCTACCTTTATGTACTATAGGTGAAAGGAATGGTGGCAGGTTCCGTTGCTAGCCGTTTGCCCATTGGGTTGTCACGAATCTGGGATTTGAATAAAACTAAACAACCGGGTTTCGGCTCTTTCATCACCCATCCTGACACAAAAAAATCGAACGTTAATTTTTTCCTTCCAGACACCGCTTACATTGTTACAGTGACGGGTTTTTTGTTTTAACGGGACTTTTGCTTCTATGGCGGCAATAGTTTAAATTGTCAAAAAGTGATTGACACCAAATAAGGCCTCTGTTAAATTATTTTTAAATAAAAAATTCGATGACGAGAAGAGTAAGCTGGGAAGACTGTTCCCCAGAGAGCCGGCACATGGTGGAAGCCGGCGTCCAGTGCCTGGCCGAAAATCATCTCCGAGATGCAAAGCTGAATTTTAGTAAGCTTTGACGGTTTTTCCGCCGTTACAAAGGAACACGTATGATTGTACGTTGGCTGAGTGCCGCATGCCTTTTGGCCGCTGCGGAAGTAGGGTGGTATCGCGAGTATTAACTCGTCCCTGTAATTTTACGGGGGCGGGTTTTTTATTTTAAAATAACAAAAAGGGAGAGTTAGAGATGAAAAAGTTTGATACACTGTTTATCGGATTCATGTTATTTTCGATGTTTTTTGGAGCTGGCAATCTAATTTTCCCTCCAATGCTTGGCGCCTTATCCGGAACATCCTATTGGCTCGCAATGGCCGGATTTATCCTAACGGCAGTTGGCCTTCCACTTGCGGTTCTGATTGCCGTTTCACTTGTAAAAGGAGGAGCGGAAGCACTGGGCAACAGGGTCCATCCTACTTTCAGCGCAATCTTTATGGCTGTCATTTACCTGTCAATCGGACCTTTCCTTGCAATCCCAAGGAACGCATCTGTTGCATTCGAAATGGGCATCTTGCCTTTCGCTCCTGAATCATTTAATAAAACTTTGGCATTGTTTGTGTATTCGGCTGTTTTCTTCCTCATCGTATACTTGACAGCCCTAAACCATAACAAAATGGAGAAATATATGGGGCGCTGGATTACTCCGGTCCTTCTTATTTCAATTGTCACTCTGTGTACTGCCGGTTTCATGAAATTGGGCGGCGATGCCAAGGCTCCAACTGGCGGATATGAAAATGGAGCTTTCTTTAAAGGCTTCATTGAGGGATACAATACGATGGACGCCCTTGCCTCACTGGCATTCGGGATTGTTATATTGACTGCCGTCAAGCAGCGGGGCATCAGCAATGAGAAGCAGCTTACCCGTTATACAGTGAAAGCGGCGGCTATCGCTGGCTCGCTTCTGGCGCTTGTTTACGTATCGCTCGGCTATGTTGGCGGGAAGATGGGTATCGCAGAAACTTTCGAGTCCGGAACGGAATTGCTCACCGCAGCTTCCGCTTTTCTCCTCGGAACAAGCGGCCCAGTCCTGCTTGGCCTGATTTTCACACTTGCCTGCTTTACGACAGTTGTCGGCCTTACCGCCGCATGCGGACAATACTTCTCGAACCTTATTCCAAAGCTCAGCTATAAAGCGGTCGTATCGATGGTAACCCTTGTCGGGTTCGTCCTTTCCAATATGGGGCTGGCGCAAATTCTTAAAGTTTCGGTTCCATTCCTGGTTACAGCCTACCCGTTGACAATTGTCCTTATAGCGTTAAGCTTCTTTCATCGTTTCTTTAAAAATCCTCGCCGGGTATACGGAACAGCGATGCTATTTACAGGAGTTTTCGCGGCCATCAGCGGCTTGAGCACCTTTGGGGTGAATCTCGGACCAATTCTTACGTTAAGGAACGCACTTCCATTTGCTTCGGCAGGAATGGACTGGGTCGTTCCCGCCCTCGCCGGTACATTGATCGGCATGGCTATGGGGAGCAAAACACCGAAACCCGCCAGCCAAAACACAGAACTGAAAGCATCATAACGTCAAACAAAGCCACTCCGGCACAATCGGAGTGGCTTCTTTTAATGTGATTTACTTTTATTTAATCGGTATCCAATAAACAATAGTACAAACCAAACTGGGGCGACTATAAACGCCACCGCCATTCCTTCGATAAAGGCCATGGCAACGACCACTGCCGCAAGGGCCACAAGCGCGAAATACGAAGAATAAGGAAAAAACGGCATCTTGAACAGCCCAATATCCCTTCTTCTTTCCTTCCTGAACCTCATATGCGTGACAAGGATTATCGTCCAGCTTGTTACCGCAGCCACAGTGGCAATCGAAGTGATATAATAAAAAACTTTTTCTGGAACGATGTAGTTAAGAAAAACCGCAACCAGCAAAATTGAGGCTGAAAACAGTACCCCACGGGCCGGCACTCCCGACCTGCTCAATTGCCGGAAAAAAGAAGGCCCATTGCCCTGGTCCGCCAAACTGTAGAGCATCCTCCCTGTTCCGTACATGCCGCTATTAAACGCGGAAAGGGCGGCAGTAAGGACAACAAAATTTATGATATCCGCCGCTGCTGGCATTCCGATTTTATCAAAAATCAGGACAAATGGGCTGCCGGTTGTCCCGATTTCATTCCATGGGTACAATATCATGATAATTCCAAGCGCACCAATATAGAAAATAAGGACACGCCAAATGACATTGTTTATCGCAGAGGGAATCGTTTTCTCCGGATTTTTGGCTTCTCCCGCTGTCAATCCGATCATTTCAATCCCGCCAAAGGAAAACATGACCATCACGAGAGAAAGGAATAGCCCCCATACTCCATTCGGGACAAAGCCCCCATTTTCCCATAGGTTCCCAAACCCGACTGGTACTCCGCCATTCCCAATTCCAAACAGGATAATTCCAAAGCCCGCAATAATCATACTCACAATCGCGACTACTTTAATGAGAGCGAACCAAAACTCAAACTCGCCGTACGCCTTAACATTAATCAGATTGACCAGAGTGATCACAACCAATGCGCCAAGCGCCGAAACCCACTGGGGAACATCAGGAAACCAATGGTTGATGTAAACGCCGACAACCGTAATCTCGGCCATTCCGACAACAATCCAGTTAAACCAGTATGTCCAGCCAGTCAAATAACCTGCAAACGGACCAAGGTATTTATTCGCATATGCACTAAAGGAGCCCGAAACAGGGTCGGCAACCGCCATTTCCCCCAATGCCCTCATAATCATAAAAATAACCACGCCGCCAAGTAGGTAGGAAAGCAGGATGGCGGGGCCGGCAAGCTTGATTGTCGCGGCAGACCCATAAAATAGCCCGACCCCAATCGTTCCACCAAGGGCAATTAACTGGATATGCCTATTGCTCAATCCCCTTTTCAATTGATTCTTTTCCATACTTCCCGCACCTTTCTACCTTCATTCAAGCATTAGCAAATGCATGTCTTCTTCTTTACCCCAATTTTTCCTTTTTGCTCAACTTTATGAATATAATCTTCCGCGACTGGCACCTTGCAAGCCGTATTTCCTACATTTACTTGCACCTTGCCGATGGCGCTTGCAACCCTTAATGCCTCATCATGCAAAGGCTTGACAAACGAACCTGCACAAATTACAAACATGTTCATTACATACCGCACCCTGTTTCTTTCGGAATGAATCGTTTTCTCCACCCGATTCAATAGCCCCCTGATTTCGTCCAGGTCAAGGTCATCGTCCTGACTGATGGAAAGATAATTGGCGTATGTACTCCATCCACATACAGCAATTGTTTCTTTCTCGGCTTCAATCCATTCCCTGGCAAGTTCAAGGGCGAAATTGCTTTCGGCCGCCGCGCTGGCAACTGTATATTCAGCCAGCCCATGCCAATACGCTTTCTCTGCCCAATCCTGAAGCGTACTCTTATTCAAAAGTTTCGGATTAACAGATAGCCCAGCAAGGTACATGGCATCGTAATTTCCTGTATTGTAGAGCGCCAGAACAAGCTGCTGGTCTTTCTTTATGTATTTCACAAGCGTTTTCAAATCGCCGACTTTAACCCCAAATAGCGGCTCCCTGGCACCATGCCGCAAAAAGGTTTTTTTCGTTTGTTCCGTTCCCATTTCGGCGAGCCTTTCCATTACTTCTTCTATTGTCATATTCTCCACCTACCTTTTTTCACTAAATTATACCATCCACCATCAAAATGGCGTATAGGGCAGCCAGTTTCCGCGTCTTCCTTTTTATAGCCATACCCCACCTTATTTCCATTCATATTTTACCCATCCGGTTGAAGAATAAGAGCGTACCACAATATTGTCTTAAGGAGGCATGCAACTTGATAAAAAAGACCGTGGGCATAATGGCCGCCAGTGTCCTGACTTTTGGCCTCGCCGCCTGTAACGCCAACGACAACAACGATAGAAACAACGCCATGGATCATGGAACAGGGGCGTACAATGTCCGCGACAACAACGGTGACAGAAACAATGACTTTTTCGGCATGGACCATGAAGGCCTGCTGACCGAAGAGTGGAATCCAGGGCACGACGACGACCGCAATGACCGGTTTGGCCGAAATGACCGGGATGACCGGAATGACGGGTTTGGCCGAAATAACCGGGATGACCGGAATGACGGGTTTGGAACGTTCGGCAACAACGATCGGCATGGTAAAGACCGGAATGGTATGTTCAATATTTCCAGTCTTGAAACCACAATGGATAGCCAAAGTTATCCGGAAACTGGAGCGATTTTAGTTCAGCCAGCCAAGTACCAGTTCCTCAGAATCGACCCACGTACCGGACAAATTCAAGATTATCCGAGCGGGAACCAGTATTGGCAAATCTCTATCCCGCAAAACTCTGGCGCACAGCCTCCAGTCATGCAGCCGGACAAAGCACCTAATCAACAAAAGCAAGGAACGGCAGCGCCTAAGCAGCGGCAAGCGGCGCCACAACAAGCTCCCGCGAAGCAACAAGCAGCCGGAATCAGCAAAGAGGCCCAACAGGTCATTGACCTCACCAATGTCCAGCGCCAGCAAAACGGCCTTCCGCCATTAAAGGCGGATACCAAACTGAGCGGCGTTGCTTTGAAAAAGTCACAGGACATGCAGCAAAAGAACTACTTCTCGCACACAAGCCCTACTTACGGGTCGCCATTTGACATGATGCGCGACTTCGGCGTCACCTACACAAGCGCCGGTGAAAACATCGCCATGGGCCAGCGCACACCAGAGGAAGTCGTCCAGGCCTGGATGAACTCGGAAGGACACCGCAAAAACATCCTGAACCGCGATTTCACTCATATCGGCGTTGGATTTGAGCAATCCGGCTACCACTGGACACAAATGTTCATCCGCAAATAACTTTTCAAGCAGGGTTCCTATTGGAGCCCTGTTTTTTTGGGAAAAGAAAAAGCCGCAATTACCTCGCTTCCTCCATTACATTTTTCCGCACCTACGCACCAAACTCCATCCAGCAATTTTATTTTTTTCATCTGCACCAAGCCCAAAAATGGAAAAGTATAGTATTCTTGAACAAAGGGCATTAACGAAGGAGGCGTCTTTATGATGGCGTTATTTTTCATTTTAATGGGCACCGCCCTACTGCTCATCCTGCTCGGCTGGGCAGTAAGGAAAGGGGCATACTGGCTTATCTCAGGATTTGCCTTTCGGCCAAAAGAGGAGCAGGCGCAACTGATTGAGAGTGCGCTCCCACAAAAGGTTGGAACGCTATTAATGGCATCGGGAGCGGGAATGATTTTATTGCTGCCGCTCCTGTTCACTTCATTTCCTTATGCGGTCGAGGTAATTATCGGTTTCATGCTCATCTTTTTACTCGGGGGAATTATTTATCTTTCACGCTACGAAACACCAGCAAAGCGAAAGAGAAGCTATTTCATCACTTCCGGCATCGCCGTGTTTACATTTGTTTCAATTGGGGTCCTAATGTTTTTTGGCTACCAGGAAGTAGAGCTAATTTTCAAAAAAGAAGGAATGGAGATTACCGGAATGTATGGGGAGGAAATTCCTTACGGGGACATACAGACAGTTGAGCTGCTTGAAAAAATGCCAAAGGCTACCGTTAAAGTCGACGGTTTTGGAACGGCCAAAATCGCAAAAGGAAATTTCAAACTCGAAGGCTATGGAACAAGCCTGTTGTTTATCCAAAAAGGCTTTCCTCCCTACCTCCACATTGAAACAAAAAATGGCCATATTTTCATCAATAGCCCCGACCCGGATACCACCCGCTCCTGGAAAAACAAACTGGCCGAATGGGATTGAATCATAGAAGCAGGGGATGGATCCTCTGCTTTTATTCAAACAAAAAGGTTTGAAGAAGGAATACCTTCCATTAATCGAGAACACCTAATCGTATAACCACTTAGGAGGCTATTATGACGATAATCGGTTTTATTCGCCACGGAACGACGGCATGGAACAAAGAAAGGCGCGCCCAGGGAAGCTCTGATATCCCACTGGACCAGGATGGAATCAACGAAGCGCGCATGCTCGCAGACAGGCTATCCGGAGAAGAATGGGATGCGATCTACGCCAGCCCTCTTTTGCGGGCAAGGCAAACGGCTGAAATAATCGCAGCCAGGATAGGAGTAGAAGAAGTTCACTTTGATCCACGGCTCCGCGAAGTAAGCGGGGGCCAAATAGAAGGGACAATCGAGGAAGAACGCATTGCCAAATGGGGCAGCGATTGGCGAAAGCAGGACCTTGGCTTCGAAAAACACGAATCGGTCCTGGAACGCGGCCTCCCCGCCATTCAGGAAATAAAAGAAGCCAATCCCGGCAAAAACATTCTCATTGTCAGCCACGGTGCTTTTATACGGAAAATTGTCGGCGAACTTGTGCGAGAGCTGAAAAATGAACCGCCGCTTCACAATACCTCCGTTACCATACTAAGCCATACAGACGAGGTATGGGAATGCAGCCTCTATAATTGCACAAAACATCTTGGCAAATTTTAAAACAGTGGTGCAGGGTTCGCTCCTCCTGCTTCCTCGGTTCTCGAATGAAGCGGCGGAATTCCCCCGCTTTATTTTTTTGGATTCAAACGATTAATTTTTTCCTACCGATTCATATTTCACTTTATCGATTCATTTTCTACAATTTCCTCTATAATTACTCCGCTCAGCCGGCCTCTCTTTTTTACCATTAATCGAAACGTTTCTATAAACCAATTGACTGCCTCCATGAAAGCGTTTATAATTCAATCGAAACGTTTCACCAAAATGTGTGGAAGGGGTCAGCATATGACTGAAAAACGCTTGTCCGAATTATTGGAAAAAATGTCCCTTGATGAAAAAATAGCTCAATTAATGCAGCTTGCCACACCTTTTTATAAAGGGTCCTCAGATGGCGGCCATATTACAGGCCCGATTGCCGATATGGGAATAACCGAAGATACCGTCATCAACTCAGGCTCAATCCTTGGGGCTTCTGGCGCCAAGGAAGTCATGAACATACAAAAAGTCTTTTTGGAGGAAAATCCACACGGTATCCCGCTTCTGTTCATGGCTGATATTATTCACGGATTTAAAACCATCTTCCCCGTCCCCCTCGCGCTAGGGTGCTCATGGGACTTGGAGGCTGCTGAAGAAAGCGCTTCAATCGCTGCTAAGGAAGCTGCCGTATCTGGCGTTCATGTCACGTTTGCCCCGATGGTTGACCTAGTCCGCGATCCGCGCTGGGGCCGTGTAATGGAATCCACTGGTGAAGACCCGTATCTAAATAGCGTTTTTGCCCGGGCCTTTGTCCGCGGTTTCCAGGGTGATGACCTGGCAAACAGCTATGACCATGTTGCCGCCTGTGTGAAGCATTTTGCCGCGTATGGTGCGGCTGAGGGAGGCCGCGATTACAACACGGTCGATATGTCAGAGCGGACGCTCCGGGAAACGTATTTGCCAGCATACAAAGCAGCGCTGGATGAAGGCTGTGAAATGGTCATGACCTCTTTCAATATAGTCGACGGCATCCCGGCTACAGGCAATAAGGCGCTCATGCGCGGAATCCTGCGGGACGAATGGGGCTTCGATGGCGTACTCATCTCTGACTGGGCCGCTGTAAAAGAAATGATTAATCACGGAGCCGCAGAGGATGAAGAGGAAGCCGCCCTTAAAGCAATTGAGGCGGGGGTCGACATTGAGATGATGACGCCTTGTTATGTGAAAAACCTGAAGAATTTGGTGGCAGACGGAAAGGTTCCTGAAAGCCTGATTGACGAAGCGGTCCTTCGTATTCTCCGCCTGAAAGACAAACTAGGCTTATTTGAAAATCCATATCGAGGTGCAAATGAAGATAGGGAGAAAGAAATTGTCCTCTCTCCAGCCCATAGGGATTTTGCGCGTAAAATGGCAGCCAAATCGTGTGTTCTCCTTAAAAATAATGGATTGCTGCCGCTTGGCCGTGACAAGAAGATTGCCCTGATTGGCCCATTTGCGGAAAACGGGGATATCCTCGGGCCGTGGTCATGGCATGGTTCCCGCGAGTTAGCCACTACGCTTGCTAAAGGAATTACCGAGAAAATTGACTCATCACTTTTCTCCATAAGCCAAGGCTGCGGCATTGAAACCGGAACAGAAGATGAGCTTCAGCAAGCAATCGAAGCGGCAAAAGAAGCGGAGATTATCATTCTCGCGCTTGGAGAAAAGTCTGAAATGAGCGGTGAGGCAAATTGCCGCGCGGATATCCGACTTCCTAAAATCCAGCGCGAGTTGGTGAAAGAACTAGCCAAATTAGGCAAACCAATGGCCGCAGTCCTGTTCAACGGCCGTCCCCTTGATCTTGACGGGGTGATTGACGAAGCGGACGCCATCCTGGAAGCATGGTACCCAGGCACGGAAGGCGGAGCGGCTATAGCCGATCTTCTGTACGGAGATGCAAACCCATCCGGGCGCCTTTCAATGTCCTTCCCTCATTCAGTTGGCCAAGTCCCTGTTTATTACAACAGCTTTAATACAGGCCGGCCGAAAACAAGCGAAACGGACACATATGTTTCAAGATATCTAGATATTCCAAATAGCCCGCGCTTCCCATTCGGATTTGGGTTAAGTTATGCAAACTTCCATTATAGCGATGCAGAGGTTTCATCAGCGACATTACTGATGGATGGTTCCATTACTGTAACAGCCAGAGTTACAAACAGCGGCCCGGTTGCCGGTGAAGAGACGGTCCAGCTGTACATTCGCGATATTTCGGGGGAAATTGTCCGGCCCGTCCGGGAGCTGAAGGGGTTCAAAAAAATATGGCTGGAACCTGGCCAATCAAAAAAAGTCGAATTTACTATAACGGAAGAAATGCTTCGCTACTACCATTCAAATCTTGATTATAAAAGCGATGCAGGACAATTCAACGCCTATATCGGGCCAAACAGCCGGGATGGGATTGAACTGGCCTTTAAGCTCGTAAAATAACGACCGGAGGGAACACCATGCCAATGTTGAACGAAACGATGTTTACTGTAGAGAAAGGAAAAACCCGCTTTACGTTTTTGGAAAGCGGCGACCTTTATTTTGCCACACATGGCGAAATTATGCTGAATCAAGTACTCGGCAATCCCTTGGACGGGTCCTTGAATAACCTTTACCTCCGCTTCCATGAAGGCAGCCAAATAGATGCGGTTCCCCTTTTGGGAATTAAATCAACTTGCAGCGTCCGCCATGAAGGCGATGCAGTCGTTTGGCAGGGAAAAGCAAAAGACATTGCTTACATGGTTACCTTAAGGCTTGAAGAACAGGGATTGTGGTTCTGGGAAGTTGACCTAGAAGGCGGCAATGCCGAGGTGGACGTCATTTACACACAGGATCTCGGGCTCGGCAGCCAGGGATTTGTCCGTTCCAATGAAGCATACTTGTCCCATTATATTGATCACTCAATCTATGAAAACAAATATGGCTATGCTGTATGTTCACGCCAAAACCAGCCTCAGCCGGGAGGCTTTCCATATCTACAGCAGGGCTCGCTTACAGGAGCTGTCGGCTATTCGACAGATGGATTCCAGTTCTATGGCCTTTCCTACAAGGAAACCGACCGCCCAGAAGCCTTGGAAAAACCATTTTTGCCAAATGAAATTTATCAGTATGAGTTCGCCTTTACGGCCCTTCAATCTAGAAAAATCAAGCTGAATGGCAACGAGAAAGTCGTATTTTATGGCTTGTTCAAAGAAAACCATCCCGAAGCAGTTACGTCGCTTGAATACACAAATGAGATTGAAGACGCCTGGAACCGGGCAAAAGGCAGGCAAAAGCCTTCAGTACCTTTAAACAATAAACCAACCCTGTCTTCTGTGTTTGGAAAACCGCTTAAGACGGACTCAATGTCCCAGCAGGACATAGACACGCTGTTCCCGAACAGGATTGAGGAAGAGTGGGACGGCGATACACTGCTAAGCTTCTTTACAGATACGTATGAGCATATTGTTTTAAAAGAAAAAGAACTGCTTGTCGAGCGGCCGCACGGACATATTGTGATGACAGGGAACAATGCGAAAATGAAGGAAAACACCCTTACATCCACTTCGTACATGTATGGCATCTTTAATTCACAAGTAGTTGTAGGAAATACATCATTCAACAAAATGATGACAAACGCCCGGAATCACCTTAACGTCCTTAAAACCTCCGGGCAGAGGATTTATGTAGAACTCGACGGAAAATACAGGCTGTTGACCATGCCGTCCCTTTTTGAAATCGGCTTCAATTATACGCGCTGGCATTATAAGTTCGGCGGTGACACTATAATCATTACGAACTTTACATCGGTTGAAACGCCAGAACTGGTCCTTTCAGCGAGCTCAAAAAGCGGAAGGAAGTACCGGTATCTTGTTACGAACCAAATTTCGATGAACAGCAATGAATATGAAGTACCTTTCCGAATGGAACAAGATGGGCAGTCCGTCTTGTTTAAGGCGGGCGAACATGCGGAAAGCAGCAATAGCTATCCTGGCCTCTCCTATAAGCTTCACATCCGGGGGGCAAAGGCGGAAATTACGGATGAACAGATATTTGCCGTAGGGATACCTGCTGGCAGTGCCGGTATCGTTGCACTGGCTTTATCAGAGACACCGGAATGGTCCATTGTGATCCAAGGAAGGCTCCATGGGGAAGACATCCCACTTTTTGAAGGAAACGCCGACCTAGAGATTGAAAAATATAGAGCATTCTTGAAAAATGTCATGAATGGTTTCAGGCTCGGAAATGAAAAAACATCTTTGCCAATTGAAAAGGTCAATGCAGTGGCGTGGTGGTATACCCACAATATGCTTGTCCATTACTCGGTTCCGCACGGGCTTGAACAATACGGCGGCGCCGCATGGGGGACAAGGGATGTTTGCCAGGGACCGGTTGAATACTTCCTGGCCACACAAAATGATGGTTCTGCCCGTGAAATCATTAAAACAGTTTATTCACATCAATACGAAGATAGCGGAAACTGGCCGCAATGGTTTATGTTCGATAACTACTCTTACATCCAGGCCGGTGAAAGCCATGGCGATATTATCGTTTGGCCGCTGAAGGTTCTTGGGGACTATATTACGGCTACCGGGGACTATGGGATACTCGAGGAACAAGTGCCATATACAATAAATGGTTCCTTTAAGTTTACACAACACAATGCCTCGATTCTGGACCATGCCAAAAAGGAAATTGAGTATATTAAAAACAATTTCCTGCATGATACCTATCTATCTTCATATGGGGACGGCGACTGGGATGACACCCTCCAGCCTGCCAATGCCCAGCTAAAAAAATATATGGTCAGCAGCTGGACCGTTGCCTTGACCTATCAGACAATCAAGGGCTTCGCAAAAGCCTTGGGCCCTATTGCTGAAAAAGAAGCATCAGAACTGGAAGAACTGGCACGTGGAATTGAAAGCGACTATCAAACATACATGCTTTCAACAGGAATCCTGCCAGGTTTCATCTATATGGAGGAGCCAGGCAAACCTGAATTGATGGTCCATCCGGAAGATAATAAAACGGGTATAAATTATCGCCTCCTTCCAATGACAAGGAGCATGATCAGTGAACTTCTTAGCCCAGATTCCGCCAAGGCACACTATGAATTAATTAAGGAACATTTGTATTGCCCTGATGGCGTCCGCCTAATGAACCGCCCAGCCAACTATGAGGGCGGGGTAAGCACCAATTTTAAACGCGCCGAACAGGCGGCCAACTTCGGAAGGGAAATCGGCCTTCAATATGTCCATGCCCACATCCGGTTTGTCGAGGCTATGGCCAAGCTTGGAAAAGCAGATGAAGCTTGGAAAGGACTTGAAACAATCAATCCGGTAGGGTTAAAGGATGCAGTTCCTAATGCTGATTTCCGCCAGAGCAATGCGTACTTCAGCAGCTCGGACGGAAGCTTTAAAACGAGGTACGAAGCCAGGGAGAGATTTGATGAATTGAAAGCTGGAAAGGTTAAAGTTAAAGGGGGCTGGAGGATTTATTCAAGCGGCCCGGGAATTTATATGAACCAGCTCATTTCAAACTGCCTTGGAATCCGCCGGAATGCCCGGGGTTTAATCATCGACCCGGTCCTGCCCCAGGAGCTCGATGGCTTGCGCTTTGATTTCAAGTTCGATGGCCTGCCAGTAGCATTCATTTATCATCTTGAAGGCAACAGCGGGATTTCCGTAAAAATAAACGGGGAAACTGTGGATGGAGAAATGATTGCCAACCGGTACCGAAGCGGCGGACTGCTAATCGAACGGAATCTCTTGAAGCAGCTGCTTGGATCCGAGAAGAATGAAATAGAAATTTTCATGTAAACAAAGAGGTACTTCTATATTGTCTGCCGGAGGATACATGCAACCTCCGGCAATCTAAATTTTGATTTTAACATCGATGTTGTATGTCTTATAATAAGGTTGAAGCGAACCTACCATAAGCGGCGTTTTTTCCGCTGATGTTAAAGCATCCAATAAGAGAGGCATTTGTACAGGACGGAGGAAAATTCTTGGTCAGTATTAAAGATATAGCAAAGCGCGCGGGCGTTTCCATTTCTACAGTGTCTTACGCCTTGAATGGAAGCACAAAGGTCACCGAGGAAACGCGAGCCAGAATAATGGCCCTGGCAGAAGAGCTGGATTATATTCCGAATGCCGCCGCACGGAATTTAAAAAAACAGGAAACCAAAATAATCGGTGCCTATCTTACTGATTACAGCGGCGCGTTTTACGGCCATCTCCTCCACGGCATGCGTGAAAAACTTTCAAAAAGCGGCTATGAGCTTATTGTATGTACTGGGACACAATCCCATCGTTTCCTTCCTGAAAGAATGATTGATGGAGCGATTATATTGGACGCTTCCTTTCAAGATGCTGAATTGCTGTCGTACGCGGAACGCGGGCACAAGCTTGTCGTTCTTGACCGGGAACTGATGCATGATAATATAAGGCAAGTATTGCTCGATAATCAGGCTGGGGCTGGAATTGCTGTCCACACCTTGCTCGACGCGGGGCTCGACAAGCTTTATTTTGTTACAGGGCCTAAGGAATCCTATGATTCCACACGCAGGCTGGAAGCTGCGAGGGCAGCCGTAAAGGATAATCCCAACGTTGCGTATACAGAGATACAAGGCCATTTTGATAAAGAATCAGGTATGGCCGCCGCGGAAAAAATTACGAAAGAATACTCCGGCCCTGTTGGGGTTTTCTGTTTCAACGATGAAATGGCGATAGGCATGTTCAATTTTCTTTCAAATACAGAGTTCATAATCGGCAAGGATATTCATATCATCGGGTTTGATAATATTGAAATCTCTCATTATATAGACCCGCGCCTGACAACGATTGCCTACTCCAAGAAGAAGTGGGGTGCCATGGCAGCGGGAGCCCTCCTCGATTTGATAAAGGGTGAATCCGAACCGAATGGGCCGATGAAAATCCAGGTCAGCCTTCTCGAAGGAAGGTCGGTCAGGGCTGTATCTAAATAGCAAAAAGGTGCGGAGATTGTCCGCACCTTTTTTACATTATTTAAAATAGACTGTCAGCCGGTCATCAACCTTTGCATGCTTGAGTGAAACTACCTTGACCAGCCCACCGTCCCTTTCGACGGTGTAATCTGGTGAACTAGCTATTGCGGCACCTTCTTTGAAGGCAATGACATCGCTTTTTTGGGTAAGCCGGAAATCCATCGAATTCGGCCCATAACCAGTGATTTCAGCCGTCGACCAGGCTATTTCCCTACCTTCAAGTTCCAAATCTACAGGAAGCATGACCCCGTCTTTGCTTTGCAGGAGAAGTTTAAGACCACCAAACAATTCTTCCCCATTTTCATAAATCCGGAGTTCTTTATCAAATCCATCTAAATTAAGGAGGTGAATGAACCGTTCACCTTCGCGGTTGGCTGTCGAAGTCATGAAAATGCCATGCTCCTCGCAATCATGTACTAAGCTTGCTTTTGAGCCAAGCCTTTCAAGAGCTGTTTGATATAGTTCCAGTTCGGCAGGATAGGCCGCTGCAATGACGATCGCCCTGCCTTTTCCACGTTCGGCTTCAAAGGCACATACTTCATCAGTCCCGTATACCTTTAAAAGAGGCATCGCTTTTCCAGCTTCAAACACCTGAGCGAAGTGTGTCCTTAATTCCGGCCGGGGAGCCAGCCAGTTTTCCGCATAAAGCGAGAGGTAATATCCGCCTGAGTCACGGCGCACGCCAATCGGGGAAACCCCGAGTGCATCTGCCAAAATGGCACACTCATTGCCTTCCATATCATATTCCGGTACCTCGCCGTAAAGAAGGATTCCTCCTCCCTCATCCAGATAATCAACAAGCTTTTGCTGGATTTCGCCGCTCATATATTTAGCCGAAGGAAGGGCAAGCACAGGGGTTTCCCTAAGGGTAAGTGGTTTATTCTGAATATCGACTGCTCCGAAACGATAGCCGGCAAGAAGCATCGACCTCGCCATGCTTTCCCAGCCTCCCCCAGCACGGTTCGCTTCCAAATTCGAAACGATTTCTGCCATTTTCGCGCTTTTAGGGTATTTGTACTCGGTCATATAATAATCAGGAATAAACGCAAACGCCACCCCATCCCGCTCTTCGTCCATCGCCGCAGCCTTTTCGCCAACGGCCATAATTGCCTGAATTCCCCTTGCCATCCTTGGAAAAGTATAGTTCAGTTTCCCTTCAGGGCTTACGGGGGCAGCAAAACCGTGGCGTTCCCCTGTGAATGCAATCCGGTCATTGCCGTCGTTTAGGGCTTTGTCCATCCGGAAATTGAATCCCCCGGTGAATAAATAATAATTGATCAGGCGGTTCCCCTGCGCTATGCACATTCTTGCTTTCAGGTCAGAAGCGGATGGATCATATCGTCCGCCGAAGTTGTTCCCAAAATTTCCATCCCCGCAGTTGAATTCCACCGAAGTAAGCGGCTGGTCAGGAAGATGGACCGCATCCATGAATCCATTAATGATGTACAGGTCCTGGAAGCTATTCATCTCCAAATCCCCAAAGTAAATGTCGGAACCTGATAGATAGCCTGGCCCCTGTGTATAGGATTCATAAAGCTGGCTGATTCCAATCGGGAATGTAAAGCCACGCAGCCCCCCTGTTCCATGGATGTTTACTACAAAGGGTATATCACGGATGCCAAATTCCTCGGCATATCCCCTCAGGGTAGAAACGTATCTTGCAAAACGATCCCTCATATAATAGCCAAGGTCCTTCATCAGTTCGGCCGCATATGATTCTTTTGGCGATATGACAGCTTCATTCCTGACTAATGAATCATCTAAATCAAAAGGATACCGCCGCAATAAGATTTCATTGCTATAGCGCTTTTTGAGCCAGTTCGAAAAATCATCGAGAAGATGTTCGGTAAGGTCTGGCGTATTGCTTACCCACGAGAGCATCCCAATTTCATTGTCAATTTGAAAGGCAATAATGCAGCCGCCATTTGAATGAAGGTACGGCCTTGCAACCTCGGCAACCGCCTTATACCAATTGCGAGCCGCCTTTAGAAAACCCGGAGCCAGGTAATCAACCGTCTTCGTTGTGGCCGGCTTTTCATCCCATCCCACTGGTATGATTTCCGGATATTTTTCGTACACCCAGAAAGGGAGGCCCTCATTTTTCATTTCGGCCATTATAAACGGTCCCGGCCTTAGGAAAAAATACAGTCCGTTTTCTTGGCAAAGTTCAATAAATCCCTTTAGATTCAATTCAGGCCTCGTCCTGCCTGTAAAATCAAATACGCCTTCTTCCTGCTCGTGAACCAGCCACGGAACATATGTAGCAACCGCATTGCACCCTGCAAGCTTCAGCTTATCAAGGCGGTCCTGCCATTCATCAGGATGGAGCCTGAAATAGTGGATTTCCCCGCACATCAAAAGCTTCGGCTTTCCGTCAATGATGATTTGTTTATCCTTAATCTCGATCATAACAAAAGACCTCTCCCTTTTTATGGATAGCAAGAGAGCCCCATAAAATGGAGCCCTTTTGTATAGCCGGTTGTATGCAATTCCTGGACGCGCAGCCTACTTCTCTACCTTTTTCCAGCCAAGCAACTCGATTCCCCGCTGCACATACTTATTTTTCATATAAAGGTCCCAAACAAGACCAGACCGGTAGTTCTCTATCATTAGCAGTGAAATCCCTTTGTCAATGCCAATTACATGGTCTGCGTACCATGGAGGAGTAACATCGAGATTATATGCATCCTGAAAGCCATATTCTCCCCAAAGCTGCGGGTGATTTTCATAGTAGTACTCCATTGCCGCAATCGACTCTTCAGGCGTAAACACGATTGATCCGATCGCCCCCGCCGGAGGGACGGTACCGTCGTTTACCGGATTCACATTTGGATGGTATGGAGGCGTACCCGGCCCGCCATAGCCGTTAGGAGTCGCACATGCGGTGAGCCCCCAAGAATTCTCATGATATGTTTTAAAATTATCTTTTTGATCGATGCTGTATTGCCGGCTTGCTTTGGAGGCCTTTACCGAATTTTCAAACCAGTCGATGCCATCACTATCCCTGTACTTCGCAAAGTCAAACCATGCATGGGAGAACTGGTGGGTGAACAGGCAGCCGCCCGGCGAGTTGTAAAATTCATAACCGCCATATTCCCCGAGCCTTCTTTCAAATCCCTGATATATTTCTACCGGAACGGGATGGGTTTCCGAGGCGACGCCAAGAATGTACTGCATCATCTGTTCGGCATACATATCCCAATGGTGGAACCCGCCAGTTTCAAGATTATAGCCCATGTAAAACTGATTGACCGATTTGTCGTAATACATGTCCCAGTCGACCCTCGCATATATTTTTTCAAACAAATCGGCAATTTCGCCGCCGAAATATTCAGCTGACGTAATGGCGCCATTTAAAAATAGCGAGGTATCAATAATGGATGCACAATCATAAAACTCTTCGTACTTTTTTGCTGTTTCCATATTTAAAAAATGATAGAAAAAACCGCCTACATGCTCGACGTTGTGAAGGAAGGTTTCGAGTGTTCCTTTTGTCCTTTCATAGCCCTCTTCCTTCGTAATCCAACCCCGTTCAATTCCAATAATGATGGCGGACAGGCCAAAGCCCACGGATGCAATGCTCGCGACCTTCTTGTTTCCTGTATTATCAAGAATGAGGCCGTAGCCCGGTGATTCCGGATTCGTATTGGCTTCCTTCCAGAAAAAATCAAAGCTTCTTTTTGCTTCTTCTTCAACTATAAACGGCAAATTCAATGCTGTTTCCTCCTCATAAACTGGCGGACCGAGGACACTCATGAAGGAAGCCCTTCTAGTTTAACGGCCACTTTTTTTATTTAAGCAGTTTCAAAGATTATTCACCGGTAATGCCAGACCTGTCCACGCCTTCCGTGAACCAGCGTTGGGTTATGAAATAGACAACCAGCAGCGGCAGGATCGACAGGACGGTTCCAGCCATCTTTATTCCTTCGTTCAATTGGTTTATCCCCGTATTCATGCCGGCCGGGAACATCTTCTGGTACGTCGCGACAAATTTCTGCAGCTGCAGAGGCAGGGTTGTCAATGCATCACCGAAATAGATTGACGCCAGGTACGTTTCATTCCAATACCATACAAACGAGAATAGGAACGAGATAATGATCGCAGGCACAGCCATCGGGATCGCAATTGTGAAAAAGATTCTGAAATGCCCCGCTCCGTCAATTTGCGCGGCTTCCTCAAGCGCTTTCGGAACCATTCTGAAAAACTGGTAAAATATCAGGATAAAAATCGCGCTATTCAACCCCTGTCCTGATGCCGCCGGAAGAATGAAAGCATTCAAGCTTCCGAGGAGATTCAATTCCTTAAAAAAGATATACCTTGGTATTAAGGTAACCTGCGGAGGAATGATGAACGTTGCCAGCACAAGGACGAACAGGATTTTCTTTCCCTTAAAATCAAACCTGGCAAGGCCATACCCGATTACAGCAGCGATGGCTGTCTGGGCAAGCGCGGGAAGCACCGTGACATACAATGTTTCAAGCAAGGTTGGTACAAAATCGAGTACCTCGTTCGCCTTTTTATAGTTTTCAAGGTAAAGCTGCGTCGGGATCCAGTTAACAAGCGGATTCAATAGGTCGTCGAGGCTTTTGAAGCTGTATGAACCCATATAAATGAGCGGAAACAAGTAGACGAATCCGATTCCGATTAATAATCCGTATACGAGCAACTTAAAAAGAAAACCATCTGTCCCCTGCATCCCAAAGAACAATCGCCTGGAACGTAGGTAATGCCTGTCAAACTGCCTTTTATTCCGATTTTTCATTTGAATCCTTCCTTTTTAAGAGAATTTTCTCTTGCCTCTGAATGTCAGGGCACCCACAGACAATCCCAGGGCTATGGCGATGATCAGGAAGTAAATCCAGGACAGGGCCGACGCATAGCCAAAGCCGGTATTCACTGTAAACATATTTTTTTGGATATGCTCAATGATCGGATTCAATGAAAAAATAGAGTAGGTCACTATCGTATAAATAGTGTTTACTAAAATCATGGGAGTAAGGCTCGGAAGGGTAACCTTCCAGAAAGATTCCCAGTTTGAAGCGCCATCAATCTTTGCAGCCTCGTAAACTTGTTTATCCATTTTTTGCAGGGCTGCCAGGAAAATAAGGATTTGTACTCCCGAAAACCATAAGATCACAATCAGATTTTTGATAAGGTAGAGCAATATACCATTTATAAACCCATCAGGATTCGAAGCGAGCATTTGATAAATCGCATACTGTTCGATAGACGGAATCGTGGTAACTCCCTGATCCATAAGCTCTTTTATAACAGGGCCGCTAGCAATAATGACCGGGAGAAAAAAGATAGTCCGGAACAGGCCCCTGAACTTTACCTTCTGGTTCAACAGAAGAGCGATGATCAAGGAAAACACAATGATGACTGGAACTGAGATGACGAGTTCCTCCAAATACTTCGAGACTCGCTCGACGAAGGAAGCATCAACTGTAAATGCATACAGATAGTTGTCGAATTTAATGAACTCCGTTTTAATACCGCTCGTTGTTATTTTCACTTTTTGAAAGCTTAAATAGAACGAATACAATAAAGGAAAGGCCGTGAAAACTAGAAAACCTACAATCCAAGGGGATACAAAGAGGAGGCCGATCCTGCTGTTTCTTGAACGCAACCGCTGCTTCACTCTTTATCCCCCCTGTCTGCCACGGCAAATCCCTTCGCAGGAACGTCAATTCCATGGCTTCTGTATATTTTTCCTGTGTAGTTTACAATAATTGTTTTACCATTAGAGTAGGTAACTTCGCTAATCCCCGCCTCAGGGATCTGCCGTCCAGTAATCTCTTCTCCCTCAACATGGGCAAGGGTATCCTTTACGATTTTATATTGTTCAATAATATTGTCCTTCCATATCCGGAACTCGGCTGTGTAAACGTCCCTGGAAGGCGTTTTCGCCAGCAAATGCGGCGGTTCGGACGTTAATAAAAACGACGGATATGCCCCATAATCGATTAATCTTAAAACCTCGTTTTCGGAATCCGAGAAGAAGTTAGAGAAAGGCGCGTAATAAGGCACATACCCTTTCAGGACAATTTGCAAAAAGGGAACCGTATCTGTTTCAAAAACATAGTTCGATGAATACATCGGAATGTCCAGGTACCGTTCCATCTCTCCAAATGCGTATACATTTGGTTCATAGAGTGAAAGCCCCCCTACCTTTTTGGACAGGATCCCAAAAATATCGTTATAGGTCTTCATAGTATTTGCGCGAGGCGATTGATTCCCTTTGCTGAAGTCGGAAAACAAGGTGTACCCGCTGGAATCGACAGCCAGATTGGACATACCGTAGTCCTTGTACTCGTTGCTATCCTTTTTCGCCATAGAAAGTGACTTGGATGGCGATAAATAAAAGGCGGTTTTCCCCTTCTCCTGAAATGAAATTGTCTCCGAGCTTATTTTTTTGGCCACATCTTTTGTCCCCGAGAATTTCCGGGCTCCCTGGTAGGCAATTGTATAATCCGTATAAAAATAAATTGGTACTTTCGCCTTTTCTAGCTTTGAAATGGTGTTTTTCACATCATCTTTGCTGCCCAGCTTCCTTTCAAATGGAAATTTTGCCGGAAGCGTCCCGGTCAAACCGCCTTTTGACCATCCTTTATACACAAGGAACATGTCGTCAACGCCATTTTCCTTCAGTTCCTCAACATAGCCTGGGAGGTCTTCAACTTTTGTCATTGGAATCGTACTGTCCCATAACAAGCCTTTCTTTCCCTCGCTTCCAAGGAACTCTAGGCGGACGTCTGCACTATCCTGTTTCCTTTTTAGATCGCCGCTGTCAATCAAATAGCGCTGATACCTTTTGGCCATGCCGACGTAATCGGCCTGTGGCCCGCTCAGGAACATGTAACGGACTTTTACATCGAAAGAATTCTTGTCTTTCTGGTACACATTGATTCCGTTCATTTTTTTGCTTGTTGGCTGATAGTATTCATGCCGGTAATGAAATTGGGCGGTAACCCAGTTGATATCGGTTGAAACGCCTGCTGGATAGGCAAGGATTTCACCATGCTCATATCCCTTCTCTACGACTGCAACAAATCCGTTTTCTTTCACACCATGAACCGCACCAAAAACAGGCATTTTTATTTGCTGGACAGGGATGATATCTTCCTGGTTTCCACGATTTCGCTGAAAACCTTGATCGCTCCCATAAATAGCCGCGGAAAAAGGAGCATCCGCTTTCTTTCCGCCCTTTTGATAACGAATCAAGGCACCGCTTCCATCCGGAATAAACATATAGCCATCTATTTCATTTTCATTTACGGAACCGAGAAACGGGTATAGCTTTAAAGAAATAAGTTTTGTTCGTTTGCTTTCTTTAATTTTCTCATTGGGGATGGAAACCTCTATGCCATCTTCTTTAAGTTCGACTTCAAGCTCAAGGCTTATTTTCGCCTGGAGCAAATTGACGGAAGCGGAAAAGCCGTTCCCCTTCATCTTAATTTTTGGTTTCGTTTTATTTGTCAGTATGCCTTCTGTCCTGAGTTTTCCTTTTCTGTCCGTATAGGTGACCGTGATAGCGGACTGGGCCAGGTCCCTCCATGTTTTATTCAGCCTGTACTCCCGATTGTCCTCAAGTCCAGAATTCCATACATAGCCGCTTTTCTTGTCCTGTATTTTTAAGGCGAGCGACTTTTCATCCACATACAAAACATATCCATTGTTCTCGGCGGCCTTTTTGTACCCATCAAAGGAAGGTGCAGCTTGGACAATCTTTTGGGCGTCCCTTTCAGGGCTTGTGAATTGCACTGACGTATACTTAATATCTTCCATTCCTTTTTCCTGTTGGACGGGAGGTGATTCAGCCTTGCTTGCCGTCATTCCCTCTGCAGACGCATGGAAAAGAACAACGAGTAAAACGAGGGCCAACAGCCACTTTTTATACACGCAGAACCGCCTCCTTTAAAACAGAATAAACGAAGTCATATACCTGGTCGCCAAGGACGAAGATGATGAAAATAACAAGCACCATGATGCCCATTCCGAACAAGGTAACGAAGATATTCCGGACAGTTTCCGAAAATGAAAAGTTATGGATTTCCTTTATCATGATGACCAGGATAACCAGGCACCACGCATAAATGATCCGGGTCGAAAAAATGTAGACAAAAGCTTCATTCAACGTAAGTATGTTCGACACAAGAATAACAGGAACGATAAAAACTAGATAAGGTGCAAGCGAATAAACCGTTCCAATATAAATATCCTTAAACCTTCCCTCACCATCGTTAATTGTGCTGACCATATAATTGACAATGATAAAGAGGAGCAAAGGAAAAACTAATTTCGCGAGTTCGCCACCAAGGCTCACTTCTTCGGAAATGCCTCCCGTGAAAATAAATCCCGTCTGAAAGCGGCTGAGCAAAAACTCGATTATCAGAATCATGTATAAAATGGTGGCGGACAGCACGGATGCCTTTCCGTTTCTTTTCAAATCATAGAAACTGTCGATTGGGTGCCTGAAAAACCTGAACAAAAAGAGCAGCTCGCTGACAATCCTTATCCGCTTAAAAGCTTGCCAGCCTTTTCGTGGCGCATTCAGAATACCCATTCTCTTATCAAGGAATTTAATCAAATAATAAACGATGGCCGCTCCAATCAATACTGAAAAGACTGTTCCAAGGTTGTCCTGCATCCACTTATGCCGGACTTCCCAAAAAGAATCCGAATAGCCGTCAACGGCTTCGGCGAACTTGAATTCCTCAAGGGCATTCTCATACTGCTGCTGTTTATAATAGGCGCGACCCATGGCAACATGGGCAAGCCCAAACGAAGAATTAAGTTCAAGGACACTTTCCCAATGCTTTTGGCTCTTTACATATAAACCTTCTTTAAAAAGGGCGATTCCCTCATGTACCTTATCCGAAAAGGAGGTCGATTCAAAAACCTGGACCATTCCCCTTTCCTTATCCGATACATAAAGGCGGCCGTTTTTTCCAATCGCTATTCCAGTAGGCTGCTTGAACAGGCCCAGCCTGTTGCTGCCATCGTCTTTTCCGCCAAAAATGAATAGAAGATTCCCAAAGCTATCAAACTCGTGAATCTTGCCTTTTCCGCTTATAACGAAAATATTCCCTGCCGGATCGACGGTAATATCCTGATAGTTCGAGACGTCGGATATGTCAGGGGAAAGCATATTCTTCCCCGCGACATTCAGCTTTTTGATGACTTCATTTTTCGTTCCTTCTGTCACCGAATAAATAAGCCCCTGGTCGTCAATCGCTATATTATCAGGTGCTGGCGGGGTTTTCATGAACATTCTTGCCCTCTGCTTTTCCGATGAAAAGAGGTTTTGAAGGAACGATGTGAAACTCACACCGGTGGAATTGACCCCATAATAGCCCATGAATTCCCCATCTTTGTTTAGCTGGATGATCCCGTTCGTGGACCCTTCACTGATAACATAAATATTTCCCCGCCTGTCCACACTAACTTTTTGCGGCTTGAACGGTGAAGTTTTTCCAAAAAGGGGCGAATCCGGCTTGCCAACCTCAGCCAGGAGCTTCCCATCTTCTGAAAATCTGAATATTTTTTCCTTTTCATAGTCGGCAACATAAATTTCATTGTTTTCATCCACAAAAACCCCGGTTGGGGAACCAAGAATCCCCTCCCCGATTTGGGCTTTGACTGTTCCATCCTCATCGCCGACGATAATTTGCTTTGTTCCTGAATCCGCTATATAAATCATCCCGGCCGAATCCGCGTATATATCTTCTGGGCTGCTAAAACCGGCATCAGGCAGAAACTGGCCAAGCGGCTTATAAGCCGTTTGTGTCTTTATGATACTCCCGTCCGCGGCCATTGTTTCCGTATGGTATGGAACCGAGGCCGATGCCGATTGGATGAAAAACAGAAAGGCCATGCAAAAGCTGGCGGATACTCTAATTAGCTGCTTCATTCCCCTCCCTCCCAACTGTTATTTAATTCCTGAATGGGCCATCGTATTCATGACCTGGCTCTGAAGGATGATGAAAATGATAAGGTTCGGAATGAACATAATCAACGATGCCGCCGCAGCCATTCCCTGGCCCGCCACACTGTTCCCGGTTACCTGGGATGTCAATGTCGACATATAAAATGCAAATGTTTTCAGTCCTTCATCATTCACATAGAATGCAGAGGTTTCCGCGCTATTCCAGACGAGCTGGAACGACAGGATTGCAATTGTCGCAATCGCGGGTTTGACAAGCGGAATAATGATTTTTGTGAAAATTTGAAAATCCGAGGCTCCATCCAATTTTGCCGCCTCAATCAATTCATCGGGAATTTGGTCAATGAACTGTTTTACAAGAAACAGGCCAATTGGCATTGCCAGAAGCGGCAGGATATGCACTATGAACAAATTGATCAGGCCAAGTTCTTCAATAAGCAGGTATCTTGGAATCATCACTGCCGCCGGAACGAACATGAGTGCCAGGGTATTGATTTCGAATATTGTCTTTTTTAGCTTGAAATCTTTTTTAGAAAGGGCGTAGCCTGCCATCGTGCTAATTAAAACTGTCAGGAAAACAACGACCAATGTTACGATAATGCTATTGAACAGGAACCGTGAAATCGGAACCCCGGTAGAATTCATTGTCGCAAACAGATCCGCAAAGTTTGCCATCGTTGGTTTTTGAACAAAAAACCTTGGCGGATAAGCAAACAGCTCATCCAGTGGCTTAAACGCGTGGAAAAAGATAAACACGATTGGCAGGGCCATGAATATCGCCAGCGGAATTAAAATCGCGAAGAATTTCAGCTGGCTTATATGAAATTTGGACGGATTGATTTTTGTTCCTTGAAAGGATGACATGCTCCACACTCCCCGTTCTTAATCCTTATCGCCAAACAGCCTCCAGGCGACTTTTGAAAAGCCGTAAACGACAACCAGAAGGACGACGGAAATTGCCGCAGCATATCCCATTTCGTACCGGATAAACCCATAATCCTCAAGGTGGTTGACCATTAATTGACCGGCATACTGGGGTGTCGGGTTGGCGCCGGAAAGCGCGACCCCAATCGCCCCTGCCTGAAAGGTTCCGACAACGGCCATTACAGCGCCAAATAGCATTTGCGGCCTCATGGAAGGGATTGTGATGTAAATAATCTCCTGGAAACGGTTTTTAATCCCGTCGATATAGCCCGCTTCATAAATCTCGGAGTTGATGTTAAGGACCCCGGAAAGCATCGCCAGGAACCCGACCCCCATACTTCCCCAAAGCGTTACAAAAATCATGATTTTCATCAGGTATTCCGGTGATTGCAGCCATTGGATCGGTTCCAATAAAACTCCCATAGTAATCAAAATGCTATTCAAATAACCCGTTTGGTCGCCGCTGAAAATGATTGTCCAGACGACCGCCATTGCCACACCTGCCGTCATGGACGGCGAATAAATGATCAGCGCCAGTACGGTTCTCGGCCCTTTAGGAATTTGGGCCAATAGCCAGGCGAGCAAGAAGGATAAAATATACCCGCCCGGCCCGACAATTAAGGCAAATGTCAAGGTGTTCGGCAGTACCTTCTGCATAAATACTTCATCCTGTGTAATCAGGCTCACATAGTTGGCCAGCCCGATGAACGAAGGAGTTTCAATTGCGTTAAAATACGTGAAAGACAGGAGGATGGCAGCGGCTACCGGAATGATAATAAAGGTTGAAAAGAACAGGATGTAAGGAGCAAGGAATATCCAATGGGTTTTATCTTTGATTTTATTCTTCATTTTCTTTCCCACCCCAGCCTTTCACCTGTTCTATTGAAGGAACCGGATATGGCTTGATTACCTTGCCATTTTTCATGTATCCAAACTCCTCCATTTTCCTGCCTATTTCCCTGTCGATCGCAATAACGGCATCGTCAACCGCCGACCTAGTGTTCACCCCATCGAAAACAATCCTGTTCCACACATTGCTTAGTTCACGTTCGACCATATACGCACCAGGCGTTTTAGGAACCTCTTTCAAGTACTCCCATTGGGCAAGGATTGTTTTTTTATGATCTTCTGGCCAAGGCAGTTCCTTGAATGCATCCACATTGGCTGTATTCCACAAATAAGACGGGCCGTAGAACGTTTGGAGGCTTGACGCAAACTGTACTTGTGTTTCCTTTCCCATCCACCATTTTAGGAGCTCCCACGATTTCTCTGGGTTTTTTGTTCCTTTAAAAATCATCGCGGACTGGCCCGATCCAGTAGCCCATCTTTCGACCGTACCATCCGCCTGCTTTACACCCGGATGGGGAGCAATGTCCCACCAGCCGGCTATTTCCGGGGCGGCGGCAGTCAGCTGCACATATGTCTGAAAGCTGGAAATGCCGATTGGCAATGTCGAATACCTAAAATGGTTGTAAAAATTCGGTACCTGCAAAGGGAGGCTGTAGATTGTATTCAAATCCGTCATAAACTGAATTCCCTTTAACGCTTCCTCGCTATCGATCGCTGTGGACATCCCATCTTTTTCATATAAATCCCCATGGAACTGGTAAATGTATGGCGCGGTCGTCTGGAACGGCTTAAATCCGACGGCTCCTGAAATAGGCGTATAGTAGTTCATCCCAAAGCGTTGCAGCTCAGGAAGGATTTCGGTTACATCGTTCCATGTATCCGGGACAGGCAAATTCAGTGACTCCAGGATATCCTTTCGGTAAAACTGGACAAAGAAATCCTGCGTTTCAGGCAGTGCGTAGACCGAATCGCCAATCATCATTGGAAGGAATGCCCCAGGAGAGAATTGCTTGCTGAAGCTTTCAAAGTCCTCAAATTGGTGGAGGTCCTCCGCGGCTCCCCTAATCGCCAATTCGTACGGCAGCCAGTTGCTTATCCCAAGCGCGACATCCGGCTGCTTGTCCGCGGCATTGGCCAAAATCAGCTTCTGCTCATCTGGCATAATTGAGAACTTCACCTTAATTCCCGTTTCCGGTGTAAACGTCTGATCCGCCATATTCTGAATGAGTTCTACATATTGCCGCGGCCTGTTAATCCAAACCTCGACAGTGTCTTCGTCTGTATTGGAAGCTGCGTAGGTACCTGAAGAGAAGGATTGGAAAAACCGCTTAATCGAATCGGTTGCCCTTTTCCACATACTCGCCTGCGCAGCCGGGAGCCCACCATCACCATGCACGTAAAAGCGGTCAATGGTCAGGGGCTGGGACTGGACATTAAGCAGCAGGTTCCCTAACAGCTGGGCCACCGAGGACGATCCCTCTGATAATTCGGTCAGCCTGTATGGGATTTCATTTGGCTTCTTTTCAAGCGAACGGAGCTTTTGGGCTGCAAGATCCAAGGAGACAATTTCCTGGGAATCCTTATCTGACTTTCCAAGGCTTTTTAAATACTTGCTTTCTTCCTCAAGCTTATCTGCCCAATCGGCTACTCTTTCCTTAATGTCAGGGATGAATTCGGTTATTTTCCATCCTCTTGATTTATCAATTTGGTTTCCGGTCAGCTTCTTTATTGAAAGGGATAGCCCCTCAATCTCCCTCATGATTTCATTCGCCCTGTTCACGACTCTCTCGGCCGGGGATGCGTCTGCGACAAGGCCGATAAGGTGTTCCCCCTTTTCCAAATAGAAGAGGTATTCTTGCCCTTCCTCCTCGCCAAGTGTTACATTTCTCCAATTTTTATTGAAATCAAACGGGTAATGCGCGACTTCCTCAAAAGGGACCTTCCCGTCAACCAAAACCTTCCTGAATACCGTCCCGCCGGTAGTCTTGTTTTGCTGTACCTTGAAGGTTAACTTGTAAAGGCCTGTTTCTTTTACATTTATTTTCCAATCGACTCTCTGTCCGCCTTCACCCCATGAGGCATCGCCAAACGTATTCAGCAGCAGGCTTTTTGTGTCGTTCGGAACCACGGAAGAATCCCTGACCGCTATCGGCCTTGCGAAAGAGCTGTTTTTCAAAAATGGCTTTTCCGCCTCTACCCGGATAACGTCATCCGCGATTTTGGTATGTTTATATTTTTGTTTATATTCCTCATAGGTTGGCAGTTTTTGAGGAGATCGAATATAAGCAAAACCAAGCAGGGCTTCCCCCCGCAAGTTTTGGAGGGTAATTGTATTGACCCCTTTTTTCAAATAAAAGGTAAGCGCTGATGGCTGGAGCCCGCTTGCATCCTCTGCTTGCATATGGCTCCATTGGGCAACCGGAATTTGTTTTGGGAGAATTTCATTTCCAAATCTGTCCTTCTCGAATTCAGCTTTTTCATTTTCCCAAAAAACAGGAAATACAATCCTCCTGCTTTCATAATATTGAAATTCCCCGTTTATCTGGATTGCGCCCTCTATTGGAACAACCTCTCTTGTTAATGGATAATAATCAAATCCAATTTCATATAACCCATCACTCTCTACTTCTGCCTTAAAGGATACGGATTGCTGGTTGCCCCAATAGAAAACACTATCTTTATACCCTTTGCTCTCATTAACGGGAAGCAGGGTTGGCTTCAACCCTTTGGGTAAAACAAAATCAGAAGGAGAGACAGCCGCCCCGAATTCCGGGGCGCTGCCAATTCCTTTCTTTTCCCATTGTTCAAGGATGGTATGATAGCGTTCCTCAATGACATTTTCGGCAGGACGGCTTACAGGCTCATTCTCTTCTGCAAATGCTTCCCCATTGGGGAAAAATAAAATTGCAATCGCCGCCATCCATGCCACTATCCGGGTTTTCATACTTTCTACCTCCTTGAAAAATAGGCATTACTTATTTAAAGCCTCTGTTGCTTCTTTTACTTGCTGGTCAGCAAGTTGATCCAACTGCTTCACATAGTCTTCTGCCTTCAGTTCGCCCTTCATGAAGCTGTCAATAAGCGCGGCTGTTGTTGCATTGGCATTATCGCCAACCTTGACGCCAGTCGGTGCTTCCCATCTTGCAGGAATGTAGCCAGGCGCGGTTTTTACAGGTTCAACAATCGCGTTGCCAAGGTTTTCATAGGCTGTGCGTACTCCAGGAATATCCAAGACTTCAAAATAAGCATCGAGTACTTCCGGATCGCTGTTTACAGGCAGGGAATTCAATGTCTTGCCTTCCTTGTCGGCAATATCTACCCTCTTCAGGAAACCTTCTTTTCCAAATGACATCCACTTGGCAAAAAGGAAAGCTTCTTCCGGATGCTTGGTTGACTTAGAAATACCAACAAAGTCATTCGTTACGGCTGTACGTCCTCCAGGAATTCCGATGAAATCCCATTCAAATCCAGCCTGCTCGTTAAGATGGCCAGTCGTCCATGTTCCATCCCATTTCAGGCCTACGCCGCCATTCAGCCATACTTCCTCAGGATTTTCACCTTTGAAATTAGCCTTTTGGTCATCCGTCAATGTTTCATACGCATATCCGTTTGTCCAAATGTCTTTTGCGGTGTTGACCGCGGAAATAAATTCTTTGCTATCAAGTGCGAACTCGCCATTATTGTAGGTGAACCAGCCAAGATTCTCGTTGGCTGCCGCTGGATACCAGTCAGGGAATGTAAATGGATGGTTAATTCCGGCAACTCCAGCTTTCACATTCGTTACATCTTTAATGCTCTTGATAAAATCATCAACGGAAATGCCATATTCAGGTGCATCGAGGTTTGCCGCATTAAACAAATCCTTGTTCACGAGGAAGCCGAGGAAATGCTGCGCGAAAGGAACAGCATACAGTTTGCCATCAAATTTAGCTGATTCCTGGACTGCTTCAGGGATATTTGCAAAATCCTTATCCTTTGATGCCAGTTCGCTTACATCCAGCAGCCAGTCATTGGAAATTGCCATTGGAAGCTGCGCAAGCATAAATACGTCAGGCATTGTTCCGCCGCTTGCCGCTGCAGCCAGGGATCCATTCCAGTCAGCAGGGTTGATTGACTCGTCAATTTGAACTTTAATATGAGGATATTTTTCTTCAAATGCTTTGATCATCAGGCGATCAAGGTTTTGCTCCTCTTCAGTGCCCAATCCCCAGCTTGCAAAGGAAATGGTGACTTCTTCTTTCTTAGCGTCCTTGTTAGAATCTTTTTCGTTTGATTTGTTATCGGTCTTATCAGAGGTGCAGGCAGCAAGCGCTAACAATAGTGCCATCATGGCAAAGATTGATAAAATCTTTTTCATCCATTTTCAACTCCATTTTTTAATTTTTTCCTGATTCATTCCATTTTTCAAACAATGCCCTTAGGGGATATAGTTTGTCAGGCATTCCCCCCTTCAAGCCTTTTGCGGAAGGTTATCCCCGCTGTTTCTTCAGGAGAGCGGATGATCACTTTAAACGACTCATATTCCCCTGTTTCGACTTTCACTTGATCGGTTTCTTCGGCTATCCATACAGATGATGAGAAAAGGAATTCTTCCTCCTTCTGTATGATTTTCACAGTGGCTGTAAGCTTGTCCCCTTCCTGCCCCAGATCGAATATCTCTCCTGTTCCATACAAAATATGAATATCGTCGGCCAAGTCCACGTTCAGAGGAAGTAACAATCCGCTCCTGGCAGCAATCTCAAGCTTTTTCCCACCGAAAAGCGGTACGCCGAAATACGTAATCGAAGTGCGCTTCTTATACTCATCGAAATTCGTAATGAAGAGGAATTCACCTGATGGGCCGCTTCTCACCGTAATGTCCATCTCTTCATCCAGTCCGAAGCGATTCATTGCATATGTTCTTTGGGCAAGTTCCGCGGCGACCCAGTTTTGGTAATTATATTCAACCTTTATGGCTGCCCCCAGCATGATCAGCCTGCCGTTTCCAAGTTCTTTTTCAAAAGCAATCGGTTTTGGAATCTCTTCTTCGCTCCATCCAAAAACACCTGAATGGGTGCCATACGTTTCCATCCGCTTCACACTAATATTTTCAATATTGCCTATTGTCGCAAATCCAGCCTGGAGCTCGCCTGTTACTTCAACCCCAATAAAATCCTTCAGGATGGTACACGGCGTATTTTTTAGTGTTTTTGTAGGGATTGTGGGGAAAAGAACAAGAGTCCCCCCGTCTTCCATGAAACGGACAAGTTTTCTCTGGATGTCTTCATCCATCCAATTCGTGCTGAACATCCAAAGCGTTGAAACCTGTTCAGGATCGATTTTATCGCCTTCCATTACGTTCCAGGCTTCAACTATATAGTTTTTGAGCCTCAATGATTTCACAAGGCCGTTATAAAGGAATGATTCCCGGTCATGCTGAATTTTTTCAACCATAGCCTTTGTATGTTCATCGTAAAATTCAGTCATATAATAATCCGGATAAAATCCGATATGGAAATCGGAAACAGGCTTGGTGTCCAAAAGTTGGCTGCCATACACATTAAACATGCCGCCAAGATGGCGGATCAGCTCATAGTGTGGCCGCTTTTCCCCATTCAGCCCGAGAGGCGCCTGCCAATCATGCCGTTTTCCAAACAACCCGATATTTTCATAGTTTTCGCCACTGGCAAACATATAGTAGTTCACCGCGTTCATACCATCAGCGACGCAAAGCCGGGTAGTCAAATCAAAGGTAGTGGGCTGCAGCCTTGGTACATCATGTATGCTGCCACCCTGGAATTCCGCCGAGAATAAAGGCTGTTCCTTCCACTGGATCGCGCGGGTAAAAGCATTCGCCAGGACGATGTCGATGTAACTGTCGTATTCAATATTCCCTATGTAATAGTCTCCCGCCACGAGAACGTTTTCAATTTTCGCAGCCTCCAGGAGCTGTGAAATCCCGATTGGATACATCGTCCCCCGCTTCAAAAGATCGGTTGTATGGAATCCATGGATGTTGATTACAAAAGGAACATTGATTCCATTCGATTCAGCGCACCCCTTTAAATATTCAAGGAATGAACGGTAATGGAAGCGAAGGAAAAGCCCAAATTCATTTCGCAGCGCATGGGCGTAGGCCAGTTCAGGCTTCTTTATTTTTTCCAGCGATAATTCCTCAATGCTTTCAAAGGGAACGTTGAATACGGTTTCAAAGTTATCTTTAGTGTATTTTTTATGTAAATAATTCTGGAATTGTTTTAGTGTTTCCTTGTTGAAGTCCGGCTGGTTTGTAACCCAATGGAACATCCCAACCTCGTTATCCAACTGGAACATGATGACCGGTCCGCCATTCGTTACTTGGAGAGGAACGATGATTTCACAGACCGCTTTATACCAAATGTCCACTTTTTCAAGGAATACAGGGTGCATGTAACTGACAACTCTAGTCGGGTGAATAGACCCTTCGTTTGTTACAGCAACCGCTTCAGGGTAACTGTCTATGAACCAGGTTGGCACCCCATGGTCCACTATTTCCGCCATGACATATGGCCCGGGACGAACGAGGCAATACATTCCCTCTTCGGCAACCAATTTCAGAAAGGCCGGTAAATCCCTTTCGGCCCTTGTCTTCCCTGTAAGGTCAATGAATCCTTCCTCGATTTCGTGGAAAATCCAAGGGACATAGGTACTAATTAAATTCGCCCCTGCCTCCTTTACTTCACGAATCCTTTGTTTCCAATTCTCCCTAGGGACACGGAAATAATGGAGTTCGCCACCAAACAAAAACGTTTCTTTTCCATCGATAATGATTTTCTCATTTTTAATTTGTACCATGATTTCACCCCGTCATCCTGAATTCCTGGCCATGAGTTTGACCGGCACTTGTTCGGTTTCAAAATCAAACTCATTGTCCAGCATCCTGAATAATGTTTTAGCGGCAATGATCCCCCATTCCTTCCGAGGAACTTGAATGGTTGTAAGCGATGGAGGAAAGTACTGTGAAAGGTAAATGTCATCAAACCCAACAACAGCCATGTCTTCTGGGACCCTCATTCCTTTTTCCTTGATTGCCCGGATGGTACCCATAGCCATTTCATCATTGGCGCATACCATTGCACTTGGCAGCGGGCCTTCCGTCCGATTAAGATACTTTTCCATTTCCTTATACCCGCTTTGCTCAGTAAAATCCGCACGTAAGAGGTCACTTTCAAAAAATTCGAGTCCGTGCGCAGCCAGTTCCTTCTTGAACCCTCCCAGGCGGGTTTCCCCGTCATAAGATTCTATGGAGCCCGCAATATAGCCAAGCCTTTTATGCCCTTTTTCAAGAAGGTGCCTGACAGCCAAAGCCGAACCGTACTCATTCGGAAGAAGAATATTCTTGATGTATGGAGACTGCATGTCCCTGTCCAGGACGACGATTGGAAATTTTTCTTCAGCCAAAGAGGCCAGCAAAGCGTCATCCATGTGATAATTCAGGATAATTGCCCCATCTACATGACGTTCAATAAGGAGCCTGTGCTTGTCCACCGACGAACAGACAACAAGTTCCAAACCCTTGCTTATTACCACATCCTGAATGCCTTCCATCATATCGTTGAAAAAAGGTCCGGTAAAACCACTTAGAAATAATCCGATAATGTTCGTCTTCTTTTCTTTTAAATTCCTTGCCGGCCCATTTGGGCGATAGCCTAGGTCCTTTGCGGCCTTCAAAACTTTATTTCTAGTTTCCAGTGAAATCAAATGACTGCCATTGATAGAATAGGAGACAGTAGAAACGCTTACTCCCGCTCTTTTAGCGACATCTTTTAAGGTTGCCAATTCTATCCCCCTATTCTATTGAAACGTTTCAAAACAATTTCAAAAAAAATCGCCAAATTCATCGAAACGTTTCTATTACCAATAAAAATATTAGAAACGCTTCTCCCAGATTCATTGAAACGTTTCAATAGATTTATTATAGGATTTTTTGAAATCGTTTTCAATAGTTTTTCGACAATTTTTTTGTCTTTTCTATTAATGAATAGGTAAAATTGCCCATGGAAGTTCCGCTTGAGTTTCACGAATTCGGATTATAGGATATAAAAAGGGCAAACCCGCCTTCGGATTTACCCTTCACTTTAGTTATTTGATCCTTATTTTCTCCTCTGAGTTAATCCAGGCAGGATAAAAGTTCAATTCCAGGGATAAGGGATTTTTATATTTTTTAAGGTTAGGAATGCTGATCCCAAACTCTGAATATCCCTCTAAGCCATATTTTGTAGATCCATCCGTCATGACTTCCTTTCCATCTGCGTCTCTAATAACCCCAAAAGGATGATAATTGAATTCCCTCTCTGTTTCTAGCTTTATGGATAGATTGTTTCCGTTCGAAACTTTTGCACTGCTAAATTTCCCTGGATGAGGCTGCTTTAGGATGGTTTTCTTTTCCGTATCTACTATTAAATAAGCATCACTCTTGTCAACCGCCTGGATTTTACCAGGAATAAGATAAAGCTCTCTTGGTTCGCGGAAATAATTGCTCTGAACATAAAGGATCCTTTTGTCATCAGCAACACCCCCGGAGGCAGTAATGCCATTCGAAATTTTATTCCAAGTCTCGCCATGTTCATCTACTAACCTGATTTCATCAAAACTAAGAATTCTTTTTGAGTTATTAGGGTCCATTTTGACATGGATTGCTACCCTGAGTGGATAGATTTCAACTTTTTCAAAAGTAATCTTTTGCCCCTCGATTGAAACAGTTTTATTCAAAGTGTATTCCTTTTTCGAGGAAATTTCCTTATTCAGTTTAAAATCAACCTCATGTTCCTTACCCTCAATCTTTACAATTAAATTGAAGGATTTTGCTTCAAGCGGTTCCTGAAAGGTGAAGTCCATGGATCCAGTAAAGGATCTTTCACCTTCAAGAGAATAATGCGGCATACCAAAGCTGGCACTCCCTAGCAAGAACTTTTTCCCATCCGTATTTTTTAGCCTGGCATCCTGAATGATAAGTTCCTTACGCTCTGTCTGGGTATCAATGGTATAAAACAAGAGTAGCCCGGTTTCATCAGCAATCGCCCTTGTAATTGTAAAGGTGACCCCATCCTTCGTGCTTGAAACACCTATTTCCTGGTCGTATTCGGATTCCAGGGCCGCTATGATGCCTTTATCGCCTTGAATCAAATCAACAAGCTTGGCTAAGCCAGGCAGCTCCGATACATATCCCGCGAAAGCAGGGGAAAGCCTGATTGAGGTAAAGAAGCTTATTAAAATGACTGCTACAGCTGCAATTGAGAATAAGCTTCTCATCCGCTGTTTAGACTTATTTTTCTCCCGTCGGCCTTTTTCAAAGCCTTTCAAAATAGCGTCATCTACTAAGTTTTCCGGGACAGGAAGGCCATCAACAATCCGTTTGTAATCGGCAAGCTTTTCTTCTTCAAAACTAGGCACGGAACCCTCCCCCTTTCTCGTCCAGTTTGTCCCTTAGCGATCTCAACGCTCTGTTCAACCAAGTTTTAATTGTACCTTCGGGGTGGTTGAGCGCGGCAGCAATTTCACTGATTTTCAGGTCCTGAAAGTATTTCATTGCCAGGATTTCACGCGACCGGGCATCAAGCCCTTCCATCGCATCTCTTATTTCGAGTCCATCATGTGGCTCATGCCTCCCTTCTGTATGGATAAACGCCTCATCCAGGATGATTCGCTTCCTTTTATCCAATACATCATTACAGTAGTTGATCATGATCCGAATCAGCCACGTTTTGGCAAAAGAAGGTTCCTTTAGCGAGCGAATCCCCTTATAGGCCCGATATGTCACTTCCTGTACAGCTTCAAGTGCATCCCCTTCGTTCCGCAAAAATGCGAGGGCCGTTTTGTATAAATCAATCTTACAAGCCTGTATGAACTCGAGAAAGGCCCTGTCCTCCCCATTGATGGCATCCCTCGCCAATAGTTCAATTTCCACCAACCCGCCCCCTTTCTATTCATTAGACAGCCGAACGGCAAAAAAGTTTTAAGTTTTTTATAAAAAAAGGAACCGACAAGGTCCCTCTCTGGCAATCTATCATTTTCCCGTCCGAACCGCGGTTTCACTAATCACATAACTTAGTTCAAGGCGGCCCAGCCATTTCTCAGCTTCACTTATTTTCCGGCTGATACCGTTCGTGTCCTCGTGATATTCAAGGCCCTCCACAGGAAGATAGCCTATATCCGATTTTGCGATCCGGCGTGCGATCATCACCCATTCCGCATCGGTCATCTTTCCATTCGAATATTTCTTTATGTATTCAGCATTCTTTCTAGAAAACGCGCAGGAACCGGCTGTTATATCCACTTCCTGTCCCAGTTCAAGGGAAACGATTTTATTTGTGATCCGCTCGGTTTCCTTCCACTCGACCGGGTGGGTTTCCATTGCCCGTTCCGTCCGTCCCAGGATTAGATAGCCATAATCGGGAATCCTCTGGACAATTTGTTTTAATTCATCTAGGTGTTTCTTTCCCCAAGTCAGCAACCTGTCAAAATCACAATAGTGAAAATGCCCACAAACGCCTGTCAGGCCAAACTTAACCGCTTCCCTGCGCGCTTCGGCCGCGCCTTTCTTAGGTATGACCTTTACGTTGAACCTGCTTCCTTCCATTACTTCAATCAATTCAGCCGAAGACTGGTCACTGATCGCAATGAACAGCTCCGCATAGATGCTTTCCAAATCGTTTTGCAACTGCTTGAAAAGCTCGATTTTTTTACCACTCGGGTCATGAACGACTGTTATAAGCGCCACTTTGCCCATTTTCCCACCTCATTTTATATTCCTTATGACGGAAAATACTCCATCGGCTCTTTGCAGTGCGAGTAGCCATTTTTTTCGTAAAAAGAGATTCCTTCCTCACTAGGCCACACGATTATGAATTCGTACTGGTTTTCTTTGACCCATGCGTTTATGGCTGTTATTAATTTGCTTCCGATTCTCTTACCCCTGTATTCCGGCACCGTATACACATTGGTCATATAGGCAAAGGGGCGGGTAACCCGGCCCGGGCGCGGCACTTTTTGTATTAACTCGATGTATATGTGCGAAATTACCCGTCCATCTTCCTCAGCGACCCAAATGAACCATTCCTCTCCATCAATCGCTTTTTTCAAAAAGGCCCTGCATTCCTTTTCAAATAGCTTATAGTCACTATCCAACGCTGCGGTCGGGTAATCCTCAAGCGTAAAATCCCATCTCATTTTGATTAATTGAGCGATATCTTTTTCTTCGGCAAGCCTGATCATACTCTGTCTCCCCCTCAATCTAGGTCTCTATTGTGTAATTCCCTTTAAACATTCCAACTCCTTTTAAAATCCCTATGGTTCTACTTATCAAATCGTTTGAATATTCCACCAAATAATGGTAGCATGAATGAATCCTAATAGGCAAAGGGGAATGGGATCATGGCTAAGATTTCATTGGCGGAAGCCGTTAAACTAAAGAGTATTTTAAATAAGAGGATTCAGGAACTTGAAGGGGAAATGGACCGGGTTGCATTTGCGGAAATGGAAAAAGGGGCAAAACCGCCAAAACTTCCACGGACTCTTTTGGAAGTAGAAAGAGATATGGAGGATGTCCGGAAAGATATGCGCACTCTGGACAAATTGGTGTATGCAGCCAACATAGAGAATACAGTTAGCTTCAACGGTGAAGAACTTCCGATTGTGGAAGCGATCGAGCTTGCCACCCAGCTTCGGGCAAAGGCTAGAAAATACAAGGAATATGGCGCGGCACAGAAAGAAACTTATCCCTACTCGTATGGCGAAAACGTCACAATCGTCCGGGTCGCCCTTTTCGAACCCGAGGAATACCGTACAAAAGGGCTCGAAGCGGAACGCCAAGCCAACAGGCTTTCCAACCTGATCAACGCGAAAAACTACTCTATCGAACTTGATTTCGATGCGGAGAAATATTTCTAACCTTGAAGAGGTGAGACTCCTCTTCAAGGCGCGGAAGGAGCCTCCCTAATTAATTGGTAATTGTAATGGCAAAAGGCAAACCCATGACCGATTTCCATTTACTATGTCACCCTTGACCGATTACCAACTAGTGCAATGGCGGCTGATAGCTAAACTTAGTCTATTTTTTGCTCCTTCCGTGAATCCCGCTCCCGTTTTGGGAGTGGGATTTTTTGTTCCAGGATTATTCTTTTAACGTTAAAAACTTCGTCGGGACCTCTTTTTAGCCGCCAAAAAATTTCAATCAAACGTTTGATTGATTTCTCAGAAACCCTGTTAAAACAAGAAATCGCCCGTTTTCCCCAGGCGATTTTTTTCATCGGAATGTACTATTTGATTTTGTTGAGTTCCTCTAAAAATGCCGGACGTCTCTGATACTGGCTCTTTAGATGATCAATGAGCAATTTGGCACTTTCCGAACCGCAAGCTTTTTTATACTTGCGGATAACTTTGCAAACTCCCTGATATTTCTTGCGGTCTCCCGCTTCCTTGGAAAGATATTCTATATAGCTGCTGAAAAGTTCACTTACTTCATATGGGTAATCTTCTATTATATGCTCATATAAGTTCATGATTTCAATTTTGTGGTTTTGGCAATACCGCAGGATTCGGCTGGTTTCGGACTCGCTTTCAATTATATGTCTGTACACACTGGAGAAATCTTTACTCTCTAATTCATTAAGAAGCGACTCCTTCTCCCGTTCCCATTCCGCCGGCGGGAATAACCCCTTATAGATCGGATAAAAATCCGAGTTATTATTCATCAATAATTCACGGGCCAGCACTTTTTGATTTTCGATGTCGCCCATTTGCTCGCATGTTTTATATCTGTACCTTTTCCACATGTCAACCAGTCCAGGCAACCTGGAATTAAGTACAATGCCGTCTTCACATAGCTGGAGCGCCTTTGTAAAATCTTCCTTCTCCAATGCTCTCAGAATAGCTTTTTCTCTAAATGTTTTAAATCGGATATTTGATTCCATAAATGCTTCTGCCTTTTCTTCTGTATCGAACCTCTCAATCAGCATTAATTGGAGTACCTTTAGTTCTTCTATTTCATAATCTGAAGACCAGTTATCAGGTTCCTCATTTTCCAAAAGCTGTTCAAGAAGCTTCTCTAGGAGACTTCGCAATTTTTTAATCCCGCAAAATGCCACCGCTGCCTTTAATAATTCATGCCTCCATTCACTCCAGCCGTCATACCGCTTATTTTTTGCCTCTTTGATTATTTTCTTAAAAAGTTCTTCTTGTCTTTGTTCTGATTCTACTTCTGATACCTTTTGAGCTGATTCTTTTATAATTTCCGTTGCCTCATTCAATATAGGCGATATATAACCGGAGTCATCCGAAAAGTCGATCATCTTCACGATTGGAGGCATAACAACAAGAGAAATATCAATAGCCTGGTTATAGAAGCCTCCCTCAAGCCGCTGTACTGCCCTTTCCAAAGCCAGCTCCGCACCTTTCACTGCGGGGCCAACCTTACTCCACGAAATGAACCCTTTATATTTTTCTTTGTTAATACACTCCGTAACAAGTGTCTTGCATTGGGAAACCTCATTCTCGTCAACTGAATACCTAAATTGGATTGCCTTTTCAATCTCAGGGTATTGATCCGACAAATCACAAATAATCCTTATTAATTCATCCTTGTCCACAGTTGAAAGGATGACCTGCAAAGATTTCTGTGTATTGGCGCCATTGGGATTTTCTTGCTGTTTAATGATTCCGTTATTCTCTATTAAATCCCTAATCTTATATAAAATTGCAGCCTTATGCTTGCAATGATCTGTCCAATCATACGGGCAATCACATGTTAATTCATCGATTTCCCGTTCCGAATTCAAACGGGCAGTAACGGAGTAAACATCCGAACCTGTAATTACTGCTTTATACTCTCCGTTTATGTCCTGAATAATGTGATCAACTTTATTTTCATAATAATAATCCTTACCACGCTCTAATATAACCGGATCAAAGTACTCTTCAAAGTTATTAATATCCATACCTTACCTCCGTTCAAGCCTCATATTATACACTATTTGCAATTTTGGTTATTTCTTAGTATATCAGACAAGCATAATCTGTAGACAATCCTCCCAACAGGCAGTATCCGGCAATGCCCTCGTGCCAATTGGTGGATCATTGTTCATGGGACAGTTCGGTTTCAGGATCGCTACTTCCCGGCCATCGGCAAAGCGGCGGCCACGGTCCATCCAATAACCCACCTGCCTATCGAAGAAATGATCGATTTTAATTAATGAAAATATTACGCATTTTTTTAAGGCCCTTTTGGAAAAATAGGCCCATCACTATATTTTTGAGGAGGAAGCCCCGATGGAAAACACACATAATTTTGTCGAAAAGCTCCATGAAAAACAGAAAAAGGACGAACAAAACAAGAAACGCCAAGGAAAAGGAAATCCCAGTGAACAGCTTCCAAACAAACAGCACTAAGTTCAAAACCCTGCAGCCAGTTAGCTTGCAGGGTAATTTTTTATGCCTGGTATTATAATTCCTTTTTCACAAAAATTATACAAATTTTTACTTGTTTTTGAATATTTTGTACTTTATTATTATGGTAAGTAGTTCCAATATACCATAAGGGGGTTTGTTAATTGGTTAAATTGAAATGGGCGCTTATCGGCGGCATTGTCCTTTGTCTGGGTTTAAGTGACTCCGGAGCCGATCAATTTGCTTCTCGTGACAGGGAAACAAAAACAGAAGCCACACAAGTTGCTTCAAGAGACCGTGAAACCAAGCTTGACCAGGCCACACAGGTCGCTTCAAGGGACCGTGAAACCAAGTTAGAGCAAACCACGCAAGTTGCTTCAAGGGACCGCGAAACGAAAGAACAGGCCACTATGTTCGCTTCTCGCGACAGGGAAACCAAGCTCCAGTCCAAGCAGTTTGCTTCTCGTGACAGGGAAACAAAGCTGCAGTCCAAGCAGTTTGCTTCTCGCGATAGGGAAACAAAGCTCCAGTCCAAGCAGTTCGCTTCTCGCGACAGGGAAACTAAGCTGCAATCCAAGCAGTTCGCTTCTCGTGACAGGGAAACAAAGCTGCAATCCAAGCAGTTTGCTTCTCGCGATAGGGAAACAAAGCTGCAGTCCAAGCAGTTCGCTTCTCGCGATAGGGAAACAAAAACACAGAACTATTTTGCCTAATCTTACATAAAACAGCGCGAGCATATGCCCGCGCTGTTTTTCTTTTTACTCGTCCCGCCTGCCATGGTAAACTAAGGGGAAAATTCAAGCAAACCGGGAGGAGCTTAGGCCATGAATGACTTTTTTACGTTCTTGCTGCTTTCGCTTTTTGTAGTCATGAGCCCGGGAATCGACACCGCGCTAATTACCAAAAGGACCATTGCCGGCGGCCAGAAGGATGGTTACAGGCTCGCCCTTGGAATCACAACCGGTTCGTTGGTCCATACCGTTGCAGCCGCATTCGGGCTCTCCGCAATCCTTATGCAATCGGCATTGGCATTTGAAATCGTAAAATACGCGGGTGCACTCTATTTAATCTATCTCGGGATATCCTCGTTTATCACCCGCCAGAAATCGGGTAAGGCCAAAAATACCGGTGAAAAATCAGGATCTGCATACAAGCAGGGACTTCTCTCGAATGTCCTCAATCCGAAGGTTGCAATGTTTTTCCTGACCTTTTTGCCGCAATTTGTCCAGCCTGGCGGTGATACAACCAGGCAGCTCGTCCTGATGGGCGTTATATACACACTCCTTTCTATTAGCTGGTTTTTTCTTTATGTGTATTTTATAAATTTCCTGCGTGATTGGCTGATGTCACCCAACGTCCAGACAGTAATGGACAAGGTTACCGGCATTGTCTTGATCGGGTTTGGGTTAAAATTGGCGCTTGATAGGCATCAATAATTTTTTCAAAAAGAAAAGCGGCTTTTCCATCGGAGCCGCTTTTTTATACAAGTTGATAATTGTATTCCCCTTTAGTTTCCTCTCCCTTTAACACCCTTAGCGCACCTTCCGCCAGTGCTTCCAATTCTTCCTCACCCGGAAGCACAAATACTTTGCCTAAAAATCCGATTTTTTTACGCAGCTTTTCCACAATATGTTCCGAATACGCAAGCCCGCCTGTTAAAATAATCCCGTCCACCTGCCCATCAAGAACCGCGGCCATTGCTCCGATTTCCTTTGCGATTTGGTGGACCATCGCTTTTAGGACAAGCTCTGCCTGGGCATCCCCGCTCAGTGCCCGCTTCTCGGCCTCAAGCGCGCTTTTCGTTCCCAAATATGAATAAAGGCCGCCCCTCCGTGTCACGAGTTCAACCATTTCTTTTTCCAAGTATTTTCCTGAATAGCACAGCCCAATCAACTGTTTTATTGGAAGCGTCCCCGACCGTTCAGGGGAAAATGGGCCCTCATTATCGGCATTGTTAACATCAATGAGTTGCCCCTGCCGCTCGGCCGCGACCGAAATGCCGGCGCCCAAATGGGCAACCACAAAATTTAAATCGTCAAGCGTCCGGCCCAATTGGTTGGCTATTTTTCGCGAAACAGCCTTAATGTTCAGTGCATGGAGCTGGCTAATTCGCTCGATCCCCGCAAACCCGGACAGCCTCGACTCCGGGATGAACTCATCCACAGTAACCGGATCGACGATAAAGGCCGGGATCGCAAGTTTCGAAGCTATTTCATAAGCAAGAATCGGCCCGAGATTTGAAGCATGTTCCCCAAATGCACCGGACCTCGCGTCGGCAAGCATTTCTCCGCAAACCTCGTACGTCCCGCCCTTCAATGGCTTAAGCAAGCCTCCCCGTCCTGCAACAGCGGTGAGCCGATTGGCTTCAAAGCCATGCTTCTCAAGGAATTCAAAAATGGCTTGCAAACGGAGCTGATGTTGGTCGGCAATTTTCAAAAAGACAGAAAGGGTTTCGTCCTTGTGGCGGACTGTTTCCGAGAAGAGAAGTTTCTGCTCTTCGTATATTGCCAGCTTCGTGGACGTTGAACCAGGATTGATTACAAGAATATAATGAGCCATCATGCATATCTCCCTTTAGACCGGAATCGCCGCACTCGTCGCTGAAACCACGGCGAGTGCAATTGACGCAAGCTTTGCCTTCGCGGAATCGGAACGGGAATTAAGGACAAGCGGCACCCTGGCTCCGAGCACGATTCCCGCCATCGTTCCATGCGCGTAGTACGTAATGGCCTTTCCAAAGATGTTTCCTGCTTCTATTGTCGGGACAATTAGCAAATCGGCTTTGCCATCCAGCTCGCTTTCGATGCCCTTATGGAGTAGCGATTCCTTGCTGATGGCAAGGTCAAGCGGCAGCGGGCCTTCCAATAAAAGAGGTTTGCCGTAATCCGCCTTTAATTCCGCTACAAGCCTGCCCGCCTCGCACGTCACGGGCATTGTTTCCATCACAAGCTCATTGGCGGCGAGGATGGCTGTCCGCGGGCAATCAATCCCAATCTGATAAAGGAACTCAAGCGCGTTCACGACAATCTGCTTTTTTTGTACATAGTCAGGGGCAATATTGATTCCCCCATCCGTCATAAAAAGGAGCTGTTCTGTACCTGGAATTTCAAATGCCGATAAGTGGCTGAAAATTCGTCCTGTCCGCAATGAAAGCTCCCTGTTAAGGACTCCTTTGAGGAAAGGGGTTGTGTTCACCAGCCCTTTCATGATTGCCTGGGCCCTTCCTTCACTCGCGATTTTTGCCGCGGTAAAGGAGGCGTCTTCATCCGTATCAGCGTGGATGACTTCAAAATCTTCCGTCCTGAAGTCCATTAAACCGGCCATCTGGTTAATTTGCCTTGCATCCCCAATGAGGATTGGCTCTATCATTCCAAGGCCGGCTGCGTCTTTAACCGCCTCAAGAACAGCCAGGTCATGGGCCGCGGCAACACTCATCCTAATCGGCTTTCTTTTCAGGGCTTCTTCCACAACATCCGAAAAGCTTCTATATTTCATCATATTCACCCCGTTAAAGGCTAACTTTTTTAAAATTCAGGCTTACTACTATTGTAAACGCTTCCAATACAGTGGAGCCGCCCGCTTCATGCCAACTTTGTTACAACTTTTTGAAAATGTGATATTGGCGGAATGGGTGTCATGATTAACCAGCTTGCGTGACAACCTACAGAGATAATCCCGTTCAGTTGTCACGATTAACAAGCTTCCGTGAGAACCTAGAGCAATTACCCGTTTTAGTTGTCACGATTAACACGCTTGCGTGACATCCTAGAGCGATAATCCCGTTCAGTTGTTACGATTAACACGCTTGCGTGACATCCTAGAGCGATAATCCCGTTCAGTTGTCACGATTAACACGCTTGCGTGACAACCTACAGACATAACCCGGTTCAGTTGTCACGATTAACCAGCTTGCGTGACAACCTACAGCGATAATCCCGTTTAGTTGTCACTTTAACCCTGGCCTGGTTCAAAAAACCGTCTCTATCAACCTGCCGCCAAAACTGAGAACCAAATAAAAAAACGCCAATCCAAAAGGACTGGCGCTCACATAAACTATGCACTTTTCTTCATCCGAAACCCGATATACAAAATCGCGTACCAGATAGGGCCTACGAACAGGGCTACCCTCATTCCCTCGATGAACGCCATCAGGATGATGACCAACGCAAGGAACGCGAGTGCGAACCACGATGAATATGGATAGAAAGGCAGCTTGAATTCAAGCTTAGCAACCTCCGCCGCTGACCGCGCCTTCCTGAATTTCTGCTGGGTCAACAGAATGATTGTCCAACTAGTAATGACCGCAACGGTCGCGACCGCGGAGATGTAAATAAATACTTTTTCGGGGACGATATAGTTAAGAAAAACAGCGACTAGTAAAAATAGTGACGAGAACAGGATCCCCCTGCTTGGGGAACTGGAACTATTCAGCTTACTGAAATAGGCCGGACCGTTCTTTTGCAACGAAAGGTTGTACAACATCCGGCCTGTGCTGAACAAACCGCTATTGAATGATGATAGGGCGGCTGTCAGCACGACAAAATTTATGATATGGGCTGCTCCGGGGATGCCGATACTATCAAAAATCTGGACGAACGGGCTGCCCTCTGAGCCAACCTTGTTCCACGGGAAAAGGATCATCATAATGCCAAGCGCGCCAATATAGAAAATGAGGATGCGCCAAATCACGCTGTTAATTGCTTTTGGAATTGTTCTCTTTGGGTTTTCGGCCTCTCCAGCTGTAATTCCGACGAGCTCCACGCCACCAAAGGAAAACATGACCATGACAAGGGAAAGCAGAATGCCATTGATGCCATTTGGCATAAACCCTCCGTGTGCCCAAAGGTTATCAAAGCCTAGCGCCTGCCCGCCATTGCCGATACCGAACAGGATAATTGCCAGTCCGGCAAGAAGCATTCCAATAATAGCAACAATTTTAATCATTGCGAACCAAAATTCAAATTCGCCAAACGCCTTTACGTTAATCAGGTTAATCACAGTAATGACCACCAAGGCGACAAGCGCGCTAACCCACTGCGGAATATCCGGGAACCAGTAATTCACATACACCCCGACGACAGTGATTTCCGCCATGCCGACAACGACCCACATAAACCAGTATGTCCAACCGGTCAAATAGCCCGCAAAAGGACCCAAGTACCGGTTTGCGTACGAGCTGAATGAACCTGAAACAGGTTCCGCCACGGCCATCTCGCCTAGCGCCCGCATAATTGCGAAAATGACTATGCCGCCAACCAGATACGACAGGATAACAGCAGGACCCGCCAACTTAATGGTTGCGCTCGACCCATAAAAAAGGCCGACCCCAATCGCGCCGCCTAGTGCGATCAATTGAATATGCCTGCTGCTTAATCCCCTCTTCAGTTCCTCTTTTTCATGATTATGACTCCCCATTGTGTAACACCCCACGGCTAATTAGTGCAATACGATTTATCCATAATACCATATAAGCCATTAACTATTTTTAAAAAATTTTAACTATTGGGTGTCAAGTTATCCCGTTCTCCAGAAACGCGCCATTCATAACATAATTACCATGAAAAACCCTACTTCAATATAGTTTATCAGTAAAATTCGGACCGTTTAGGCCGCCCTACCCAACTTCCTTATACCCAAATAAAACAGCCGGCAATAATTGTTCCTAATCGCCGGCTGCATCCATTATTCGATAACATCTTCAACCTTTTGGCCATCAAGGATGTCGGCGCGGACTTTTGTTATTCTCCGGTCGTTCATCTCCTCCACTGTAAACAAAATATTTCCATGCTGGACCGTATGCTGCTCAAGTTCACCTGGGATATAACCGAGCTGTCCGATAACAAACCCGCTTAGTGTATCGTATTCATGGATGGGCAAGTCCACTTTCAAAAGCCTCTCCACTTCATAGAGGTTCGTGGTCCCCGGGATGAGATACGTTTTGTCATCAACTACAATGATTTCTTCCTCATCAATGCCTGGGTCATCATATTCATCGAAAATATTCCCGACAATTTCTTCAATGACATCCTCAATTGTTACAATTCCGTCAGTCCCGCCATACTCATCAATGGCAATGGCCATATGGACGTTGTTCGTCTGCATGTCCTTGAATAAATGGTCAATGCGCTGGGACTCGAGCACATAATGGGGCTCACGGATAAGCTTTTTAAGGCTGAATCCGACTTCGGAGCAATTTTCAATGAACTGGAGTAAATCCTTCGCATGAAGGATTCCGACGATATTATCAATGTTCTCTTCATATACCGGGAAACGAGTATACTTTTCTTCATTCACAACCCGGACCGTTTCCAAAAGGGAGTAATTGATTGGAAGGGCGACAATATTCGTACGGTGCGTCATGATGTCCGAAACCGTCTTGTTATCGAACTCAAAAATATTGTTGATCATCACCTTTTCTGCTTCCTGGATCGTCCCTTTTTCTTTTCCGACATCGACCATCATCCGGATTTCCTCTTCCGTAACGTTTTCCTCCTCCGCGTTCGGGTCAACCCCGAAAAGCCGGACAATCGCATTCATTGAAAGAGTAAGGAGTTTCCCGAATGGCGAAGTGATCTTGGACAAAATCGCCAGTGGCTTGACGGCGAAAAACGCAATTGGTTCAGCTTTTTGCAAGGCAAGCCGCTTCGGGACCAGTTCTCCGAGTACAAGAGTAAAATAGGAAAGGACAAGGGTAATAATGATAAGCGATAATGACTCAAGCAAATTTTGGTTTAAAGGGACTCCGAGCTCCACAAGCCAATCCGCAAGCCTTCCCGCAAAGCTTTTTCCCGCGAAAGCACTCGCAAGGAATCCTGCGAGCGTAATTCCGATCTGGATTGTAGCAAGGAAGCGGCTTGGCTCTGAGAGGAAATTTTCCAGCGCAATCGCCTTTTTGTTCCCATTCTCTGCCATGATCCTTATTTTGTTGTCATTCAGCGAAATAAAGGCAATTTCCGACGCGGCAAAAAAGGCATTGATAAAAATAAGTATGATTAGAACCACTATTTCAATAAACAACAGAACCAGCTCCCATATATGAGTAATTGCCAATGTCCTTTTTCAAAAAGGAAGGTATATTGCTCAAATTACCCTTATCGATAAAAAAGATGTTTAGAAAATAAAGAATGAAAGTTGTTCCCTTACCGGGATTCATACTCCAGTCTTCCTAAAATTAAGAACATGGATTCCTTTTATGTTTCCGCTTACTGCCAGGTAAATATTCCTTAACAATTTTTAAATAGGCTGACATTAGCTTTAAACCTGTTCCCTGACAAAATGGTAACATGAAACTTAATCTATTACGCTATACCCGAAGCGTACTTAGTGTATTCTTTGGCTGATACTTTATTTAATTAGCTCCATTTACTCTTTAAAAAATTGCTCTTTATTAACTTGTTTCCATTGGACCTTGAGTAGACACCTTTCTAGAAGGAAAAAAAGACCGCAATTATGCGGTCTCTTTGAAAAAAGGCTTATGGTGAAATCCAATAATAAGGGATGTTTTAAGGAGTGCCGGTTGCTATGAACCGTGCATATTCAAGTGGGAGTGTAACGGAAGGGTCATTACCGGCAGGGGAAGGAAAAGTGTTAATTTCAATCAACCATATACGTTTATGTTGATCAATCATAAAATCGATTCCTAAGTCAGCCATATGTTCATTGTCTTTCTCGAAACAGTTGCAAATTGTATAACCGAGTTCGATTAATTTCTGTTCAATGTTTTCTATTGCTTTTTTGGTTAATCTCTCAGAAAGAATAGAACTTAAGGTTGAAGGAAAAAAATGTATTCCTTTCTTGCTGCCCATATGTGTTCCGTTCAATGCCATTCTCCCAAATAGCCTGATGACCTCCCATTCCCCTTTTTCATTTCGGTTCATATTTAGCCTGATATCTGTCGGCATTCCTCTTTTTCTAATTGAATCAATACACTCCTGTATAACATATCTATCCTGGAAATAGCTTTCATTTATCCATTTCCACAATTCTGGAAAATTCGAAAAAAAAGCTTCTTCAGAACGTGTATTCAGATGGTAATTCGCTTTTATTGTTCCATCCCCCGTTTTTTCTATATACACAATGCCTCTTCCGCTAAAGCCATTAACAGGCTTTAAGAATGCCTTTTCCCTTTTAAAAAGAAACTCCTCTATTTCACTACTATCGTTTATCAGTTTTGTTTCAGGGGCATAGGGACTTAGCTCTGGATGGGCTGCAAAAAAATTAATATTATCAATTTTATCAAAAAAAACAGAGTTGAAAATAGTTATCCCCTTATTAATGAAGGGTTCTAGGCTTTTCTTCCCGAATCTGCACTGCATAAAAATGACTTGCGGCAAAGGATACACTCCCGCTTTCCACGGTAATTCCGGGTCTTCCTCCACCCATAGGTCACCAGTCACACTCTTATTTCTCAAATCCAGCTTATCGAGAGTAAATTTAATAAAGTTTACTGGCTTGCCATTGTAACTGTTGAGCCTAATGTGAAGAAGCTTAAAATTAGGATCGTGGATTGTCTCCGCTGTTTCTCCAACGCATACTCCGACGAAGGGATGTATATTCATATTATCTCCTCCTACGTAAATTATCTTATGCATTTTCTTCAGCAGGGGTCCTAAAAAAGGCATCCCTCTAAGCTTGTACTTTTTTACTTAAGAGAATTTAGGTATACATACAAGCACTTATTAAAAATCGAAATAAGCTATTGATGTAAGTCCATTCCACTGGAAAGGAGGGAAAAACAATGGTTTGTACAAACACAACAACTACTTTTAACGGGTATACCTTTACGTACTTGGCCGCTCAATCGGATCCAGCTCAAGGGCTTTTTTGCTATAGTGTCCAGAGTGCCACTCCGATGAATCAAAACAATTTGAGCAACTGGGTTTTGGAAGTGTGCCCTGATTGCCCGGATTTCTTCAGGGAGTTTATCAATATTGAAGAGTGTACTTTCAGCCCAGCCCAAACAGGCGCGAACTGCGAAAAAAGAACTCAAGTTCCGCCAAACCAGGTTCCGCTCATCGGAGTTGTTTTCAACTATAACCTTGGAAGGCAGCCAAATAACTCCGCTACATTCTGTGTTGAATTCGATACTCCAATGGAATTGGGTGAAGTCCGGGTTGGCTTCAAAGCTGGAAACCAAAATCCATTTGTATCCCCTACCACAATATGCGGGCCTGTCTGTTCGGGAATTAAAGGATGCCCATAATAGATAAAAGTGGTTTCTTCAAGATAATAGAAGGAGGCATTAGCCTCCTTTTTTTATCCCTGGAACTTAGCACCTCTCACATAGGCATAAGTATTGGCAGTATGGTGGACAGAAGAATATCCTGTAACGCAACCATTTTTCCGTAAAGGTGATACTATGAAAGTTTGTATATTAGGACTTGGTTATATCGGGTTACCCTCCGCGCTTTTATTTGCATCTAAAGGCCTTCAAGTCCACGGAGTCGACATTGACACGGAATTAATCGATAAACTATCCAACCAATTATTGCCGTTCCGCGAACCAGGCCTTAAAGAATTGTTTACAAATGTTATTGAAACAGAAACATTTACATTTTCTCCTGAACCCTGCACCGCAGATGCGTTTATTATTTCTGTCCCTACCCCTTTGGATAAAGACAATAGAGCCAATTTAAACTTTGTAAAAACAGCAGCAAAAATGATTTGTCCCTTTTTACAAAAGGGCAATCTTGTTGTCCTTGAATCAACAGTTCCTCCTAAAACTGTCGATGAAGTTCTCACTCCTTTGCTAAGTGCCACAGGTTTGGTTATCGGGGAAGAACTATTTATTGCCCACTCCCCAGAACGTGTAATTCCCGGGGATTTACTAAGGGAGATGGTTGAGAATGACCGGATTATAGGGGGGATAAATGAAGAGTCGGCTGAAAAAGCGGCAAACCTATACCGACATTTTGTGAAAGGAAAAATCCATTTAACAGATGCAATCACGTCGGAAATGGTCAAACTTATGGAGAATACGTATCGGGATGTCAATATCGCCCTTGCAAACGAATTCGCCCTCATCGCTGAAAAAGAAAAATTCAATATATGGGAAGCGATTTCTTTAGCCAATCAACATCCCAGGGTGAATATTCTCAATCCAGGTCCGGGAGTTGGCGGCCACTGCATCGCCGTGGACCCATGGTTCATCATCGAAAAAGCCCCTGATCAAGCTAGATTGATAAGAAAAGCGAGATTCATTAACGACAGAATGCCCTATTGTATTGCTGATAAAATAGCGAAAATAGTAAATCAAATACCTGACCCAGTCATTTCACTCCTAGGCTTGACTTACAAAGGCGATGTCGACGATATGAGGGAAAGCCCTTCTCTTAAAGTACTTCAATTACTAAAAGAAATTCCGGTTTCCGTCAAAGTGTTTGATCCCAATGTAGATAAAAAAGTATTGGATGAACAGGTGGATTCCCTTGAGGAAGTTTTAAAGGATACAGATTGTTGTGTTATTCTAACGAATCATACGTTATTCAAAGAAATAGATTTTAAAAAGTATCTGAACAATTTTCGGACGAAGAACATTTTTGATACACGAAATAGTATCAATTATTGCGGTCTGGCTGAAGATGGATTTACGGTTTATCAGCTCGGCTTGTCCTAGGTGAGGGTATTACAATGGAGTATGAATCTATTATTAAACGTGAACGAATAAATATAATTCCAGTTACGAAGCCGGGACTGAATATAAAAGAAGTTTGCGATGGTTTGCTAAACAATAAAATTTATATCAGTAAACGCTATCCCACCATTTTAGCAGATAGAGATTTATGGACTGCGGACCCGTTAAATGACAGAAGCTGGAGATTTTGGCTTCACACATTAACAATTATTGAAAATCTCATTTATGGTTATGAATTATATGGTGATATTCAATATTTAAATAAAGCAATTTTATTCCTTGAAGATTGGCATTCAAAAAATCCACCAGATTCAACTGCCGTATCCGAAATGGCCTGGCATGATCATTCCACTGCATTACGGCTTATTATTATTTGCAAATTGCATGAATCTTGGAGAAAAGCTCTTTTTTCAGAGGAGAAGCATCTCTTCTTCCAAAAAATAATTGAAGAACATTGTCAGAAACTGATGAACGATTCCTTTTATATGCCAAATCATAATCATGGTCTTGATCAAGATATCGCCCTCTACACAGCTTCGATTACGTTGAGCTATTTGAAAGAATCGAAGGAATGGAAGGAAACCTCTTTAAAACGTTTTTGGAAACAGGTTGACCATTTAATTGCCGAGGATGGCAGTTACAAAGAGCACTCCCCCGCATACGTTTATATCTTTTTAGGCCGCTTTTACACATTTTATCATTTTCTAAATAAATACGATCCAGCTGCCGCCAATAAGCTGATTGAGCACCTTGATAAGCTGTTAACTTTTTTTATCTATATCGTTCAGCCGGATGGGCAAATACCTCCAATCGGCGATAGTGAAATGAGTCCCTTCATCTTATGGAATGAGCTTCCTGAATCTTTGGTAGATAAAGCAAAACTTTTAAAAAAGCCTCATAGCCTCCTTAATGAGTTTAGTTTGGAGAAAGTCTTTAGTGAGGGAGGCTATGCGTTTCTAAGAAATCAATGGAATTATACGAAAGAAACTGTCCAGGCGATTCTTTACAGCAGCTTCCACTCACGGGTCCATAAACATAAGGATGAACTTGCCCTTATTTTATACGGAAATGGCGTACCTATCCTGACAGATGCGGGGAAGTTCAGTTACAACTACTCCGACCCGGGAAGAATATACGCGGAGTCCGCAAGAGCACATAATACAATTGTCGTTGCCGGAGAGGAAATGGACACATCTAAAGCAAATATCGGCAAGTCAGGGCTAAATGGATATTTTTCTTGTGATAACCTATCCGTGGTTTCCGGAACACATTGCTTATATAGAGGAGTGCTCCATTACAGGCTGCTAATCTTCCTAAAACCGAGCAACTTCCTATTAATCGACTGGGTTATCGCCAAGGATACAAAGACTGTGGTTCAAAACTTTCTTTTTCACCCTTCCATTGATTGCAGTTCAGATGGAAGAACGGTTATTGGAAAGTTTAGAGGAAAAGAGTGTATTTCTCTAATACCGCTAATCCACAATCATGGGGTTACCCAATTAAAAAAAGGCCGGATAAGTCCTTTGGAAGGCTGGTATTCCCCGAAGCATTCTATTCTTGAACCGACATGGAATGCCCAATTCACACAAACAGGGAAGGAAGCGCGTTTTGCCACCCAAATGCTGATTGATAAGAACAAACCGGCCATTGACAACTTTTCATGGTATGGCAACCTTGTGAAATTCAAAATCAATCAACAGGAAGTAATGATTATTCTACACCAATATACTCATGAACTTTACCTGAATGGTAAGAAAATGAATTGGCTCAGCCTTCCAAAAACTCAACTGGAAAATGAAGTGAAGAAAAGGTGGAAGGAATTAAAGGGCTGAACATCCTTCCTTACACATTTGAACAAATAACTCAATACGGCAGAGAGGAGTTAACAATTGATGGGCTCTTTTTTGATAGATGAATCTCTTCATCAGAAAATCAAGGCAATCCCAGAAATATCGACAAACCACTGTGAGCACCCTGAAATTAGAGTCGCGTGTATTTTGGACACCTTTAGCTTCGAGTGTTTTAAGTATGAGTGCAATTTAATGCAGCTTTATTTAACTGACTGGGTTGAAAAAATTGAAGCATTTAAGCCCCATTTCCTGCTTGTGGAATCGGCTTGGCGGGGAGTTAATGATTCATGGCGGAACCTGCTGACAAGCGTGGGAAAGCACGATCATTCCCAAATAAAGGCATTAATTCAATATTGCAATAAAAAAGGCATTCCTACAGTATTCTGGAATAAGGAAGACCCACCTAACTTCCCCTATTTTATTACCACAGCGAAATTTTTTGATTATGTCTTTACCACTGATAGTAATTGTATTCCAAAATATCAAAAGATGGTTAACCATGAGCGGGTATATCCACTTCCCTTTGCGGCACAGCCTGCAGTTCATAATCCTATTTTTTCAAATAACTCACCGAAAGAGAACGTAGCCTTTGCAGGAACTTGGTATTCTTTCAAACATTTAAAAAGGCAGGAGTTTATTAACCTTCTTTTAAAACCCGCTCTCCGTTATGACTTAAAAATTTTTGATCGAATGTATCTTTTTAAAGGCAACAAAAATTATCAATTCCCCGATTATTTTCAGAATAATATTATTGGATATCTTGATTATCTTGATATGGTCAAAGCCTACAAAATCTTTAAGGTTTTTTTAAATATAAATTCGGTGGCGAGCAGCCCGACAATGTTCTCAAGAAGGGTATTCGAACTTCTGGCCTCGGGAACTTGTGTAATCAGTTCCATATCGGATGGCATTTCCTCCATGTTTCCGGGTATTGTGAAAGTCGCTTCCTCAGAAAAAGATGTGGAAAATCACTTGAAAAGATTGTTGAAAAACAAAGAGGAAAGAGAAAAATTGAGCTTGTTAGGAATCCGTGAAATTCATAAACACCATTTATATAAGCATCGGTTTGAAAAAATCCTGGACCTTATTGGTTTACAGTATGAGAGAAAAGGCGATTTGCCGGGAGTATCTTTGATAACCGTTAATACAAGCCAAGAGCACATCGCCAATATTCTAAAGAACTATAGAGAACTCAACTACGAGAACAAAGAACTCGTTGTTTTAATAAATGAAGGCTCTATTCAAGAAGATGACTGGATGAGGTTGATCAATGACGATGACGACATTCAAGTCAAAAAGATGCCTGCCGGTACTACTTATGGGGAAAGTTTCTCAGCAGGCATAAAATTCAGCAGGCATCCATATACTGCTGTTTTCGATGAAGAACATTATTATGCTCCTAATTATTTGCTTGATACAATGCATGCATTTACCTGGTCCAAGGCTGAAATTGTTGGAAAAAGCACCTATTATGCTCATGTTGAAGCTGCAAATAAATTTGTTCTGAGGGAATTGGATAAGGAGCATACCTTCACTAATTTTGTTTCGGGAACAACAATGGTCATCAATAAAGAGGTGTTTAAACTAGTATCGTATCCAGAGGGCAATGAAGGAACTGACACAAAGTTTTTAAAGGATTGCAATGAAAAAGGAATCACCATCTATTCAAATGACCGGTTTAACCATGTCCGGGTAAAATCTAGGGAACACACATTGCATAGCTGGAAAATATCAGATGAAGAATTCATCAACAAGTCAATGATTATTCCAAACGTTGAGAACTTTAAGGATTATGTAACCGTATAGTCGTTTCCAAAACCTTTTAGACGAATTCTTTCCGATTAATTTAAATTACTATGCCAATACCCTTACATTTTTCTGAAACCTTCATACTATGCCAAGAAAGGTTAAAGGCCACATTGATTCACCAACAAGTGAAAGATAAGGAGTGCTGCATGTTGAAAATTCTTTTTACAAATCCGCCGCCCATCATTAAATACGGGATGCAGCCCGGCTTTGAAAAAATGGGCTGGGAAACGGACAGGTTGGAGGTTCCCGAACAGTCGGAAAAAGGCATGATTGAAAAAATCAACCGGTTTAAACCAGATTATATTTTCACGGAAGGCGGAGTCGATACGAAAAGGTTCGTCTTTCCTGTTCTTGAAAAGTTCCAAATCCCCCATATTTATTGGGCGATTGAGGATCCTGTCGCCAATGATTCACTTGCAATGGAATGGGCTGAAAAATCCGTTTTGACGCTTACTCCCTGTGTAGAAATGCTAAAAAATTACAAAAAAAGGAACCATAAGGCAATTTGCGTACCCTTTGCGATGGACCCGGATTACTACAATCGGAAAAAGCCAAAAAAACCGTATTCGGGCCTTGATGCTGTTCACATTGGAAATAATTATGACGTTTTTGACGAGCGGTATGAAGCGTACACATATATCTTACAGCCATTTATAGATAAAGAAAAAGCGATTGCCATCTATGGGATGGACTGGCAGAATCCAGATCACCGGTTTAATGTCCCCGGTCCATATGCAAAGGGCTATCTTTCACATGAGGAATCCGTTTACGCCTATTCGTCTGCAAAGATTACCCTTGGAGTCCATTCAATAACCGACTCGGCTACGATGCAATCAATGAGGACATTTGAAGTTCTAGGCTGCGCAGGCTTCTTTTTAACCCAGCGGACGAAAGCAATTGAATCGATGTTTGAAAATCATAAGCATCTCATCTGGTCTAGCAATTATAAAGAAACAGTTGAATTAATGGGTTTTTATTTAAAGAATGAAAAGGCAAGAGAAAAAATAGCCTCGGCGGGTCAGGAGTTTGTCTATAAACACCATACGTATAAACAGCGCGCAGCAGAAATCATAAAAACGCTTAATGAGTAAAAATAACTCGACAGAAAAGAGGGAGGCTTAAGATGAAAAAAGAGATAACCATTATTTATCCTCCAGCCATTGATTATAAATTCATGCACCAAAGGCCCCAACAAATGATGAAAGCGATGGCGGAGTTAGGAGTCAATGTCCTTTTTTTAAATCCTGAAACTTTTTTCGATCAGGATAAACCGGTTGAAGTCCCTTTTTCACATCTTCCAAATTTCAGGGTGGTAAAAAAGGACGTCGATATTTCACCATTTATTGAAGGAAAGAAAGTTCTTTGGTGCGCGGTGAATCAAGCAAAGCAAATCGACCTGCATAAACCTGATTTAGCTATTTTTGATTCCTGCGATCTTCCTTCTGATGAGTTTTCCGTCTGGAAATCGTACATCCCGGAAATGGAAGAAAAATGCGATATTATCTTTGCTACCTCCCCTCCAATTTATAACGAGCATAAGGCAAACGGGAAGAACGTTTATTTATTGCCAAACGGTGCGGACTTTGAACACTTTAAAAAGGCTTCAAGTCCGATTGGAGACCGCCCTAAAGATTTGCCGTCCACAAAGGGACTTCCATTAATCGGCTATTACGGGGCTATTTATTCGTGGCTGGATGTTGAAATAATTGAGAAAATCGCGAATCGGTACCCAGTCGTGCTAATCGGTTCTCAGAATATCCAAATAAAACATCGCAATGTCACGATGTTGGACATGAAGTTTTACGAAGAGCTGCCCCATTATTTAAGCTGGTTTGATGTCGCCATCATTCCCTTTAAAATGACAGATATGATAAAAGCCACAAATCCAATTAAATTCTACGAATACATTTCAGCAGGAAAACCGGTTGTGAGCGCCCCGTTGCCCGAACTTTCCAAATACAAACATTTGTGCTATTTTGCAGAAAAGAAAAATGTCATTGCAAAGATTGAAGAGGCATTTATGGAGAATACGGTGGAAAAAATCCATGAAAGACAAAAAGAGGCCATGAAACACGATTGGGTTTCGCGGGCAGAAGAAGCGTTGAAAATCATCCAGAAAGCCTTAAAGAAAAAATAGGAGGAATGCGAATCTAATCGTTCTAACAAAAGGAGGAAACCGCCGAAGTGGCAGAACTAACTTGGGGAAACTACATCATTCAGATGAAGCAACAGGGTTATGGGGGATCCGGTCTTGTTTACTTTGGATTTGATTCAATCCAGAAGAGGGAAATCGCTGTAAAAAAAATGTCCAATATCGCAAAGGCGCTAAGGGAATCATGGTTAATGAAAAGCTATGGGGACTATAAAGGATTGGTTCAATTTTATGATTTCTTTATCCATGAAGGCCATGCGTGGATTGTCATGGAAAGAGTACACGGAAGTGTATTAAAACAATACGATTTAATCAGCTCTTTGAAAATCACCATCAATATTTTAAAAGCCTTAAATGAGTTGCATTCCAAAGGGATCTTGCACGCTGATATAGGCCCCAGAAACATTTTATTGACCGACCGGGAGAATTGTGAAATTAAGCTTATCGATTTCGGCTCTTCGGAGGTAAAGGACATAAAAGGGGTATACCGCGGGAAAGTAAAGGCCTGGATGGCCCCCTTTGCAAATGAAGCCAGCGATAATTACGACCTTTATGCAACAGCGGCCGTATGTGTGTACATGATAAATGGGGACAGTAAACCTTCCACCCTGGAAGACTCTAGGCTTAGAAAAATCCTTGAAAAAGCAATGCACGAGATCCCCTCAAAACGTTACCAAACTGCAAAGGATTTCCAGAATGACTTGGAAACCTATTTGAAAACAATCGAATCGGAAGGAAAGGAAGATGTTCGAATAAAAGCAGATAAACTGATGATTGTCGCGCATCCGGATGATGAAGTCTTATTCGGCGGCGGTGAACTAATTAAGGAAAAAGGCTGGAAGGTAATTTGCGTTACAAACGGCAATAATAAAGAACGAGCTTCCGAATTTAAATTTGTCATGAAAAGACTGGGAGCTGAATATGAAATATGGGATTTCCCTGACGTTTGGAAAGGGGATTTTGACAGGCCTGCTTTAACAAAAAAAATAAAAAACGAGTTGAGAGGGAAGGATTATAAAAAAATTGTCACCCATAATTTACATGGGGAATATGGCCATACACAGCATATCGCACTATCTGAAATTGTCCACAGTTTATGCAATAAAAATTTATATGTATTTGGATATGGTGATAAAAAGCTCCCCGAGAATGTTTTGAAGGAAAAACTAAAACTTCTTCACCAGTATGAACTCTTCGTTTTCCAAAAAGATTACTACATGAATTTAAGAGAATTGGAGTATGAAAAATTCACAAAAGTTCAAGATGGCAAAAAACACAAATGATGGAAAGGAGTGGCCGCTATTAAAATACTCATGCTTGCAGACCATCTGGTACAAGGTGGATTAGAGACCCATGTTGTCACACTTGTCAATGAACTAACAAAACTTGGACATGAAATTTTTTTATTCACCGCATCAATCTCACCACAAATTCTTTCGCAAATAACCCCTTCAAAATTCACATATCTTAATTGGTCAGATGGCTCTTTTAAAAAAATTGAGAAGTTCAAGCCAGATATCATCCATTCACATCCATTTACAGCAATTGATAAAGGACGAGAATTTGCGATTCATTTTAAAAAACCTTTAATTGTTACAATGCATGGCATTTATGATTTCGGGGTGGATGATTCTCCTCTAGGTTATGAAGTTAGCAAAGTATTAAAGAGAATAATAGCCGTAGACTTTAGGGTGGCACTGTATCTTTTGAGCAATGCATATCAGCCTGAGAAAATTTCCGTTATCCGAAACGGAATAGACTTTCAAAAGTTTTATCCCAAAGCGGGAGATAGGAGCTTAATCTCCTCTCTGGGGCTTAACCCAGCCAACTTTACTCTTTCAGTTGTAAGCCGTTTTGATGATGACAAGGAAGTGCCGATCATCCAATTATTAAAATGCACTCCCCTGCTTTCAAAGTTTGTAGAAGGGATAAACCTTTTAGTCATTGGTGATGGTGGAAAGCTCAACGAAGTGAAAAAAGCCATTCCCCAAAAAGTACCTTCCAATATTAAGATCAAATTATTGGGATGGCAAGAAAATATCGAGGATTTCTACCGGATATCCGACTTGGTGATGGGCAGTGGGAGAGTCGCACTGGAAGCCCTCTCCTGCAAAATACCTGTTTATGCAATGTGGGATGGGTTCGGAGGTGTGATTACAAAAGACAACCACGATTTAATTATGATGGGGGGAGCCTTCAGGCAGCTATCTGATGGTGAATTAATAAACGAGTTGGTAAAAGTGGTCAATCAACGAAGCTTTCTACAACAATCAGCCCGTGAATCCTATGAGTTTGTAACAAAGGCATATGACAGTAGGATAATCACCGAGCAATTGGTAAGGATTTATGAACAATACCGCCAGTAAGAAGAAGATGGTTTTTCGGAATTACTCCTAACTAATTAAATCGCCTAACACTGTTTTTCTCCTCCACGAATAACATGGTGGTATAATAACCTACCTACGCAAAGGAAGGAGCATTTAAATGGATATTGGTCATAAGAAAGGCAAGATGGAGCACGAAGATTTCCTGGAGGAGGTATTCAATTCTATTTCCTGTAAGCAAACAGGCCATCATGAGCACCACGACGAATGCGAGGATGACTGTCATTGCAAAGACAACAAACATTGCATTTGCTTGATTTTATGTGAACTGGAAAACAAAAAGAAAACATTACGTTTTAGAACAAAGAGCGGTGATGAAATCATTGGTACCATCAAATGTTTTGATAAGTGCACCGGGTGTGTAGTCATTATTCAGCCAGGAATGAAATCACCAAAGCTTCCTCCGGTTGCAGTTATCATTTCATGCCGTGACATCGAAAGCATATCCTTTGAGGTCGATCACTGGTAACCATCTCTTTCTCGATACTCAATAAATGGGAAAGGATCAATAGATGTGAAAAGAAAACTAAAAGTCATGGTGATCTTTGGTACGAGGCCCGAAGCAATTAAAATGGCTCCATTGGTAAATGAACTTGCCAAGCACCCAGATTTGATTGAAACATCCGTAACTGTAACAGCCCAGCATAGAGAGATGCTTGACCAGGTTTTAACAGCCTTTTCCATCCATCCGGATTTTGACCTTAACTTAATGCAGTCGGGGCAAAGCTTAGGGGAATTTGCTTCCAGATCCTTAAGTGGCCTAGACACGGTCATTAAAAAGAGTAAGCCTGACCTGGTTCTCGTTCACGGGGATACTACAACTACCTTCGCAGCCACCCTGGCTGCTTTTTATAACAATGTAAAGGTTGGCCATGTTGAAGCCGGGCTTCGGACCTTTAATAAGCATTCTCCTTTTCCAGAGGAATTAAATCGACAACTGACAGGGCTTATTGCAGACCTTCATTTTGCCCCAACGGCGACAGCAATAAGCAACTTGCACAAGGAAAACAAAGACCCTGGGACATTATTTTTAACAGGAAATACTGTAATAGATGCTTTGAAAACAACTGTAACCAAAAGCTATAAACATGACCTGCTCAATTCAACCGAAGGAAAAAGGCTTATCCTCCTAACCGCACATAGACGGGAAAACCTCGGGAAGCCAATGATCAATATATTTCAGGCTGTAAAAAGGATTGCAAGGGAATTTGACGATGTTGCAGTAGTTTATCCAGTCCACTTAAACCCCTCTATTCAAACATTAGCTGCGGAAATACTCGCTGGCCAGCCTAACATTCATTTAACAGATCCTCTTGATGTAATTGATTTCCATAATATTTGCGCACGATCGTATTTGATTCTTACCGATTCAGGAGGAATTCAGGAGGAAGCTCCTTTCCTTGGAGTGCCTGTCCTCATATTAAGGGATACGACTGAACGGCCCGAGGGTATTGAAGCTGGGTCATTAAAACTTGCAGGAATAGAAGAGGGAGGAATTTACCGGTTAACAAAGGAATTATTGACAAATGATTCTTTGTATAAAAACATGTCGGTCCCTTCTAACGTCTATGGGGATGGCTTTGCATCAAAAAGAATAGTGGACGCCATCCTCCATTATTTTGGCCTTCACACGGAATCAAAGTAATATAGAAAAACCAATTAATCATTCCTTACCCTATTTCCAGCCGGGAAGGAATGATTATTCGGTGTTAAGCAGGTGTAAAATGGATCTGGCTTTTTCCCTCCATGTGTTTTTCCGGGCTTCATCCTTTAGCTGTTTCATAAGTTCTGCATCTCCTCCCAGTTCAAGGGCAGTCTCCACTCTTTCCATGAACTGCTTATGATCTTTAGCAACCATAACAACACTGTATTTCCTGCATTCCGGAAGGTTTGTTGAAACAATCGGCTTCCCCACAGCCATATATTCAAAGAGCTTAATAGGAGATGTCGCAATTGTCACTTCATTGACAAGGAACGGGATTATAGAAACGTTGAATCGGTGGGCATAGCCGGGCAACTCCTCATACCTTACCGTGCCTAAATAATGGACATTCGGCATGGAGAGCAGCCTGCTATTCTTTATACTGCCGTCATAGTCCAAACCTATGAGAACAAGTTGCCAGTCACTCCTTGAGAAGGCGAGCTTCTCAAGAAGGGCATAATCAACCCAGTTCGCCAGTGCCCCGAAATAGCCAATAACAGGCTTTTCCCCCAGATGGAGGCCGTCCACTAATACCGGCGTGGAACCATTCTTGGGGACTGTATGAAAGTGTTCATAATCCACACCATTTGAAACAAGCGCGCATCTAACAGGAGGCCTTTTATCCAATATATCATTGTAAAGTTTATCCGCTGTCGCAACCACATAGCACGATTGATTTTCAAGTATTTTCAAGTGCCTTTCAAGGATTGGCCTCGGAATGGGAACACCGGATATACTCGGGGATAATTCATCGATATATTCATATAAGATGTCAAATCCCATTTCAAGGCACTTTCTCACAAATCCGTATTCCCTTACAATATCTCCGGAGTACATATGCACAATGACCCTATTTTTTTGTTTGGCCAAAAATAAGAGGATTGCCGCTTCAACTTCCGGTTCTCTCATATTTACTAAAAAACAGCCTGGCATGACTTCCTCAACAACATCAATTTGATCATATTGATTAGCCGTCCCATAAAGATACACTACTCCTTCGCTCGCAATATTGAGGGCGATATGCTGGGGACGTTGAAAAAGAGGAATATTCCAATCAACCAAAGAGGGAAAAAGAACAATCGGCTTACCCGGATTATTTTCTACAATTGATCCAAGCTTTTTAAGAATCAACTGTTGTGGAGGGGAATTCAGGCCTATCCGCCTTTTTTTAAAATGCTCTTTTCTCATTAAAAGATTTTTTCTCATTCGCTCTCCGCTTAAGTAATCGTTATCCATCCATCCTACCCCCCTTTCAAATTAGCTTTTTATTGCTATAGTGGTTTTTTCAGATTCGCTGTATTTAATTACATGAAGCCAGGCTTGCTTTCAGGGAGAAAATTTTGGAAATCATTTGTTAATACAAGCGGAGAACAATGTTTTTTTAACCGCCTATTGTCTGAATCCGAGGTGTGGTGGGAGCTAGAATAACGGATATACACATAATTAAATGGAGAAGATGCATACATACAGATCCCAAGATTTTTACACTCCTCCAAAAAAACTGCGTCTTCCCCCACCGAAATCGGAGGAAACAGTACTCTCTCGGCAACAACTTTTTTAAAAACAAGAGTCGAGCCGGCCAATGTATCATCGATATTTTTAATAAATGTATTTTCCTTGCCTTTAAAGAGCAATCCGAGTAGCCCCTCGTCTTTAAAATAAATAAATATTGACTGCTTTCCGACAACATCGGCCCCGTGTCTCGCCATTTCATCCAATGCTTCTTCAAGATAATGGGCACCATAATAATCATCGTCATCAAACCGTGCAATGATATTGTATTTTGCCTGGCGGATTCCCTTGTTTATACAAGAGCCGAGCGGTTCTTCAAATGGAAGTTCAATGACTTTAATAAGCGGGTTATCGGACAAGCCTTTAACTAGATGTTTGTTAAATCCATGAAGGATGAGCACGAGTTCCTTCTCTTCAATTGTTTGGTTTTCAAAATTACGAAGGATTGCTTGAAGAAAATCCGGCCTTTTCGTACACGTAATGACAGAGACCACAACAATCCTCCCTTTCAGTCTTTTAGTATTACTTTTATGACTTGGGAAGAAATATAATGCTTTGATCTTCCAAAGCATTCCTATTGATAAGTCTAAATTAAATACATCTGGAAGATAAGCCCACCCTGTTGACGAAGAATAATGCGCGCATTATAATTTTACTTTCGGGTAAAGCCCGACGTGGTTCGAGAACCTCCCACGCTAAAAAACTAAGGAGAGAGAAAGATGAAAATTAAATCATTGGCAGTGAACGGGATTATTGCGGCGCTGTATATTGTGGTGACGTTTTTGATCCAGCCGCTAAGCTTCTCAAATATCCAATTCCGTTTATCAGAGATGTTCAACCATCTCATCGTATTTAACAAAAAGTATTTTTTTGGGATTATTCTTGGCGTTTTCCTGGCGAACCTTTTCCTTTCGCCAAATCCCGGCCTTGACCTTATTTTCGGCTTCGGCCAATCGGTACTGGCCCTTTTGATTACCATGTTTTCATCGCGGTATATTAAAGGAATTTGGGCTCGCATGGCGATCAATACTGTGGTCTTTACATTCACAATGTTCCTGATTGCCTGGGAATTGAATATTGCCGCAGGATTCCCATTTTTCGCCACTTGGCTGGCAGTTGCATTTGGTGAATTCGTTGTCCTTACGGTCGGCGCCCCATTGATGTATGCTATTCATAAACGCATCAATTTTGAAAAGCTTATTGACTAATAGATGAGGGCCAGACCTGTTCGGGTTTGGCCTTTTTCGATATTTTATTCATTCGGCCTTGCCCTATTTCCAAGGGGTTAAACATTTTGTACTATTTTTTCCATCTTGGTAAGATATCAAAAAAGAAGCGCCCCTCCCGTAATCCAAGGGAAGGAGCGCTGTTATTCAATCGTCTTGATTTTAGTGAAAAAGTAATAGTATTTGTATAGAACAACGGCTGCCAGCCCCGCCCTAAGGATCCAGCTGTCTGTCATGATGAACGGGATGGCGATCATGCAGTCGGCAAAGAGGAGGACAGAGAGCTTTTGTTTTAACGTCATTTCCCGTTTTTTCACAAAGCCTTCGAGATGTTTTTTATACAGCCGGCTTTCTTTGAACCATGCCTCAAACTTCTTCGAGCCCCGCATAAAACAGTACGACGCCAACAATAGCAGCGGTGTGGTCGGAATAACCGGCAGCACAATTCCGATTATGCCAAGCCCGAGAGACAGGAATCCCGCCAAGATAAAAAGCAGGCGGAGCGGCTTCTTGACGATATCCAACGACTCCTTTCGGAAAAAATAACTACTATGCAGGCAATGCAGAAGCGAACAATTCCTGCAGGTACCGATAATGGACAAATTCGCCGCGGTTGGCCATGGAAAGGATTTCTTCGGCTGTGGCCCATTTCACCGCGCTTACTTCCTCTTCCTGAAGGACGCATTTCGTGATGTCGACATTTTGCCTGATGAGCCATACGTCCGAAATGCTCTTCTCTCTAAAAACAGTAAAAGCAATCTCGGCTTTTTCCATATCAGGAATGATGCCAAGCTCCTCCTTCGTTTCCCGGACACATGCGGCAGCGCTGTCATCGCCCATGACCGCGGCACCACCTGTGGTAGCCCACATATTCGGGAAGCCCTTCACATGTGGGGCGCGTTTCTGGATCAAATACTCCCCATTACTGTTCATTATCCAAATATGGACGACAAGATGAAATTCCCCCGGTGCGAGTTTTTCCCCACGGATTGCTGTTCTTCCTGTTTTGTTCCTGTTCCGGTCATATACATCCCAAAACTCAGGCATAGGGTTTCCCTCCAAAATGGCAGAATGAACTTATATCGTACCATTTTTTACTATTCATTGCTGCTTTTTCTTACAACAAGTTTTGTAGCGATATAAACTTTTTTGGCTACTGTCCGGCCATCCAGCCTCTCAACAAGTGTATCAACCGCGGTTTCACCCATCAGTTCGGTGTAGATTCTGACCGTTGATAGAGGGGGGTGGATGTATTTCGAAATGCTTATATCATTTACCCCTATTACGGAAACACGCCCGGGTACATCGATTTCTGCCTCATGCAGGGCTCTCAACGCGCCAATAGCAATCGAGTCATTCCCCGTAAAAAATGCCGTTGGCAGCCGGCTCCCATGGTCCTTTATCGCCTTGGCCATCAACTCATGGCCAGATTCCACCTTAAACGCTCCGATATAAAAGGCGTCCTCTTTGAACAGGCCAAGCTCCTTCATGTAACTGCGGAAGGTGATTTCCCTTTCATCGGCAATCTCGGCCGTTTGGTCTTTAAAGGTTTCCCTGCCGCCTATATACCCGATTTCGGTGTGCCCTTTTGCAATTATGTAATCGAGGACACGTTTGGTCGCTGCTTTAAAATCAATGACGATGGAATCAAATTTTTCATCTGAAGGAGAGGAGTCCACGAACACGATATTGCCGGTGATTGACTCCATCTGGCTCACCTGCTTTTCACTAAATTTCCCAATGGCGATGATCCCTTTAATATCCAGCTTTTTCAATTCATCCATATCATCCAAAAAATATTTCTTAATAGAAATGCCGTGCTGTTTGCAGCGTTTCTCAATGCCGAGGCGGATTGACATATAGTACAAGTCATTCAGTTCCTCAATTTCCGTATACCAGTGGATAATGGCTATCTTTGTTGAAGAAAACTTTTTTGTCCCCCGCTTCTTATAGGAGAGTTCTTCCGCAGCCTCGAAAATACTCTTTTTTGTTTCATCACTTACGGACAATGAGGGATCATAATTCAATACCCGGGAAACAGTGGCTATGGAAACCCCGGCTTTTGTGGCAATGTCCTTAATGGTGGCCATTTTCCCTTCCCCTTCTACACGGTTTTGAATGTAAACTTTGTAAACGAATAATACTCCTCGCCTTCATCAATTACGGTGGAGGGAAAATGGGGATGGTTTATCGCATCCGGATAATTCTGAGTCTCAAGGCAGATGGCTAAATACGGTTCCGGCTTTGCACCCCCGCTGAGCAGGAAGTCGCCATCCAATTGGTTCGAAGTATAAACAACGACCGCGGGCTGATTTGTTTCGACTTCCACTCTCCTTCCGTTATCATCACAGCGCAATTCAATGACTGCGCCCTTCTTTTTACTCAGTACAAACGGGTGGTCATAGCCTTTTCCGGCAAGAAGATTTTGCTCATGGCTCGAAACAGGACCGTCCGAAAGCTTTCTCCCCTTCCGGAAATCGAAGGCAGTGCCTTCAACATCCAGCACATTTCCGGTCGGAATGAGATTTTCATCTAACTCAAGGAATCTTTCGCTATCCAACTTGAGCGTGTGCCCAAGAACTGTCGTTTTTGAGTTTCCGGCCAAATTGAAATACGTATGGTTGGTCAGGTTAAGGATTGTCTTCCTGTCCGTTGTTCCAAAAAATTCGACAATAAGTTCGTTCTCATCTGTTAGAGTATAGACTGTCCTGAGTGAAACGTTGCCGGGGTAGCCTTCCTCGCCGTCAGGATTTTCATATGTAAATTCAATCTTGGCAACAGGACCCTCCGCGTGGACTTTGGCATCCCAAATGACCTTGTCGAGCCCCTTCAGCCCTCCATGAAGATGGTTGCCATTATTATTTTTGGCGAGGACATAATCATGGCCATCAAGGCTGAAGCGGCCATCCTTTATTCTTCCGGCAACCCTGCCGACAACTGCCCCGAAATAAGGCGAGTGCTGAAGATAATCTTCAAGATTGTCGAAGCCGAGCACTACGTTTTCAATGTCGCCTTTTGAATCCGGAACACGGATTTCGGTAATAATGCATCCATAGTCCAGACAAGTGAGCCCCATGCCGTTATGGTTCGTTATGGATATCTTATTGACAGTTTTACCATCCAGCTCCCCAAATTTCTTTATCATCACTTCCATTTTCTGATCCCTCCCAAAACTTTTCATTTTTTATCACTTGCATCACGAAAAGGTGCTGAATTGGTAACTCTTCTGAAACGCTTTTTGCGGTTTTCCTAACAGTGCCTCTAAAAGCCATATTCATACAAAACCCCTTCTTTTGCAACCTCTTGCACTCTTAAAAAGCTATTTTATGTTTTCGTTTTCGCTATTCTCGTCTTTACAAAAAAGGCAAATCCCCGCTATTCAGGAGGATTTGCCTCTGTTTGTCCCGCAACTCAAACGGGAATCGGTTTATTCAGTAGTTTTTCAACCTGTGGGGCGGGAAGCGGACGGCTGAAATGGTAGCCTTGGCCGACGGTGCATCCGTTTGAAACCAGGTAGCCGACCTGTTCCTGTTTTTCAATTCCTTCGGCAATAACATGGAATCGCATATTTAAGCCCATATCGAGAATTGTCTTGACCATCGCGCCTTCAAGCGCCTCGGCTTCAATATCATCAAGAAATGATTTATCGATTTTAATCGTATCAATTGGCAAGTGTTTAAGATTACTTAAGGATGAATAACCTGTACCAAAATCATCAAGGGCTATTTTTACCCCCAACTCGGTCAATTGTCCGAGGATGGTGATGGAGCGCTCGATGTTCTGCATAATGCTCTCGGTTATCTCGAGTTCAAGTGAACTAGGGTCCATATCGGTTTCCATTAGTATTCTTTTTACTGTATCGACAAAGTTATCATCCTGGAACTGCCGGACGGAAATATTGACGGAAACGGTCAACGGCGGATACCCTTTTTCCTGCCACATCCGATGCTGTTCGCATGCCTTTTTCAGCACCCATTTCCCAATTGGGACGATGAGACCGGTTTCCTCGGCAAGCGGAATGAATTCCGATGGTGGGACAAGCCCTTTATCGGGATGCATCCATCTTATCAGCGACTCAACGCCGATGATGTTTCCGGTTTCAAGTTCCACCTGCGGTTGGTAATAAAGCGTGAGCTGGCCTTGTTCAATCGCCTTTCTCAACCCCGTTTCGAGCTCCATTTTCCTGGAAGAAAGCCCATGGAGGTGCGAAGAAAAGAACTGATAGTTATTTTTCCCGCGGTCCTTTGCCAGGTACATTGCTGTATCGGCATTTTTGATTAAAGTTTCCCCGTCAAACCCGTCGGTAGGGGCAATACTAATGCCGATGCTCGGTGTTACATAAAATTCCTCGCCATTGATTCCAAATGGCCTTGAAAAATCATTTAAGATCCTTTTTGAGACCCTTACAATCTTTTCTCGGCTGGCGTCGTACAACAGAATGATGAACTCATCGCCACCCTGGCGGGAAACGATGCCATCCTTTTTAACAGCCTGGGTGAGCCTTAATGCGACCGCTTTTAACAAAAGATCGCCAACAGTATGCCCTTTCGTATCATTGATGATTTTAAAACGGTCGAGGTCAAGAAACAGGACCGCGAGCTTTTGCGTTCCTTGGCTTTGAAGCGCCTCGTTCAGTTTTTCCCTAAACCGGTTCCTGTTTGGCAATCCGGTCAGGCCATCATAATAGGCCATATGCTGGATAGTCTGTTCAGCCTTTTTCCGTTCGGTAATATCACGGCCCACAATTTGCCGTGCCGCCCTGCCTTCAAAAAAGATCGGCATCGAAACCATTTCAAGGTCGATCCTTGTACCATCAAGCTTTGCTGTCTGGAACTCTAAACTTATTTTTTCCCCGGCTTCATTCCCAATGGTCAGCTCGCGGTATCGCATCTCGCTGATAACCGACTTCGGAACGAGGCTTGAGAGCGGCATCCCGATTATTTTCTTTGGGCATTCCGCCCCAAAAATCATCGCGCCGGTTTCGTTTATATAATCAATCTTTCCCCTGCTGTAAACAGCAATAATGTCAGGTGACATCTCAACGAGGCTTTTATAACGGTTTTCACTCTCTTTTCGATCCGTTATGTCAAAAAGCACTGAGCTAAAATCGACTAGCTCCCCATTCTTGACTGTCGGAATTCCCCGGTCTTGTATCCAGCGGATTTCACCGTCTGGACGGATGATCCGGTAGACGCTCGTCATTGTTTCCCCTCTTGCAAAAGCCTGCTCCCTTATCGGCAAAACTGCTTGGTCATCAGGGTGAATCACCTTTTTCCAAAGCTCGTGATCCTCGTAAAAATCCTTGAGAGTATAACCATAAAGCTTTTCTATTCCAGGAGTGACCATCAGATAATCCGATTTCATATCATGCGACCAAATCGCGACATCCAGCGTATCAAAAATGTCTCTCAGCCGCTGCCTGTTTTTCTGAAGTTCCTCCGCTGTCAAGTCCACCCCTTTAAGGACAGCGAGAATTAAAAGGCCCGAAACAATCAGGGCAGTGAAATGAAAAAACTGTTTGTTAGTAGGAAGAAACATGGAACCGATTTCAGAAATCAGTACCAAACCGATGAAGAAAAGCAAAATTAGTTTTCCTTTATTCTTGCTGAAAGGCCTTGTTTTCATATTGTCCCCTTAATGCTGCATAATTTTTCCGGCATTTTTTCTGATACTCTTAAAATAACAAATTTCCACAAATAGCTCAATGTGGTTTTTTATGGGCCCTTTTGTCAAAAAAACACCCGCCTGCCCCAGAGGGAACAAACGGGTGTGAAATTGCTATTGTCCGCTAACCTTTTGGGCCGCATACGGAATGATATCCCCAACCTGATCGCCAAACGGATCTAGCTGTTGGGATTCCAGGACCTTTCCAGTCTTGTCAAGAATCGCAAAGCCCCTCACTGACTTGGGACCGCTAGGATCCTTCATTTTTGCCTTGTCTATAAGCGTTAAATATTTATCGGAGAGAAGAGTATAGTCAAGGCCAAGCTCTTTCTTCATTTCCTTATGGTCTTCCGGAGAAGCAGCGCTTAATGCATAAATATCTCCCGGAAAATCGGCAAATAATTCCTTATTATTCTGCAACTCGACCAGTTGCGATTTACAGTAGTCTCAGGTATTGCCGGTGAAGAAAAAGACGAGGGTCGGCTTGTCCTTATTTTCAAGTGATACTTCCTTGCCCTGTTCATCGAGGAGGACTTTTTTTCCTGAACAGCCAGCCAAAACGAGCGCGAAAGCTGCAAGGAATAAAATGGTCCGCAAAAAACTCCGCTTGTGCATGTGTGATCCCCTTTCAACCTATATATGATAAGTATAACGTACCGTTTTGGGAGAGCAAGAATCAAGTTTGTGAATTATTTAACAATTCAGGTATGAGTACGGATGAAGAACCTCTTTCAGCAGACCAAAGAGGAATTTATTAGAATCTCCTGATTATGCGGGGATGTTTTTGAGAAAAATCTTCCCCTTATTTCTTTCTGAATTTTTAGATAAAGGCGAATAGAGAAAATTATAGGGCGAATAATTTTAAAAATGGGGTGAATGTCAAAAATAATGGGGCGAATAAATTTTCATGCCTTATTTGAAACAAGTGAAATTGTGTTAAAGTATACGAAAAGTAGAATTTTTGCTACTGATTTTTAATTCAACTCCGTTCCAATCTTCCAAAACAGAAAAAAGCACACCGTCATTAAACGGAATGCCCCTTTATACTTCATTTCGGTACACAAGGAACCGCTCATTTGGATTTTTTTCGTACAAATTCGGCAAAACGACCTCTTTTATCAGCTCGAAGCCTGTGTCGTATTCGAGGAACTGGATATAATCACCGGACGGGTAATATAGAATCAAGTCAATGTCCCTGGGGCTTTCCTCTGCCGATTCGAGGATCCGATTGACAACTTTTATAAAAATCGACAGAGTAAACGGGTTAAAAAAGTAGAACTTATTTTCCCCAGGCTGGATTTGATAGTCTTCGGCAAGGCAGCAATGGAAATGGATTTTGTCAGCGCGGTTTTTCATTTTCGATAGATAGCTATTCCTATTCTGGATTGCCTCGTGGTAAAAAACCTCGTTCATCTCAACGCCGGTAACATGCGCGTTGAATACGTAATTGGCATAGAACGGCAACCTGCCCTTGCCGCAGCCAAAGTCGACAAGGCTGTCCCGGCTTCCGAGCTGGTATTCAGTAAACAGGGCATCGAGCGCGTCATACGGGGTCGGTTCATAAGGATGGTAATGAACCGACTTTAAAAACCCTTTTTGGCTGCCGGCGGTTTTGATATTCAATAAAGCATCTTTATAGCGTTCCATTTCCACTTGCATCTCTTCCTTTAATTACTTCAGGGTCCGGGTTAAAAACGCCTTCGTCCGTTCGTTAAGGGGGTTAGTGAAAATCTCGGAAGGAGGACCCGATTCGATGATTTCCCCATTATCCATGAATATAACATGGTCCGCCACCTCGCGGGCAAATCCCATTTCGTGCGTGACGATAAGCATGGTCATATGCTCTTCGGCAAGCTTCTTCATAACCTGGAGCACTTCACCCGTCAATTCAGGGTCAAGAGCTGATGTGGGCTCATCAAAGAGGAGGATTTCAGGATCCATCATGAGGGCCCGGGCAATCGCAACCCTTTGCTTCTGGCCGCCTGAAAGCTTTGCCGGGTAGGCGTTCACATGGCCAGAGAGGCCAATTTTCCCCAAAAGCTCCTCGGTCCGGTTCTTAAGTCCTTCGGATGCTTCCTTCTTTACTACCTTTGGCGCAAGTTCGAGGTTCTCTTTCACGGTCAAGTGAGGAAATAAGTTAAAATGCTGAAATACCATTCCCATCTTCGCTGTAATCCTTTTAATTTCTTGCTGGCTTGGATAGACGCCGTCCTTTGCGAGGTATTCGCCGTCTACGGCTATGCTGCCCCCGTCAATTTTTTCGAGCTGGACGAGGCTGCGGAGCATCGTGCTTTTTCCCGAACCGGAAGGCCCGATAATGGCGATTACTTCATTTTTATTTACGCTGAAAGAAATATCCTTCAGTACTTCGGCTTGGCCGAAAGACTTTTTAAGATTGCTTACTTCAATGATAGCCATTTTCCCCACCCCTTTCTATTCAAATTTAAAGTTCCGTTCCACCGATTTGAAAATTGCCGTGAGTACCAATGTCATAGCAAGGTAAATGACCCCGGCGACGAAGAATGGAACGATGGTGAAATCCCTGTTGACCGCGGTCTGGGCAAAATGGAGCAGCTCCGGTACCGCGACCGCGTAAAGCAGTGCCGTATCTTTCACAAGTGTTACAGATTCGTTCGCAACGGCCGGAAGGGCAATCCTGAACATTTGAGGGAGGATGACCCTTACTGTTGTTTGCCATTTATTCAGGCCGAGCACCTGTGCGGCTTCATACTGGCCCCTGTCGATGGCGAGCAGGCCGCCGCGAAAGATTTCAGCAAAATAAGCCGCATAGTTCAGCACAAATCCAAGTGAGGCGGCGACAAATCGATCAAGGACAAGGTATTCGCCGATTACGGGAATCATCGGCAGGCCGAAACAGATGAACAGGAGCTGAAGCAACAGCGGCGTGCCTCGCATGACATAAATATATCCCTGGGCAAGCCAAGATAGTGGCTTGAAGCTGCTCTTCACTGCAAGTGTAAGTAAAAATCCTAACGGGATGGACGCGATGATGGCGATGAAAAACAACAGAATTGTCATTTTTGCCCCTTCAAGCATCGGCCCGCTGATTGAAATAATATAATCGAGAGACATACGTAATTCCTCCGGGTTCACTAAGCGAAAACAAAACAGGGTTTCCCCCGGAAATCCTGTTTTGTTTCTTTATTTGGCTTTTATTTTAATACTTTGTCTTCCCCAAACCATTTTTTCGAAACCTCGGCGGCGGTGCCGTCTTCATTGAGTTTATCAAGGGCTTTCTGCAGCTTATCGCGAAGCTCTTCATTCCCCTTTTTCACACCAACTCCGTATTGTTCCGGCGCCAGGCTTTCGTCGAGGATTTTGAATGTGTTTTCTTGTTTCGCCATGTAGTAATTTATAACAACTTCATCGATGACGACCGCATCAAGCCGGCCGCTCTTCAAGTCGTTGAGAGCCATGACGTTATCGGCAAATTCAGTCACTTTTTTTATTTTCGGCTTAACCGGGTCCGCATCAAGCGCATCAGACGCAGAAGACAAAGATTGCAGCCCAACGACTTTTCCTTCCAGGTCAGCGAGAGTTTCGATGTCTGAATTGGCAAGTGTTACGACTACCTGTGCATTTTCAAGATAAGGCTTTGTGAAAAGAACCTTTTTCTTTCGTTCGTCCGTAATAGTGTAACCGTTCCAAATCAAGTCAATCCGTCCGCTGCTAAGCTCAGACTCCTTTGTTTTCCAGTCGATTGGCTGGAATTTCACCTTCATACCCATTTCCTTCGCCGCTGCTTTGGCATAATCGATATCAAACCCGACAAGCTCGTTGTTTTCATCACGGAAGCCCATCGGCGCGAACTTATCATCAATTCCAATTACGAGCGTATCGCCGTTCCCTTTTCCTGAAGTGGAACTGCCCGAACATCCTGTAAGAACCATAAACAACGCTGAGACAAGAAATGTAATCATCGCTAAACGTTTCATATGTTGACCATCCTTTTTGTAAGTTTATTTTAGTTAAAATCGCTTTAGTACGTTACCATATTATCACACTATCAGATTATAACACTAAAATATATATTGGACAATAGCCCAAATAATATTCACAAAATTACCAATTAGAGGGGCATTCACATAGGAGGGGGCATTTATTCGGGGCGAAAAGACTACTGTGAAACAAGATTTTTCGGGAAGGGTGACAGGCACTGTTCGCATTTCTCAACAAAGAAAGGCACCCAACCGGGTGCCTTCAAAATTTATTTTCTGTGCATTTTAAATTCTAGGAAGAGCTGGTTGTAATAGGCCAGGTTCCGCGGTCCTAAGTTTTCGTACACCTCAAGTTTTTCTGTCAGTTCTTCGGAAGGATAGAAGCGCTCGTCTGACGTCATTTCCTCCGGCATATACTTCAGGGCTTCCTTGTTCGGTGTTGAATAATATACCCATTCCGTATTCTGGGCGGCAATTTTGGCGTCAAGTATGAAATTGAGGAACTTATGGGCTGCTTCTGTGTTTTTCGCCGTCTTCGGTATGACCATGTTATCGAACCATAGATTCGATCCTTCACTTGGGACGACATATTCAATGTCTTCGTTTTCTCCCATAATATCAGCAGCCACCCCGGACCAAACAATCCCGATTGCAGCTTCTTCATTCTCCAACAGCATCTTGATTTCATCGCCGACAATCGCCTTGATATTCGGCGTTAGCTTATCGAGCTTAGCTTTTGCCTGTTGGAGGTGGTTTTTGTCCGTATCATTCAGCGAGTAGCCAAGGCTGTTCAGCCCCATGCCAATTACCTCACGGGCGCCATCGATCAAAAGGATTTCATTTTTCAAATCCGGATCCCATAGGTCGTTCCAGCTTGTAATCTTTTTTCCACCAAGCATTTCTGGATTATAGACAACTCCAACCGTCCCCCAGAAATAAGGAACTGAATACTTATTTTCGGGATCGAATGGCAAATCCATGAAACGCGGATCGATGTTTTTTAGATTCGGAAGCTTGGAATGGTCGAGGGGGATCAGCAAATCCTCCTCACGCATCTTGTCGATCATATATTCAGAAGGAACAGCAATATCATAGGCTGTCCCGCCCTGCTTGATCTTTGTCATCATCGCTTCGTTCGAATCGAAAGTTTCATAGACAACGCTGATGCCGGTTTCTTTTTCAAACCGCTTGATCAAATCGGGGTCAAGGTAATCTCCCCAGTTGTAAATCGTCAAAGTGTTGCCGCCTGAATACCCTTTGGACGCATTGAGTTTTGAGATAATCCCGAGCAAAAGGGCCGATGCAAGGACGATTGAAATAAATAATCGCATTAGCTGTTTCATTTACGGACCCCCATTCCGGCCGGCCTTTGCCGTTGCGTAATGAAGTAGTAAACCACCACAAGAATGACCGTGAACAGGAACAACAGCGTCGAAAGAGCGTTGATATTCAGGGAAACGCCCCGGCGTGCAAGTGAATAAATTTCTACCGAAAGCGTACTGAATCCGTTACCTGTTACAAAAAATGTTACTGCAAAATCATCAAGCGAATAGGTCAGCGCCATGAAGAATCCAGCCATGATTCCCGGCGTCAGATAAGGCAAAACTACCTTCGTCAACACGTCCCAGCTGTTTGCTCCCAAGTCCTTAGCAACATCGACCAAGGTGGGACTCATTTCGGTCAACTTAGGGAGGACCATCAGGACGACGATTGGCACGCTGAACGCAATGTGGGATAACAGCACCGAGTAAAATCCGAGTTTATAACCAGAAACGGTAAATAAAATCAGGAACGATGCCCCAATAATGACGTCAGGGCTGACAATCAATACATTATTAAGCGACAATAACGTGTTTTTCGTCGTACGCTTTCTCATGTAGTGAATTCCAAGCGCGCCGCCGACACCGATAATCGTAGCAATTAGCGCGGAAAGCAGCGCCACGACGAGTGTATTCAGGACAATGATCAACAGGCGTGTATCATTGAACAATTCCTTGTACCACTCTAGGGTAAACCCTTCAAAGCCGAACATTTTCCCCCCGCTGTTAAAAGAGTAAAGGATCAGGAAGAAAATAGGTGCATACAGGATAAAGAATATCAGGGCCAAAAACAGTTTTGAGAGTGGGGACAGCCTTTTATCCACGTGAAACACCCCGCTTTCGGATGCCTGTCATCGCCATAATGGCAAACATCGCAATAATTAAAAACACCGCGATTGTCGAACCCATTCCCCAATCCTGGGTTACTAGGAAGTTTTGCTCTATCGCTGTTCCGAGCGTGATAACCCTGTTTCCGGCAATCAGCCTTGTCAGCATGAACAGGGAAAGGGCCGGAATGAAGACAACCTGGCAGCCTGATTTTACCCCTTCGATTGTGAGCGGGAAGGTTACACGGCTGAAAGTCGTCCACTTCGATGCGCCAAGATCGTTAGCTGCATCGATGAGCGCTGGGTTCAATTCATTCAGCGAGTTGAAGATTGGCATAATCATAAACGGGATAAAAATATAAACCGAAACAAAAATAAAGCTGAAATCAGTAAACAGGATTTGCTTCGTCCCGATCCCGATCGTCTCAAGGAACTGGTTGGCTGCCCCATACGTGCCGAAAATGCCAAGGAATGCATATGCCTTTAGAAGCAAATTAATCCAGGACGGAACAATGATGAGCAAAAGCCAAAGCTGCTTATGCCTTGTCTTCGTCAGCAGCATCGCAGTTGGATAAGCGACAAGCAAGGAAAACAGCGTAATCAAAAATGCATACCAAAAGGAACTGAGGGTCATCTTCAAATAGACCGGCGTAAAGAACCGTTGGTAATTCTCCAGGGAAAAATGGCCGTCAATATCAAGAAAAGAATAGTAGACTACGAGTAAAATAGGAACAATGACAAAGAAAACCATCCACAGTGTATAGGGCAGCATATATAGCTGGCGCGTCAGGTTCCGGTTCATTCGCCTTCCCCATCCTTATAAGCCTCTAACCGCCGGTCAAATTCCTCTTCCGTTTCACCCAATCGCATAACATGGATTGCTTCCGGCTCAAAATACAAGCCAATCTGGTCGCCAACGGCCGCTTTTTTTGTCGAGTGGACAAGCCACTCGTTACCGGCATTGTCGTAGCAGCTCAGTTCATAATGGACGCCTCGGAAAAGTTGGGAATCAACCTGAACCTGAAGCTTGCCCTTTTCAAGCGAGGTGATTTCCAAATCCTCCGGACGGATAACAATTTCAACCGGCTCATTCGGGTTTAGCCCCTGGTCGACGCACTCGAACTGCTTGCCTGTAAATTCAACTAGATAATCGCGTATCATTGTCCCTTTGACAATATTCGATTCTCCAATAAAATCGGCGACAAAGCGGTTGATCGGCTCATCATAAATATCAGTCGGGCTACCGCTCTGCTGAATTTTCCCATGATTAATGACAAAGATTTCGTCCGACATCGCGAGCGCCTCTTCCTGGTCGTGCGTGACGAAGATGAACGTGATGCCAAGCCTGCGCTGAAGTTCCCGCAATTCATACTGCATCTCTGTGCGCAGCTTCAAATCCAGCGCCGATAGCGGCTCATCGAGAAGGATGACCTCTGGCTCATTGACAATGGCCCTTGCAATCGCGACACGCTGGCGCTGGCCGCCGGACATTTCTGTAATTTCCCTATTTTCATAGCCAACAAGGTTTACAAACTGAAGGGCTTCCTTTACCTTCACTTTAATATCGGCTTCCTTCATTTTCTTAATTCGGAGGCCAAACGCGACATTTTCAAACACATTCAAATGAGGGAACAGCGCATAATCCTGAAAAACGGTATTTACCTGGCGTTTATTCGCTGGAAGGCTGTTAATTCTCTTCCCGTTAAAAAAAATGTCACCGGAGGTTGCCTCCGTAAATCCAGCAATCAGCCTCAAAATGGTCGTCTTGCCGCAACCTGAGGGACCTAACAGGGTATAAAACTTCCCTCTCTCAATCTCAAAGCTAACGTTATCGAGTACGGGGCGGTCCTGGTCGTATTGCTTTGTTACATTCTCAAATTGAATAATTACGGAACTATTCATGGCAGCCTCCTTTTCCGGGCGTTATTTATGATTACAACTCTTTTATTCCCGGCAAATCATGTCGATTTTCGACAAATCTCTATGGTACATTCGGAACAATTATACATGAGGGGGACAAAAATTCAATATTCTTTCTATTTTTTACAAAAAATGCGAGCAAATAATAATAAAAACCTCTTTAATAAGCCAAAAAGCCTTCTCCAAGAGGAAAAGGCCCATGACTATTTAATAGAGTACTATTATATGTAAGTGAGAATCTGAAATCCCATATATATTGCCATCCCCCAGACAATGAATGCGGACACCTGGTTTAGGCGTTTCAGGAATATTCCTTTCTGGCTAAACTGCCCAACCCTCCTGCCAGCAACCGCCAACGAGAAAAACCAGATCCAGGATACGGTTATACAAGCTAGCGTGAACAGCCACTTCTCAGATCCAACATAAACGAGGGATGCGGTCCCGATTACCCCGATTGTGTCTAGAATGGCATGTGGGTTTAGAAGCGAGACCGATGCCGCGAATATGACCTGCCGCTTAGCGGAAAAAGATGCCTGTGCGTCGTTTCGGACCCCATCGCCAGCAGATTTCCAAATGGACCAGCCCATGTATGCGAGGAATAAAAATCCTATTAGAAAAAACAAATTCCTTATCCATCCGAAATTAAAGACGATGACAGACACGCCCGCAACCGCCATTGAAATCAATAGTGTGTCGCATATCCCTGCTGTTACAACCGCCGGAACGGCCTCTGAGAATTTTTTATGGGTCGCCCCCTGATTAAAGATAAATACATTCTGAACGCCAAGCGGCAAAATTAAGCCAAAGGCCAATAAAATCCCATGTACGAGCGCTTCCATCCAATCCCCCTGCCTTCTATTAAAAACTCTTTCCTTATCAATATATTTTGTAAATCTAAACCATCCTTTTAAAAAAAGCAAATCACTAACTGCCATGTCCGAAATCCACTTAATTGAAAAGCTGGCTCTTACTCCCTATAATAAACAAAAAGCAAAAAGGGAGAACGGCATGGGGAAACGGAAAAAATGGTGGGCGCTTGGCCTATACATGTTTAGCTGGAGAGTTCGCTTCTATTATTTTTTGTCCCTATTTTTCATCATTATTGGAATGAATATTGGTTTTAGAGCCTTTTCCTCCCATGAGGGAAAAAGCTATTATTATTGGACTCTTGCTATTTTAGCTGGTTTCATATTTACATCGTATCAATATAGAAAAAAGGCAAAGAAAGAATATGAAGATAAAGAGCTCGGTATAGAAAATCGCTGGAGTTAAGAAAAAAGGACGAACAGCCGTGTAAGCCGTTCGTCTTTTCATATTATGTCCCGCAAAAAGTTCTGTAAGGCAAGCCCGTTGGTTCAGGCGGTTTACAGTACTCTTCCTGCTCAGGGGAATGGGCGTATGGATTCGACAATACTGTTAGGAGATTCTCCATCACGCTGTAATCCCCTTTCTTTACCGCCGCGTCAAGCGCCTCTTCCACCCGATGGTTCCTGGGGATGACTGCTGGATTGCTTCGCCTCATCAACTCAAGGGAAACTTCCTTCGAATCCTTTAGCCTGCCAAGACGTTCCTGCCAGCGCGCATGCCATTTTTTAAACTCTTCTTTTCCATGCAAGAGCGTATCCTCCTGCTTGTCGAAGGTTAGAGCACGGAACGTATTTGTATAATCAGCACGATATTTTTCCATTAAATTGAGAAGATCGCTGATGAGTGTTTCATCCTCCGCCTCCTCATTTGTCAACCCAAGCTTTGCCCTCATTCCGTCCAGCCAGTACTGTTGAAACTGCTTCGCAAAACCGGAAATCGCCTCATTGGCCATTTTAAGAGCCTCCTCCTCATCTTCATGGAGAAGTGGCAATAACGTTTCGGCAAAACGGGCGAGGTTCCATGCTCCGATATACGGCTGATTGCCATAGGCGTAGCGGCCCTCCCTGTCGATTGAACTGAATACAGTCGCCGGGTCGTACACATCCATGAAGGCGCACGGCCCATAATCAATCGTCTCGCTGCTAATCGTCATGTTGTCGGTATTCATGACACCGTGGATGAAGCCCACAAGCTGCCATTGGGATATCAGTCGGGCCTGGCGCTTTATGACTTCCTTTAGAAGCCACAAATACTTATTCCCTTCGGATTCAATCTCCGGATAATGCCTCTCAATCGCATAATCGGCAAGGGCTCGTAATTCATCGATTTCTCCCATACCGGCAGCATATTGGAACGTGCCGACGCGAAGATGGCTTGCCGCCACCCGGGTGAGGATTGCCCCGGGAAGCTCGGTTTCCCGGTATACCGGTTCCCCTGTTTCCACAACCGCCAGGCTCCTGGTCGTTGGGATGCCAAGTGCATGCATCGCTTCACTAATGATGTATTCCCTAAGCATCGGGCCTAGCGCCGCGCGTCCGTCACCCCCGCGCGAATAAGGCGTCCTGCCCGGGCCTTTCAGCTGGATATCAAACCTTTTTCCATCGGGGCTGATATGCTCTCCAAGGAGGATAGCCCTCCCGTCCCCGAGCATTGTAAAATGGCCGAACTGATGGCCGGCGTAGGCCTGGGCCAATGGTACCGCGCCTTCGGGTACCCGGTTCCCAGCCAAAACCGCAACGCCATCGTCCGTAGACAACTCCTTCGCATCAAGCCCGAGTGATTCCGCAAGCGGGCCATTAAGGACCGCGAGCTTCGGATCACGGACCGGATCAGGGTCCAGCATCGTATAAAATGGCTTCGGAAGCCTTATATAACTGTTGTCAAAATTCCAGCCTATTTCGTTACCCATGGAATCTCCTTCCTAATTGCCTTTTTTCATTTACCAGTTGATTCATTATACCCTTTCTTTTATCAATAGACGCCTATTTGCGTTCCATGTTAGTAACCGATTTTTCCGACCAAGTTAAGTTAAATCGGACGAGTCGTCATAATCATAGCGAAAGCCGTCCTGCTGGGCATTTCCGTCCTTTTCATTCGTAAAACGATACCCAACGTGGATCATGCCAGCTTTCGATTTATCCGGCTTTCTTTCATCCTGCTTAATGTCCTTATCCATTTCCGCCGCCTCCTTCAAGTTTCCTTTTTACTATCCCAAGAAACAGCTTTAGCTATGCGGGACATACGGTTCTGTTAAAATTGGCCACAAAAAACCGCCGCCCCAACCGGAACGGCGATTTACCCAAAAATTAGTAGATCAGATAGTTCTCCCTAACCTGCTTGAATTCTTCAAGGCCGCCTTGCCACTGCGCCTTCATTTCATCGACTGTCTTTCCGTTTTCAATCGCTTCCCGTACCCAGCCGTTTCCAATCAGTAAATCAAAGAACGAAATGCCTTTGCTGTCCGGCGCCCTGAATTGGAAGTCATTTGGATACATGTCATGAATCGCCTTTACAATATGAAGGCCTGTTTCAACTGGTTTGAACGAATCAAGGTCAGTGATATGGATTTGGATTCCGTGGGAGAGAACCCCGGAATGCTTCGAGAACGTCGGAATGAACGACGCTGCCCTGAACTTCACTCCCGGCAGCTTCAAGGCGTTCAGTTTCGCCGCCAGGTCATCGGCATTAATAAATGGAGCGCCGATCAGCTCGAACGGCTTCGTTGTCCCTCGCCCTTCCGATACATTCGTCCCTTCAATCAATGCCGCACCAGGATACACCAATGCTGTTTCCAATGTTGGCATATTAGGAGATGGCATCACAAATTCAAGCGGGGTTTCATCAAAGTACATGTTGCGCTTCCAGCCATTCATCTCAACGACCGTCAAATCCGCCCCGATGTTGAATTCTTTATTGAACAGCATCGCAAGCTCGCCAACGGTCATCCCATGCCTAAGCGGAATCGGATAATTCCCGACAAAGGAAGTATATTTCGATGCATCAAGCACTGGGCCTTCTACTTTTGTGCCTCCAAGCGGGTTCGGGCGGTCAAGGACGATGAATGGAATATTGTTTTCCTTCGCTGCTTCCATCGCATACGCCATCGTATAAATATACGTATAGAACCTTGTCCCCACATCCTGGATATCAAACAGGAGGACATCTACATTTTCCAGCATTTCCGGAGTTGGCTTTCTCGTCTTTCCGTAAAGGCTGTATACAGGAAGTTTCGTTTTTTCATCAATATAATACTCAACATACTGGCCAGCCTGGGCGCTTCCCCTAACCCCATGCTCCGGGCCGTACAATGCCGTCAGCTCCACATCCGGGTCATTGAACAATAAATCAACCACGCTGACGAGATTTTGGTCGACTCCAGTCGGATTGGTGATTAAGCCGACCCGCTTTCCTTTTATTAAATCCTTATGCTCCTTCAGCAACACTTCGGCTCCAACCATGAATTTCTTATGGTCCTGGCTTTTCCCATTGCCCTTGTCATGGTTTGCCAAAGCCACTGTTAAGGTTGAGAGGATCAGGATTACCGTTACAACTGCAGATAGCCATTTTTTCAAAATAATCACCCCTGTTTTAAAATTTTCATTTTCATTGCTACATAGGTTGAATCAAAGATTTATTCTAATGAGAACCTTACGGTTGATTTCCGCTACATAAGGAAAGCTCCCAAGAATAATCATCGCAGGGACAGGCTGCCTTTTGCCTGTCCCGAGGCACACGCTTTCCGCGGGGCGTCAGTGGAGCCTCCTCGGCGCATGCGCCTGTGGGGTCTCCACCTTGCCGCTGCATCCTGCAGGACACTGAATGGCATCCTCGAATCTGCCCACGCACTAAGGAAACGCGGTAGCGTTTTCGAGGAGTCGGTGCCCTCCGCTCCAATCAATTCCCATTCAAAGCTAATTTGTGCAGAATTTTATATCAATCTAACTAATACAACCCTAATAGCTTCGCTGTTCCCAACCTTCTCCTTTGAAACTTGGCTCAACGGTTTTTCCGCCAACATCTTCAATCTTGATGTCATCGACATACCATCCGCGGCCGTTCACTGTGTTATCGGTTTCATATCTGAATCGGACGAATTTGGCGATTGCCGGCAAGTGCGCCTCAACATCGACCCAGCCATCGCTGTTGCCAGTAAATTGCTTTGCCTTCGTCCAGTTCAAGCCGTCAATGGACCATTCCAGGTAGCCATAATCCGAATCCTTTTCTGTCCGATACCATGTTTTAAAAGAAATTTTCGCCGGCTGTTCCACATCCACAGCCGCTGTTAATGCATGCTGGATTTTGTCCCCATAACCCGAAAACCATGCTTGTCCATCGGGAATTGAAACCGGAATGGCGTCCGCAACCTGCCTCGCAAAAGCTCTCCTTGCCGTATTGGTCGTAACTGTATTCCGGGTCGGATGCACCCTATTGGTAAGGAAAATCGAGATTGTATCATTAGCCCTGTTCACAACGATGGAAGTACCCGTGTAGCCTGTATGGCCAAGCGCGGATTCATCCGCGAGGGCATCCATAAACCATCCCTGGCCGATTTCCCATCCCAATCCATGCTCATTCCCCGGAAATTCGGGAATCTGGTTTTCCACAAGCATACTGACTGTTTCCGTCCTCAAGATTTGCTTGTCCCCATAGCGGCCGTCATTCAAATACATGTGGGCCAGTTTCGACAAATCCTCAGCGGTCGAAAAGACACCCGCGTGCCCAGCCACGCCATCTAGCGACCATGCATTTTCATCATGGACTTCGCCCCAAACAATCCCCCTGTTCGTCCACGGCTGGTACTCTGTTGCGGCAATCCTGTCTTTCAATGCGGCCGGCGGGTTGTACATTGTATCCTTCATTTCCAATGGTTCCGTAATATACTCTTTGACAAATTCATCCTGTCTCTTTCCTGATAGCCGTTCGATTAAAACCCCGAGTGTTATCATGTTCAAATCACTGTATGTATACTTGCTGCCCGGAGGATTGCTTAACGGCTCGTTTAAAACGAGCTTGATCCTGTCTTCACGGCTGTTCCCTTTTGTATAAAGGGGTATCCATGCGGCGAACCCCGAGGTATGGGTCATCAGCTGGCGAATGGTTACATTTTCCTTTCCATTGGCCGCAAATTCAGGGATATACTCCGCAACCTTGTCATCAAGGCCGAACTGCCCTTGGTCATAGAGGATCATCGCTGCTGTTGTCGTAAAAATTTTGCTGATCGAGGCAAGGTCGAAAATCGTATCTTCCCTCATCTTAATTGGATTTTCAGACTCCGTGAATTGATCATCCTCATACCGGTAGGCATATCCATAGGCATCATGCTTTACAATATGGCCGCTCCGCGCTACAAACGCCACCGCCCCAGGCATCGCCCTTTCGGAAATGAATTTGTTCAATTGGGCATCAATTCCGTCCAGTGGCTGTTGAATCATTCCCGCTCCCTTGATTGAGCCCTTATGGAGGATTGGCGAAAGCGGACCAGGATTACCCCAGGTAAAAACAGGATGAATGCTATCACCGGCGGCTTTTACCGTTTTTGTCTCTTCCGACATTCGCGGACCCTGATTTGCTTCCGCGCCAGTGAGCGGAATTAGCGCGCCACAGCTTAGAACAGCGGCCACCGCGATTGTAATTGTTTTCTTCATCATGCTCCCTCCCAGAAATGAAAAGGCTTTCATTAATATTCTCAGCTTAGCGAATGTACTAACTAGGTGTCTATACCACCTTGGACCCAACTATGGGACAAAGCTTTTATAGCTAGGACATCTCGTAGGAATAAAGCACTGTCCATTCGACAAAATTCCAAAAATAATTACGCAACTAAGGAAGGTTACCTGGAAACCGAGCCTTTTCAGCTAACTTCCTCCACCCCACACCTTGCTTTTGGTCCCATCTTCCCTGTCGGAAAATTAGGCAATTGGAGGGATGGGCAAAATCAGAATTGCCATTCAAAGCTTTATCCTATTTGTTGCAATGAACTATTCTACCCACATCTGCCTGATTATTTATACGCTATAAAAGCGCAATGCGAAGGGACTGTTTTTCCCGACAGGAATGCCGGGCGTTTTTTTACAAAAAAAAGACAGGAACGGATCTGTTCCTGTCTTTCAAACTATTAACAAGCTACCAGCTTAGTCAGTCCCAAGCGTTACGCCAACTCTCTTCAAATATTGTCTGTAGGCAATGCTCATCCGGTCGCATTTCAATGACAGCTCAGCCTGCAAGTCAAGCGGAAGGTCCTCCGGCTTCTGGTTCTCCACTATCGGCTTATCCTGGGCAAAAATCATGTCCTGGAACTCAATGGCTTCCTGGTCGGTTGTCCCTGTTTCATAATTAAACGACATGATTCCATACGCAACGGACTTGCTTTCATCAACCGGGAGGATGGTTAGTAAAATGGTCATTTTGTTATCCGTTTCAGGGTCCCTTTTGGTGAAAAGGACTGTCAATGGACTGAGAATTTCATACGTATAATAAACATCCTTGGCCACCCCCGTGCCATCCGGGTCCGGTTGGAAAATCGCGATTTCATCACTGTATATCCTGTTTCCTTCAGTATGGACTTCATAATCCCCGATAACAGGATGCTCCTGCACCCCAAGGAAGCCTTCGTGGATGAAGGCCAAATGGCCAACATCAAGGAAGTTCTCGACAACCCTTGGCGGCTTTGCATTGACCTGCTGCGGGCCCCAAAGGATATTGCGGTAACTTTCTTCGCCATATTGGGGGTAGGAAAAGAACTCCGGGTTGTTGTTGTTAAAATTAATCCAAACAAACCCATACGCTTCCTTGCAGGCATATTTGAAAGCTCTTGCCTTTAAAGGAATCGATCTTCCTTCCGGGAGCTGGGGAATTTTTGTACAGGCACCTTCCGAGTTGTATTCCCAACCATGATATGGGCAGACAAGATTTCCGTCTTTAACGCAACCAAGCGACAATGCGGCGCCTCGGTGAATACATAAATCCTTAAAAGCATGGATTCCTTCTTCATTCCGAAAAAGAACCACTCTCTCCCCCATAACAATCACCTGTAGCGGCTTCTCTTTTACATCTTCTATTTTACTAGCTACTATCCAGTCGCTGCGTAAAACATTATCCTCCACTAGCACTTTTACCACTCCTTCAAATAGTCTCACTATCTATATATTATGGTGGAGGACATCATTTAAAGTCAATACGAAACACGAACATTAATATTTTTAAATAAATAAATATACGCTTTTAGGGTTTACATCTTGTAAATCCTTATTTATAATTCAACTATAATTTTCAAATTTTTAGATAGCAATGAATTCTTCAAGTCCAAATAACAGGCCAAATTACAGTTCAAACGTACTAATCGAATGACCAATTTGCCAATCCTATCGTTCTATTAAACCAAAAAATAATAATAAAGGAGTTTTACTCAGTGGACCAAAACAGGCAAAACACGAACATTACAGTAGGGATTGACGAAAAAATCAGTTGGAGGAAGGCGTTCCTGCTCGGCATGCAGCATGTACTTGCAATGGACCTGTACATCGCGCCAATTATTATTGCTGGATTGCTTTCGCTGGATTCAATGAACACAACCTTCTTTATTCAAATGTGTTTTCTTGCAGCCGGACTGGCGACATTGATTCAGACAATTGGCGGCTTGCGCCTTCCAGTTGTCCAGGGGCCATCCTATGTACCGATCGGCGCTTTGGCCGCGATTGGCGGAAAGCTTGGAATGGGAGCTGTTTTCGGAAGCCTTTTGCCAGGCGCCTTGCTTATCGCGATTCTCGGATATCCGTTGAAGTGGTTCGCGAAGGCTGTCAAAAAAATCATCCCGCCTCTTGTCGGAGGAACGGTCATTGTCATCGTAGGCATTTCGTTAATGCCAAGTGCTTTTAATAGCATTTATACTTCTCCCGGAAATGTCGGGCACAACGTTTTGATTGCATTTGTATCTGCCGCGGTTCTTGTCACTTGCATTCTTCTAGGACGAAAAGCGAAGGGATACGGAACGTTTTTCCGCCTCGTCTCCGTTATCCTGGCGATTGTCGCCGGAACCATAACAGCATCGTTTTTTGGCACCATCGATTTTTCTTCTGTTAAAAATGCGGCGTGGATTTCGTTCCCAAGCCTCTTCCCATTTGGAAAACCGGTTTTTGACTTGCAGGCAATCCTGACGATGATTTTTATTTACATGATTATTCTTATCGAAACAACAGGAACCTGGTTTGTTGTTTCTACTGTCACGGGCAGTGAATTGAATGAAAAGAGATTGAACAAGGCTTCTTTTGGTGAAGGCCTTGGCTGCTTCGTCGGTTCCCTTTTCGGCGGAACGCCAATGACGGGGTATTCCTCCAATGCCGGCATTATCGCCATCACAGGTGTCGCGAGCAGGATGGCGATTATCGCCGCCGGAATCATCCTCATCGCACTCGGGCTTGTTCCTAAATTATCGGCAATCATCACCTGTGTTCCCCAGCCTGTCATTCAGGGAATATTCGGTGTCGTCTGTGTTGCCATCGTTATGAACGGGCTTAAAGTCATCCAACATGTCGAAATCGATGACCGAAATATGATCGTCATCGGAGTCCCAATCCTTTTAACGGTGGGCACAATGGTCCTTCCAAAAGAAGTCCTGTACAGCGTACCCGACTTTGCGAATTACATCCTATCATCCGGAACGGCCGTCGGTGCCATCGCGGTGCTCATTCTAAATTTGGTTGTCCCTCACGAACGGAAATCAGCCGCTACAACAGAGGCAAAAACTGTTTCCCAGGATGCATAGGCACACCAAAAAAATCACCCTTGCTCCGCCGCTTTTTGCTGGAGCCGGGGTGATTTTTTATTAAAGGCTGAACTTATTTCGAACTCCCATTGGTTGGTTACTCCTTTAACTTTGTTCAAAACTTCACATAATTCCCTTATAAAATAAGAGAATGGTAAAAACCTTTCTCTTATCTATTAGGCTATTTACCAAATCATTAATTCGTTTGCTTCACGCCTTAGTTGCTCCCGGAAATCAGGATGGGCAATGGCTATCAGCTTTTCTACCCTTTCCCTAATGGAGGTGCCTTTTAGGTGGGCAACGCCATATTCGGTTACAACGTAGTCGACATCGTTTCGGGACAGCGAAACGACGGCACCGGGAGTAAGCCTAGGTACAATTTTCGAAATCGTTTTCCGCTCGTTGCTGCCAGGGACTCTGATATTAGCCGTTGAATAAAGGGCAATGAATGATTTGCCGCCTTTTGAAAGCTGGGCGCCGATTGCTGTGTCCGCCTGGCCGCCGGTTCCGCTGAATTGGCGGTGGCCGATTGATTCAGAGCAGCATTGGCCTGTCAGGTCGATTTCCAGGGTCGTGTTAATGGAAACCATTTTGTGGTTCTGGCCGATGACATATGGATCATTTACGTAACTGCCATTCAATATGACGATCCCTGGATTGTTGTTGATAAAATCGTACAGCTTCTTCGTACCGAGCGCGAAGGTTGCGACCATCTTGCCTGGCTGCAATGTTTTTTTCCTGCCGGTTATAACGCCCGCTTCAAATAAATCAACCATTCCGTCGGTAAACATTTCGGTATGGATTCCGAGGTCTTTTTTATTCATGAGCTCGGCCGAGACAGCGTTCGGGATGCCGCCGATGCCCAGCTGGATCGTGGAGCCGTCTTCAATCAATTCTGCAATCTGCCTACCGATTATCCTATCTTTTTCGTTCGGTTCAGGCGATTGAAAAAGTGGGATATCGTAATCGGCTTCAACCACATAGTCAATTTCGGAAATGTGAATAATTGTGTCTCCAAAGGTCCTTGGCATCTTCGGGTTGACCTCCAGAATCACAAGGTCAGCAACCTGGGCAATTTCTTTTTCATAGGTCGCACTTAAGGAAAGCGACAGATAGCCATGCTCATCCATCAGTGAAGCGGTGCCGATAAAGATGTTGGTATGGCGGTGTTCGTTCCGCCTGACCCCCGCAAAATGGAGATGGTTTGGGATGTAGGAAACCGTGCCCGCCTCGTGCATCTTTCTTACAGCAGGCATATAAAACCAACCCTCCATCAGAAATTGATTTTTATATGCTGGGTCGCAAAAGTACGGATATTCAAGGATTGGCAAACACGTTGAAACTCTTACATCGGTAATATCCTCAGAAATCGTATGGAGCTTGGAAAGTATATTCCTCGGTTCAGCAGCCGCAAGTGCCGAGACGATATGGTCCCCGGTTTTGACGAAGCTCAATGCTTTTTCCACTGTTATTTTTTTTGAAAAATAAAGGTCTTGATACTTATTCGTTTTAGACATAGCGTTCATTTTCTATCGGCCCCCATTTAATGACATTCGCTGCCCAGGCATAGCCAATTCCCGCTGAAATCATTGAAACCACGGTACCGTCAGCCACCTTGCCTTGCTCTAATGCCAAGTGTAGGGAAAGAATCTGATCCACCTGGCCCATATGGCCATATTCGCTTAAATAGATTGATTGGTCTTCAGTCAGGCCAAGAAGGTCGAGCAGATACTTGTGCATGGAATATTTGAAATGAAGGACTGCCAGATAGCCGAGCTCTTCTTTGGCCACTTTCGACTTTTCAAATGCCCGGTCGATGCAGTGCAGCCAGTTAGGCATGGACACCTCGTTCAAGCGATCCTTCATATGCTTTTCATCGAATAGCCTTAAAGATTTGTAGGCTTCGTTAAGATTTTCACTGGTGATCGGCTTTTCGGTTCCACCGAATTCCACCCCGGCGTCGCGCGACATTGTTCCGTCTGTCATAATATGCGAGCCTAATAGGAGGTTGCGTCCGTAGTTCTTTTTTAAAATAATCGCTCCGGCCCCTGCTGATAGGTTATACATCATTGACATCGCCCGGTCGGTGTAATCGACGAAATCGCCATTTCGGTAGCCGCCTACAATCATGACGGTGTTAATGTCCTCGTCTGAAAGCATCATGTCCTTTGCTATTTTCATGGCCGAAACTGCTGTACAGCAGCGCTGCTGGAGATCGATGCCCCACGCATTGGTTGCGCCGATTTGTTCCTGGATGTAAATTGCGGAAGTGGTTAGCGGGTATTCCTTCCACTCTTCACCGATTGAGATGACCAGATCGATTTCCTTCGGGTCGATTCCGGTGTTCTTGAGTGCATCGAGGCCTGCGCGGACGCCCATTTCCTGTGTCCCGTCATTTTCGCCGGGAACCCGTTTTTCCTTGATCCCCAGCTTTTGGGTGATGGCTTCCTCCGTCCAAACACCGTTTGTTGCATCGGCAATATCCTTCGCGGTCATTCTATGGTCTGGGATATAGATGCCTGTTCCGACAATTCCAACATGATTGGTTGTCATTCTTAACGCCTCCTGTCTATAATTATCCAGACTGTTTTTAGCGCTTAGTTTCAATTGTTATCTTTCAAAAAATCTATGATTAATTTGTTTGTTTGTTTGGGTTTCTCCATAAAAAACAGATGTCCGGCATCATCTAAGATGAATGCTCTTGAATGGGCAATTTTTTCATGAAGAAGCTGTGCATTTTCAAAAGGTACGACTCGATCACCTCGACCTGCGAGTATGAGCGTTTCAGCAACTATCGTGTCTACCTTGTTCTCGCTATTAAAGGACGCACCGGCAAACAGCTGTCGCTGATAAGCATGTTTTGGCTGTGAATTATTTCTCTGCTCTTGTAGGATAAAATCAAGAATGTCCTGATTTTCGTTCAATGTCCCTTCGTTTAAAGCGGTGGAAACAGCGTATCTCGCTTTTTCAGGAGTACGATCCTTGCTTGCACCCTGGAGCATGATTTCGAGTGTTTCTTTCGGGATCGGGATACTATTGGCGCCTCCGAATGAGGTGCAGCAAAGAATTAATTTATCAACCATTTCGGGATAGGAAATGGCAAATTCCTGAGCGATGAAGCCTCCCATTGAAACTCCTAAAATATGCGCTTTATCAATATTCAAAGCTTTAAGAACCTCAGCCGTGTCTTCCGCAAACAGCTGGATCGAGTATTCCATTTCAGGCTTATCGGTATGCCCTACACCCCGGTTATCAAAGATAACAACCTTAAAATGGCTGGATAACTCCTCTACTTGCCGTCTCCACATCCAGCTTGCATACCCAAGCCCCTCCAATAAGACAAGGGCCGGACCTTCTCCATGTATTTCATAGTAAAATTCAATTCCATTGGCTTTTACTTTTGGCATTCTCAATACCTCCCTTCCTTGAAGCTTTTATAGGAAACCGTTCTATATATGTTGAATCATAGATTTTATATACTAAAGTAACCTTGCGGTTGATTTCCGCTACAGGCACACGCTTTCCGCGGGGCGTCAGTGGAGCCTCCTCGGCGCTAGCGCCTGTGGGGTCTCCACCTTGCCGCTGCATCCCGCAGGAGTCGGTGCCTTCCGCTCCAATCAACTTACATTCAAAATGGAATAGTGTGTAAAAATTTTTTCCAACCCGATATAGTTAAAGTTTATGAAAGACTTTGTTTTCTTAAAAATGAAAAAGCCGTTCCTGGCCTTTTGGATCGGCCCTGTCGGTTTCCTGGACACTGTTCAGAAATCGAACATTTGACCCTCTATTTGAATAAGGGTTTCCTAAATGCCAGGAAAGAGCATTTAGGAACCCTTACTTTTAGAACATAAGGCCACAGAAATTCAGTACCCAACAGTTCCAATTAATTCTCCTGGCCAGATTTATTCGAATTCTGTGAACTCGGAATCCAGGGTAAAGATGAAGTTGCCTCCATCCTGGGCGACTTTGCTCAGAGCCATTTTGGTTACGCCTTCACGCTTGCCATCTACATAGCTGATTTCGGGAGCAAGGCCGTCTGTGAATGTCATGCCGTCCATTGCTTCCACAAAGCCATCCCATGACAGGTTATCCCCTGCTGCTTTCAGTCCTGCAATAAATGTTTCAGCTGCAACCCAGCCAGCCATTGTGTAAGCATTGATTACCTTTTGTTCCGGGAAGTATTTTGCCATTGCGTCCATCAGCGGTTGAAGCTTTGCTGCATCGGCATTTACCCAGCCCATGACATAGAGGTTCTTGATTACATTCGGAGCTCCTGGTGCTGCCAGTGCAAGGAAGGATGCATCTGCATTTGAATAGGTTGTGATCATTGGAACGTTGAAGTTCACTTTCTCGAATTCTTTCAAAACGCCAGTTGTAGCGCCTGCAAGGCTGTAGACGATTACGACATCAGGGTTAAGGCTCTTTGCTTTTTGGACTGGAACGGTGAAGTCTGTATCCGCGGCTCCGATTGCCAATTTGCCTTCTTCTTTAAGGATGCCTTCCTGGCCAAGCGCTTTTAAGCCTTCCGCGAAACCTTCGACACCATCGCGGCCCACATCATCATTTTGATAAATGACGACAACGTTTTTAGCGCTGAATTTTTCAACTGCATATTTAGCCATCAGCTTGCCTTCATAGAAATAGTTTGGCTGGACAGGGAAGAAGTTTTTCCCGGCTTGTGTGAGCTGCTTTGCACCGGAGCCGAAGTAGACGGCAGGGATTCCTTCTTCTTGGACAATGCTTTGAGCCGCCATGACTCCCGGTGTGCCAAGCTGGCCGACAACAGCGAAAACTTTATCATCATAAACGAGTTCTTCCATTGCCTTTACGGCTTTATCCGGCTTGAATTCATCGTCTTTCTTAATTAGCTCAACGGTCCTGCCATTTACTCCACCTTCATCATTCACTGCTTTCAAATACGCTTCCATTCCTTGAAAGTATGGAGTCCCAATGAATGCTAACGCACCTGATTGGACGCCAATGGTTCCGATTTTTACCGACTTATCTGTAACACCCTGGGCCAGTTCCACTTTTTCTGGTTCGTCCTTCCCGTCCTTGCCCTTTGTTTTTTCACTGTTTGAACATGCCGCTACCGAAAACAGAAGAGTGAGTACTAAAGCCAACAATGAACCTTTTTTGAAAATTTTCCCCATGATTTTGATCTCCCTTTTTTAAATTTTTTCAACTATGCATCTAAGCATTCGCTTAGTAAATGCCGTGGGTTAATGGCCGCCCAAATAGGCCTGTTTGATTTTCGGATCATTCCTTATCAATTGTGCGGGCCCGTGGTGAATAACTTTCCCTGTTTCGAGGATATAGGCATGATGGCTGATGGACAGGGCTAAGTTTGCATTTTGTTCGACTAGGAAAACGGTGGTCCCCTCATGGTTGATTTCCCGGATTATCGAAAAAATGTCTTTTACAATCAGCGGTGCGAGACCCAGGGAAGGCTCGTCGAGTAAAAGTAGTTTAGGTTTGGCCATCAATGCCCTTCCAATGGCCAGCATTTGCTGCTCCCCTCCGGATAAGGTCCCGGCATCCTGCTTTTCCCTCTCTTTTAATCTCGGAAAATATGTAAAAACTTTTTCGAGGGACTTGGCCGCTTCCTTTCGATCTTTTTGTGTATACGCGCCGATTTGCAGATTTTCTTTTACGGTCAGTTCGGGGAAAACTTGCCTTCCCTCTGGTGCCTGAACAATCCCGGACTTCACGATCCTTTCGGGGGATTGTCCTGTCAAACTCTTATTGCCAAAGGTGATGCCGCCCTTTTGAGGCTTGATCAACCCGGAAATAACCTTTAATATCGTTGTTTTCCCTGCCCCGTTCGCACCCAGGAGGGTTACAATATTCCCTTCCTTTATTTCAAGCGATACATCCTTAAGGGCATGGATGTAACCATAATAGGCATTGATGTTTTCGAGCTTAAGCATGTACCTCATCCTCCTTGCCAAGATACGCTTCCTGTACAGCCGGATGATTTTGGATTTCCTTTGGGCTGCCTTCTGCAATCTTGGAGCCAAAGTTTATCGCGCAAATTTTTTCGCAAACCTCCATAACGAGGTTCATATCGTGTTCAACGAGGATGATGGTGACGTTAAATTCTTCCCTTATTTTTTTTATAAGGTTGGTTAGTGTTTGTGTTTCACTATGGTTCATCCCGGCAGCTGGTTCATCGAGGATGATCATTTTCGGATTGGACATCAGCGCCCGCCCGAGTTCGATCAGCTTCATGACCCCGTATGGCTGGGCTGCCCCTGGATAGTGTTCAATCCCGCGAATGCCCAGGAAATCCATAATATCGAGGGCCTTTTCGCGGATACGCTTTTCTTCCTTTTTTACAAACGGGAGGCGGAAGCCCTGTGAGAGGATTCCTCCCTTTGTCATGCTGTGCTGGCCGATGATCAGGTTTTCCAGGACAGTCAAGTTTTTAAAAAGTTCGACATTCTGGAAGGTCCGTACCAAACCGATGTTGACCATTTGATGAACCTTATAATCGAGCAGATTTATATGCCCTTGAAAGGTGAGTTTTCCTTTGTCAGGAGTATAGAATCGGCTGATGCAATTGAATACGGTTGTTTTCCCTGCGCCATTTGGTCCGATAAGGCCATAGATTGCATTTTTTTCAACGGTGAAGCTTAGATTGTCTATTGCCTTTAAGCCTCCGAAAGAAATGGACAGGTCCTCTACCTGTAAAATCGGTTCCATCTTTATCCCTCCACTCCCTTCGTCGGTTTCGTGTGCTTCGGCCTGCCAATGAATAGTGATTTAAGCTGCGATCCAATTCTCGCAAGCCCATACGGGAAAAACATGATGACAAGGACAAGCGCCACCCCAGTAAAAATGCTGGCAACGTTCTTGATGTTCTGCAGCCATTCAATGTCTTTTACGAATTCAGGAACAAATACGATAAATGCTGCACCCAATACGCTTCCCGGTATGGAGGCCAGACCTCCGATAACGACCATCGCCAATAAATTCAGTGACAGGTCGATTCCCCATTGATTCGGCTCTGTATATCGGATCAAGTGTACATATAAAGAACCGCCGATCCCGGCGTAAAAAGCGCTAAGTGCAAAGGCAATCAATTTATATTTGAATAAGCTGACGCCCATCGCCTGGGCTGCATGCTCACTATCACGGATCGCAATCAGGGCGCGTCCGGTTTTTGAGGACAAAAGGTTATGGGCAAACAGAATGAGCAAAACACAGATGATGACCGCCAAAACGAAGAAGTGTTCACGTTCCCTCAAAGCAAAGCCAAAAATTTCAGGGGTGGCCGCCCGTACCCCGGAGAACCCATTCGTAAAGGCAATCCATTCCTTAAAGGTCTGTTGGATGGCAACGCCAAAGCCAAGTGTCGCAATCGCGAGGTAATGGCCCTCAAGGCGAAGCGCCACTAGTCCAAGGATGAGCCCGATAACCATCGGAATCAATCCGGATAAGAAGAGACTAACTAAAAACGGAAGTTCGTAGTTTGCAGTAATATAAGCTGATAAATAGGCTCCGAGTCCCATAAATGCCGCATGGCCAAGCGAGATTTGTCCTGCATAGCCGAGAAGGATATTAAAGCCGATCGCAACGATTGCATAAATGACGATCAGGTTCATCATCGTCATCGTCGACCGATCCATCTCAACCAGTAATGGAATCATCGCGACAATCAGCCCGGCCACTATATAGAGGAATGGTTTGTTTTTTAACAATCCCTTCATGCCTTACACCTTCTTCCGGTGAACTTTGCCAAAGAGTCCAGTAGGTTTGACGATTAGGATGATGATCAATAAAGCATAGACGATGACTGTTTTCCATTGCAGCGAGATGTAGTAGCCAACAAGGTTATCAAAAACCCCGATAACAAAACCGCCCACAACTGGACCGACAAAGGATCCGAAACCGCCAAGGACGGCAGCAATGAATGATTTCAAATGTACTTCTCCCATCATCGTCGTCGACACGTTGGTTGTCGGGGCAATCAGGATTCCCGCAATCGCTCCGAGTACGGTGGCGATGATCCATGACAACGAATACACCTTTGAAACGGGCACTCCCATCAATTTTGCGGTTGTCTCATTTTGGGCAGTGGCACGGATGGCAATGCCAATTAATGTATTTTTTATCAAGTAGAATAAAATCGCCATGATTACGAGTGTAATAGAGATGATAAAAATAGCGTTAGGCTGGATAATGACTTCCCCGATGTTGATATTGTCCATGGTCAACGCTTTTCTGAATGGGTGCATATCAATTCCGAACAATGCGGAAGCTACTCCGTTAAAAATCATAATAAGTCCAAGGGTAATGATCATTTTACTTACCAGGTTAGCCTTTGATGCAGGCCGTATGAAGACTCTCTCAACGAGAAAACCGAGAAAGACCGCAAATAAAATGGCTCCGATGAATGCAACGGGATAAGACATCGTTTGCTGGAATATTGTAAAGGCGATAAAGCTGCTGAACATAGCCATTTCACCTTGAGCAAAGTTAATGACGTCAGAGGTCCGGTAAATCAGAACTAAACCCAGGGCAGCCAAAGCATACAAACTGCCTGTTTCCAATCCAGCTATGACATTTTGGAAAAATTCAACCATAACAAGCCCTCCTTTTCTTTTTAGTGCAGCTATACTTTCTTACAATGCAAATACCGTGCCAATTTTTAATAAAATGGTTATGCTGATTGTGTGAAGTTACGAAAAACCTTTTATCTTAAAGGGTTTTTTAACTTGTAAAAATTTTTCGAACAAATAAAAAATGACTTTGATTTTTTCTCAAAGTCATTTTGTTTTGTAAACGCTTACTTTTTAGTGTCCGATATTCCGACAGGTGTATGGTTTCACGACAAAGGCGGCTTTAATTCGTATTTTTCAATTTTGTCATAGAGGCTTGAACGGCTAATATCGAGGATATCCGCAACCTTTACTTTATTATGATTTAGCTCGTCCAGATAATTTTTAATAATCTCTTTTTCCGTTTCCTCCAGGATACTTTTTAACGTTTGCCCTTTTGATAGCTTATGAAGCTTCTTGTTTCTTGTTATCGTGAATGGAAGATGGACAGAATGAATCGTGTCAGTATCCGTGAGATTGATGGCACGCTCCAGTACGTTCTCTAGTTCCCTGACGTTACCAGGCCAATGGTAGTTCAGCAGATGCTCCATTGCATTTTTGGAAATAGTGCGGACGTAAACCCCTAACTGGCTTGAAAGCTTCTCAAGCAGCTTCATCGCCAAGTCCTCTATATCGGTTTCCCGTTCGCGCAACGGCGGGATTTCAATTGACATGACATTCAGGCGGTAAAAAAGATCTTCACGGAATGACCCTTCCACCACCATTTTTTCGAGGTTTTTATTGGTGGCCGCAATAACGCGAACATCGACCGGAATCGTCTTCGTACCGCCAACTCTTTCAATCTCTTTTTCCTGCAGGACGCGAAGGAGCTTGGCCTGCATGCTGAGCGGCATGTCGCCAATTTCATCAAGAAAAATACTGCCGCCGCTTGCCAGTTCAAACTTTCCGGGCTTGCCTCCCTTTTTAGCGCCTGTAAACGCTCCTTCCTCATAGCCGAATAGTTCCGACTCAAGCAGCTCCGCCGGGACTGCGGCACAGTTGACCTTGATAAATCTCTCATGCTGTCTGTTGCTGGAGTGGTGAATTGCATGAGCAAATAATTCCTTGCCTGTCCCGCTTTCCCCCAGCAATAAAACATTCGATTTTGTCTGGGATGCCCTTCTTCCCATATAAATCGCCAACACCATTTTCTCGCTTGTCCCTAAGATGTTTTCCCAGCTATATTTCGCACCATGGATGTGCTTTAACTGTTCCTCTGCATAGTTTAACGCTGTTTCGAGGAGTTTATTTTTTTCAATAATGTCCTTGAACTCTTTCACATCCTGGAAGAGCAGCAACCCAAACCCGTAGGCCACTTCTTGATTTATATCCAGTACAGGTATTCTGTGGACAATCGCTGTTTTTCCGTTCTTGAATTTATGCTTCCAGGCTATTTCCGGTTTTTTGCTTGATAGCACATATGGGAACCTTGAAAATTCATCTACTTCCAATACCGGTTTTCCGATAATTTCTTCCTTCGGGAAACCTAAGTAATCGGCAAAAATTTGATTAATCATCCGGATTTTCGTATCTTTATCCACCAAAATGATTGGAACTGAAATAGGATCAAACAGCTTTTCCATTGTATTCAGAAAAGCCTCTGAGCCAAGGACTTCCAAGTCTACAGTGGTGATTACGTTAGTAACATCCAACCCCACAAATTCCCCTCCCCTTTTTCATCTCCTTTCCTTTATTGTATATAATTAACATTATGAAAGGGAACTTTTTTTATAAAAAATGTAGGAAATTCGGACAGTGTTTGCTGTTGGCTACATTCCGGGTGGCGATTTTACTTTAAAATAGTGATTTTTCAGGTTGGCAAGATTCTTGCATACTATTTAATTGACTATATCTTGGGAGGTAACGAGAAATGAGATTAAAAGACAAAGTGGCGATTGTTACGGGAGCTGGAAGAGGGATCGGGGAAGCAACTGCGATTAAATACGCAAAAGAAGGTGCAAAAGTCATCGTTGCCGATGTAAACAGCGAGGACGTTGACCGGACTGTTGCCGTTATTACTGAAGACGGCGGCAAGGCGGTTGGCATGGTCGTTGATGTAACTGATTTCGGCCAGGTAGAAAAAATGGTTTCTGATACGGTGCAGCATTTTGGAAGCGTTGACATTGTGGTGAATAACGCCGGAATCACCGCTGACGCCCAGTTGATTAAAATGGAAGAAGCCCAGTGGGACAGGGTCATTGATGTTAACTTAAAAGGAGTCTTCAACGTCGCCCAGACCGCAGCAAAACAAATGAAGGAGCAGGGGCGCGGCGTCATTTTGAATGCCTCCTCGGTTGTTGGCTTATATGGAAACTTCGGTCAAACCAACTACGCAGCAACCAAATGGGGCGTCATCGGCATGACAAAAACATGGGCGAAGGAGCTTGGCCGATTTGGTATCCGTGTAAATGCGGTTGCCCCTGGGTTCATCATGACGCCGATGGTCGAAAAAATGCCTGAAAAGGTTCTTGAAATGATGAAAGGAAAATCTCCACTCGGCATGCTCGGCCAGCCGGAAGACATTGCCAATGCGTATACATTCCTTGCATCTGAAGAAGCCAGATATATTACCGGGACTGTATTGAGCGTCGATGGCGGGGTTGTGCTTTAATTCATGCGGGGTTATCGGACATGGCTCTTTAAAACTAGTTTGGTTTTGTCCGATATTCGAGGTTGAATTGGGCTGATTCTTATAGGATTCAGCCTTTTTGCCTATGATAGGAGGCGTTGGCATGGCAATGATGAATACTAACGGAAATGAATTGTTTTACGAGGTGTTGGGGGATTCTGAAGCGCCCGAAACGGTTATGTTTTTTAATGGAGTGATGACGACGACATCTTCGTGGGCCTTATACTACCCCCTTTTTGAAAAACTCGGCTATCGGATTGTCCTTCATGACTTTAAAGGACAAATGAAATCCGCCAAGCCTGATGGACCTTATACCTTTAGGGAGCATGCAGAAGATGCGAAGGTTTTGCTGGATGAGTTAGGAATTGAAAAGGTGCACTTGGTCGGTACCTCGTACGGCGGGGCAGTCGCATTAAGGTTTGCGATTGATTACCCTGAAATTGCGGTTAGCCTGACTTTGATTGATGTTGCCAGTGAAATTGATGAAACGACTCGGCTATTTTTGGAGGGCTGGAAACAGCTGGCTATAGGCCCTCAAGGAGAAGCTTTTTTCTGGGGAGCGGTCCCTTCCCTCTACTACAATTCCTTTATTGAGAAAAATAAAGAATTTCTCGCCGAGCGGGCAAAGCTAATGAATGATATTGGAGAGGATTATTTCAAAGGGCAGGTCAACCTGTATGACACGTATATCAATGATTCGGATGTAACCGATGAGCTTTGCAAAGTGAAGTGTCCGACTCTCGTTATAGTTGGGGAAAATGATCTGCTGACCCCCCGCCGTTTTTCCGACATTTTGGTACAGTACATGCCGGATACGGAATATCTCATCATTCCAGAGTGTGGCCATGTGGCCATTTTCGAACAGCCTGGTAGCTTGTTGACTGCGATGGTGGGGTTTGTTTTGAAAAATAGTGAGTGTGTGAGGAGTTAGTGTGGTAAGCCTTGAAAAGTGATTAGTACCAAAACGGTACTTATCACTTTTCAAGACAATTGATTTACCCATTGAAAATTACTTTGTCGCTTCCCAGCGAGCGACTTCTTCCCTGACCCGTGGCGCCACTTTTGTGCCAAATAGTTCAATCGCCCTCATGACATCCTCATGCGGCATTGAGCCAACCGGGCAATGAAGCATGAATCGGGTTATTCCTACATTTTTTCGTAAAAAGATAATTTTTTCCGCGACTGTATCAGGATCCCCTACATAAAGCGCTCCCTCAAGAGACCTCGCGGAGTCATAAGCCCGCCGGCTATATGGACCCCAGCCCCGCTCCCGTCCCAGTTTAGTCATAACCTGCTGGGTTGACGGGTAAAATTTATCTGCGGCTGTCTCGGTAGTTTCGGCAACAAAGCCATGTGAATGGGACGCCACCTTCAATTTTGAAAGGTCGTGTCCCGCATGCTCCGCGGCTTTCCAGTACAGCTGTACTAAAGGAGCAAAGTGAAGCGGGCTTCCCCCGATAATGGCGAGTACAAGCGGCAATCCGAGAAGGCCAGCACGGACGACTGATTCCTGGTTACCCCCGCTTCCGATCCAAATCGGCAATGGATCCTGAACCGGCCGCGGGTATATCCCGATATTTTGAATGCCAGGACGGTACTTCCCGCTCCAGGTAACTTTTTCGGACTTTTGCAGCGCCAACAGCAAGTCCAGTTTCTCCTCAAAAAGCTCATCATAATCCTTCAAATCATAGCCAAAGAGCGGAAACGACTCGATAAATGATCCCCTGCCCGCCATGATTTCCGCCCGGCCATTTGATAATCCGTCAAGCGTCGCGAAATCTTGGAAAACCCGGACCGGGTCATCCGATGAAAGGACCGTAACAGCACTTGTTAGCCGTATTCTCTTTGTCTGCGTTGCGGCGGCCGCCAGCAATACTGCCGGTGAGGAAGCGGCGAAATCCTCCCGATGATGTTCACCAACCCCAAAAACATCAAGCCCCACCTGATCCGCTAAAATAATTTCCTCTGCTACTTCACGCAAACGCTGTGCATGGCTGACAACTTTCCCGGTCTCCGGATCCGGCGTCGTTTCCACAAACGTACTAATACCTAATTCCATTCTTTTTTCCCCCTTACCTCTGGAGCTATATGTCCTTTATTGTACCCTTTTTTTGTGAGTTTTGATTGAATACCGCTCATACCCGGTTTTTTTCAAAAGACAAAACGATTGGCGATCAAAAACCTTTCCCCTTTCAGCAAAATGACTAATTATAATTTAGAGGAAACCATTGGGCATAGTAAGAAAGTAAACATACGTTAAGGAGAAGGAAAATGGCTAATTTTTGTGCCTCATTGTGGAACGAGGAACCAACTCCTGAAAACCTGATAAATTGCAGCGAATGCGGCCTGGACAAACATGGCTCAAGGATGGTTTGGGGTGAAGGGAATCCGCATGCACCTCTCCTAATTCTCCTGGACAATCCGGGTGCGCGGGAGGACCGGGAAGGTAAACCCTTTTTATGCGGAACAAGGCAAACGCTTCAAAAAGCTGCCTTTGAAGCAGGTTTTCAAGCCGAGGATTTATATGTAACGTATGTTTTAAAGAGGAAACCTGTTAGAAAATACGATAAAGAGCGAACAAGGCAAATCTGCATGAATCATTTGAAACAGCAGCTTGAATTAAAGCACCCTCAGCTTATTGTCTGCCTCGGCAACATCGCTGTCCAATCCTTCTTCGAGAATAACGATACTGACGTAAAATCATTAAGGGGTAAAATCCATGAGGTTCATGGTTACAAAACTATCGCGGCGTACCATCCACTGGCTGTCCGGCGCCGCCCAAATCTATGGCCGTTATTATTAGCGGACTTCAAATTAGCCGCAGCGCATTTCTTTAACAAAAGGCCTGTAAGTTAAACTATCATCATGGATAAAAACATCCCTAAAAGCTGGCAGTCTGAAAAATCAGTTCTGCTTGCTCCTAGGGATTATTTTATGGCTGGAACAAAAAAGGCGGTTAAAAATTCCTCTTTGAAGTTCGTTCCATAATTTAAGATTCTTCTAAAGCCGGTTTTCCAGCCTCGATTAATACTTTGTTCCGTCCTAACAAGATAGCCAATACAATAATGAACACACCCGTTCCTATCAGCAGCCATTCGATTTTGATTATATCGGCGATTGGGCCAAATATAAGCATTCCGATTGGCATCATCGAGGTTGCAATCATCCCCATGACTCCAAAAACTCTTCCTAAATAGTCCTCTTCGGTTTTTTCCTGCAAAAGAACGGTCGTCGGAGTGTTGAAAATTGGCATTGTAACTCCGAAAATGCCCATGAAGATTAAATAAATCCAAAAGATTGGAACGATTCCAAGCGCGAATGTGCAAACTCCCATGACCACACTCGCAAATGCCATCGTTTTGACTTTATTTTGGAAGCCTCCCCAGGCGGCAATAATTCCGCCGCCAGCCATCATCCCGATTGAAAAGGCAATCTCAATTGCAGTTAACCTCCATACATCATCGCCAAAGCTCCGGGCAACCTGCAGTGGCGTCAAAAATGCCGCTGGCGCCATCAATACAAAAAAGACCGCAAAGAAAAGGAAAAATTGCTTTAGATAAGAATGGCTATTTATATAGTGCAAGCCTTGTTTGAAGTCACTCAAGTAGCTCGTTGTTTGCTTTACCGTTGCCTTTTTATGCGCGGAAATTTTTAAGAAAGCAAGTAATGTCACAATGGCTATCGCTGCTGTAATGACATCAATGAAGAAAATAAATTCAATTGAAGCCAATGCCAGTAACGCCGCACTGACCATTGGAGACACAAACATGATGATAGCTTGGATACTTCCATTAATTCCGTTTACCTTTGTCAGCTTATCCTTCGGAACGATTTGCGGCAAAATAGCCCCGACAGCCGGCGTCTGAATTCCCGTACCAAAGGCACGGATCGCAGCCATCACAAAAAGCAGCCAAATCGAATCAAACCCCATTAAAAAAAGGATAGCGAGAATTAATGTAGCCACTGCAATAAGCGCGTCTGCTAATACAATTAGCATTTTCCGGTTGTAGCGATCGGCCCAAACCCCAGCAACCGGCGATAAAATAAACGTTGGGATGAAGCCGCAAATGATATACAACATCATCATTAATCCCGATTTTGTCGTTAACGTGATGTACCACATCATCGCATATTGAACTAGGGATGATCCAAAGAGCGATATCGTCTGGCTGGTTAAAAAGAGAATGATATTCCTGAACCAATTCTCCTTATGATCATTCGTTTCTACAATCATTACGTAACAACTCATTCCTTCATTTCTGTTTAACAGCAGTATACCCAAAGTTACACTTCTTGTACCCGTTTTTGCGACAGCTTCAACACATGTATGACAATATGTAAATTTCTTTAAGCTAAAGCCCTCTTAACGATTTTCCCATCCTTTATGAATTCTGAAGGATATTGATAAACAAATGGATCCTTTATACATACCGCTTCCCAGGCCGCAACACAGACAGGATCAAAGTGGGTTCCTATATTTTCTTTTAAAAATTCCATTGCCTGGCCGTGAGTCCATGCTTTCCGGTACGACCTTTCCGAGGTGAGTGCGTCATATACATCTGCCACGGCTACGATTCTTGCATATAATGGTATGCTTTCTCCAGAAAGCCTATCCGGATATCCTGTACCATCCCACTTTTCATGATGGGACCGGATGATGCTTAATTCTTCTTTTAAAAATCCAAGCCCTTTGCACATATTAAATCCTGTTATAGGATGTTCCTCAATCAACAATCTTTCTTCCTTCGTCAGTCTTCCTGGTTTATTCAGGATATGATCTGGAATGCGTATCTTCCCGACATCATGAAGAAGGGAACCTTGTAGAATAATCCGCAGTTCTTCTGGTTTGAGTCCCATCTCTTCTGCTAGTTTCAATGCATATAGCGTTACCCTGAAAGTATGCCCTGCAGTATAACTGTCCTTCTCCTCTGTAGCAGCCACAAGTGCCCTGATACTAGACGGCATGCTATTTGTTACCCGCTCAAAAGGATCAGTGATAAACAGCGATCGCAGTGACTCTGTTACTGTCCCTTTTACGGCATATTGCTTGTAAAGGCCAATGATCATTACCACCATCGAACCAAGAAGAAGGAAATGATAAATCCACCAGCTCAGGCTCCACAATAATCCTCTTACCATAATAATCTGGGACACCATGATCCAGCCAGAGCTATAAACAATTGCCAGCTGCAATGGAAACCGCGTAAAACGATACGACTGGAAATACCTGTGTATTGTCAGCCCATTAAGCAAAAGAACAAGGATGGTAATGATATTCTTTAACGGATTCATGTTAAGAGGAACAATGTCAACAATCCCTGGATTCAGAAGGCCGATTGTGCAAAAAATGCTTAGGGCAATTGTCCAGGAAGGAACCAGGATTTTTTGCTGGGATGCTAGGAAAACTATAAATTTATTATTAGAGGAGAAAGAAGAGAGCCATAGCCAAACTGTTACGAGCAACATGCTTAATTGCGCCGCTACACCAGGCAAGCTTGTAATTCCAAAAATAAAGGATGGTGTAGAAAGGCCATGGACTGAAAACATAATAGACAATGATATAAATGCCAGCGAAAGGATACTGACTTTTATATTCCTCAGCCTGCTGCCAGCTATCCCTACCAAAATCGCAATCCCTGAAGCAAGAATGGACACAATCGAAACAATATAAAAATGGCCATGCGGATGTACCAATGCAGGATTCATGAAAATCCCCAAATGAATCAATTCAAATACAACATACGGGAAAATTATTGCTAGGAAAGGAAGTAAAGTCACTATTTTTTTCATCTTATCCTCCGGGCTGAATAACAGTACGAATTTTGTGAATCCCTTTCTATTTTAACATGGTAAGAATATGTAAATATAATAAATTTTTGGTTCTTCACTGCAAAAGTAGTTTTTACGAATTGGTTGCACCACTGTCCGAAAAATTCAAGAAGAAAAGCCCACCATTTTTAATGAATGGGCCAATTTTTAAAAAACAAGGCAAAATTAAAAAGCGGCTGAAACAATTCGTTTCAACCGCTTTTTTGAATCGTATCTTATTCTTCGTCCATGAATGGATATGCGATATCCGTTGTTGGCACAAAGTTTTCTTTGATGACACGAGGGCTAGTCCAGCGAATCATGTTGAAGATGGAACCAGCCTTGTCGTTCGTGCCGGATCCGCGGGAACCGCCGAATGGCTGCTGGTTCACCATTGCGCCAGTTGGCTTGTCATTGATGTAGAAGTTTCCGGCTGCTTCGGACAAACGGCGCTCCAGGTGAATGATTGCATTGCGATCCTGGGCAAAGATTGCACCAGTTAATGCATAGATAGACGCTGTATTAACCGCATCTAAAGTTTCTTCCAATTTATCATTTTCGTAAACATAGATAGTCAAGACTGGTCCGAAAATTTCTTCTACCATTGTCTTGAAGTTTGGATTGGTTGTTACAATAATTGTCGGCTGAATGAAATACCCGACAGAATCATCGTACGTACCGCCCGCGATAATTTCCGCATCTTCGGAATTAGCCGCATAGTCGATATAGCCTGTGATTGAATCAAAAGCAGGCTTATCGATAACCGCGCCCATGAAGTTCCTAAAGTCGCGGACATCACCAACTTTGAGCTTTGCGGTTTCTTCAAGCAGCTTTCCTTTTACTGCTTCCCACATGCTGGCAGGGATGTAAGCACGTGAGGCTGCCGAACATTTTTGGCCTTGGTATTCAAATGCCCCTCGAACAAGGGCAGCAGCAACTTTATCCGCTTGTGCTGTTTCGTGGGCAAATACAAAGTCTTTACCGCCAGTTTCCCCAATTAGGCGAGGATAGGATTGGTACTTGGAAATGTTTTCACCGACTGTTTTCCAAATTGTGTTGAATGTATCTGTTGAACCAGTGAAATGGAATCCAGCCATGCGAGGGTCTGTCAATACAACCTCGGATACTTGAGAACCGCGTGAAGGTACGAAGTTGATGACGCCTTTTGGCAAACCAGCTTCTTCAAGGATACGCATGAAATAGTAGTTTGCAAGAATGGAAGTTGTTGCTGGCTTCCAAACAACTACGTTCCCCATCATCGCAGGAGCTGCCGGCAGGTTCCCGCCGATTGCCGTGAAGTTAAATGGAGAAATCGCCAATACAAAACCATCCAATGGACGGTAGTCCGTACGGTTCCAAATATTCTTCATGCTATCAGGCTGGATTTGATAGATTTGGTTGGCACACTCAACGCCAAAACGCAGGAAGTCGATTAATTCCTGGGCCGCATCAATTTCGGATTGGAAAGCTGTTTTGGATTGGCCGAGCATTGTAGCCGCGTTCATGACATCACGGTATGGACCGGAGATCAAATCAGCCGCTTTCAGGAAAATGGATGCTCGATGTTCCCAAGGCATATTTGCCCATGCTTCTTTTGCAGCCATCGCCGCTTCGACAGCATCGCGAAGTTCTTTTTCGCCCGCTTGCGAATAGTTTGCGAGAACATGCTGGTGAGCATGCGGCATAACAACTTGCTTTACTGTATCTGTCTTTACATCTTCTCCGTTAATAATGACAGGAATTTCAATGACTGTTTCAGACTGGCGCTTTAATTCCGCTTTTAACGTTTCCCTTTCTTTCGTGCCAGGAGCATACGTATTGCCGGGCTCGTTTTTAACTGCAGGGATTTTAAAAATTCCGTTACTCATAGTCTCACTTTCCTTCCTGTTAAAATACTGTTTCACTATTATATAACTATATTTATTTACACCCTCAGTAGTATATCATACTTTCGCGATTCTTGCGCTCTCTTTCCCTCATCATGAACAGGGATTGGTATCCACTCCTGACATGAATAGCTAACATGAAACAATGAAAAAGAAGCGCTTCCATTTTTGAAGAGCTTCTTACATATTGGGGTTTTTAACCCCGGTAAGATCTTATTATATTCCTTCTGGCAGGTCTTCAAGCCTCTCTTTTACTGCTGCGATATCCTCTTTATCTTTAGCAATTGCCAGAGCCTTTTCATACAATTCCCGGGCCCTTTGAAAAGCAATCTTCAAGAAAACGTATGCCGTCTCCAGTTTTTTAAACCGGATTGGCGCTTCCGCCTTCATTTAATCTAGGCTCGCCATCAGCCTTTAAGCTTTTTATGTTTCCTGACACAAGGACAGAACCTAAAAGTACGATTGCCGTTCCAATGACAAATTGCCAGCTGATAGGGGTACCAATAAACAGAATTTCGGTTGCTATAGCCCAAAAAACATACGTATTGTTCAGTGATTGACCCCTTGCAGCACCGATAATATCAATGGATGCGTAATATAAAGAATAATTCATGGTTCCTAATAAACCTGCTATAGCAAGCAACCACACTATATTGGATGACGCTGCATCAAAAACTAAAGGATAACCTTGAACAAACGGGATAATGACTATCCCAAAAATTAGCGCCGATGTTAACTGTCTTATATTAATTGCATAGAACGGAACCACATTTTTCCCTCTCATTCCCCATGCACTGATTACCCCTTCAAGTCCCCAGAACAAAGCGGCACCTAAAGAAAACAATATCCCGATGAAAAAGTTACTCTCGACATCAAATTTTGAAGGAACATATGCCAATGTTATGACGCCAATGATGCTTAAAATTACGCCAAGCCAGGTTCTTCCGACCATTTTTTCCTTCAAAAAAAAGAAAGCAAGCACAGCACCTATCCCAGGGAAGATGGAAGCAATACTTGCTGCATACGTTACCCCCGCATGTTGGATTCCAAGAAAGTAAAAAGTCATGGCCAATGGCCCGCCGCACAATCCCCCTAAAATCAATATGAAGCCGCTTTTTGTTCTAATTAGCTTTAAAACGTTAACAAATTCACCTTTTGCAATCATTAGTAAGGAAATCCAAATAGCAGAGAAAAAGTCATGCATGAAAGCGGCTATAATGGGTGCAAGTACAATGGCTTCTTTAAAAGGAGTACTTGTTATAATCAGGCCGATGATTACCGTATCTACCCCCCATGCAATTGCTGATGTAGCTCCAAGGCCAATGCCTATTCTGGCTTGTTTCCTACTTTTCACATTCATCAAATCAACCTTTTCTCTAAAAAATATTTCACCGGAAGCCAGCTAAAGTAAGAATCAACTTTTGTTCTGATGAATCATTTCTCTCAACATTAATTAATCGTATGGTGATGGTGAGGAAAGAGAATATCACTTTGCCATACCATGCAAATTTGCGAATAAGCATTTTCGCACGTCGCCACCTCTTGGCACTTATTTGAACCATCTGGCAATATACAGTTAATTTGTCTATCAAGAATTAAATTTATACTTCTTCAGGCAATACAAAACAAAGCTCCAATACTTCTCCCAAAGAGAACAGCTGAGACCTTACCTATTCCGAAAATAAAGAAAAAGCAAGGGAGAGAATTTGATTCAGAACCCTTAAAAACAACTGCGTTACTCTACATTTTCCCAACTTTTCTGTTAAGTCCCTTGATGGTCAAACACGTAGTAGGGGAAATGCCGATTTGATAGAAAAAACCCCGTAATTGTTAGTTTTTCTTAACAATTACGGGGCATTTCAGTTTGGCGATAGCTTTGGTATTTTTAAAATTAAGAATGTTATTTTACGGAAATCTTTACAACCTCGTCCAAATATTTGGTTGTATTGTAACTATGAATTCTGAGACTTTTAGGAATCTTATTCTCTGGGGCGTTGAGAGTATCAACCATTATACTTTGAACAGTAGTGAAATATCGTGGCTGTTCAATTTTCTCATATGCGACAGGAGTTTTATGAATATCGTATTCAACCCCGTTTTTATCAACAAGTACTCCTTCAGAATCCATCATATTACCAATTCCATACCCATTTTCATCAACAAAATCTAAGTGAAGCGATTCATATGCCCTATTTTTAATTTCATGATTGCTTATTATAAACTTCGTTTCCTGTCCAACTTCAGGCTTGTCGATGGAGATTGTACTGCCTGCATATTCAAAGGTTTGAGGAAATTCCTGTAAAGCATTCAGTTCGAAGGTCCTCTGGTCTTGAATTGTTAAACTGGCAGATTTGAATTGAACGTTGACCTCTTTTGGCTTTTTTTCAAAAAGCGGGTCAAAGTATGTTTGTAAAGAATTCCAATTAACTTCAGGTTGTGAGTCTAAGTAAAGACTCCCATACATATCCGCTATCACCTTTTTATTGTTCACTTTTAGATTGTCAAAATTCAATTGATCTATCCGCTTATCCGGCTGTTCTGTATTAATCGCAAATTGCAGAATCGTCGTTGTCGGAGCAATGGTTAGTTTATCAAATCGAACCGGGATTCCTTCGACTTCAGTTTCTCTATTCAATGCAAATTCAACAGAGGGCTGTTTTGTTACGGGAATCTCAAAGTTCCACTCCCCTCTTTCATTTCCGGTGTTGTCAAAAGGATTGAAATTCCTGCCAGAGGAATCTTGAATCAATTTCAGAAGCTTTGTAATCCTAAGCTCGATTATCCCTTCATCCTTTGAGAGTGGCCGCAGACTCATCTTTCCTTGATACACGTTCTTTTTTTCCGTGTTAAAAGTTGAATTAAGGTCAGGGGGATAGAATCTTGGCTGTGTTGAATGATTCATGATTTCACGTTCGTTCTTCACAAAAACGCCTTCAAAGTTATTGATCGCATATTGATTATCATCAGTTGTATCTTCTACTTCATAAAAAATGAGCGTCTGTACATCATCCGCAATCGCACTCTTGATTCTGATTTTCACCCCGTCACTTTCTGCCTCCAGGTTCAGCATTTCCCCAAGGCCCTGTTGCAGAAAAGGACGTAATTGCTCATCCTCTTCTGTATATGCATAGTAGAGGTTGGTAAAAGTCCCTGTAAAAACTTCTAAACCAATTAATAATGCAAAAATGCTTGCAAAAACAATCCCCATTCTTTTCCGTTTCTTGTTCTTCAGTCTCCTGTGATTTTCCCTTTCTGTCAGCCTGGCTTTGACGTTCTCCATAAAATTGGGTGGCAGATGAAAATCCTCAACCCTTTTAGTAAGATCCCGCAAGGATAACATGACGTCCTGAAAGGCAGCCAAATCTTCCTGACAGTTGTGGCAATGATATATATGTATTTCGAAATCGACCTTTTTCGGCCGGTCCATCGTTCTGTCCAAGTAATCGATGTAATGCTTATGATACTCTTTACAGCCATTGACGCACTGCCCATAGCCCAGCTCTTTTTTAAGCGTCTGGATTCCGGAAAACAAATGCTCTTTCAGCTTTTCCTCTGAAACGTTAAGAAGAAGTGCCGCTTCCTCCCGGGAGACACCTTTTATGTATGTAAGGACCACCGCTTCCCTCTCATCCTCGTTCAGCTGGTCAAGTTTTTGAAACAAATCCGGGCGCGGTTCACCTTCATCCGAAGCTTTTAGCCTTCCATCGATAGAAAGTTCCCGGCACGTTTGTATAAAAATGGACGTAACCCACGTTTCGAATGATGTTTCCTTTTTGAATCGAGACAGCTGCTTGTGTATTTTTAGGATGGTTTGGTAAAAAAGATCTTCCAATTGCCGCTGATCCCTAAGATAGGAGCAACCCAAAATATAAAACGATTGTTTATGCAGCTCGAACCAATTGAAGATGGATTCGACGCTTTTTTCTCTTATTGGAGTAATTGAAATGGGCTCTATTTTTGCTGGGATCATAAAGTGTTCCCCCTAGATTATCCTCTTTACTTAATCATATAAGGAGAGCCAGTTATTCGCAATAGCGATTAGACAAGAGCATTTGCGGAGTGTATACGGCATACTGAGTAAAAATCTTTTAAAAAAGCCAGACCAAATCGTGAAGATTATCCGAGCACCGTCTTACGGTCGAAAATCTCTATTCTGTGCTTTTAGACGAACAGCTCGATAAAACATGTCGTTGTTGAAGAGGCAGAGGATTATTCCCAGTTTCAATTCAAGTTTTTGAAGTGATTATTCCCTTCAGTAAAAAGGACTGTTCTTGGCGGCTTTAACCAGGAGATATTCGCCCATGTTGATAATTAGGTTTTCTAGGCTTAGAAACAATCTCTCGATTATTATTTTACATACAATGTAGGAAAGGAGTGAGAGTATCTTGAATAATAAACAAATCATTATTTCAATAAAGTTTAATAGTTGGGCAAATTCTTCAACATCGGAAGAGAGATTAAGTAAAGAATGGATTAATTATAGAATGTCAGTTTTTATGAAGTACACCCTAAATAGCTTGAAAAAACAAACAAACCAAAATTTTATCACATTAATTCAATACGACCCAAAATCTGAAGAGACTATTAAAGATGAACTAAAGGCATACAAAAAACTTCCAAATAACATACGATTCGTTAAATCCTCCGAATATAGCAATACCCTTAAGCAGCTTTGTTCTGGTTTTGAACATTTATATATTGTCCGTCTCGATTCAGATGATATGTATCATAAAACGTTTATTGACCAGTTGTATAAATATAATCCGAAAAAGGAGACAGAAGTACTGTTGTGTCAAAACGGCTATATTTATGATTCAACTAAACACCAGATAACAACCACATATAGGAAATCGCCTCCTTTTTGTGCCTTAGTTTATAAAACAGAAGATTTCTTAAATGGAAAAATCATCGTAACAAAAAATGGGCATACAGGCTTAATAGATTTAAAACACGAAATACTCCCTGGCAGAAATTTTGTTATAGTTGTTCACTCCAAAAATGTTTTAACCAAATTTAATGCAAGAAAAACTATTAATAACTATGATGGTGATGATGTTGAAACCGACCCTTCTAAAGTTGATAAAATACTGAATGAATTTATGTGAATAATAGTCTTATGTTTTGATTATAATTCTGATATTTGCGATGACGACTCTTTCCAGGTCAAAGAAGGAGTCCTCTTCCATAATAAGCTTTCGAAAAATAACTGATTTTAGTAAAAGAACCCAACAAAAGAGGCTGACCCAAAAAGACATTAATTTTTTTGGATTCAGCCCTTTTCTTTCGAATGAACAGCTTGATATTTAGATCAAGTAATTCCTTACTGCTTGGTTCTATCGGTTCCCCCATTAAGGACGTTTGCAGTTGGCTTGTGCCAGCTTCTCCTTGGAAGGAGTTTCGTACTTGACCCGCTCATCCCGATCGACATAGTAACCACCGCCAAGACCAAGCGCTCCAGTTTTAAAGGTGTAGATATTGTATCTCTCACCGGCTTTTAGGATGCGAGAGAAAGTTTTCTTTGTTCCTTCCAGTTTGTAAAGCGGGGTGTTCTTGAGAACAGTCAGCCGGCCAAGCTGCCCCGGTTTGAGGTGCGAACCGTTCCAGTATACTTTTCCCGGCGGGCAAGTGTAGACAGGTGGCTTCGGTGCTGCAGGTGCTGATGGTTGGGAAGGAGCTAAACTCTTTGTTGTGAAAGACCACGTCTTTGAGCCGTTCATTTTTGGAAAATCAAGACTTCCTTTTGGAATTATAAGATGTAACCCATCATAATCTATATGCACCGTATATGTTTCAGATGGCGCCAATTCGTATTTCGGGAAGATGAAAATAGATTTTTTATGTTCCGTGAAGACAGGTATTTCTTCGCCCTTGCTATTCGTTACTTTTACCGTATAATTATCAACCGATATGGCACTTGGAAGAGTATAAGATATGATGTAACCCGATTTTTTTATTTTAAACTGTTCTAAAGGGTTGGGTCTTTCGGACGCTCCAATAAACGATAATTCGACATCCGTCATTCCATCGTATGGATACGCCGCATCATCCATTTCATCACCATTTGTTAAAAATTGCACGACCACGTTTCCATCGTTAATTGCCATTCCCACCTCGGTCAATGCCGGAGAAATAACAGGATGTCTATGGTAAGCAGAGTTCATGAATCGATCAATTCCATCAGCAATGGAGTCGCAGCCATAAGCAATCCCTTCGCTGGTCATGTAGGATAAAAGAACATCAAATCCAACTGCCAGACGCCGTTCATGAGGCCCGTAACCGGTGAATCCTTTCTTATCAGGGGACTGGTCATGCCCTTGCACATTATTCAATGTTAAGTATTTTGCATGATCCTCTGATGACTTGGTTAGAAAAGGATTCAGTTTAACTTCTTTTACTCCTACTTTCTTCCTTATTGCGTTAATATGATTCAGAGCATCTTGTTGCTCTTTGGTGAAAGTGATATCTGCTGCTGCGGCTTTTATTGGTTCGGCTGGCTTTAATGGGGTTATCCCCCCAAAGATTAACGAAAGCGCCAAACCCAGTGATAGTAATTTCTTCATGTTACGCCCCTTTTGTCATTTTCCCTTTACTATAAGACTATTTTTCTAGGATATTATACCTTAAAACGGTAGTAAAAAAATCCAAATTAACCAAATATTTTAGGTGTAAACAGCAGTCCCCTCCTTCTTTTACAAACAAAAACACCGCAATTATATGCGGTGTAATTTAAAAATTATAGATTCTTACCGATACCTTCAAGGATTGTGAAAACAAAAGGACCCGTTAACTTTTTTCATATTATAGCTGTCCAGAAACCACTTTTCCTTTAAAAATGACTGCCTCCCGTTTTGGTGTTCTTGCCACTGCTTCTGCGGAACAAGATGCATTGACAAGTACAAGGCTTGCATCATCCCCTTCAAGCGGCCAGGCAACTTCGCCATCCTTCGATAAAGGCGTTGGGCCTCCCGTTGCCCATTTAAGCGACTGTGCTAATGAGCGTTCATCGCTCTTACGGTACAATTCACCATAACGTGTTACTTTTTCTAATACATCACCTGTTCCGAATGGCCCCCAGGAATCATAGAATCCATCACAGCCTAAATAAACATGGACGCCCTTGCGATCCAAGATCTCGATTGGAGGCAGGGTTCTCGAAATCGGAATGGTAGACATGATAGACATTCCAAGCCCGCTTAATCTTTCGGCAATTTCTTCTTGCTGAGGTACTGGTACGTCCCCTAAGCTAAAAGCATGGCTAACTGCTGCACGATTGTGCCATCCTGCCTCTTCTACAAATTCTGCAAGTTTATCTACAGTATAAAAGCCAACATGCCCGCCATCATGTAAATGGATATCGATATCCGCATCGAATTCAGTCGCTAGATTCATTACTTCATACAATGATTTTTCAATGTTTCGATCAATCCCCGCCGGATCTAATCCGCCTACAAGGGTTGCACCTGATCTCATCGCTTCCTTCATTAAAGGAATCACTTGATCTCTTAATAACCCATGCTGTGGGAAAGCGACAATTTCATATGTAAGCTTATCAGAGTAATCCTCTAGAGCAGCTTTAACCCCCTCAAGATTTTTTAAGCCTATATAAGGGTCGATATTTACATGCGTGCGGATATGTGTTGAACCATGTGAGAGGATTAAGTCAATCATGGCACGTGCCCTCTGTTTTGTTGTTGGCGCTAATTCTCCAAGCTCCTTGGCTTCGAGCCGCAGCCGTTCCTCCAAATTTTTAGCAGGTATAGGTGCCTTCCAATCAAGTGAAAGATATGTTTTATCCAAATGGTTGTGCATTTCTTTAAATGATGGCAAAGCTAATAATCCTTTTCCATCCTTTATTTTTTCAGCTTGTGGAATTGCAAATCCATTACTCTTCTTCTCAACAATTCTTCCGTTCTCAATTTTCAAGTGAAAAAGGTCTGTTTTTGTTTCATAAGCCCCTTTTTCATCCTGTATATATCCAGTTTCAAGTTTTACATTTGTTAACCAATAGGGAGTGGCCATTTTATTACCTCCTTTATACCTCCAACGGGTTGGATTCCGTTAACTTACTTTCAACCTTTTTCCCTTTAAAAAATAACGATTGGACGGAAGCTCTTCTTGCAACTGCTTCAGCAGAACAGGAGGCGTCCACAAGCATCATCGTTGCTTCATCGCCAATCTTTGGCCAAATACGCTCTCCGTTCTCATTTAGCGGGGTAACTCCCCCAGTTCCATGCTTTAGTGTTTTGGATAAGGAATATTCATCAGATAAACGGAAGCGTTCTGCAAGGGTTCCCAGCTTTTGAATCGTATTTCCTGTCCCAAATGGTGACCAGTGGTCTGTAATACTGTCATGTCCGACGGAAACTTTAACACCTAATTTATCAAGAGCAGGAATTGGTATAGTTGTACGATTTACTGGAACAGTGGTGGTGACATCAATCTCCAGTTCTCTTAGCATAGCCGCCATTTCACACAGCGCCTCACCTTGAAGATCGGCTAAAGCAATTCCATGGCTGATGGTGGCTCTTCCCTTCAGCCCAGCCTCTTCCGTATAATGTGCCATTCGTTCAAAAGTAAAGGCGCCTAAAGTATTAGGGTCATGTAAATGAATATCGACGCCTGTATTGTTTTCAACTGCAATTTCAAAAATCGTATATAAGGATTTTTCAATATTTCGATCAACGGTAGCAGGGTCGACACCGCCAACTAAAGTTGCTCCATTCTTCATTGCATCGCGAATTAACTGGACAGAGTCACTTTTTAACAAGCCATGCTGCGGGAAGGCCACAATTTCATAGGTAAGCACATCTTCATACTTTTTCAACGCATTTACTGTTGCTTCCAAATTTTTAAGGCCAATTATAGGATCAACATTACAATGAGTCCGAATATGGGTATGTCCATTCTTCAAGTACAATTCAATCATTTTCTCTGCCCTTTCTTGGGCTGTAGGCAAAAGCTTTGGAAGTAATTCCTTTTCCTCTTCCAATCTAGTAAAAATTCCTTTTGTAGGGGGGGTGCAGGCTTTCCAAGGACCACCGTAATAAGTTTTATCGATGTGAATATGCATATCTTGCAATGACGGAAGCAGTAGATGAGTATTAGCATCGAATTGGTTCTCATCTGAGGACGGCAAAACATCTGTAATTTCAGCTATAATTCCATCCTCAATTTTCAAATGAGTAATTTCCGTCTCGGTTCCTGCAATACGATTCTGGTCATATTTGTAGCCTTTTTCTAAGCGGACATTTTTCAGCCAAAAAGTAGTCATGAAACTCCTCCTATTGTTGAAATAGGAAAAGTACTTTTTTACAAAAGTACTCCTCCAACTGATTATTTATCTATCATTTACTTAATTACTACATCATCAATCATTAGATAATTTGCTGCATTCAACCAATAACCACTTACGTTTTTACTATGTACAGCCATATGTTCATAGTTACGGATTGGAATATAAACAGCATCGTCTATTTCCTTTTGCATAACTTTTTCATAAATGTCTAGACGTTTGGTTTCATCTGTTTCCTTACGAGCTGCTTCAATCATTTCGTCTACTTCTGGATTACTATAGTAGAAATGGTTTCCTGCAGGGCCCTGTGATGCAGAGTGGAATAAATTATACTGATTGTAGTCTCCATCCCCTGTTGCATTCCCCCAGCCGCTAATAAATAAATCGTGTTCTCCATTATTGAGCATTTCAATATATGCACCATATTCCATTACTTGAATATCGACCGTCACGCCAATTCCTTTTAATTGAGACTGAATTACCTCGGCCATGTTTATACGTTCTTTCCGATCGCTTGTCAGCAATGAAATCTTGAGCCCCTTTTCATAACCCGCTTCTTTTAGTAATTTCTTAGCTTCATTTAAATCATAACCGTATGGCTGAACCTTATCACTATGCCCATTCACCTTAGGGCTCATTGCTACGTTAGCAAGAGTTCCAACGTTATTATAGACACCTTTAATAATTGCTTCTCTTTCAATTGCATGGCTGATTGCTTTCCGTACTTTTACATCGTCGAGTGGTTTTTTCTTTGTGTTAAAACCAACATATTCTACAGCAAGTCCTTCTGTACGGTAAAGAGCCATCTTATCGGACGCGTCAATTCGTTCAATTTCAGTGACAGGAACTTGGTCATTTATGTGTGCTTCCCCTGTTTCAATCATTGCGAGGCGAGTAGCATCTTCAGGTACTACCTTAAATACGACACGATCAATAGTAGGCTTCTTGCCCCAATAGTTTTCATTTTTCTTTAATGATATTTCCTGGCCGCTCTTCCATTGTTCGAATACAAATGGCCCAGTTCCAACAGGGTGATCGGCTAATCCTTCTGGATTTTCAGCTAAAGCTTTTGGACTGAGAATGCTTCCTTCCTGGCTGGCCAGAATCGATAACAATGGTGCATAAGGGTAAGCCAGCAATAATTGTACAGTATACTCATCGACTACTTTTACTTCGGTAATCATTGAAAACTTCTCACGCTGTGGCGATCCTGTATTTGGATCTAATAACCGATCAAACGTTGCTTTAACAGCTTCAGCATTAAATGGCGCCCCATCATGGAACGTAACGTCATCTCTTAACTTAAATTCCCATGTTGTATCATTGACTACTGTCCATTCTTTTGCTAGAAGAGGTTGAATTTTAAAATCCTTATCGGGAACCACTAGTCCCTGATAGACTTTTTGGTAGATGATATTTGCTGATGGAATATCAGTAATAAAATGTGGATCCAATTTCGTTGCATCAGAGAGCCGAACAACCGTTAAGGTAGCGCCTTGCTTCCCCTCTCCCTTTTTAGCAACTCCTACATTTGAAGAAGTAGGTTTAGTTGAACATGCTGACGCAATCACTAACATTAAACCAATTAATACTAACAGTATGCCTTTTTTTACAGTTCGTCTTTTTTTCCCCATTTTTGCCTCGCCTTTCTTTATGTTGTTATTTTCCTACTGTAGTGGATTAAAAGAAAATGAATCTTTCACATCCCTATCTGCATTATAGAAGAAGATTCTTCGGATTATTTACAGAATATTTACAAGATTTTAAAGTATATTGACAACTCATTTGAAAAATATTTACTTTCACTTAAATTTTGATAATTTTGTACATAACTCAATTGAAATAATTTTATGCGGAGAAGGACTATCGCGTATTTTTTCAAAAAAAAAACACAAGGAGGGTTTTATATGGAACTGGAATCCAAAACTGATCAACCAGTAGTAGTTGCACAAACAATGAATCATCCAAAAGAATCTAAATTGAAAGATTCCATATCTATTTTAATTCAAAATAAGGCTGCAATGGTCGGGGCTATCATCATTCTTTTTTATATAGTTGTTGCCCTATTCGCACCAATACTTGCTCCTTATGATCCGTATGAAATTAAATTGGAAAATAAATTAATGCCTCCATCAGCTGATCACTGGATGGGAACCGACGATAAAGGAAGAGATATTTTAAGTAGGATTCTCTATGGGTCGAGGCTTTCAATGGGTATCGGAATAACAGCGGTAATCTTTGGAGCATTTTTCGGAATTATTTTTGGGTTGATTTCAGGTTACTACGGAAAATGGATTGATTCGACCATTATGCGGATTATGGATATTTTATTAGCATTCCCTGGAATATTGCTTGCATTGGCCATTATCAGCGCCCTTGGGCCAGGATTAATCAATGTAACGATTGCTGTGGGTGCATACTCCATTCCGTTATTTGCACGAATTGTCCGCGGCTCTACTTTGGAAGTTAAACGGCTTGAATACATTGATGCCATCCGCTCACTTGGGGCAAATGATTTTACGATTATTTTCAAACATATCTTACCTAATATTCTTTCACCAATCATTGTGCAAGGTACACTTAGGCTTGCAACCGTCATACTCTCAGCGGCAGGCCTCTCCTTCCTTGGACTTGGAGCCCAGCCGCCGTCTCCGGAATGGGGGACGATGTTAAGCAGCGGCAGGGATTTTTTATTCTCTGCACCCTATATTGCTATTTTCCCAGGGCTGGCCATTTCGGTACTAGTTTTAGGTTTTAATATTTTTGGCGATGGATTACGAGATGCATTTGATCCAAGAATGAAAAAATAGAGGGAGGTTGACCACCATGTTCATGTTTATAGTGCGAAGATTAATGCAAACCATCCCAGTCATAATCGGGGTAACGTTCGTTGTGTTTTTTATTATGCAGCTTGTACCAGGTGACCCAGCCGTATTGCTCGCTGGAGAAGGTGCTTCAAAAGAAACGATTGAACAACTTAGGGAGCAACTGGGATTAAACAGGCCGCTTTTTCTACAATATTTTGATTACTTGATAAACGTTTTTCGTGGAGATTTTGGCGTTTCCCTAAAAAATAACCAACCAGTCCTTGATGAAATACTGGTACGTTTGCCTATCACAATAGAACTTGCCTTCTTTAGCATCATCATTACCATTGTCTTAGGGATGGCTGCTGGCATCATTTCTGCCATAAAACCATATTCCCTTACCGACACAAGTGTCATGCTTGTTGCCTTATTAGGGATTTCATTACCAAGCTTTTGGTTTGGGTTGATGATGATGTATTTCTTTTCTGTAAAGTTACAAATCCTTCCGGTAGCAGGATGGGATAGCCTCCTTCATGTCATCCTTCCCTCTCTTACATTAGGAGCCGGCGGCGCGGCCATAGTTGCCAGGATGACACGATCGAGTATGCTTGAAGTGATTCGACAGGATTACATACGAACCGCCCGTGCTAAAGGACTCCGTGAACGCGTCATTGTATATAAGCACGCCTTGCGCAATGCATTAATCCCGGTAATAACTGTAGTCGGCTTGCAGTTTGGCGCTTTACTTGGCGGAACGGTTTTAGTTGAATCGATTTTTGCAATCAATGGATTAGGAAGAATGATTGTTGACTCAATCCGGATGCGTGACCTTCCTATGGTCCAAGGCGGCGTTTTAGTTGCCTCGCTCGTTTTCGTGGTTGTGAATTTAGCTGTTGATGTTCTTTATCGTATTTTTAATAAACGGATTGAATTAAATTAATAGGTGGTGAGTGCTAATGAGTGCGGAAAACAAACTTATTTTAGAAGTAAAAGGTTTAAAAACACATTTTTCTACAAAACGCGGTGTGAGTAAAGCGGTCGATGGTATTGATTTTTCGCTGCATCAAGGTGAAACATTAGGAATTGTTGGGGAATCCGGCTGCGGAAAAAGTATAACCTCTCTTTCCATTCTGCGCTTAATTCCCACTCCTCCCGGGAAAATCGCTGGCGGACAAGTTCTTTTTAAAGGCAAGGATTTAGTGACATTGTCTGAAGATGAGATGAGAAAAATCCGCGGAAACGAAATTTCAATGATTTTCCAAGAACCGATGACATCTTTAAACCCTGTTATTCCGGTTGGAGAGCAAATAGCAGAGGCATTGAGATTGCATCAAAAATTGGGTAAGAAAGCAGCCTGGGAAAAAGCAGTCGAAATGCTTAAACTCGTGGGGATCCCATCTCCTGAAAAAAGAGCTAAACAAGAACCTTTCCAGTTAAGCGGCGGAATGCGCCAGCGCGTTATGATTGCGATAGCCCTTGCCTGTACGCCCGAAGTCTTAATTGCGGATGAACCAACAACAGCGCTTGATGTAACCATTCAAGCACAAATACTGGAGTTAATTAAAGACTTGCAAAACAAATTAGGAATGGGCGTCATATTAATCACTCACGATTTAGGTGTTGTTGCTGAAACATGTGACACGGTTGCAGTCATGTACTCCGGCAATATCATTGAACATGCACCGACTGAGAAAATTTTTGAAAACCCAAGGCATCCCTATACACGCGGGCTACTGGCATCATTACCTAAAATCCATGAGGATCAGGAAGAATTGCAAACAATTGAAGGCAGTGTCCCAAGTCCCTATAACCTGCCAGCGGGCTGCCGTTTTGCATCCAGGTGCCCTTTCCAACAACCTATCTGTTTGGAGAAACAGCCTGAGTTGATTGAACAACCTGATGGAGTTAAAGTTCGCTGCTGGATGTATACAGATCAATGGACAGGCCAAGCAGAAGAAATGGAGGCTGTTAAATAATGCAGACTGCCACGGAAAAAAAAGTATTATTGCAGGTGGAACATTTAAAACAATATTTCTCTGTGAAAACAGACTCCATCTTTAAGCCAAAGGCATATGTAAAAGCAGTTGACGATGTATCCTTCCATTTATTCGAGGGTGAAACATTAAGTATTGTAGGTGAATCAGGCTGTGGCAAATCAACGACTGGCAGGGCAATTTTGAGGCTTGATGAGCCAACTGGCGGAAAAGTCTATTATTCCGGAAAAAACATTCTCGATTTAAATAAAATTGAAATGAGAAAACTTAGGGGCGATTTGCAGGTCATCTTCCAGGACCCTTTTGCCTCCCTCAACCCTCGCCAAACCGTAAAACAAATTTTAAATGAAGCAATGGCAATTCAGAATGTAGTTGCAAAACCTAAAAGGATGGAGAGAATGCTTGAATTGCTTGGCTATGTAGGTCTGCCGCCAGAAGCGCTTGACCGCTATCCCCATGAATTCAGCGGTGGCCAGCGACAGAGAATCGGCATTGCCAGAGCCCTGGCCGTTAATCCGAAATTAATCATTTGTGACGAAGCTGTTTCTGCCTTGGATGTATCGATCCAGGCGCAAATTCTTAATCTATTAAAAAAGCTCCAAAAGCAGTTTGGCTTAACTTTTCTTTTCATTTCACATGATTTAAGTGTAGTAAGACATATTTCGGATCGCATCATGGTCATGTACTTAGGTAAAGTGGTTGAAATTGCGGACAAAAAAGATTTGTTGGATTCGCCACTCCATCCTTATACGCAGGCATTGCTTTCGTCCATTCCTGTCCCAAATCCAAAAATCAAAAGAGAGCGGATTATGTTAAAAGGAGATGTCCCTTCGCCTATCAACCCGCCAAGCGGCTGTCGCTTCCATACACGCTGCCCATTTGCAACGGAAATGTGTAGAAACGAAGAACCGGCATTAAGGGCAATGGGTGAAAATCATCTAGTTAGCTGCCACTATGCAGAAAAGTTTGTATAAAAATTATTTTCAAAAAATACAAAAGTGTTATAAAATATTATATTAAAAAAGGGAGCAGAACGAGCCTCCCTTTTCTGCATTTAAAGGAGATCCTCGTATATGTTAACTGTGGAAGTCTTCTCCCTTAGTATCATGATTGCTGTTCTGGCACCTTTGCTCGGGGCATTCACCTTACTATTTTTGTTTATTTTTGAAAAGCGAATTGATTTGCTAGAAAAGCAAAAACGGGAAATTGCTTTAGAACGTGAGCTGCAAAAGGCTCTTTATAATCAATTAAACCAAGAAATTCAGCCCCATTTCCTTTTTAATACGTTAAATTCGATCCTTAGTCTTGCAAGGCTGGAGCGAAAAACAGAATTAATCCGTTCGATTGAAACACTTTCAAAGTTACTTAAGTTTAAGTATCAAACAAACAATACCTATATTACCATCGAAGATGAACTTAACTACGTCAATTATTATTTAGAAATACAAAAAATCCGTTTTAGGGAAAGACTCCATTATGATTTGTCATTCGATGCAAACATAACACAAGCGATAACGATACCTTTTTTAATACAAACGATTGTCGAAAATGCTTTTAAACATGCCTTTGAAAAAGTGATTGGGGAAGCTTTTTTAAAAATATCCATCGAGAAAAAGCATCAAGAAATCCATATAACGGTGTGGAACAACTCTGTTGAAAATCATGAAGAGTTTTCTTACAAAAGCGGATTAGGTTTAGAGAACATTACGAAAAGGCTTGATCTATTATTCCCAAACAGTGAAACATCTGTACAATTAATTAACGAAGCCGATGGGACAAGGGTTTTAGCTATTTTTCCTTTTATGTTAAATTTGGAAATTTAAGGAGGTGATTCGATGAATATCCTGCTTGTAGATGATGAACCATTGGAATTGGAGCAACTGGAATACTTAATACAAAAGAAATTTCCAAATTGGAAAATCTTCAAGGCTCAAGATGCATCGATCGCAATGCAAATCGTTAAGCAGTATGACATTTTTCTTGCCTTCCTTGATATCCAAATGCCAGGTAAAACCGGCTTGGAATTGGCGGAGGAGTTAATGGGTTCCTACTCCATGGACATTATTATCGTAACGGCATTTCAAAATTTTCAATATGCCCAAACATCCATCAGACTTGGCGTTGTCGATTACATTACAAAGCCAATTATTGAAGAAGAACTACTCTCTGTGTTAGGCAAATACGAGAGATTGGGACGCTATTCAGAACAAATAGTAAACGCATTAAAAATTATCCACCAGGAGTATAGTGAAAAATTATCGTTGAATTATTTAGCTTCTAAGATTCATATAAACCCAGCGTATTTAAGCAGAAAATTTCACGAAGAAGTCGGGATGGGCTTCTCTGAATATTTAAATGAACATCGATTAAGGGAAGCGCAAAAAATGCTTATTGAATACCCCGATTTAAGTATCAGTACGATAGCCGAAAAATGCGGATTTAACAGCCAGCATTATTTTAGCCAAATTTTCCGGAAAGCCACTGGACAATCACCCAGGGATTATCGCCTAAGGGAGTCTTTTCATTGAATAAAATTGATTATCATCATTATATTAGCGGTACGATTAAACTTGGGGTGAGTTTCGGGGTTGTTAGTTTGTTAGCCCGTTGGGTAACAGGAAATACGATTCTTTCTTCGCCCGAAACATTGATCCAATATGGATTGATTGGTGGTATAGGCTATTCTTTAGTTGGAGCCTTTTGCCTTATTTTATTCGGCCTGTTGGCAAAAAAGATTAATGGGGATTTTCCGAATCAGCAAACAATTGGGGATGTATTGCAGCAAAAATTAACAGCTAACGGCTATTGGTGCATGGTGACTGTGCTGTTGATTACAAGTCTCTACTCCTTATTCATACAGGCAGTAGGAGCAGGAATTGTGATCCACATGATTTTTCCAATTCCAGTCTTTCTGGGGATGTTAGTTTTTTTAACTTTTTGTTTTTTTATCGGAGGAATTGGCGGAATGCAGAGACTGCATCAGCTGGCAGGTATAAATGTTACCGTCATATTTGCAGCAGTTCTGATTATTCCTGTCTACTTTTTTATCCAGGAAGGTATTTACCCTGTATATGACGGGATAAAATTATATCATCCCTACTTATTTTATATAAAAAACACCGATGCTTTTTGGTTTATTTTTATTGCCATATTCGTTTTTTTTGGTCAAATTTTGATAGACCCGGCCACTTGGCAGAGAGTATTTATTCTCAAAAAAAGCAAGATTCGCTTAACCTTTGCCTTAACAGGATTAATTTGGGCTACCATTCCTCTGGCATTTTCTTCTTTATTAATGATTGTTTTATTTGGAAAAGGCTTCGAGGATATTTATTCTTTATTTCCTGAACTAGTAAACAAAATACAATCAACTGTCTTAATTCTCTTATTTGTCGTATTTTGCTTTAGCGCTATCGCCTCAGCTATTAGCGCGGAGCTAACCGCAACGACAAGCCTATTTGTAAAAAATATCGTGGGCGTTTTTCATAAACCTACGAATGAGGAAAAATGGAAATATACCATTCTATTCTCAGGTGCAATCTGTTTATTATTACTTATCATTGTCAGCATCCAGTCTCCTGCTCCGGTTAAATTATTGTTTTTCTTTGGGAATATTTATGCGGCTATTATAAGTCCCATGCTTACGATCATTCTTAGTAAAAACGTACAGCCGTTCATTGTCCCTTTTTCAGCTATTATCGGGGCATCCGGTGGATCCCTATTTTTATTGGTACTAGATGATTTTACAGCGATTTTGTTGAGCTTTGCCATTTCGGCCATCATTTGTTTGATTGTCTTGCTTTATCAATCACTAATAAATAAAAGAATTGCAAGTCAGTAAATAGAAATGATAAAAGGGATATCCAAGCATGGGTATCCCTTTTATCATAGATTATTTAATTTCAACCTCATTTATTTCCAAATATCCTGAAGGGCTCATTGAGAAGCCTTTAACGTTTTTACCAATTGCTGCGAGGTTTTCAATTACACGGACTGGAATGTAAACCGCATCTTCCATTTGCAATTCCTGTGACTTAGCATAAAGCTCTTTACGTTTTTCCTGATCTTTTTCTCGGCGTGCAGCTTCTATTAAGCTGTCAACCTCTTTATTACTGTAGAAAAATGCATTTCCGGATGCCCCGTGAGAGGACGAGTGAAATTGATTGTACTGGTTATAATCACCATCTCCAGTAGCATTTCTCCAGCTTAATAAAAACATTTGGGTATCTGCGCCATATAATTTTTGGACAAATGCGCCATATTCCATAACCTCAATCTTAATATTGACCCCAATTCCTTTTAATTGCGATTGAAGGACTTCCGCCATATTGATTCTTTCTTTACTATCCATTGTTAATAAGCTTATTTCAAGGCCATTTGGATAACCTGCTTCGGCGAGTAATTTTTTCGCTTCGTTAAGGTTATACTCATAGGCTTTCAGGTCCGGGTGATATCCGAAAACTTGTGAACCCATTGTTGAATTGGCTTTTTTTCCAACGTTATTGAATACACCTTTTATAATCGAATCCATTTCAACAGCATGGGAAATGGCTTTCCGAACACGAACATCATTAAATGGTGCCTTTTGTACATTAAAACCGATAAACTCTGTTCCATATCCCTCACTTCGATAAACTTTGCTTGCTTGGGATGATTCCACAGTGTCCATCATTGGAACAGATAGTGGTTCGGCGATATGCGCCTCTCCTGTTTCGAGCATTGAGATTCTCGTTGTCTCTTCAGGGACAACTTTAAATATAACCTTATCTACGTTCGCTTTTTTGCCCCAGTAGTCGTCATTCTTTTTAAAAACAATTTCTTTACCTGATGCCCAGGATTCAAAAACAAACGGACCTGTACCATTTGGTTCATTGATGATATTTTTTCCAAATTTCTCAATCGTTTTTGAACCAATGATTCCGCCTTCATGGCTTGCCAAAATCGAAAGTAATGGTGAAAACGGCTCGTCTAAGATAAATTGAACAGTATAGTCGTCAATAACTTTCACTTCTTTTACCATTTTAAATACAATCGCTCTTGGTGATCCGACATTTGGATCTAATAGACGGTCGAAGGTCGCCTTCACCGCATCTGCTTTAAATTCGGTGCCGTCGTGAAAAGTAACCCCTTTTCTTAACTTAAACTCCCATGTTACATCATCAAGCTGGTTCCACTCTTCCGCTAACAAAGGTTTAATCTCGGCATTTTTATCTCTCCCGACTAATCCTTCATAAATTTTGCCGTGGGTAACGCTAGCTGAATTGATGGTCGACATAAACTGATGATCTAAGTTCTCGGCGTCTGATAACCGTGCAATTACTAGAGTTCCGCCATTATCTGTCTTCCCTTTTCCAGTGGCGGTACTACTAGTACCCTGGCCGGTTGAACAGCCAGTAATGACGAGGATTATAAACATAATTGCGAATAATTTCCCTATCCCTGATTGTAATCTCATTCCTTATATCCTCCTGTAGTGTTTTAATGGATTGACGTTTTTCTAATTATAAGAAATATTCAGTATCTTTGTTTTCGATATCTTTACTATGTTTTACAATAAATCTACTTTTTTAATTTTCAAAAAAAGAGAGGGTGACTATCCACCCTCTCTATATCTATATTTAATTAATAGCCCCTGAAACAATGTTTCCTTTATAAAAGACTGCTTTGCGGGCTGACCTTCTTGCCATGACTTCCGCGGAGCAGCTAGCATCTACCAATATCATATTTGCTGTGTCTCCAGGTTTCGGCCAAGTCTGGTTCCCCTCCCTATCCAGTGGAGTGATACCACCTGTGATATATTTAAGAGATTGCCCAAGTGAAACCTCATCCGTCCATCTGTATCGTTCAAGAAGGCGCCCGGCTCTTTCAAGGACATCGCCGTTACCTGTCGGCCACCAAGAATCATAAATATTATCATTCCCGATAGCGATGTTTACTCCCCATTCCGTAAGCAGGTCAACTGGGGGGATCGATCTGCCGCCTGGGAGACTGGTCACAATCGAGATACCGGCATCTCTTAAAATTTGTGCCATTTCAATCGCTTCTTCCTTTGAAACGTCACCAAGTCCAAAGGCATGGCTAACAGCTACTCTTCCTTCCCATCCAGCCTGCTTTGTTAAATAGGCCAGCCGTTTCATCGTGAAAGTTCCTAAATGTCCGGGATCATGTAAGTGCAAATCAATATCTGCATTGCCTTCAACAGCCAAATCCATTAATTGAACCAATGACGCTTCGATATTATTATCAACTGTTGCAGGATCAACCGCACCTACTATTCCCGCACCATTTCGTACAGCTTCTCTAATAAGCTGCACCGTTCCGGGACGCAGCAATCCATGCTGAGCAAAGGCAACCATTTCTGAACTTATTTTATTCGAGTAAGTTTCGAGTGCCCGCTTGACACCTTCCAAGTTTTGCAACCCCACTTCCGGGTAGATGTCCACATGGGTCCTCACGTGTGTGGACCCATGTGATAGTAAAATTTCCAGCAAAGCTTCCGCACGCTCCTGTGTGCTGGTTGATATGGATGCCAGGATATTTTTTTCGATTTCGCATCGTTCAATCACACCTGATGCTGGAATACAGGCTCTCCATGCCCCACCCATATAGGTCTTGTCCAGGTGTACATGTTTTTCAATAAAAGACGGAATTAAAAGCAACCCTTTTGCATCTATAACGGGAAAATCCCCGCTTGGAGCATCGTTAGAGTTTACCAATTCAGTTATCCTTCCATCTGATATAAATAGATTTACACTCTCTGTAATAGTGCCAACCACTCTATCATTTTCTTTATTAAATCCTGTTTCCAAACGCACATTCTTTAACCAATAACTTTGATTCATATTCAATTTCCCCCTTTATATAGAGTGAACGGTCCTAAAAGAAGGTTTAAACAAATCCTCCTCTGGAAGTTGCTGATAATCCCTTTCCAAGTAACCGTTTCTCATCTTATTAAAATACTTTTGCCCTCTGATTTTGGTTTCCTCTAAATCTAGGCCTGGTATTAGTCGGTCCTTCATAACAATGCGCCCATTAATAATGGACAATTTAACATCCCTTCCACTGCCGCTGACAATCATAGTCCGGATTGGATCATCCAGCACTCCCATATGAAACCCATCTAAATCGATCGCAATGATGTCGGCTTTTGCACCTGGAGCAATTCTCCCCAAGTCTTTTCTGCCCAGGAAGTCGGCACCGCCAATCGTTGCCGCCCGAAATAAGTCTGCATAGGTTGAGTCTTCAACATCCTTTTCCATTAAGCGCGATAGCATGCTGCCTGTTCGAATGTTTTGGAACATATCGGGTGGAAATGTATCAGTTCCAAGTGCCAGATTGATTCCAGTCCTTTTATATTTGGCAAATGACTCCAATGCAGACCCATGTCTTCCAATAATCAAGGGACAATGTATAACCGTTGTATTCGTTTCTTTAAGAAGTGCTAAATCATCTCCATCCCCTATATGAGCTTCACTATATCCTGCAATGAAGTGAGCGTGAGGAATTCCGGTTTTTGACCCTAAAAAACCGAGATTATACAGATACCGGATTGGGGTTACCCCATGTTCTTTCAAAATCGTTTGATATTCAAAGCTTCCTTGGGCTGCATGCAGTTTTATGGGTACACCTAATTGTTCACTATAATATTTCGTCTGCTTTAGGCTTTCTTTCGTTTGGCATTCAACTCGTTCTGGCGCCAGCATTCCTTTGATTAATCCATCATAAGCACCATCAAATTCTTCAACAAATTTTACGGCTCTATCGAGACCCGCTCTCCCAGCGTCTTCATCCCAATAAAGTTTGATCTTGCCATCCGGTTCCACCACTCTAATCCCGGATTGATAACTTGGCCCTAAATAAATCCTCAATCCTAATTTGCCGGCATGGTTGGCCGCTGCGGCCAGTTCATCATAAGTTTCTGCCCACTTTTTATAAAAAACAGATGTAATCGGCATCGCGGTAGTAACACCATGAAGAATCAATTGAGAATACGCATAGAGTGATTTAAAAGCTTCTTCCTCCGCTGTCATGACTTCATGATATCCGTTTTTTACATATTGCTCTGACCAGAGCAGGTTTTTCTGTCTATCACTACCGGCTTCTAAATGTAAAATATCATGGTCAATATCACCCAATGCATTTAAATCAATAAATCCCGGGCTGATAACGGCGTTCCCAGCATCGATGACTTCATCAACTTCCCCCGGAAAATTTTTTCCTACATATATAATCGTATCGTTTTCATAGACAACTTCTGCATTTTCAAGAATGACATGATCATCACCATCGAAGCCAATTACATATCTTCCCGCTATCTTTGTTTTCATTATGTATTCTCCTTTTAATCTCGTTATATATTGGTAGCTTAATTATAAAAAACAAAAGTTGTTATTATTTTCAGAAATATTACTCTTTTTTAAAGTATTTCTACTTCTTCTCTCTCTTGTAATTAACCGAATATACTCTTTTGGATAAGTTTCAACGAAAGAACAGTCGGTGGAATTTTAATGCTTTGATCTTTCGGCTTTTGCATCGGACCCACATCGAACCATCCAGGGCATTACTTTTATTTTGTAAAAAATCTATTTCACTACGCTGGATAACTATTTAAAAATAACATTAATTTACAAATTACGCGTGGTTTACTCTGTCTTTTTAGAGTTCTCTTCATAAATTTCCAATAATAGGTTGTTTTTCAAAGATACAGAATTTATTGACATTTCATTTGAATACTATATTGTCATATTGATATAGTATGTGCAAGGAGGGAAAACTATGGATAATAAATTGAACAAAAGAGTCCTTATCGCTAGTCTTGTAGGTAGTTCAATTGAGTGGTTTGACTATTTCCTGTACGGTACTGTGTCGGCACTCGTATTTAACCAGTTGTTCTTTCGAAACGAAGACCCAACGGTAGGATTAATGATTGCGTATGCTTCATTTGCATTGGCATTCTTTATACGGCCATTGGGAGGAATCATTTTCAGCCATATCGGTGACCGGATAGGCAGGAAAAAGACTCTTGTCTTAACGTTATCGATTATGGGAGGAGCGACAGTTTTAATGGGATTGCTTCCTACATATGAAGCAATCGGAATTGCAGCGCCAATATTGTTAGTTACTCTTCGTTTAGTTCAGGGTATCGGCCTTGGGGGCGAGTGGGGTGGTGCGCTTCTCCTGGCAGTGGAATATGCGCCAAAGGAAAAGCGTGGATTATTTGGAAGCGTCCCGCAGATGGGTGTAACAATCGGGATGCTGCTCGGCACGCTCGCATTATCCGTGATGACGCTTTTGCCTGAAGGAGCATTTTTGTCATGGGGCTGGCGGGTGCCTTTCATATTGAGTGCGCTTCTTGTCTTTTTTGGGCTGTGGATTCGGAAGGGAATTGACGAAACGCCATCCTTTAAGCAGGCCCAGGAAAAAGGCGAGATTGCAAAAATCCCATTTTTAGAAACAATCCGCACACATTGGAAGGAAGTACTTATTGCAGTCGGGGCAAAAGTTGTCGAGACAGCGCCATTCTATATTTTTTCTACATTTATCGTATCCTATGCGACAACACAGCTCGATTTTTCACGGACTGCCACTTTGAATGCGGTAACCATCGCTACGATCGTTACCACCATCTTAATCCCAATCATGGGCAATTTATCTGATAAAATTGGGCGCAAGAAGCTTTATGTAGGCGGCACAATTCTAATGATGCTATACGCATTCCCGTATTTTTGGCTGATTCACCAAGAATCTGTATTCCTGCTCATTTCTGCGACAGTGCTGGGTCTGGGAATTATCTGGGCGCCGATTACTGCCGTGCTCGGAACAATGTTCTCTGAAATCTTTAAATCCAATGTCCGTTACACAGGTGTATCACTTGGTTACCAGATAGGCGCCGCGCTAGCAGGCGGAACAGCTCCTCTCGTTGCGACTGCCCTTTTGAGAGCGTATGACAATTCCTATGTCCCGGTAGCTCTTTATATCATCCTTACATCCGTTATTTCACTGATAGCAGTTTCAGCAGTCCGTGAGCGTAAGAATCAGCATCTTGATTCGGAAGTAGCTTAATCACAATGCAAAAGAGGACCGCGGTTTTATGCGGTTCTTTTTACATCACCAAGAGAAAGGAAGTTATCCCATGCTTATCCTGAATGAGAACCAAATACGAAGCCTGTATCCTATGAAGCTAGCCATTAAGGATATGGAAGATGCCCTTCATGCTTATGTCGAAGGAAAGATCCTGAACCCTTCAAGGACAGTCCTCGATTTCCCTGATAAAAAGGCGTCGGCTTTGTACATGCCTTCTGCCATTGAAACAGCGGCAACCGCGGCTGTAAAGGTGGTAACCATTTTTCCTGAAAATCCGTCGAGGGGAATGAAGACAACCCAAGGAGTTATTCTGCTTACCGATACGGAAAACGGCTCGCACCTGGCACTTTTGAATGCTTCCTATTTGACAAGGCTTAGGACTGGCGCCGCAAGTGCAATCGCCACAAAATATTTGGCAAAGGAAGATGCATCCACTGTCCTGGTAATTGGGTGTGGAGCAATGGCGGAGGAGCAGCTTTCCGGGGTGCTGGAAGTCCGCCAGATCAAAAAAATCGTATTGTTCAATCGAACAAGAGCCAAGGCGGAAGCATTTAAGGAAAAATTTAAAGATGGATTTAGTGGATCAATCACAATCGTTGATGATGTGAATGAAGGGGTCAACGTTGCGGACATTATCATTTGCAGCACCCGCTCTGAAACCCCGGTATTTTCAGGAGAATTAGTAAAGCCCGGCACACACATAAATGGAGTAGGCTCCTATCTTCCCCATATGCAGGAGGTTGATGAAACAACAATTAAAAGAGCATCAAAGATTGTTGCCGATACCCTTGAGGGAGTGGAAGAAGAAGCAGGTGATTTTATCATACCGGCCAAAAAAGGAAGTTGGAGTTTTTCAAAGCTTCACGGTGAATTGGGCGAGCTGGTTACAGGCAAACTCCTAGGCCGGGAGAACGATGGGGAAATAACCTTCTTTAAATCGGTGGGGATAGCCTACTTCGACTTGGCAGTAGCTGCTGCTGTCTATAAAAAAGCAGTAGAACTCGGGATTGGAACGGAAGTTGACCTTTAAAACAGTTCACGGAAAGTAAACCGAATGAAAAAGAAAGGCCTCTAGGCAATTTGCCGCCACATGGACAAATTGCCTGGAGGCCAGAATTGGACTTCTTTCGTTACCTCATACCATCAAGATTCTTTTGATAAAAATTCATGGAGCATTGCGCGCACTTCATCTGTTGACTTTGTGCTCATTAATTGATTTCTTAATTCACTTGCCCCGCGGAATCCTTTAACATATATCTTAAAAAAGCGATGAAGAGCCGTGAACGGTCGCAGCTCTAAATGTGAATACTTATCATGAAGATCCATATGCAGCCTTAAGAGATCAAGCAATTCCTCACTGCTATGTTCTTTTGGCTCCTTTTCAAAGGCAAATGGATTATGGAAAATACCACGCCCAATCATAACACCATCCACACCATATTGTTGAGCAAGCTTAAGACCGGTTTGACGGTCAGGAATATCCCCATTGATCGTCAAGAGTGTATCGGGTGCCGTCTTGTCACGAAGTTTCTTAATCTCCGGGATCAGCTCCCAATGAGCAGGTACTTTGCTCATTTCCTCCCTTGTACGCAGATGAATGGAAAGATTAGCGATGTCTTGTTCGAATATGTGTGTCAGCCACGCTCTCCATTCATCTATATCCGTAAAACCAAGCCTTGTCTTTACACTTACGGGTAATCCTCCTGCTTTTGCCGCTTGTATTAATTCAGCTGCAACTTCCGGGCGACGGATTAGGCCGCTTCCCTTGCCGTGCTGTGTCACATTTGGGACGGGACAGCCCATATTGATATCTATACCCCGAAAGCCCAGTTCCGCCATACCAATACTCATTTGCCGAAAGTTTTCAGGCTTGTCTCCCCAAATATGAGCAACAATTGGCTGTTCATCCTCTGTAAAAGTCAAACGCCCACGCACACTGCGAATCCCCTCTGGGTGGCAATAACTCTCACTGTTTGTAAACTCTGTGAAAAACACATCAGGCCTTGCTGCTTCACTCACTACATGCCGGAAAACAACATCCGTCACTTCTTCCATTGGTGCCAGTATAAAAAAAGGCCGTGGTAAATCACGCCAAAAATTTTCTTTCATGTTCAAATTCATTTCCTTTCAGTATGGGATACGAAGTCAATCCATTATCCCAAAATCATAGAGCAAGATGTCCTGCCTCTTTTACACTTATACCACGCTTAGCCACTTTTTATCAAACTGTCGATGTGTAGAGTAGAGAAAAGGAGTTTTTCCCTCATAAGTCTTTCCTGGTCACGCAAAAAAAAACAGAAACCATTTTGGTTTCTGCTTACTTTTCGCCACACCTTCAACCTGTATTAAGTGTATCACTGACACCGGCTCCATTTTAACTTTCTAACATAACCCCACATCTTAAGTGAGATCTTTTCTAACTCCATCCTTTAACCATTTCGCTGTCAATGTCTCTGCGCTTAGCATCTCTACAGGTGTGCCTTCAAATACAATTTGCCCGCCTTGTTTTCCACCGCCAGGGCCCATTTCTATTATCCAGTCACTAGCCGCTATAAAGTCTAGATTGTGTTCGATTATGATGACAGAGTTACCTCTATTTACAAGGTTATAAAATACATCCAGGAGTTTTTCAACATCTTCTGTGTGCAACCCTAAGGATGGTTCGTCTAACAGGTAGATTTGGCCTTCCTTTTGTAAATGGCTTGCAAGTTTTAGCCGCTGGATCTCTCCTCCGCTTAAGGAACTTGTCGTCTGCCCCAAGGTTAGATACCCCAACCCTACCTCTTTTAGCACATTCACCCTTTTTAGGATTTTTGGCGTTTTAAAATAGTTAATCGATTCATCTATTGTTAGATCTAAAATCTCTACGATATTTTTATCTTGATATCGATAGGACAGTGCTTCGTCTGAGTATCTCGTACCTCCACATGCTTCACAAGGAATTGTCACTGGATCCGCAAATGCTACTTCCGGCGTTAGAACTCCTTTTCCTTTGCAGACAGGGCATGCCCCTAAAGAGTTAAAACTGAATAATCCTGGCGGTTGTCCTGTTGCTTTTGAAAATATTGCGCGAATATCATCCATGATTCCCATATATGTAGCCATGGTTGAACGGCTGGAGATTCCGATGCCACCCTGCCCTACCGTTATCGATTCTGGATATTTTTGCGTGAATGCTTCCAATAGCAATGAGCTTTTACCAGAACCGGATACTCCGCATACAGAAACCAAGACATTTTTAGGAATATCGATATTCACATTTTTTAAGTTATTGTTATTTGCTCTTCTTATTGCAAAGTAACTTTTTATATCCCTTGGACTTGTGTTTATTTTCGGCTTCTGATTTAACGCTTTTGCGGTTGGAGAGTTTTTTAGTCCTTCTATCTTTCCTTGGTAGACAACATTTCCTCCGTTTGTCCCTGCTCCCGGTCCCATTTCAATGATTTCATCCGCTACTTTAATGATGGATAAATTGTGTTCGATTACGATTACGGTATTATGCTGGTCTTTTATCCTTTTTAGCATCTGGATTAACATATCTACTTCTTCCGGATGTAGTCCTGCACTTGGTTCGTCAAAAATGTAAGTAATATTGTTTAGACTGCTCCCCAAGTGACGGGCGATTTTTACCCTTTGTGCTTCACCACCGGAAAGGGTACCCATTTTTCTTGAAAGACTCAAATATCCCAGTCCCATGTCGACTAATTGTTTTACATATGGGATTGCCTGTTTACCTATCGACTCTCCCATAGGGTCTTTTATTTTCTTTAGTTCATCCAGTAATTCTGGAAGTTCCAGCTGATCGTATTCGGCGATATTCAGCCCATTTATTTTGCATTCCAGCACCTTTGGGTTCAGCCCTGAACCAAGGCATGTCGGACACAGTGAATGGGAAGACACTGCCAATACATCTTCCTGGGATATTTGTTTTAATTTTGAGATATCCCTATTTATATAGACACGCGTAAATCTCGGCAATAACCCATCCCACTCGGCATTATGGGGTCCATTTTTTGTGTGGAACGGCGCATAGGCTCTTTCGCCTTCCCGGGGACCATATAGGAACAAGCGGAGTGTTTCTTCCGGGTAGTCCTTCAAGGGTTTATCCGGATCAAATAATCCGCACGTCATCATCCAGTGGCCTTGCCAGCCTGAAGGAGATAATGGCTTAAATCTGACAGCATACTCGCGAAGGGATTTATCGAAATCGACAAGCTTATTTATATCGGGCGTAATGACTTCCCCATATCCGCCACATTCAGGGCATCTGCCAAAGGAACTTTGGCTCGAGAATTCGGTAGCAGAACCTATGGGCGGATTCCCTATTCTCGAGAACAAAAGCCTGATTAATGGATCAATATCCATATAGGTGCCTACTGTTGAACGAGAATTGCCGCCTGCAGGCCTTTGTTCTACTACTACAACCGGGCTTAAATTTTGCATAAGGTCGGCATGGGGCCTTTCGTATCTTGGCATTTGATATCTCACATAGTGAGGATAGTTCAACGTCATTTGCCTTCTGCTTTCTGTTGCCAATGTATCGAAAACCACTGAGCTCTTCCCTGAACCCGAAAGACCAGTAAAGACGATGATTTTTTCTTTCGGAATGTTTAAATCTATATTTTTAAGATTATTTTCTTTAAGCCCTCTTAAAATGATTTCGTCTCTTATTCCTGACATCTAATTCTCCTTTCTGTGGAGTTAATACATTTTGCTGAATCGTCCAGTATACCAATGAAATTGGTTACAAAAAAACAGAGAAAAAGACATATGCTTTATCGCCTTTTAAAACCGGAGCATTTGCATCCGTTTATTGAATAATGTCGGATAGGAAAGAAAACCAAGCAGGATGCTAGTAACAGCGGCAGTTACCAGTAATAGAAATAGAACCAACAACTGGAATTGTACCGCTTGGACGGGGTCTGCACCGGCAATAATTTGGCCGCTCATCATACCTGGAAGCTGGACGAGCCCGATTGTTTTCTGGCTTTCGATTGTGGGAATCAAACTTGCCTTTATGGACGTAATTAAAGGGATATGAATAGCTTGCTTCGGTGTACCTCCAAGAGTTAAAATCAACTCTGTTTCATCATGTCTTGCCTCAATTTCCGCGGTAAAACGGTTTAAGAATAAAATGGCAAGAACCATCGAGTTCCCAACAACCATCCCGCTTATCGGAATGATATATTGCGGCTCTGCAGGAGTAATATTTAATCCTAGCAGAATACCTTGCGTGAGCAGCTCGACAAAAACAAAAGTGAGGATGAGCTTCCAAGTAATCCCTTGAATGGATGCCCCCTTTTTTCTGGCATTTTGAGTTGCGGCTCCAATCATGAGCGCAACCATGAGTACCGTATAGATTATATGGTCCGACTCAAATACAAACGTCAGAATATATCCGACAATAAGCAGTTGAATAATTGAACGTATAGTCGCAATCAATATATCTTTTTCAAGTTCAAGTTTTAATGCCTTCGACAATAAGAGTGGGATGAGAACGAAGACAAGGCTCAAGGATAATGCCAGGTAGCTCATTTGATGTCCCCCTTGACAAACTGTTTTACGAGGTCAGTTTTCGGCTGGAGAAGTAAACTGCTATCACCAGATTCCAAAAGCTCCCCGTCCATCATCACCCATGCCTCATCCCCGATTTGGATGGCCTGCTCCAAATTATGAGTAATCCACATAATGGTTACGTGAAATTCTTTGTTGATTCGAACGATGAGCTCCTCGATATCTTGCTTTGATACACGGTCAAGGGAGGAGGTGATTTCATCGAGCAATAAAATGTTTGGCCGGTTGACGAGGGTCCTCGCTATGGATACCTTTTGCCTCTGGCCGCCGGAAAGATCTTTTACGTCCCTTTTCAATAAATCTTTTTCCAAACCTACGGATGTGATAAGTTCAGCAGCTTCATCCTCCGAAAGTGTTTCCTTTTTCAGTATTCGCGGCAATTCCAGGTTTTTATAAATAGTGCCGCTGAGCATCGTTGCATCTTGAAGTGCAAGGCCGACATTTCTTCTAAGTTCAGTCGGCTCGTACTCATCAATATTTTTCCCATATATACGGATTTCCCCCTTGGTTGGTGAAATCAATCCATTAATCAGGCGGAATAATGTTGTTTTACCCGCGCCAGAAGGGCCGACTAGCGCCGTAATTTTCCCTTTTGAAATGGAACCAGTAATATCTTTTATAATCTTAACCGGCTCGACTGAATAATGGATATGATCAAGTTCGATAGCCTTTTCTGTTGATGCATTCATATGCTATTCCTCTTTCAATGTAGTTTTCCCCTACGAGGCAGGACACCTAAAAAAGGTGGATGTATTTTAATAATCGTTCACTATAGGTGTACAAGACTTTTCGTTTAAAATCAAATTAGTAAATTTACTTAAATAATAGTATTCTCCGATTATTAGCTATACGGTACGGAAACAGATTTCAATAGTTTGAAAGGAATAGGCCTTTCAGAATGGAAAACGCAAAAACCGCTCCCTCAAAAATGGGAAGCGGCTATGCCTTATGTGGTAACACATGAGATGCTGGTGGGATTATTCATTTTCCACTGGAATTTCAACAGTAAATGGTTTTAAATCTTTAGCTGGGACAAGGCTTGAAAAATCAACTAGCATCATGGTATTTTCCAGCTTAAAATTCTCAATCCTTTCTTCTCCATTTAAGTCAAAAGTGGATTGGAAGTGTGCTGTTGCCTTATCTATCATTTTTACTTTATTAAATGGAATACCGTGGTTTTTAGGTGGCCATGGATTTTCAGGGTCAATCCTGGTTAAATAATCCTTATCAACTAACCAGATAAAATACTGCAAATTGTGGTTAATTGTCTCAAGTTTGCCTTTAATCATATTCTCCGGAAGCCCTGTTAGCTGATAATCTAATACCAATTTCCCGTCTTTTTGAGTAACATTATTTACTTGCAAACCTACATTGAACCGTGTACTTTTCATTGTAAATGTTTTACTGTCCAAGAGCTGTTGTACCTTCGGATCTGCCGCGGATAACGTTGGATAAAAGGTAAGTGAAGTGATACCTGAATCGAGCTTGGGCATTTCCCTTCTCTGGGTACTATGATATCCATCCTCATGTTTCGATTCTTCAAGCGTCGTTTCATTTCCCAACGTATATACTTTTCCTTTATTATCAACTGCTTTTAAATATATATAATCACCTTTGTATTTCTGCACCGTTTCGTAAGTTAGCGAGGATGACGCTTTTGCGGTAAGAATCTCTTTTATATGGATTTTGACCCCATCTTTCGGGTATCCTTGTTCCTGATTAATAACAAACGTAAGATTTTTTTCTTGTTGGATTGGAATATCAAATTTCCATTCGCCTTTAATACCGTTGATATTATGAATGGTTATAGGAAGAGTAGAATTCTCCTTAAATGTTTTATATGGATAGTCCATTTTCCATTGAAAATTATAGCCATTTTCGACTTTTTTAATGTTATTTGATTTTCCTCGCAGCCAAGGGTCTGAATCCCCTTTATAGTGTTCGAAGTTCAGATCAAAGCTTACTTCCCCGTTTTCGTTACCACCCTTTTCAACATCTTCATCGACAAATCCGGTAACGGATACGACACTGCCATCAAAGTAGGCGCTTGTCAGTTTTACAGTCACCCCATTTTCTGTGAGTGATTGGTTTAATTCTGTAACTGCATCTTGGTGAGCCAATTGCACACCTGTCGAATCATTGAATTCTTGAAAAATACCGCCTATTAAAGGGGTATTCGCTAAAACTTTATTCATTGTGGGGTTAACAAATCCCGAGGAAACGGTGATTCCAAGAAGAGCAGCAGCAGTCGCCGCACCTACAAGAACCTTCTTTTTCTTTGCCTTTCCCTTGTTCTCTTCCTTGTTTATCCCTTTTGAAATGGCGCTAAATACTTTTTCTTTCGGTACAGGTATTTGCTCTATTGTTGTTTTGAATTCCCTGCTATCCATGGCATTTGCCCTCCTCATTTTTATATGACTTTTTCAACTCCACTTTGGCTCTACTTAAGTAAGTTTTTACGGAACCCTCGGGAATTTCCATGAAACTGCTAATCATCTTTATTGAGTAATCGTAATAATAAAATAAGATAATCACAGTACGGTAATTCTCTTTCAGCTGCTGAATTGCAGTAAGCAGCTGCAGTGATTCGTCGATGTTTGGATTTCCCTGGTCCGGCAGATTTGTTACTATTTCGTCGCTTAGCGGTACAACATTGCTTTTTCTTTTTAGCAACTGCCCCGAGCAGCGTATAACAATCCTGGTGAGCCAGGTCATGAAATACTCCGGATTCTTTAACGAATGGATAGAAGTTAACGCTTGATAGGCTGCCTCCTGTACAACGTCCAGCGCATCTTCTTCGTTATGTACATAAAGATAGGCAGTTCGGTAAATTTGCTCATAATGCTGTTGAAGCAACTTTTCAAAGGCTCTCTTATTGCCTTTGATTGCCTTTTTAACAAGCCGGTGGTGTTCATTCTCCAACTTTTTGACCCCCTTTACTAATTAGTGGAATCTATGCTCATGAAAAGTTTCAAAAATTTATTATTATTTTTAAAAAGCATAACATGCAGTTAAACTCCTGCGGCCAAAAAAAGAAACAGAAACCATTATGGCCTCTGTTTATTTTAAAACTAATTTTGCATGATACGTATAACTAACATGAGCAACAATTCACAATCCAACTTTTCAAACGAGGTGAGCTATGCGATATCTGTCGGAGTTAGTTTCTTGTCCCTTAAGTAGATCAACTAACTTCTATTTGGCATCGGACAACTGTCCACTGATCCGACCGAACATTTGATAACAGTTGTAGGATAAATTACGGGGAACCGTATCATAAGTAACAGTTACTGAGCGAAACGGTCACGCCTGACTTTAGAAATTAATAATCACGTTACCTTTTTTACGCTCGGTCTCAACATATTTGTGGGCATCCGGCAGGAGTTCCAGAGGATATCGCCGATCGATCATGGCATTCAGCGTTCCATTTTTTACGAGTTCCATAAGAAACGCCAAATTCGCTTTGTTTTGCATTAGGCCGGCTGTTGCAAAAATAGCCCGTTTGCCTTTAAACAGGGAAGTCCACATCATCTGTGTAATGATAGAGAGCTTGGGTACGGTAGTTAAATAAATTCCCTTGGTCGTAAGTACACCCTTGCATGCCGAGAAGGATCGTTTGCCTACAGCATCAAATACGACATCATAGGCTTTGTCCGCCTTCGTGAAATCCTCCTGGGTATAATCAATAATAAAATCTGCCCCTGCTTTTCTTACCAGACCTTCGTTGCCGGCAGAGCAAACACCGGTTACTTCAGCGCCATAGTATTTGGCTAATTGCACAGCGTAGATGCCGACAGCCCCCGAGGCTCCATTTATCAGCACTTTCTGTCCCTTCCGCAACTTTGCCTTATCTCTTAGAAACGTCAATGCGGTGGCACCCCCGTCACAGACGCCTACTGCTTCTTCAAAGGCGATGTTGTCCGGTATAACTGCAAGTGGGCTCTCTTCGGAAAGACACTTATATTCGGCATAAGCACCGAAGTTTTTGACGCTCATCCCCAAAACACGATCCCCCGCTTTAAAATGTTTTACTTCTTTGCCGACCGCTTCGATCTCCCCGGCTAATTCGCATCCTCCAATTGCAAATTTCGGTCTGGACAGTCCGTATATCAATTTAATCATAAGCGGATCGCCCTTGCGAAAAGCGCAGTCCGACGGCCCTACTGTGGCAGCGTGGATACGTATGAGTATTTCCTTGTTTCCAGGCGAAGGTTTGGCGATTTCTTGCGCGACAATCACTTCCGGTGGGCCATACGACATTTGGACCATGGCTCTCATGGGTTTCCCCTCCTATTCTTTAGTGCGTTCTATATAGAAAATATCATCACAAGTAACTTAAATTTTTTTTATCCACTGCAACGGTCCTATACAAAAGTCTCCCTAACGTTAGATAATGAATATGAGCAGAACGGAAGGGAAGGAGATGAAGGAACGTGGTAATGAAAGATATTTTATACAAGTATATGTCAAGATGGACTTCCCTTAACAAGGAAGATCAGCAAGCCATAGTGGACGAGATTCGTGTAGAAGAATTTAAAAAGGGAACCGTTCTTTTTAAACAAGGAGATGCCCCTACAAAATGTTATTTCATCTTGAAAGGTTGCGTAAGGCAGTATTCTATCGATGAGGAGGGGAGAGAGGTCACATCCAATTTCTACACCGAAGAGCAAGCCATCGCCATTTTCAATCATCACAAACCAGACAAGTCGTCCGATTACACTTACACATGCATTGAAGACTCCGTAATGGTCGTTGGCGACCTAGATATGGAAAAAGACATGTACGACAAACACCCTCAATTGGAGAGGATGACTCGCAGGATGATAGAGGAGAACTTTAGTCAGGTCCAAGAGGAATTCGCCACTTTTATCGCTTCTTCGCCTGAAGAACGCTTCAAGACGCTGCAAATGAAACGTCCATCTCTCATCGATCGGGTACCCCAACATCAATTGGCCAGTTATCTCGGCATTACTCCTGAGTCACTAAGCAGAATTAAGAAAAGAATCCACCAAGACCTTCGCTGATCGATAACCTATCTTCAAATAACCATAAAAAAACCCCCTAAGTATATGTAATGATTACATTATAACTAGGGGGATATTTACATGCATTGACTTAAGTCAAGAGACGAGCCTGGAAATTGGGGAACCTGCGTATGCCTTGAGTTATGATTTTTGAAATAGGGTTTAGGTGTTCCCGATTATTTATCAATCAATAATTACTGTACAGTTGGAGCTATCCTTTTTAATTAATGATCACCCAAACCTGCATCTTTCGCCTTGCGGATTGCCTCTGCCCGGTTCGCCACCTGGAGTTTGCTTAAGATATTCGTAATATGATTGCGTACGGTACTTGGGCTTAAATATAATTTCTCGGCTATTTCTCCATTCCGGCTGCCATTTGCAATCAAACTGAGAATTTCCAGTTCCCGGGGTGTTAGATTCGAAAGTCCTCCCTCCTGGACTCCAGGCCGAATTTGGTCAAAATAGTCTATAAAACGAATAGCAATATCCGGGCTGAAAATGGCTCCGCCATCCGCTGCCACCCTGATTGCCCGCATAATTTCGTCCGGGAGAGCCCCTTTCAAAATATAGCCTTTTGCACCTGCCCGCATTGCGGCTGCTACGGTTTGGTCATCCTCAAACATTGTCATCATTAGAATCCGAACCTGAGGGTTATTCTCCAATATTCGCCTGGTAGCTTCGACTCCGTTGCAGTTTGGCATTTTGATATCCATGATGATCAAGTCAGGTTTCAACTCATCCGCCATTTGAATGACTTCATCTCCAGAACCTACCTCGCCAACTACGATTATATCAGGATCTGTTTTTAGCAGAGACAAAAGCCCTCCCCTGAATGTTGGATGATCATCGGCCAGCAATACCCGCAATTGCCGCATTTTCCTCTCCCCCGTTCCGATTTGGCAATTCTGCCCGAATGACTGTTCCGCCTTCCGCTCCCCCTGCAATTGAAAAAGCCCCTCCAAGTTCTTCGACCCGCTCCCTCATAGATGTGAGCCCAACCCCCGGTCGCCTTATTGACGGCATTCCTATCCCATTATCTTCAATAGTCACAATCAGTCGTTCATTCTGTAAAGATAATAGGAGATGAACTTCGGAAGCATGTGAATGCCGGGCAACATTTGCAAAACCTTCCTGAATAAGCCTGTATGCTGCTACTTCAACTGCGGCATCCAAATCTTGAAGGGGAAAAGGGATATCACATTTTATAACGAGATCCCTGTTTTCATATGCCCTTACAATTTCTGCTATTGCACCACCGAGTCCATACTCATCAAGTACCGGCGGCCTTAAATTATGGACCAGACTCCGAACTAAATCGACTGCGTTTCGAATGTCACCCTGCAAGGCTTTTAAAATCAAGTCCGCCTCATTGGGGTCTTTCCTTAAAAGATGCCTTGCTGTCGCAATTTTAAAGGAAAAGGCAGCAATCTCAGGCCCCAGCCCATCATGGAGATCCCTCCTGAGCCTGCGCCTCTCATCTTCACGCGTCGTGACAAGAGTTTGCCTGAATTGCTGCAATTCCTGGGTTAGACGGATTGCATGAATTGCCGCCCCTCCCTGGCGAGCGAGTTGCTTCAATATATTACGGTCCTCCTTTGGCAAATCATCCTCTCTTTCGGAAGGCTCATAGACCAGGTCGGCAACCCGTTCCCCCTTGTATACCACCTCAACAACCTTTAATTGAAGCAGGGGTACCCCGGATTCCGCGGCAATTTGCCCATTTGGCCAAACCAACGATACGTATGGCAGCCTGAGTGCATCCCTCACCGAATGAACAATTGCATTCAAAACAAGCTCAGGTGATGAAGTCTCCTCCAGACGGTTGCCGAGCTTAACAAGTGCAGCATAGGGGTCATGGCGGTCTCCATACATAAGCTTATTAATAAACCAGTGCAGCCTGTGATGCAAAGGCTGGACCAAAACTGCAACGGCGACAGCCCCAATCAGCGATATAAAAGAAGACCCCCTAACATGGAGGGCAGAACTAAGAACAAAAACCACTCCTCCATAAATCCCAAGTAAAACCATTGAAAGCGACACATAGAGAATTGTCCTGTTTATAAGTGGCTTAATGAACCAAAGTCGATAACGAATAATTGCTAAAAAGAATGAAAGAGGAATTAAAGATAGCGCAGCAAAGTACAAAGTCTCACCAACGAGATTGCCCCATAAGAGGCTGGTGGGAAATTGCACAGATATGATAATTAATACGACGGCAAGCAAGAAAGCGATAACTGGAAGTTTAATTTGTTCTCTTTGAAGGGGGGTGGTAAGCTTCCGATACCTATAGATTTGTGTGCCTCCCATGGCGAGTAGCAATACCCATTCAACATGATACAGCCAATCCTGCCAGAACAAATCCTCTATAGGAAAAGGAAGAAAATTACGCAGCAGCTCAAGAAGAAATAAAGGGATGACAAGAAAGTAACTCCATTTTGGCGTAGTTTTGAAATCGGGAAAATAACAAATCATAGCACCAAAAAGAGCTGTTGCAAAAAAACTTGTTAATCTGCCAAGAATGGTAAATGCCGGGTAAGCTTCATAAAAACTATCTGTGATTGTCAACACCAGGCCGAAAACAGCAAGAGTGACGGCCACAAGAAGGGCCATCGGATCATTGGGGCGTTTTAAGAATATCAATCCCCCAAGAAAAACACTGCCTATGGAAAAAAACATAGACAGCATAAGCAGATACAGTCCATACCCGTTTGAGGTCCATCCCAGTGAGGACAAATCCTCTTTCATTCTAATCGTCATTGAACATGTATCACAAATTTGTTGAAGTTCCGAATAGACAATAGGGAAATTCAGGATATAGAGTGCTGCCGCAGCAGCGATTATAGGGACAGCAAGTATTCTACATACTTTAAGCAAGTTCACTTGCACGGCAGCACCCCCATACTAAAAGGATTCGATTAAGGCGGTTCCTAGGGATTTATTGCGCATTATTTATTGTACTTTCTGCTGAAACATTCTCTTTTTGAGGATTCTTTATCAATGTGTGGCCAATTCCGCCAAAGACAGCCAGAATGACGATTGCCTGTACGTATTCCTGGGCTGCACCCAACTCGAGAATGCCGGCCACGATTTGGAATATAGCTGCGGCAACTAGCCAAAAGGAAGCCAGTCTTGCTTTGTAGAGCCCAATTGTGAGGATGATCATTCCAAGATAGAACATCAAAAGGTAGAGGAGATGTGGTACAAAGTAGATTGGTGCATCGAAGGTCCATTGCATAAGCTCAACCATTGGTTCGCGATCAAGGGTCGCCATCCCCCGGTAAGAGAGAGCTTCTGTTACCAGTATAATGAAGAAAAAGTTTCCAATCAATGCCAAAGTGGATCCGATGTATGCAAGCCACTTTCCGCGCCCGATCACCCGGTGGGTTGCACCTATCAGTGCCGGTACATTAAAAAGTGTAAATGCCAACACAACGAATGTAAAAAACAGTGTATAACCCGGCCTTTCAAGAACCCAGTCCAGGAATTTAATATCTCCAGCTAAAGGGGGACCGAATAAAGCCACGATCTGAACCACCGCGGACAGAATGAAAAAGATTCCTCCTATCGTACTTGCGAAATTCCGTTGAATGTTCTCCTTCACAATAACCACTCCTTTGTTTTACTGTTTTTCACTATAAGTTTAGTGAAAAGGACAGTACCGCCACAAGGGAGCAACAACTATAAACAGTCCTATATTTGGTCCTGGGAGAGGGACATTTCAAACCTTTGTTCTAACCATTGTGATTCCCAATTACACATAGGACAGGCACCGGTTTCTGATCCCCTATTATGACTGATCTGACCGCAAAACCGGCATTCTGTAAATTGCAGGTGGTTCTTTCCGTAATATCCCGAACCTTGTTCGAATTGGGCGGTTGATTGAACAAATATACTGTACCGCCCGGCAACAATCGCTCTTTTATGATTTCGAGCTCACGCGCAGCTTCCATCCAGAACAAATTTACATTCACCGCAAAGATTTTATCGAAAATATATTGGCCCAAATCGGCCTCGCCAAACGCTGAGGCAAGAAAACTCGCCTTCCCCTCCGAAATATACGAAGTGTTCCTTTTCATCGCAGAAAGTATCCTCTTTTCCGATTGATCAATGGCCAAAATGGTTCCATCCTCCAAGCTGCTGCAAATCAAAGAAACCGCTGCTCCGTTCCCACAACCGATTTCAAGAAGCCGATCGGATGGGCCAACCGCCAGCTGTTCCACTGCCCATCGCAGTCTGTCCGCAACTGGAATGCCCATACCTTCCTCCTAATAACATTTCTTTTTGAATCAAAGCCTTGCCTGAACCCTCAAATTAGAAAAATCTCCAGCCAGTATGTTTGAAACCAATAGCTTAAATAGCCTTTCATCTTAGTCTTTACACAGATATATTCAAGCAAAATGTGGAAATTCCTTCTTCGGCTAACCTGTTGGCCTAAGGACTTTCCTTCATAATTATAAACATTTTTTAAAACAATCTACCGTAAAATTAAAATAAGCGCTATCCATGCTGAGGGGATAGCGCCATTTTGCTTTGTAAATCAGTTAACCGCCTTGCTTTAATTTATATCTTTTCCTTCTTTATCCCTTACGACAATTTTATAAGGGGTGTCGGCAACGATATCCTTAAGGTCATCCGATTGAAGGAATTGGTGAATCTCAGTTTCAATTTTGTTGGCTAGTTCAGGCGCTTCGCTGTCGGACTTATCTATTTTGGTCGTAATATAAATGTTCATAATGCCCTTCTTATAGGAGTAACCGAAGCCTTTTGTTTTGTACTCTTTTTTGCCCAGCAGGCCTTCCCCAATAACTGGCAGTACCTTACTGGCCCACTTAGTCTCGATTTCTCTTTTTAGAACATTGAATTTATAGAATTTGACCTTTACTTCTTTTTTAATATCCAGTTTTTGAATGCCTTCAAGGATCGCTTGCTCGATGTCATCAGATCGTTTTTCCGTATCCTCAATATCAAGATGGACACTAATCATTTTTGCATCCGGACCCGTATAGCCAGAACCATAGGTATGGATTTTATAGCCTTGTTGCTGTAATTTCGGGACAATCTCATTTACTATATCCAACACGAGCTCAACATCCCGATTACGGGGATCATCCTTATGTTCAATTCTCCGCTCCTGGCCTACTTCAACCTTAAAATCATCATATCCCTTCGAAGCAATGACTTCTTCGGTGATTTCTTTAATTTCTTTATTTACTTGGTTATAATAGTCCTCTGGCCCTTCTACCGTTACATGAAAAATCTTCCCTTGGACACTATATCCTACCCCGCTGACTTTATAGCCTTTATCCATCAGGCTTTCCCGCACCAATTCACTAATCGGTTTTTGCTCAAAAATTTTGCTTAAAAACGGAATTTTAGAAGCTACTTCCGCCATCGCTGGTGAAAAGAATGCGGAACCAATAAATAAACCCATTACCACTACACAAAAAGCAGCGGTATAGAATACTTTTTTTACAAAACCGGGGCGCTGCTTCTTAAACTGGCTCATATTATTATTTTCCATTTCTTGATGAACTTTATTTTGAATCCTTGTTGTTATTTGGTCATTGATGTAATGTTTCCGGTAATGCTCATAGACCTTTTTCAACTCTTTCTCCATAAAATTCAACCCCTCCCTTAGCTTTTAATTTCCGTTTCAGCGTATCCCGGCCTCTGGAAAGCCTAGTTTTCACAGTATTTGTATTCAAATCAAGCGTCTCGGCAAGCTCATGGATTGTTACATCATAAAAATAAAAGAGGACGATTACTTCACGATACTTCACCGGCAACGTTAAAACAGTTTGTAAGAGTTGTTCATTTTGGTCAGCCTTAAAGAACGAGGTTTTCGTGCTCTCTGTTCTTTTCAAACCTTCAAAAAAGCTGTTCTGTAATAACAGCTGCTTCAAGCTTTTCTTCTTTAAAAAGTCTTTGGACGTATTAACAGTGATTCGGTATATCCATGTACCAAGCTCCGCCTCTCCCCTATACCGATCCAAATACTTATAAACTTTCAGGAAAACTTCCTGCGAAATATCCTCGGCCAGCCCTCTATCCTTAACAAAAGAATAAGCAAGTAGGTAGACCTTCTCGGTATAGAGACCCATTAACTGCTTGAACAGTTTTGCTGTATCCAGGCAATCAATGTTGTTTCGGTAAATTGAATGCACTTCTTTGCTTTCCAATATGGAACCTCCTTTCTCTTCACCTTTTAGACATCGGAAGCGTTTCATTGGTTTCATTTTTATTTCATCACTTTTAAAACATTTGATTTCCCGCAAAAATCCGATTGGTTAAAAACACAAAAAAGGCAGCGCCTTAAGGGGTAGTTGCCTTCTTTCAAAATTGCCTAACATGCATATTTGCTATTTTAAAAACCCATAACAATGTAGTTCCGAATATCAAGAGCAGGAAGGATAACGTAATAGTCTTATTTTCCCCTATAAAAATTACAAAATATTTAGACTTCTATCTTGACTCTCCTACACCCTGATTTTAACATTTAACTACAGCATGTAACTACATAGCCATAAAGATAAAGGTTCTAATTTGATCGACAACAATATGGGTCAGTTTAGCTATACCAGCATAAGCTGTCCCAATAGACACCCGCAACCGCATTGGGAAGTCTGAGAACGTCAAACTTATACAAAGACGAGGAGTTGAGTTATGAAACTACTGCTTACATCCGGAGGTGTCACTAACAAAAGCATACACGACGCACTGGTTGACATGCTGGGCAAACCGATCGCCGAGTCTAGCGCACTGTGCATCCCCACCGCGATGTACGGACATCCTTGGGTCGGCCCAGGCGTTAAAACCTGGGAGTTCATCAGCGGGAAAGAACAGAGTCCCATGGTAAATCTGGGTTGGAAGTCCGTCGGCGTGCTAGAGCTCACAGCGCTGCCAAGCATCGATGAAGCCCGCTGGGTGCCGCTGGTCCGGGAGACAGACGTCCTGCTGGTATCGGGAGGTGACGCCCTTTACCTATGCCACTGGATGCGGCAATCCGGGCTGGCAGACCTCTTGCCGTCGCTGAACGCAGTTTATGTGGGAATGAGTGCTGGGAGCATGGTGATGGCACCTAGCATCGGGGAATTTTTCGTGGGCTGGACTCCACCCAATGGTGGTGATGAAACGCTTGGTCTGGTCGATTTTGCAATGTTCCCGCATCTGGATCACGAGATGCTGCCGTATAACACGATGGCTAATGCAGAGAAATGGGCCACCGGGATGCAGGGGCCGGCGTACGCAATTGATGATCAAACTGCCATGAAAGTAATCTATGGAGAGGTCGAAGTTGTATCCGAAGGGAAATGGAAACTGTTTACGCCATAATCTTACTATGCAGCTAGCTTCTTGGGTGCGGTCTCGGAGGAACTGTTTATAATCACAGCTTTGTAAATCCATTACAAGAAACGCAATATGGCAACGCCCCACTTACAACCGGGGTGGTTGCCTTTTTAAAAGTTTTTTTCACAACAACTTTGACTTCGTTAATATTAGGGTCAACTCATAGGGTGTAGGTGTGTCTACACTCGTTTTCTAAAACTTTATCTCGTTGAAAAACAGATTCTATCATCTTCCATGAAAACATCCGATGTTGATATTTTTGAAAAAGCTAGTTTTAATTTAAGAAATTTACAATATGAATATTGGGATAATCAAAATAATTCAAGGGGGAAGGAGAGTTATCCATGACACAAGATATAGGACATAAATATTATAAAGAATTAATTAATTTACAAGATGCAGAAGGGGTCGAAGCTCAATTTCGAAGTTTGCTTGAGGTTCCGATTGAATCCATTTCTGACCTGGAAAAGTGGTTAAAAGATGAAAAGGATTTAATAATGAAAATCACGGAGGCGATGACAGGCCACCAAGTTGATTTTTACCGAAACACAGAAGATGCGGATATCAAGTCAACTTATCTTCATGATCAGCAAGTCATCCAGCCAATCTTAATGAAATATGAAGCAAAAATGAATGAGAAATGCTGTGAATCTCCTTACTTTTTTCAATTAGATGAAAACCGTTACGGCTTAATGCGACGCTTTCGCGAATCCAAAGTAAAATTGTTCAGAGAAGAAAACATTTCCTTAATGGTAAAAGAACAAGAGCTCTGTACGAAGTATAGTGAAATTATGGGAGGATTAACAGTTGAATGGGAAGGAGAGGAAAAGCCTTATCCGACCATCCAATCCAAGCTCGATCTGCTTGACAGAGGGGTACGAGAAAAGGCTTATCACGCCATGATGTCAGCCCATCGAGGGATTAAGCCCGATATAGATGCCATTATGGATGAACTTGTTCAACTGCGCCATCAAATTGCCTTGAATGCAGGATTTGAAAATTATCGTGATTATATGTTTGTGGTCAAAAATCGCGAGTATACTGTTCAAGATTGTTATGACTTTCATGATAATGTAGAAAAGCATATTGTCCCAGCTTGGAATAGGTTAGCAGATGTCTTTAAGACCAAACTTGATGTTGATACGTATCGCCCTTGGGATAATACCGCTAAATTATTGAAAAACCCACCATACTCCGAAGTATCGACTCTTTTGGATGGCGTTTCCGAAATGTTAGGGAAGGCCGACCCCTATTTTGGAGAGCGTTTCGAATACATGAGGAAGCATGGGTTACTAGATCTTGGAGATCGGAAAGGAAAAGGGCCAGGTGCTTTCTGTACATTCTTACCTGTTTCCGGTGATACCTTTGTCTTCGCGAATTTCAGTCCATCCTTTGATTCACTAAGCGGATTGATTCATGAAATGGGCCATGCGGTGAATGGGTATCTAGGGTTTTCAGAACACGGGCCTTTTGAAGAATATCAACTACGAGCGGAAGTTGCTGAACTGTATTCTTTTGGGATGGAATTACTCTTATTGGATAAGTTAGATCATTTTTACCCAGAAAAAGAGGAATTTAAGAGCGCACAGCGTGAAGAGCTAAGATGGGCATTTTCAATGTTATTAAAACCATTAACCGGAGATATATTCCAGCATTGGATGTATACGAATCCTGCGCACACTGCCAAAGAGCGTGATGAGAAGTACTTTGAAATCTCAAAACGTTATGGCTTAAACCCTGTGGATACTTCTGGGTTTGAGGAGGAAATTGGGATGAGCTGGGCAGACACCATTCACTATTTCCATTATCCTTTTTATACTATTGAATACGCCATCGCTATGCTGGGGGCTCTTCAATTACTTGAAAACTATCAGAAAAATCCAGATCAAGCTGTCGAATCCTATAAAAAAGGGGCAAGTGCGGACTACAATCTATCCATTGCATCCGTTTTTGAAGAAACTGGAGTCAGATTTGATTTTTCAGAGCCGGCTGTTAAGCGTATGGGTGAATTCCTGGAAAATACGATTCAGGATATTTAACAAAGTGGAGCACGGAGACCGAGCTTAGTAGAAGACAATCCGAAGTTTTCAACACAAAAAGGTACCACTAGGCGGTTTTCTAGTTGTACCTTTTGTATTTTAGTAAAAAGATGGGGATTTGGGCCGTGTGTTTCTCGCCCCAGCTCCACTTTGTTACCAAAGGTGAATTTTAGGGAACCGCTATTTTTTAAACTGTTTATGCTGGCGCGTCTATTTCGTCTTCTTCAATGCGTTTTTCTACATATTGAACGTCTTTCCTCGCGTTAAAGCGGTCTGCCTTTTCAAGGGTGACAATGATATTGTAATCCGGTATGCCGGCATATTTTTCATAACGGCCGCGTGGCAAGAGGAAGTTGCCTTCCGGGAAGTGAACTTGAACATTGCCGCGCGAGATCTCAACAAACTTTGCCCTTCCCTGGAAAACACCGAATCCATTGTAAAGAACGACTCCTTCACCTTCAGCTATGCTCAGTTCCCGGGCATCTTCAGCGTTCATTAATACATCATAGCGGCCAGCGCCCGTCAATGGATCCACTTCATTATAAACCATGGAGTTGAACTGCTTGCCACGTCGGGATGTAACAACGAATTGGCCTTCCTTTTTACTACCGATGTCAGGGATATCAACAGGAATGAGATTTCCTCGTCCATCCGGGGTAGGGCAAATACCATCCTCGCACAACCAGGCGCCGCCCCACTGAAATACATCGCCTGCATTTTTTAAGTGCTGGATACCGTCATAGTTAGGGTTGGCTAACGCAATTTCGTTGCGGATTTCCTGGGCGTTTTTGAAATCGACTGCATCTGCAGTTTCCGGTTTCACTCGCTTAGCAAGATCGAGGTAAATTTTCCATTCTTCACGCGCTTCCTCGATCTGATTCTTGTTTCCCGGAATTTCCGGGCTGAAATAAACCATACGTTCAGTTGAAGTGGATGTACCTCCGCCTTCCTGCTCGTAACGTGTCTTCGCCGGAAGGACTATGACAGCCTCCTTGGCATCGAGCAGGGTAGACGTGTTGAGGATGATATCTTGGTGGACACGAACTTCAAGTTCGGACAGTGCTTTTTCCACAAACTCGGGATCCGGCATCGTCTCCAGGAAATTGCCGCCTGACATATAGTAAAGTTTAATTTTCCGCTCATGATTTTCTGGGAGAACTATATTTTCCAGGGTGACACCAACTATATCTCCTTGCCATTCAGGCAGCTTGAATCCCCACAGTTTTTCAATCCGTTCTATATTTTCACCATAGAAATCTCCCCCTGGCAACACAAAGGGGTCTGCACCCATTTCTCCCGAGCCTTGTACAGAAGAATGGCCCCGGAAAGGCATTAAACCCGTATGTTTTCTACCTAGATGCCCACGCAATAAAGCAAGGTTGACTACCTGGGAGATATTATCCGTGGCAAAGGAATGCATCGTTAAACCCATAGCCCATGCATAAACAGCGTTTTTGCTATTCGCAAGCAACACGGCCAATTCAACGATCCGCTCCTTTGTAACTCCCGAAGACTTTTCAATTTCTTCCCATGATTGTTGCTGGACATGTGCCACTAACTCGGAGTAGCCATTTACGTGCTCTTTGACGAATTCGTGGTTAATTGCCGAACCTTGCCTGATTTCCTCCATTTCAAACCAATGCTTCATAATTCCATGCATAAAGGCGATGTCGCCCCCGATATTCACTTGGTAAAAATCATCGGCAAGCTTTGTTCCGAACAAAGCAGATTCTATGTTCGAAGGGATCCAGTATTTATCCATGGCCGGTTCCCGATATGGATTAACGACGATTATTTTTGTGCCTTTTTTCTTTGCTTCGAGCATGTATTTTGAGGAAACTGGCGAACTGTTGGACGCAACGCTTCCCCAGAACAGAAGTACATCCGTACCAATCCAGTCAAGGTAGTTGGCGGTCGAAGCTCCGACACCAATAGAACGCTTCATTGCCGTCTTTGAAGGGGAATGGCAAATCCGGCTGGCATTGTCGATATTGTTCGTGCCGAGGAAACGAGATACCTTCCCCGCGACATAATAGGTTTCATTCGTAATTCCGCGCGCGGTCATGTAAAACGCAAATTGTTTCGGATCCAGCTTCTTCATCTTCCCAGCAATCATATTCATCGCATCGTCCCAGGTTATCCGTGAGAACCTACGCTCACCTTTCCTCCGAATCATCGGATAAGGAATCCTGCCGAGCTTGCGGAGCTCCGAACTGCTGTATTTCCTTAGTTCATCAATATCGGCATGAAGGATTTCAGGTTTAATTGCTCCGACTGTATTCAAGCGGAGAACGTTCAATCTAGTCGTGCAAATGTGAGGGCCTGTCAATGTCTGATCCTGAAGCCCCGACACTCCGAGTGCACAGCCGTCACACACACCCTTTGTCAGGATATTGGTGGCATACCCGAAATTGTCGCGGTTCTCCCATAGTGTTTTAACAGTATCACGTATATGTTTCGGCTTTACCTTGCCAAGCCCGAAAGGAATTGGACTGACCCAATGTTCCGGAGCTGGCATAGCCGCTTTTTTCTGAGGTCCTGGATGCTTCGTTTTTCCCATTTAAAACACTCCTATTTAAATCATAAATAAAAGCTTTCTGTAAAGAAAAAACCACCGCAAACACTGGAATTACAAAGAATTCCGGGTAAACGGTGGTTAGTCTTTAGCAGGAACGCTGCCAAGTGCCATACCTTCAAGTTAATTACAAAACTTTTTTTCTATGTCTTGATCAAAAACAAAAACTGACATTCCAAAGTCACGGTCGATATCAATATCGACGAAAACCTCAACAAACTTACAGCCAAGAAATTCTTCCATTTCCACAGGAGGGTTTTTTCGGTACATTTCCTTTACCATTTCGGTCCTGGCTGCCCGCAATGCCTGTTTACCCTCGTTTGCAGAAGCGATGAATTTCTCTACCGGCGAAAGATTCCCCTCCATTTCACAAATTGCCCAATTTTTGCAAAATGTCGTGGTAATTCTGCTTGGTCCTTTTCCCATATGCTTCTTCCGAAAGGAACGGACCAGATTACTAAACTCAGCTTCGTATTTATTCATAATTTCCCCCTACTCCCAGAGGCTCATAATGATTGGTATTTTACCATACGGAGCTCGATTAAAAAAGAAATCAAGATGCAAGCTTCTTTTGCTCGATTTGTTTACGCAACTTGCGTATGTCAAAGCGGATCACGATTGATACGACAAGTGCAACGACAAACAGCCCTGCGAAATAGGTAAGGCTCGCTGCATAGCTTTGCGTTTTATCAAACATCCATGCTGCAAACATCGGGCCAGCCAACCCTGCCGCCGCCCATGCTGTAAGAATATAACCATGAATCGCACCAAGCTGTTTCGTTCCAAACAAATCTCCTATGTAGGCAGGAATGGAAGCGAAACCGCCACCGTACATCGTGTAGACAATCGCCAGCATGATTTGGAACAACAATGCATTTGTTGTATGTGGCAACAACGCAAACAAAACAATTTGAGTTGCAAAGAAAATGGTATACGTATTAGGACGGCCGATATAATCAGAAATGGATGCCCAGCCAAGGCGGCCGAAACCGTTGAATAGCCCCATTACTCCGACAAGCGCAGCTGCTCCGGCGGTTGTCAATCCAATACTTTCTTGCGACAGTGGCTTTGCAGCAGACAGGATTGCAATTCCGCACGTTACGTTAATGAATAGCATCATCCATAGATAATAAAAACGCTTCGTTTTGACAGCTTCATTAGCCGTTAACTGAGATAGATCCTGCTTAACTTTGGCTTTTCCGGACTCGACCTTTTCCTTGAATCCTTCAGGAAGCCAATTCACTGGAGGCTTTTCCAAATAAAGAGAAGATAATGTCATAATTGCAAGATAAGCAACTCCCAAGATAAAAAAGGTATTAGCAGTGCCAACAGATTTAATCAATGAATCCATGATTGGACTACTGATTGCAGCCGCGAAACCAAATCCCATGATCGCAAGTCCTGTTGCAAGGCCGCGCCTGTCAGGAAACCATTTTACAAGAGTCGAAACCGGAGCGATATAACCGACTCCCAGGCCAATGCCTCCCAGTACTCCATAGGTTATGTACAGTAACGGCAGGGAACCAAGATTTACTGCGATTCCTGAACCTATAATGCCTGCGCCGAAGAACGCGGCTGCAAGAAGCCCAGCCTTTCTCGGTCCATGCTTCTCGACAAAGTGGCCAAGGAAAGCAGCAGACAAGCCAAGGAACAAGATCGCTAGGCTGAAGGTGAATTGGACTTGCTTTGAATTCCAGCCAAATTGCTCCATTAAGGGATTTGTAAAGTTGCTCCAAGCATAGACAGAGCCAATGGAAATATGAATTCCCACAGCCGATGCAGCAATGAGCCATCGGTTTTTCGTTTTCATTTCTTACCTCCTCGTTGATTTTTTTCTGTATGGACTGTTTGTCTTTAGGGCAAATTGCAGCAAAAAAACCGCCAATCTGTCATGCATGCGAGAGGTCGCATGCAGAAAAAGACTGACGGTTAGGTTCCAGCAGGTTCGCTACTTTCAGACTAACAGTAATCGCTTTCAAATGTTCACACCTTAACCGAGAACAGGGTCGCTATTCCGAATCAAAATGTGACATTTTTGTGAACTTTACAAAAATATTACCATTTCACAAAGTCAAGCGCAACTCTTATGCTATTGATTTATCACTATGTGCATAGTAATTATTTTTCTTGTGAAAATGAATAGAATGTGATTAGATTTTAATAATTCAAAAATTTGTCATAGATTGGGGTGATGATAATGCTGGAAAGTATGAGCCAAAAATATCAAATAACCAAATATGCCGATGGACGTTTTCTAAATGTTGAAGATGTGATCGTAAACGAATTCCCTTTGACAGTGTTCGTCAATGAAGTCGAGTTTGCCACAATGGTCGTTACTCCTACCCATTTTGAAGAAATGGTTATCGGTTTTCTTGCATCGGAAGGGGTGATACGCACTTACAGTGACATACTATCGCTCAACATTGATGAAGATCGTGGATATGCCTATGTTGAATTGAAGGTGAATTCAACTACGAATCAGCAGTATTATTCTAAGCGGTTCATTGGCTCTTGCTGCGGGAAAAGCCGCCAGTTCTATTTCCACAATGACGCCCGGACAGCTAGAACGTCCATGTCAAAAACAAAAATAAGTGCATCCCAAAGTATTTATCTCATGAATGAAATGCAAAACAGCTCAGAGGTGTTTCAAGAAACCGGAGGAGTCCATAATGCCGCACTGTGCACACCGGATGAGATCATTGCTGTTCGTACCGATATTGGCAGGCATAACGCACTGGATAAATTATTCGGATATAGTATTTTAAACAATATTTCTGTAAGGGATAAAATTATTGTATTCAGCGGAAGAATCTCTTCTGAAGTGTTATTGAAAGCAGCGAAAATTGGGGTAGGAATCGTATTATCCAAATCAGCGCCGACTGATTTGGCAATCAAGCTTGCCCAGGATTTAAACATTACAGCTGTTGGCTTCATTCGTGGCGAGTCATTCAATGTCTATTCCTGTCCGGAAAGAATAGTAGATTAATTTAATCTTGGTGGATCATCTTTTTTATAGCAACTATATAGGTTGAATCAAAAATTTAAACTTACAGTAACCTTGCGGTTGATTTCCGCTCCAGGCACACGCTTTCCGCGGGGCGTCAGTGGAGCCTCCTCGGCGCTAGCGCCTGTGGGGTCTCCACCTTGCCGCTGCATCCCGCAGGAGTCGGTGCCCTCCGCTCCAATCAACTTACATTCCAAACTAAATTTGTAAAGTATTTATTTCAACCAATATAGTTCTCGTCAATTAATTTTCTTTCCGTCTTTTTGTATTCTAATATAGTATTTTTTTCGATAGATCTACAATTTTATCTATTCAAAACTTATTAGAGTTACATTTAACATTAAATCAACTTCTTAAAAATGCCCCGAGTGTATGTGACAACCCTCGGGGCATTTTGGTGATTTTTTTCATTAAAATTATCAATCTATATCTATGGAGCTGGACCCCCGAGGCATTAAACCAAATCATTAACGTCTGGGGGGACAGGAACCTCTATTACAAGAGGTCTCTTCTCAAATCCTCCGCGGACCTTGGAGACAGATAACCGGGTGCAACATCAAAAACAGTTTTTGCACCAGTTTGTCCTTCTTTATTTAATCGATAAGCGGCTCTAGCATATGCCACTAGTACACTAGCTGTAAATTCAGGGTTACTATCTAAGTTAAGGAAGTATTCGATAATTTGATTATTGTCGTTTCCTGTTTTTCCGCTTCGAATCACAAAACCGCCATGTGGTAATTTTGAGTGATTTTCTTTTAATTCTTCTGCTGTAATAAAGTTTACTTCTGTCTCATAGTCAGCAAAGTAGTTCGGCATTGTTTTAATATCGTGTTCAATTTTTGCCTTGTCATATCCTTCTAGTGCTACGACATAACAGACACGTCGGTGTTTTTCACCTGTAGATAAATGAGGATTAACTCCACTTTTGACCTTCATGATCGCTTCATCAATCGGTACTGTATACTGAACACCACCTGCTACACCCTCAACTCTGCGAATAGCGTCAGAATGCCCTTGGCTCAGTCCTTTCCCCCAGAACGTGTACGTTTCACCATTTGGCAAAATGGCTTCAGCCATTAAACGATTCAGTGAAAATAAACCTGGATCCCAGCCAACAGAAATAATGCTAGTCTTTCCGCTTTCCTTAGCCGCTTCATTAACTACACTAAAATATTCAGGAATCTTTGCATGTGTATCATAGCTATCGATTGTGTTAAACATTCTAGCAAAATATGGACCTTGGTCTGGAAGATCCGTTGCTGAACCACCACATAAGATCATCACATCGATTTTGTCCTTATATTCCTCTGCACTCGAAATAGGCAAAACCTCTACATTTGGTTCATTTACTGAAAGGGTTTCAGGTGCTCTTCTTGTAAAAATAGCCACAAGCTCCATATCTGAACACAGCTTGATTGCTTCAATCGTTCCTCTGCCAAGATTACCATAGCCTACAATTCCTACTTTAATTTGATTGCTCATACTCTTTCTCCATTTCTATCTTTTCTTTATTTGTTATTATAGGTTCACTTTCTAACATCTAATAAGTAGAATCTTATTCTATTTTAATATACTTTTCAATCGTATCGTCCTAGTAAATTCACTAAATTATTGGAAAAATAGTTATTTATTTTTGTATAACATAAATCAACTCTTCTCAAAACATCCACCTCAAACCAGCATTCTTCCGTTCGAATTAAATAAAGATTTTCGGTTCTTCACCACAAAAAGTGGTTTTCGCAAATATGTTGATTTACACTACAGGCGCTTCGCTTTCCGCGGGCAGTCCGGGAGCCTCCTCGGCCAAACCCACGCCTGCGGGGTCTCCCCTGGCCAGCTTTTCCCGCAGGAGTCTGCGCGCCTTCCGCTCCAATCAACATATAATTGAGGCATTTAATCCTAAACCAGCACTTACGGTGAAGAACCAGATTTTCAATTGAACCCCCACTTTATACCTTACTCGTTTCAAGAATGACCGTTTATTTTTCCGTATTTCTTCATATTTTTTTGGAAGTTAACGTCTTCGACATAGGAGAGTAGAGAAACCAGGAAAAGGATAGTGGAGAGGAGTAATGATTGAGAAATAAGGAAAAAAACAAAAAAAGGCAGTCTAATTCAGTTGTGAATTGGACTGCTAACTTGTGTGCGAATTAAGTTTTTGAACTCGAAAACCGAACCCGTTACCAAAAGAGTGAGGGGGGATGAAGAACCTACCAAGTTATACTTAGATGGTGTCCTTTATCACCGTAGACTCTTACTCCATTTTTGTTGGACCCATTTCGGGGTTTTGATAAGGCATCCTCCGCCATAGCCATAAGTTCATTCCTGCTAAGAGGAACCCCTAGAGCGATGGCAACATCCACAACAACCTTGTATTCGCCGCTTACTTCACTTGAAACCGTTCCTGCCATAGCGATATCAACAGGGAAACGACCACCATTGGAACAAGCTGCTACTGTAGGTGCGGGCATTTCGACATTATATCCATATTTAGAACAAACAGGGGCTACCTTTTGGTACAGAGCGTTGTTTCCCCAAGGATTAGACGGTGTTATTCCGCCTGATGAACCGCCTGAGCCACCGCTAGTTGTTGAACCCGAAGTAGGCTTCGATGCTGGTGTTGACGGGGTTTTGCTTCCACTGGAAGGTTTGCTACCAGTACCAGTCGCCGATTTAGAACCTGTGCCAGTAGAGTTGCTAGCCACTAGTTTTGCTTCCACTTCCGCTTCTGCTTTTGCTTTTGCTTCGGATTTAGCCTTTGCTTCAGCAACACGTTTTTCTTCGGCTAAACGATCAAGATAAGGTTTTTTCACAGCATTCAGGTTATTTGTTAGGGCTGTGTTGACTTCTTTTATCGAAATTGCGGATAAAATCTGTTCGATCTCCTTAATTTTCACATCGATTTCTTTGGAAGTTGCTTTCTTGCCGATAAGGTTAGCAAGAGTAGAGATTTCCTCGTTTAACGTGAGGGAATTTTCTACACCTCCAATAAGAGTAACGTCATCTTTAATAACATTCTTACCAAAGCCTTCTTTCCAGCCAGTAGGCAGGGATGACATGACCGTTGCTTTTTTCTCCGTCAGTGATTTGAACTCTACGAACTTACTTTCCAAATCCATTGATAGTGGATTGGCAGTTAGGAAGGAACGGAACTCGTCAGCTGATTGGTTCAGCTTGTATCCTTCTTTCACAGCCAAGAGGATGGTTTCCGCTTCCGTTAGGACAATATTAACTTTATCAAGGCGTTTCTGGAACTCGGCAACCTTATCCTTATCTTTTACTTCTTTAATTAATTTCCCGCCTTTTTCATAAGCGGTTTGTACCTCGCTGAACAGTATCTCGTCAGGTACGGAGTAGGCTTTTTCACTCAAGGTTTCGACACGTTTGTTATAGTCCAATTCGACCTTCAGCTTTTCATTCAACTTCTCAGCCTTGCTAATGCCATCTTCTGCTTCCTCAACGACTTTCCCTTGACTGCATCCTGACAACAAAAGGAACAGTGCTACAATTACGAACAGTTTTCTGCTCATCTCTTTCCTCCCCTTCTACGTTTAGTGTAATTGTTTTTCTAAAGGGGAGTTATGGGTTTAGTGTCAAAATTAGGGCTTTTTTGTAAAATTCGATACGCTATTGGGTGATAAAATTATTTTAATTCAAGACTCTATTCCCCTAGTCGTTGAAGCCAAGTTAACCCAATAAGATGTTAAAGGTACTTTAGGGACGGACGATCAAAATGAGACCAAAGGGACGGTTCCATCGGCTTTTAGTTCCGGTGTAATTATTTCTTCTTTACTATATGTTTGGCAAATGAACAGGAAAATTTCATCAAAGAAGGCAACTGCCATAATGGTTAGTTGCCTTCTTTGTTATTTATCCAATTCAATTTTTTTATTAACATAATCACAAGCGTTACCACATATCAGACTCCAAATTCTGATTTGCCTTTGCTTTCTTTTTCTCCATTTCGTATTTTCTGCAGAGCCTTCTTTATATCAGCCAGTTCAAGTTTTGATAGCGTATCGTCATCGGCCAGAGTAATATCCTCCATCATGGAGAGCCTCAATGACTGGGCCTGGATTGCCTCTTCAATTAGATTCGCCGCAAACCTGCCATTTCCTGAAACCTGCTTATCCTGAAGAGATTCAAGGATATAGTTCCCAGAGTCCGGTGAAAGCCTGTACTGATAAGTTTCTGCATAGTTAATCATTATTTGAAGGAGTTCCTCTGGATTGTAATCAGGAAAATGGAAGAATTTTTTAAAGCGGGACCTTAACCCAGGGTTAAATTCAAGCAGTGCTTCCATTTGTTTCGGGTATCCTGCAAGGACAATAACGAGATTTTCATTATGCCTAGTCATTTCATCGACTAGTGTTTCAATAGCCTCCTTGCCGAAGTCCCCTCCAGATGTGCTAAGCAATGAATAGGCTTCATCAATGAACAGGACCCCTCCGAGTGCATCGCGGACTTTCTTTCTCGTTTTCTCAGCTGTCTGGCCGACATAGCTGGCGACAAGGTCCGCTCTGCTGGCAATCACCAAATGGCCGCGCTTTAGAAAGCCGTTTTCTTTTAAAATTTCCGCATATATTTTTGCTACCGTTGTCTTTCCTGTACCAGGGTTTCCGGTAAACACTGAATGCAGCTGTACGGGGACCGTGGGCAGGCCGCTGTCCCTCCTCATTTGCTGGAGCTTGACGAAGGCTGCCAGGGTTTTCATTTCACCCTTTAAGGAATCCAACCCAATCAGGCGGTCCAGTTTTTCAAGAGGCCGGTTGCGGTTTTCCTGGACTGGCAGCTTGAAGTCGTTTCCGTCTAGAATAGAGAAACGAAGAATGTCTAACACATTGTCATCTTTCGCTGCTCCTTTTCGAAAAATCGCCTCTAGAACGAGGTTATGAACAGTTCTTGCGTTCCCGAATGTTTCGTCTACTCTTTCACGTTCAAGCCGTTCCTCTAATGCGTTCTTTGCGGATCTTGTTAAAAGATAGTCATTGTCCTCAGCAATTTTCTCACCAATTGTAACAAGTTCCTTATTTGTATAATCGCGAAGAAAAATATGGTTTGATTGGGGGAATCGGCTTCGAAGGCCCGGATTCGCATCAAGGAAAATCCTCATTTCTTCAGGATATCCGGCCAGGATAACTGCGAACTTTCCACCAAATTCCTCACCGGTCATCAATGTAACGAGTGTATCAATTGCGGCTTGTCCATAATCATTGCCGGTTTGGCCCTCCCGTTTAAGGCTATAGGCTTCATCAATGAACAACACTCCTCCAACAGCCTTACTGACAATTGCACGAACATTTTCCTCCGTTTGGCCAACATATGATCCTACCAGCTGTGATCTATTTGTTTCAATGACCTCTTCCCTTGGCAAAATGCCAAGCTCATGGAAAATTCTTGCCAAAAGCCTGGACAAGGTTGTTTTTCCCGTACCCGGGTTCCCGGTTAGGACAAAATTCAGGCTAAGCTCATCTTTCATCTGGAAGCCCATGTCCTTACGCTTTTTTTGAAACTTAAGGTACTGATAATAATCCTTGACGCGGCCTTTGACAGTTTCAAGGCCTATCATCTGATTTAATTCATCAATCGCATTTACTTTAGCTTCATTTTCTTGCTCTGACGTTTCAGCGAATAGGCTGGCCCATTCTTTTTTTATTGCCTCTACCTGCTCAAGTCTAGCGGACAGTTCTTCCATATATGCCGCTGTGTGAAAAACCCCTGTAATCGATTGGTCGTATTCCTCAGCAGCTTTTAAAAGTTGGCTAGTTGATTTGATTGCATCCAGCATCAAGTTATAAAGCTTTGCCTGTATTGGGTCCACTACGCCATGATGCCAGTTGTCCAGTTGATCAAGCTGATCATCAGCCTGTTCAAGGAAATTACGGCAGATCATTATATATTCCTCAGCGATTTTCTTCTTTGTCGTCCGATTATCCGTTTCCCTGATAAGTGGAAAATCCAATGAGTCCAAAAATGGTGCTGCCGTCCGCCAGGTAGATTTGTTCAAAAATTCCTGTGCTTCAGGATTAGCTGGGTCAAGCTCAGCAGCATGCTTCATCCAGACCATTCCAAGCCGTTCCCTTTTGTCTTTTTGGAAGCGCGACTTCGCAGCCATCACGAGCAGCCGGCCAATTTCCTTTGCGCTTAGTGTTTGCTCATGCTCCATTATATAAGCGAGGATTTCTACCTCGTCATCGATGTACCCTTTTTGGTCCAGTTCATTTTTCCATTTTGTTTGCTCCTGCATAGTTCCTCACTTCTGTTTACTGTTTTTTACTATCGTACCATATCAGACACGGGGTTACGAAAGGCTGGGGTTAAAAGGAACATGAACTCGATTTTAAGAGCCGGGACGGTATCCTTTATTTGTATTTCCTCAAACTTACCACAGAAAAAAAAGTGGGCCTGGCACTCCCCGAGTTTTCTTCTTTCAAAGAATGTTCCACAAACACAAAAAATGCATGGCAACTAGTGTAGCAATCCTTTCTAACACTGTTGTCATGCACCAATCAGTTTATTTACCTTTTAAACTTAACCTTGAAACGCACTCGACATGTCTGGACTGCTGATTGTAGAAAAAACTTAATGGATTGATGTAGCCGTGTTCACCCTTATTACATCATGCCGCCCATTCATTTTGGCTTAAAACAGGAAAAAATTCGATTAAAATTCTCTTTTATCATATGGCTTTTATGGTTTGTTCATGAAATGGACTCTAATGGTTTTTAAAGAGGAGGAGGACAAAAACAAGAGATTGAAACTCACCTACCGGTCGCATAATGTCTTAATCCCTTCGAGAACTATCAGGAGCAAAAACATCCATGAAGAGCCTGTTTTTACTGACTTTTCTTTAATTAATGAAAAACCCCTAATGCATGGTTCTATATGCTTTGTGGACACACAGTGGTAAAAAGGAATACAAAAGGCATGACCATAAAAAGGAAAAATCTCCTTTAACAAAAAAGCCCAAATATAACCAACCAAGACTGAAATACTATTTCAGATAGGACAAAATGCGAAAGCCCTCCAAAAAGGGAAAGGGCTTTCGCAATTAATTAATTATGGATTTTTCTAAAGAAAAAGTATCCACGGTAGTCCGAAAACTCTGCTCAATTTGTCTTACTAACTCATACAACTCAATATCAGGCAGGTGGTTGTATAGGATTACAACTTTTCCAATTTTATTGATTGTAATGACATAATCATTACTTTGTGTAATAACCAAACCTCCTAAATCTTGAAGGTTTGAATATTTATTTTTGAGTTCTTCCTTTACATCTTCAAAATTTAAATCTATATATATTGATTTGGGAGTGAATGAAAGTTGTTCCTTAAACATTTCCACCATCTCCTTTTCCTTCACCTTTTATTTCGTTAACCAAGGTATTGAAATCTTCGCAACATGCATAATGGAGGGAGACATCATGTATACTTGGGGATTTTATGTACAAATAGCCGGTCGCATCATTTATGTATTTCTCAAGAATATCATGTTTAAAGTCGTCTTTTGATATTCGCCCGGATGCTTTTAGGTCACTAAATTCTTTTCTCATGTAACTAATATTTGAAAATACTTTAGTCTTTTCCCCCAGTTTTGCTAAACCACTACTATATACATTATAATTACCCAAGTTTTGGTGGAAATCCATTTTTTTATCAAAATGGTCAAATTTGTCAGTAGCCAAACGCATCTACCCCATATTTATTCAATTTGGTTACAACTGATACTAACAAGGGATAAATTTTGTTACGCTCTTCATCGTACCCCTTTGGTTCTCTTTGGTGGATCCTTACTAATTCTTGAAAATCAGATTTAAGGTCTTCCGGTAAAACATATATAAAACTTCCTACCCTTTGTAATTCAGAGCGCAGCTTCTCGTAATTAATATTATTTTCATCTAAAGAATATTCATAAATAAGTACAAATAAGCTTGAATTGTTTAGTGTTAACCAGCTTAGAACCGATTGCCTGTACTTAATTCTTTCTCTTTTCTCAGTTAAAATCTGATTTACCACCAACACTATTACAGTTATAAGTGCTCCGAACAGAGTATGAACAATTTTTGAATCGTACCATGGAGTAGATTGAACTGTATTTGCTGCCGCTAAAATTAAAATCATTACTTAATCCTCTTCAATGTGTCCTAATTTTATGGCAGTTAAGATGGATATTAATTTATCAGATTCGTTTAAGTAAAAATCAATTATTTCTTCATTTAGCTGGTAGACACCTTCGTTTATGGATTTTATTGCTGCAGTAGATAAAAGGGATATAATGGGTAGCAGTGTTCCAGGAGTGAACATAACATCTAGTCTTTTGCCATCAGCCCTTTGAAAGGATAGCTTATGTTCAGCACCTCCCGGTTCAATATTAGTCTCAGCAAAATTAAGCATAAAAGGATTTTTCATTTTTTGGATGTTGTTTTTCAAGAAGTAGCCATACTTCATTTTTAAAATATTTATTTCCTTGATAAATTTATCATCTGAATGTAAAAATGAATTGTCATCAGCCAAATAATTTAATAATGGGTTAGTGTCGATTTTGAAGACATCCCTCAAATGGCTATGAAGTTGATTCAGATGAAAGTCACGAGTAACATTGTATTTTAGATGTAATTCCAATATCTCAGTAAGTAGAGATAATGATCCTTTTTTTTGTCTTAATACATCTAGGGCCTCTAAAACTTGTTTTTCTAAAGTTTCCAATTTTCTTTCTCCAATCCTAAATTTTTTCATTTGTTGTATTTAACTCAATGTTATAAAATAATATCCATTCGGAATAACACCATTAATTGTAACAACATTCCACATTTTAATGTTGAAATCCTTTCATACAGACTTGACTTTTTGTCGACAATTTACGACAAAAGCCATCCCTAAATTCAGTTATCACATTTTATGAAGCCACAGAAGATGCAGAATAGGGAGAAGAAGAGAAGCCAAAGAAGCTAAAAGCAAGGTAGCTTCATCATCTTGGGCATTAAATGTATTTTATAGGGACCTTACAAATTCAAAAGCAAACCCACTCATTATTCTGGGTGTAAGGCTTCCATATACACTTGTAAGTCCTGACCGGTAGTTGATACGAGTGCATATCCGAATTTCATTTCCACAGCCTCTGTCCACCTTTTTTGGTTCTATAATATTACACCGAATTAAACCTAAGCTAAAGAGGATGTACTAAACAGTTTCAAAACTTTTGAGTAATGAAACTGGATAACCAAAAAAGGACACAAACATAATTGTCTGTGTCTTCAGTCGGAGTATTATATTGATATACTAAAAGAGAGTAAACTTGCCACCTAAAAGGCTTTATAGGCTTGATTAAAAATATCATTTCTTTTGTTTTTTTCCTAAAGTATTTCTGTAAACTCCATAACAGTTAAACTCTTGCCATCGTGGGAAAGTATGAAAACAATTCTCTTAGGTTCAGCCCTAGCAGTATGTAAATTAACTACAATATAAAAAGAACCAGTTTGTTTTGGAACCTTTATCATTTGGCCAATCCCACCGAAGAAGGGAAAGCAAATCCCTTTAAGAAGTGGAACATCTCTGGGTGCACAAAGGTATCTGTCAAATGTTTTCATGGTTACAGTTTGCCCCTCAAGGGGTAATTGAGTTTCCGGTTTTTCAGTAAAGCTCGAAAAACCGCTAGGAAGATTAAGCCTTGAGTCAAAGAACATTCTAATTGACGTATATTCAGCAGGAATAATGGAGTCGTTACTCATAAGTATTTGTACGCTAACTGGATTAGAAAAAGATCCTAGCTCCGGAAAGAGTGGGTCTTGACAATCCAACTTAATATTGAGTTTAAGGTTGGCTGACGTATGTCGATTCATTACATCCCTAACTTCATATTCTTCCATGGGTTCTGACTTAAAATTATAGCGTTTGAAGTATTTTTTTTCAATGTTGGCCATATGAGGTGCGAGTGTACTCTGTGGGATATATACTACATAAATCACATTTCCATTAGGTAATGGAATCTGATTAATTAATATATTTGGTATGCGTCTTTCTATTGTTCCTGAAATTACATCTTCAAGCCATTCTTTGGTTATTACTTTCGGGTCACTGCCATTATCAATATCTGTAGGGTAGCATTTATCCTCTTTAACCCCATAAATTAATGTGCCTCCAGCTGAATTGGCAAATGCTGAAACGTGTTTGCTAATTCCTTTTTTGCTTTCTTCATTTTTCTGAAGTGCACCACTTTGTTTATAGTCCAGGCTTATACTCTCTTTAACTTGATTATCAATCAACTCTTGTATATCATCTACAGTGGTCCATTCCCAAGGGTTTTTACTCAATGTTAATCGCCTCCCAACTCCTTATAGGTTTTATCCGCTTCTGCATACAAATCATGGTTGATGTATTCATATGAAATTTCTTTTCCGTCGAAAGGCATATTGCATTCGGCTAGAAGCTCATTAGTTTCCTTTACAATGGTTGTAATTAAAAGGTATAAGAGTTTGATTTCTTCCTTTTGAAGAACTTCTTTATCCCGGTTACTTATATCTGGTTTTTAATATTTTTTATGGATATATCTGTAGGCAACTGCCAATTTCAAAAGCCTTTGCGATGCAAATATTTGTTTTTCAATAATTGTTTTAACAATCTTTTCTTAATTATTTTCGCTAAAATCATTCATGACTTCCTCTTCAATCGAGTGAAGGTTAATCATTGTTACTCTTTTTAAGTGTATCTCTAAGAACGGGGCTTCGATTATTCCTATATTAAAATCCTTAAAGGTCCGAAAATAGTATCTAAAGTATTCAGATTGAATAACAATCCCATAGACCTCAAAATAAAGTTCCTTTAACTGCTCATAATTGTGTTTTCTTTTGAATTCTTTCTTATCTTTTAGGTTCGCTAATACTGGTGACAAGAACAAAGTTATGACAGCAACTATTGCTGTTATTGTCACGCTTATGATTGGAATATAATTTCGCATTAACCCTCCTTTCTTCCTATTAATTCGGCAAAAAGGGCTACTATCCTCTTAAATGTTTTCCTTAAAAAGATAAATTACATAAATAAACTAATTATTTTATTGAAATCTTTGATAGTTATGTATTGAGGTCAGCTTTCTTGTATAATTGTCAACGAAGGGAAGATGAAAATGCTTTTTATACGATTTGGTAATCAAGAAATACCATATACACTAACAAGAAGTAATCGTCGTAAGACCTTAGGTATTTCCGTCGGCCAGTATGGGGTGTCGGTTGTTTCACCTCCCAATGTTCCTTTTGATAAAATCGAATCTACTTTGTATAAAAAAGCTGGATGGATTGTTCGTCAGCTTACGGATCTCGATGAAATGAAGACTGCTGTTCAGGTGAGGCGTTTTGTATCAGGGGAAAAACTGCCTTATCTAGGACGTAATTATCGGCTTAAAGTAATAAAGGCCGATACTTATACATCTAGCTTTCGGTTTTACCAAGGTCAATTTCTAGCTGAACTTCCTAAGGAAATATCCGTTCAAAATCATCGGGAGGTTTTACTACCGCTTTATATTAATTGGATAAAAGAACGAGCTTTGCTGTATACAAGAGAGAGGATAAAAAGATTCACTATAAAGCTTCAGGCCGAACCAATAGGAATAACCATTAAAGACCAGGAACAACGATGGGGCAGTTGTACCCCTGCTGGAAATATCCTTTTAAATTGGAGGATTTTCCTGGCACCCGCATCTGCTATTGATTACGTCTTGGCGCATGAACTTGTACATCTCAAAATCATGAACCACTCAAAGGAGTATTGGGAAACGTTAAGGATGCTGCTCCCTGACTATGAGAAACGGAAAGAATGGTTACGGATGAACGGAGGAACGTTAGACATATAAAGGACCAGAATCCTAAGGGAGACTGGTCCTTATTTGTTACTGTATTGTACTTCGGCCAAAGCCGAAAAATAACCTACAAGCATGGAGGCATCACTCATAGACATCTTTTTCTTCAAAAGGAGAATTTTCAAATCAGCGTTCAATCTGCGTTTGAAGTCGTTCTTGCTTGTCCAATCAGGAATCTTTGTTACTCGTTCCTCAATAAACTTGTGGACCTCGACTGCATAGTCCTTCAGTTCATCAACAGGTCTGGCACCTTCATACACTTCAAGGAACTTGTTGTAGTACGGTTCCTCATATGAGCTTAAGCCGCTAGAAGTTTTCCCTTGAACCTTGGTAACAAGCTCTTCCCTAGCATCATAAAACTTATTCAAAAGCTCATAAATATCCATTTGCCGCTCTTTAAACCTGGCAATCAAGTCCTCTACCTTTTGTTTCAAAGACGTATAGAAAACCTCGTCCTCATCCATCCGTACGGAAATCTCACGTTTGATTGCATGCTCAATCTGGGCAGCCTTTGTTTCTGGCAATTCGTTCTTTTCTACTTCCTCTTTAAACGAGGCATAAAGAATCGAAACGGGTTCGCGTACTTCAATGCCTTCCGCCTTCAAGCTGGTATAAATGATATTACGCACCTTTTCACCACAATCGGAAATGTCCATACCGTCATCTACGATAAACCGCGACTTAGCCAACTGACGAATGACTCCTAAGTGTTTCAGGTCAGAAACAAACGGTTCAGCTTTAGGGCTTGGCATCACTTTATCCATGCTTTGTGCAAATCGTTTAAAGGAAATTTCAAACTCAGCTCTTACACCCTCGTCCGCAAGCCGAAGCACACTCTCCTCACGCTGGGACCTCTGGAGCCCGTCAAAAAAGCGCATCGCGGACCTATGCCTTTGCTCTAGGCGGGGAAGTTCTTCATCAATTGACTGCAGCGCCCCTTTAACATCGTTCGAACTAAAAATTTCAAGCGCCTGATCCAGGAATCGAGAAACCCCAAAGTAATCAACAATCAGCCCGTATGTTTTGTTTTCATCATACCTCCGGTTGGTCCTTGCAATGGCCTGTAGCAAATTGTGCTCGCGAAGCGGTTTGTCTAAATACATGACCTGCTCAATAGGTGCATCGAATCCGGTCAGCAGCTTATCACAGATAATGAGCATCGCAAGCTTGTCTTCGGTAAAAGGCCGTTTGAACCGCTCAATCAAAGCCTTTTCTTCTTCCTTCGTAATATGGTGCTTTCTGAGTTTTTCTTTATCATTGGGGCCAGCAGAAATAATGACGGCTGTCTCAAACTGCCCGGCAGCAAATTCATCAATCAGTTCCTTATATCTCACAGCTGCAGCCCTGGACACCGCTACCACCTGGGCCTTATAGCCATTTACAAGAATATGGGATTCGAAGTGGCGGACAATATCAAGGGCAATTTCCCGCATCCGTTCAGGCGCTGTTAGGATTAACTCTTCATTAACATGTTTCTGCTTAATTTTCTCGCGTGTATCTTCATCGTATTCAAAAAACACCCGGTTGAAAATTTCGTCTAGAGAATCGCCTTTTACATGGACTTTCGGCAGGCGTGATTCATAAAAAATCTGAACTGTGGCCCCATCCTCTACCGCCTGTTCAATCGTGTATTTATCAATATAGGAACCAAATTTCTTCGTTGTCGAACGTGTCTTTTTATCAATTGGCGTTCCGGTAAAGCCAATGAAGGTTGCATTTGGAAGTGCCTTCCTCATGTTCATAGCGAGGCCTTTGTATTGAGACCGGTGCGATTCATCCGTCATTACGATAATATTTTCGGCTTCAGAGATGATAGGGAAAATAACGTTACCTTCTTCATCCTCCGCACCCTGGAACTTTTGAATCAACGTCATAACCGTGGTTCCAGGTCCTTTTGATAAAAGAAGTTTCAAGTCGGCAACAGAAATTGCCTGAGTCGGATTCGGGAAACCGCAATTCTGGAACGTCTTCGTTATCTGGTCATCGAGATCCTGGCGGTCAGTTACAATGACTAGCATCGGGTTTTGTAGGCTTTCGACCCGGCGAAGTTTCATAGACAAATAAACCATGGTTAAAGACTTCCCAGACCCCTGCGTATGCCAAACAACCCCGCCTCGAAGCGAAGGTTTGTCCTCAGTCTTGATTCGTTCGAGCGCTTTATTGACAGCTCGATATTGCTGGTAACGGGCTAGCTTTTTTACCTTCCCGTCAAAAACAATAAAATTCCTCATCAAATCTAGAACTGCTTCCTTTCTCAGTGTTCCGGCAACAAGGATATCTTGAGCGCGGCTACTTCCCACTTCCTCCAAGGTGAGAGGATAAGGATCCTTCCAAAGACCATAATGTTGCGGGTGGGCCATTATTGTTCCTATACGCGTCCTGTCTCTACTTGTTACAATGAGGATTTGGTTATACCAGAACAGTTTTTCATGGGTCTCCTGATACCGGTCAAACTGACGAACCCCTTCCGGTAATTGCTGGTCCCATTTCAACTTGGGGCTTTTACACTCCACTATGATTAATGGCAGGCCGTTGACATAGATGACGATATCCGGGCGAATTGTTCCATTCGCATTGGTATACGAAATCTGGTTCACCACTAGGAAATCATTGTTGGCTATTTTTTCAAAATCAATCAACCTGACAGTCTGGTTCTTCTTGCCGCCGCCCAAATCTTGCAGTACTGATATCCCTTGACCAAACAGCCAGTTATACAATGTCCTATTGGCGTCAAGCAAATCCTCGGCTTGGAAAGAGACAAGTTGCTTTACGACCTTTTTAATGTTTGCCTCGCTAATCCAGGGATTCAGCTTCCTTATAGTTATTGTTAAGCGACCTTCCAAAACAAAACTGCCACGTCCCTTCCGTTCAGGGTCCAAATCCAAGCCTTTTATATAGGCATAACCGTAGTTTTGAAGCTGTTCAATAAACGGCAGTTCCACTTCTGTATATTCCAAAGGTTCCATCATTCTCACCTCCTATAAGAAGCGGGAGACAGATTAAACCGTCACCCGCAGTTTACCTGTAAACAGCTGTTGCATTAAACCTTTTTTGAGTTTCGTATATTTTTCTTTTTCTTGTTCATAGGATTTGATTTGTTCGTCCACAGTTGAAAGAATATCGACTATTTTATTCTGTTCTTCAATCGAAGGAATTGGTAAACTTACCCCATTTAGTTCATCCTTCGTAATATTGGGAAAAGTTGAACCTGATGTGTTTTTTAAAACCTGTTCAATTTTATGTTCTAGAATATAGCCTATATATTTTGTGATGGTATCCTTACCTTGTCGTATAGCTGCCAATCCCCTTCCAATACAATAACGTTGATTAGCAATATTCATTCGACCTATTGAACTACCACGAACACAGAATAAAATGTCGTTTGCCTCACAAAATTTTGTTGGAGAAGTGGTCCATTGTATTACTTTTGGATGCCTATCTCCAAATTCAGTGGGACCATTTAGTAATGGTATACCGGTCCCGTTCGTATTATAAGAATCTCCTTTAGGTGACTGTCCCATTATCACATGACATGACTGTCCTAATGTTTTCAACTCCCAAACAACAGGTATCTCCCCAAGTTCGGTCTGTTTAAACTCACTATGACCAATTCCTTTGGTTAGTAATTGTTGCATTAAGCCTTTTTTGAGTTCTTTTATTTTTTCAATCAGCTGGTTGGTAATCTCGATTTGCTGGTCTAGTGCTGACAGGATTTCCGCTATTTGTTGCTGCTCATTAAAACTAGGTAGAATAACGGGGATTTTCCCTATATCCCCCAAATTAATTTTTTGGGGCGTAGCATTTAACAACGACCGTTTCATTACTTCTTTCAAGAAAATATCAGACCTCATATATTGGGCAAGAAATTTAGCTTGTCTCTTGTTTTTAAGCTTAATTAAAGCTAAGCTAACATATATACTGGATTCAAAGTCCCAATCCACCAATCTTGGTATACCAAGAGTACCAATTCTGGTCATTAATATATCGTTTTTCTCCACATTGCAACGTTTAGAGTACTCAAGATGATCTTCTAAAGAGATATATTTTGTTGCTGTGAAATTTTCATTGGTAATATTCTCAACACTCAAAAACTTAATTCCTTCTTTAGTATAAGAGGGAGTTGAATGTACCCCATCTAAAATTTTTATCGATATATCATCAAGAGTTTGAATTTCCCATTCCATGGGGATTTCTCCTAATTCTGTCATCCTATAACCTTTAGTTACTTTGTTAGCTACCATGGTCATTACACTTCACCAATCCCAAGATCCCTTAAATACCCATTTAACTTCGCTTTTATAGCAGCTTGGTTGTTTTCAAGGTCTTTAATCTCATTTACTACAGCTAATAAATCCAATTGCTCTTCTTCTTCTGATTTATCTATATACCGTGTAATATTTAAGTTATAATCGTTTTCTTTTATTTCCCTTAATGCAACAGTACGAGCATACTTTTCAACATCTGCATATGTGTCAAACGCGGCTACAATTTTTTTAATATCAATATCTCGTAATGTATTTTGATTCTTGCCTTCCTGATAATCGCTTTCAGCTGCAATAAATAAGACCTTCCCTTTACGTTCCTCCGGTTTATTACGATTAAAGATTAGAATACAAGCCGGAATCCCAGTACCATAAAAGAGATTTGAAGGAAGTCCAATAACAGCTTCCAGTAGATCCGCTTCTATTAATCCCTGACGAATTCTCCCTTCCGCGCCGCCACGGAACAAGACACCGTGAGGCATGACTACTCCTGCCATCCCATTAGATTTTAACGAAGCTACCATATGCTGTACAAAAGCGTAATCCCCAGCGTTTTTCGGGGGAATCCCGTATTGGAAACGTCCGTAGGGATCATTTTCAGCTTCTTCCCGACCCCATTCTTTCAAAGAGAACGGAGGGTTGGCGATAACCCGGTCAAACAGCATGATTTCTCCGTCTTCAAGAAGTTTAGGCTGCCTAATCGTATCTCCTTTTTCAATCCGATGATCCGGCAAACCATGCAAGAGAAGATTCATTTTCGCAATGGACCATGTACCTAGGTTCTTTTCCTGTCCAAACAAAGACAAGGATTGAGGATTCCCGCCATGCCTCTTCACATAGTCCACCGATTGAATAAGCATACCGCCCGATCCGCATGTCGGGTCATATACTCGCATGCCTTCTTCTGGCTTGATTAGCTCCACAATGAGCTCAACGACTTTGGACGGCGTATAAAACTCTCCGCCCTTTTTACCCGCATCGTCCGCAAACATTTTTATCAAGTATTCGTAAGCCCGTCCTAGCATATCTGGTTCAGAAAGGTTTTTATTTGATAAATCAAGCAATGAGAAATGTTGGAGTAAGCGCTGCAATATCCCATCGGTTAGTACCTCTTTGCGGTTAAAGTCTATTGGAGTTAACACGCCTTCGAGCGTTGCATTTTCATTTTCTAGAGCCTCAAAGGCCACGTTAATAACTGTGCCGATATCAGATGCATGCTTACGGATTTCTGCCCATCTGGCAGCCTCAGGTACATAAAACTGAAACTGTTCTGGATCTTCAGCTAGCAACTGGCCTATTTCTTCCCCATGCTCCTCAACCAATTCTTGCTTATGTTCTTCAAAAACATCACTAAGCCTTTTCAAAAAAAGTAATCCGAATATGTAGTTCTTATAGTCACTGGAATCAACAGAGCCGCGAAGAATATCGGCTGACTTCCATAAATGAGATTCTAATTCTTGAAGTGTTAATTTATTCAACCAGTTTCTCTCCCTTTTTAAACCGAAAGTTACTTTATTGCTAATATTTTTATATTACCATATTAATGGAATCCAGCGCATACCAAAATATAATGCCCAACTTTTAGGTTGGGCAAGGGAACAGATTAACAAACTAAAAAGAGAGCTCCATCACTTCGTTAATATCGTTACCTTGAGTCCGGAATTACATCATCGTCTTGTTGAACGAATTGAAATAAAGACAGATGGAACAGCGAGAATTTTTTACAGATTCTCGCTTTCTTCTGCTATTATTTTTAACGTAATTTTAGCAACACACAGCACTCCACATGTGTCGTCTGCGGAAACATGTCAACAGGCTGTACTTCCACGGTCTTGTATCCCCCGTCCTCAAGGATCCGGAGGTCTCGTGCGAGTGTTCCAGGATTGCAGGATACGTAGACGACTTTTGCTGGCTTCATGTCAATGATCGTCTGAAGGAGCGCTTCGTCGCAGCCTTTGCGCGGCGGGTCGACGACAAGGACGTCGGCCCTGTTGCCATCCTTATACCACTTCGGGATTACAACTTCCGCTTCCCCTGCTTCGAATTCAGCATTCGAAATGCCGTTCAACTCCGCATTCCGCTTGGCGTCTTCAATGGCCTGGGGTACTACTTCCACTCCGAAAACACGGCCTGCTTTTTGTGCGAGGAACAGTGAGATGGTTCCGATTCCGCAGTAGGCGTCAATAACTGTTTCGCCGCCGGTCAGCCCCGCATATTCCAAAGCCTTTTCATACAGCACCTTTGTCTGGTCGGGATTGACCTGGTAAAACGACATAGCCGAAATGGCGAATTTCACATCGCCAATAAAGTCATAGATGAATTCATTTCCCCAAATAACCGTTGTTTGCGGCCCCATGATGACATTTGTGCGCATTGAATTGACGTTATGGACAATCGATTTTACCTTCGGAAGCCTGGCGGTAATTTCTTCGGTAATCTTGTTTTTATGAGGGAGCTCCAGTGTCCTTGTAATTAGGACAACCATCAGTTCGCCAGTTTGCTTGCCATAGCGGGCCATGATATGGCGGAGGACACCTTTATGGGTCTGCTCATCATAGGCTTCGATACCAAGCCGACTGCAAGTTTCCTTTACCACATTGATCGCTTCATTGACCTCGGGAAGCTGAATCAGGCTCTCATCCGTGTCGACAATCTCGTGGCTTCTAGGTTTAAAAAAGCCCGCAATCAGCTTTCCGTCCTTTTCACCGACCGGGACCTGGGCCTTGTTCCTGTAATGCCATGGCTCTCCCATGCCAAGCACCGGATGGACAACCACATCTTCAAGTTTGCCGATCCGCGCGAGCACCTGCCTTACCTGGTTTTCCTTATATTTCAACTGGCCTTCATAAGACATATGCTGCAGCTGGCAGCCTCCATATTTATGTTTGTCCCGAGCCGGGATGTCAACCCGGTACGGGCTTTTTTCATTGATTTCAATCAATTTCCCGATTGCATAGTTTTTTTGTGTTTTAATGATTTTTATTTTTCCCGATTCTTCCGGTAGGGCGCCTGAGACGAAGACCGGAAATCCTTCTACCTTGGCAACCCCGGCACCGTCATGGGTCAAGTCTTCAAATCGTACATCTATATAGTCATTTTTCCGGACTGGAATTGATTTTGTCATTGTTTCGACCTCGCTCTTAGTAATAAAAGGATTTTATCATAATCGCTAAGCGAATGCGAAAAAAGCCGGTTTTCACCAGCTTTTCTGTTTGTCTCATTCGAATGTTTCCGAGGCTAGCTTCAGCATTTTTCTGACCCTAATGAATAAATAAAGAATAATGGCAATCAAGCCTACCATAAGGAGGATGCCTATCCCACCAAACTGTAACTGGACAACCTCACCCGCAAAGATTAATCCTCCTAATAAAACGAAAGCTCCGACTGCCTGGAAAATGATAAAAAGCTTATTCGTGTTTGCAGCCCTCTCAGCCAAATCAGAGTTTCCTTTTTCCAATGCTTCCTCGCTGATTCCCGTTGAAAGATTGTGGAAAAAGAAAACCGCCAGGGCTACTGAAAGGAGAGTGGTTATCCCAATAAACAGTCTTCCTTCAATTGTATCTGTAGCATTTATAGCCCCATTTAGGATGGATGAGTTTTTTACAAAAAGCTCAAGCACCGACATCGCAATTAACAACAGAGCTGTCTTTCCCAGTACTTGAAACCGTTTATTATCCATATGCCCTGCAAGCCGATACCCGCCTATAAAAAGAAGAATATGACCAATTATATCCGGAAAGAGATTCACCGGCCCAATATTGAAATTAAAGAATATGAAGAAGAAACCAACCGCCATTGTCCCGAAGCCCACGCTTATTCCCCCTATCGCACTATCCGTTCCACATGTATAATATTGTAATAGTATACTATTAATAGGTGTAAAGGAGGGGCAGAACTGAAAAATAAACTATCTTTTCTTCGTATTGCAAGCGCCCTGACGATTCTTTTGTTCATTTATACAGGAGCCACCTATCTCGATTACATATCCCAAGCCGTGGTTATCACCGATAGTGAAAAATTTGAAAACCCGGATTCATCGATTTCAGAACATGACTTGCGGCATTTGGAGCGGCTTGGCTTTTCCAAAATCGCCATTAGCCACATGACAAATACGGAACGAACTGCATTCCTGGGGATTGATGGAGAGATTGTCTCTGAGATAGACTTTTTCAGAAAAATTAATAATTCAGACCGGAGTTATAACCTCACAAAAAAGAAATATGAATCTCTACTAAAATCATATTCAACTTCTTTTCTGCCAAAGTTCTCAAGTCTTGAAAAGGTTAACCTGAAGCTTGTGCATGAAGGAGACAGGAACTTCACCATCATTACCGAGCATCACTTCGATTATGCCTCGGGGCCACTCAAACCAATGAGGATTGAAATCCAGTTGGCACCAGAAGTTCTAGCGTTTGAGAAATACTCAAAGCAAGTGTGGTGGACCGCATCAACCATTGGTTCCGAAAAAATCAATCGGGAAGTTAAAGAGATCCATCCTTCATCCAGGCCAGTCGAAAACAATGCGGATCCTTTTTTCCACATGAACTCTTCCCCGTCCTTATACTATTCAGTTCCATGGAAACAGCCCGGATTGCTTAAAGATATCGTAGGCCTTCACTTTACAACGGCTACCAGGTTTGAAATCCCCGAGGATTATTACCTTGCTAATGTTTTTATTCAGGGACAGAACCCATATTTGTCGGAACACCTGCAGTATGATGTTAAAAACCCCGAATGATTTTTGGCTTCAGACAGTACCTGTCTGAAGTTTTTTGTTTTTGGCCTATACAAACTTGGCCATCAGGAATAGATTATGGTAACCTGCGTCCGTCTTGGCCGCTTTTCTCTTGATCCCTTCCATTTCAAAGCCCATTTTTTTATATAAGGCGATGGCATTTGCATTATCGGCAAATACCTCAAGGGTGGTCTTTTCAATTAAGGGGTTACGCTCGGCCCATTCTAGCAAGGCATTGAGCAGTGCTTTACCGACTCCCTTGTTCCGGTATTCCCGTTTCACGCTCATCCCGAATGCACCTTGATGCATATTCCGGACCCTGTTTCCGTTATGGAAATCAAGAAATCCAATAATCATTCCGTTCGATTCCGCAATGATTGCGATCTTATTTGGATCTTCCGCCATCCGGACGAGCCACTCCTTCTGCTGGCTTGCCGTCTGGGTAAATTCTTCGGGTGTAGTCATTAAATACGGGGAATCAGCGAGGATTTCCTGTGTGTATTTCAGGACCGCTTCCGCATCTACCGCGGCTGCCTCCCTAAGGATAAGTTCCGTGCCATCATTCATGTTTATCTGTTTCGGGCTTATTTTTGCCATAGGAAATCCCCCATTCGATTGGATCTTATTTAGTTTTTCAGAGCTTTAAGGACAGCAGAAAAAGAGAGTAATTTTGAAATTGCGCGAAGTAACTTCCCATAATTCACTACTATCCAGGTACTAGCTAATTTGCTAGCTAACCCTGGATTAATTTGACTTCATTTTAATGGAAAAGCCATATTTTTGCGAACCGTTTATGTTTCAAATGGGGGAAGTTTGGATTTTACAAGGTTACTATAGAATCATATGGGCAACTTCTGACTCGAGGAAGCACGAAATTCTGAAAAGCTATATGCCGGATGCAAGTTCTTATCCACTCAAAAAGGCGCCCGGCAAACCGGACGCCTTTCGCGGAACAACCCTGACTCTCCACAAGCCGGGGCCTCCTCTTTATTCTTTTTCGAACATTGCGGCAACCTTTTCCTTTACTTCTTCAATGTTGCGCATTTTGTTATTCCAGCACTTCTGGCTCAAATCGACCGGATATTCCTCTGGGTTGGCTGTCCGCTTGTATTCATCCCAGATTTCGGAGAGATTTTTCTCCAAAAACTCGCGGGATTCCTCCAGGCATGGTACTTCGTAGACAAGGTCGCCGCCGACGAAAATATCTTCGTGAAGCTCCCTAGCTGTGAAGTTGGACACATACTTGCTGATGTACGTATGTGTCGGATGGAACATCTTGATCCGCTTTTCCTCTTGGGGATTTTCTGTCTCAAGCGTGATGTAATCCCCTTCGGAGTAGCCTGTCCGGTTATTTATGATACGATAAACCCTCTTCAATCCCGGCGTTGTCACCTTTTCGGGATTAGAGGAAATTTTGATGGTATCCATCATTTTGCCGTTTTCATCTTCGATCGAGACAATTTTATACACTGCCCCAAGCGCCGCCTGTTCAAAGGCTGTTATCAGCTTTGTGCCGACGCCCCAGCTGTCGATTTTCGCACCCTGGGCCTTTAAATGAAGGATGGTATACTCGTCCAAATCGCTGGACGCCACAATCTTTGCATCCTTGCAACCCGCGTCGTCGAGCATTTTCCGGGCCTCTTTGGACAGGTAGGCAAGGTCGCCGCTGTCGAGGCGGATGCCGACGAAGTTGATTTTGTCGCCCATTTCCTTAGCCACCCTGATGGCCGCGGGTACCCCGGAACGAAGCGTATCGTACGTGTCGACAAGGAATGTGCAGTCCTTATGTGTCTCCGCGTATTTTACAAACGCTGTGTAATCATCCCGGTAAGCCTGGACCATTGCGTGCGCATGCGTTCCAGCCACAGGGATATGAAACTTTTTGCCAGCGCGGACGTTGCTCGTTGCATGAAAACCTGCCAGGTACGCCGCGCGAGTCCCCCAGATTGCAGCATCGAATTCATGGGCGCGCCTTGTCCCGAATTCCATTGCTACTTCATTCTTGCCAATGACATGCATGATCCGAGAAGCCTTTGTGGCGATGAGTGTTTGGTAATTCACAATGTTAAGCAGAGCTGTTTCGAGAAGCTGCGCCTCGGCGAGGGTTGTATCGACACGAAGAATCGGCTCGTTTCCAAAAACGAGTTCGCCTTCCTTCATCCCCCTGATTGTGCCGGTAAAACGCAATCCTTTTAAATATTCAAGGAAATCGTCGGCATAACCAACTTCATGCCGCAAATAGTCCAGATCTTCTTCGGTAAACCGTAAGCCGTTCACATATTCAATAATCCGCTCTAGGCCGGCAAACACAGCATAGCCGTTTCCAAACGGCAGCTTCCGGAAATAAAGCTCGAATACGGCTTTCCGGTTATGGATGCCGTCCCTCCAATATGCTTCGACCATGTTAATTTGGTAAAGATCGGTATGCAATGCATAGCTGTCATCCTTATAGATGTGTTTCATTCTGCTAACCCCTTTGTGTTATGTCGGCTACCTAACCTCGGCCCCAAGCGCCCCTTCAAAATGGCCGAGCGCCCACTCATGGCCGGCCTGGTTAAATGATGCGACGCCTTCCTTATGAACAACAATCTTAAAGCCTTTATTGTAAGCATCCACGGCTGTATGCAGGATGCAAATATCCGTGCACACCCCTACAAGATGCACTTCGGTAATCCCGCGCTCACGCAATTTTATTTCCAAATCGGTTCCGGCAAAGGCTGAGTACCTGGTTTTATCGATATAGTATACATTTTCGAGATGCTTATTCGCATCATACACCTTCTGCAGTTCCCCAAACAAGTCACGCCCGTTTGTCCCGCGGATGTTGTGCGGAGGAAACAGCCTCGTCTCCGGATGATACTCGTCGCCCTTGTCATGGACGTCAATCGCAAACACAGTATAGTCCCCGTTCCCGATGAACTCTTCGGTCAATTCCACTATTTTCTGTTCAATAACCTGTCCCGGCTTCCCGCACGTCAATGCGCCAGCATCATCAACAAAGTCATATGTATAGTCGATATTGAGCAAAGCTCTTTTACCCATTTTGCCACCCCTTTTTGCAAAATAAGAACCAATCCCATTGTACCATTAAATTTCCTTTTCGCCATTTCCCTTTTTCACAGGAATGGCAACATTCCAAATTAGAATACCACAAGTTGGCGGGAGAATGGTATTGTTCATCCTCAACTACAAAACAAAAACGTTCCGCCCCAAAAGGAACGGAACTACTCATTAGCTGTATTTCTTTCCTGGAATCCAATCGGCCGGGATATCTTCCGGGCGCAAGTCCTCGATTGGCGCGAATACTTCGAAATGCCTGTACAGGTTTTCGAATTCCGCAGGAAGCAGCCCACCGAATTCCCCGTCAAGATTCAATTGCACTTTATCGTTTGAATGCACCTTGATCCTGTTTGCTTTTGTATAAATGACGTGTTCATCGTGGATATGCTCGCCTCGAACAGCAAGTGTCGCAACCCTTATAAACTCGGCCAGGTTCAGCTTTTTTAAAATAATCAGCGTGAACATGCCATCATTAAGGGATGCGTCCGGGGCAAGCTTTTCAAAACCGCCTACTGAATTGGTCAGCCCGACGAGGAAGAACATTGCCTCCCCTTCAAAAAGCTTTCCGTCATATTCAATACAGACATGGCTCGCCTTGATAGACGGGAGCATCTCCACTCCTTTAAGGTAGTAAGCTAGCTGGCCGAGCATCGTCTTCAGCTTGCTCGGCACCTCATAAGTCAGCTCTGTGAGGCGTCCGCCGCCAGCAATGTTTATAAAATATTTATCATTGATTCTTCCGATATCGACCGGAATACGGTTCCCTTTGACAATGATGTCAACAGCTGCTTCTACATCTCTTGGGATATGAAGCGCACGGGCAAAGTCATTTGTCGTTCCCATCGGGATTATGCCCAGCTTTGGACGATACTCCTGATTCGCAAGCCCGTTGACGACTTCGTGAATCGTCCCGTCTCCCCCTGCCGCAATTACAATATCATAACGGCGTTCAACCGCAATTTTCGCCGCCCTGGTTGCGTCCCCAGCGCCAGATGTCGCATGGCAGGAAGTTTCATATCCGGCTTTTTCAAGTTTCTCAAGAACTTCGGGTAAGTTGCGCTTGAATATTTCCCTTCCAGAAGTAGGATTATAAATAATTCGCGCTCTTTTCATACATATCATCCCTATTTCAAAATGCTATTCCCATTTAAATCCATCCGCCATCTTCCATCATAACGTATCGCATTTGCTTCCGCAATGGAATTTAAGGGGAATCAGTACCTATCATACAGCTTGGCGCAAGCTTAATGCAAAAGTTACGGAAAGGTTCGCCGATTGATACAGGTAGACCCACAGTAATAGAACATCCACCCATTGCAGGAATGCTCTGATTCATTGTCCAAACAGCAATATGACCATAGCCAGCAAATTCAGCCGTATTGAAGCTTTTCCCCAATTATCTTTTTCCTTCAACAGGCTGATCAATCCGTAGCCAAAACCAAAAACTGCTGCCGCAGCAGCAAACCAGCCAGCATAAGGCAACGGCTTTGCATAAAATAACACAATGGAAAGCAAGGCAGCCACGATTGAAAGATACTTAAACATTGCTTGCAGCTTTCCCTATTTTTTTAAGAGAGGGCTCTCGCAGTGCTGTTGAAGCAATAGCCACTCCAATCCATACCTTCGTCCAATTTATCCTTTTCATCTTTGTATCCCCCTTCTTTTCAAACCGGCAAAAAGGTCCCTCACCTGTTTTGTGGGGTCTCATTCCGCCGTCCCCCTCTGCGGCTCTGGCACCAATATCCTTGTCCCTGGATGCCACCTATATATGTAGACGAAACAAATAAGCAATTTTCTACAAAAATCGCAAAAAATTCTTCCTTCTATTAAAATGAAACGTTATAAACCCAGTCAGGGCGAATATACTAGCTTCATAGGTCTCTTCTTTTTCAAACTACTTCTTCCCCTCAAAACCATATGATACAATATATTCCATATCCAACCAGTACAATGATAAAAGGAATGATAGTATGCTGGCAATCCTGATCGCCTATTTAATAGGGTCAATCCCGACCGCCCTCATTGTGGGCAAGCTTGTGTATGGAGTTGATATCCGCGAACACGGCAGCAATAACCCCGGTGCAACAAACACACTAAGGGTTATGGGAAAGAAGGCCGCCTTGTTTGTGCTTGCCGTTGATGCCGGAAAAGGGGCCCTCGCCGCCTCAATCCCCGTCTTTCTCCCCATTGAAGGAGATCCTCTTTATCTTGGGATGGTTGCCGTCGTAGGGCATTGCTTCCCCATTTTTGCCGGTTTCAGGGGCGGGAAGGCGATTGCCACAACGGCCGGAGTCCTGCTTGCAACCAGCTTGCCGATGTTTTTGGCCGCATACGTATCGTTCATTTTCATAACTTACATAACGAAATATGTCTTTTTTGGCTCCATCTCTGTGGGCCTCTCCCTGTTTATCTATTCATTCATCTTCCCTCAAGCGGGGTATAGCCTTCTGTTCGGATGTTTTACATTGCTACTTGTCTATCTGCACCGTTCGAATATCCGGAATCTGATTTTGGGAATCGAACCGAAGATTAATGATAAAAACATTAAAAAAGACAGGATCCCACCCGGCGGAACTTTCCCATTTAAATGATAAAAAGCAGCTTCTACATCGAAGCTGCTTTTATAGTATAGTGATTATACTATTTTCTGGATAATACTTTCCGAAACAGTTTGCCAGAACCCCTTATCTGTCCGGTACGATTCAACTAAATCTCTGTAAAACGCTTTTTGTTTTTCCTCGAAGTCAGGCGCGTCCTTTTCAGGCAGCCCGGCCCGCCCACGATCCACAAAGTCCTGGACCTTCGGGGCTCTCGGTCCCCAGACAGCGTATTCCTGCCCTTCCGCGTCGATAAAAATATAAATCGGAATCGCTCTTGATGTACCGTTTGTAAGATATTGGTCCATCAACTCAAGATTGGAATCCCGCAGCAAAAAGCGGACTTCCATATCCGCGGCTTCGGCTATTTTCAAAAGGATGGGGTTGTTCAACATCGCATCCCCGCACCAATCCTCCGTAAGGCCTATAACGCGGAGTTTCTTTCCCTTTACTTCTTCTAGGCTCGCCCTTTGAGGCTCTGACAGCTCAAAATTCCTGTAGACTTCAAGCATCCCTTCCTTGTGGGTCTTCATATTGTCTATGTACTCATCAACCAGGATCGCTTTTTCAAACCAGCTATTCAAATCCATATTGCGCACCCTTTCAATCCTTTTTCTTTTATCTTACTAATCCTTTCCCCTGTTTACAAATTCCTTGTTCAATCACAAGGGGATTACTTTCCGAAATTTGTAAATTATTATTGTACCAAAATTTTTCGGGTTGACTTGAAAAATAATTATATTATACAGTAAGATGAGAGAATATTTTTTAAATATGCAATATTTTTAAAAATATTTTCCAACTTTGCAAAGGGGGAAATAGTATGACGGATGGGGTGCTTCAACTCATATCGATTGGGATATACATGGGTGCCATGCTTTTTATCGGCTGGTATTCCTATCGTAAGACCAGCAACCTTACCGATTACATGCTTGGGGGACGCTCTCTCGGCCCTGCGGTAACGGCATTGAGTGCCGGTGCTGCCGATATGAGCGGATGGCTGTTAATGGGGTTGCCTGGGGGTATCTATTTATCCGGTTTAGCCGATGCATGGATCGCGATTGGCCTTACAACCGGTGCTTACATCAACTGGCTTTTGGTTGCGCCGCGCCTCCGCGCATACACAGAGGTTTCGAACAATTCGATTACGATTCCAAGTTATTTGGAAAGCAGGTTCAAAGATGGAACAAAGCTATTAAGAATCGTTTCCGGCATTGTTATTCTTGTTTTCTTCACTTTCTATGTTTCTTCCGGATTTGTTGCCGGAGCCGTTTTCTTCGAGAGTTCTTTCGGGACAAGCTATCTGACAGGGCTGTATATTGTTGGCGGAGTTACCGTTGCTTACACATTATTTGGCGGATTCCTTGCCGTAAGTTATACAGACTTTATTCAGGGCTTGATGATGCTGATTGCTTTGCTGCTCGTTCCGGCTATCGGAATTTTTGCGACAGGCGGCCCTTCTGAAACATTTGAAACAGTAAGAGCTGTAAACCCAGCCTTCCTGGATCTTCTGAAAGGAACAACACTCATTGGCATCATATCAGCTGCGGCATGGGGACTTGGTTATTTTGGCCAGCCGCACATTATTGTCCGTTTCATGGCGATTACGGATGTGAAGGAAATTAAAAATGCCCGCAGGATTGGCATGGGCTGGATGATTTTCTCTCTTGTTGGAACTATTTTCACCGCACTTGTCGGTATCGCCTACTTCCAACAAAACACAAACGTGAAACTCGACAACCCGGAAGCAGTCTTTATCGTTCTTGGCCAAATCCTGTTCCATCCAATTGTGGCAGGCTTTATGCTGGCAGCGGTTCTTGCGGCCATCATGAGTACGATCTCTTCACAGCTAATCGTTACATCAAGCGCACTTGTTGAGGACCTTTACAAAATCCTCGTCAAAAAAGATGCATCAGACAAGCATCTTGTCTTTCTTGGCCGCATGTCTGTCTTGGTTGTCTCACTTGTCGCGGCGGCATTGGCATTCGACCAGGACAACACCATCCTGGACCTTGTCGCCTATGCGTGGGCTGGATTCGGCGCTTCCTTCGGCCCGATTATCCTCATGAGCCTCTTCTGGAGGAAAATGACCAACTGGGGAGCCATCGCCGGGATGGTCGTCGGAGCCGTCACAGTCATTGTATGGTCCAACTATAACCTTGGCAAAGTCTTTTTTGGCGAAAAGCTTTATGAAATCGTTCCAGGCTTCATTCTCAACCTGGTCGTGATTTATATCGTCAGCCTAATAACATACAAGAAAAATGACCAAATTGAAACCGAATTTGACCAAAGCATGCACTTATTAAAAAACGAATAGGCAGGAGGCCGGGGCCCATTGTGGGCGCCCGGCTTTTTTCTGCCAAAGTGAAGCAGGGGACGCAACCAAAGTTCGTCATCGATGAAATTGGAAACTATTTTGAAACGTACGGCATCACTGCGCAAATATTTACTTTCTTCAACTTAAAGCCTATTCTTTAAGGAAAAGAAGATCCTTTTAAGGCAAACATTTTAATAGGAGACTATGAAATGAATAAAAAATCAGCACTAATAGCAGGAGCTACTGGCCTGGTAGGGAATGAATTGCTTCAGCACCTTATCCATAGCCAAAATTACGAAAAAATCTATGCATTAGTAAGAAGGCCTCTTGAAGTTAAACATCCAAACCTTGTTGAGGTGATTTGTGATTTTGAGCGGCTGGAAGACGTAGAACAATACTTTACTGTTGATGATGTATTTTGCACATTGGGAACGATAATCAAGAAGGCTAAGACAAAGGAAGCCATGTATCGGATTGATGTGGAATACCCTATTGCTATGGCGGAATTGGCAAAAAAGAAAGGCGCCACGCATTTTCTAATCGTCAGTTCTTTTAATGCTGATAAGAATTCACGTATTTGGTATCAAAGGATGAAAGGAGAACTCGAGGAGAAACTTAAAAAAATCCCCTATGAAGCTATGTCAATTTTCCAACCTTCCCTACTATTGGGGAAACGTGATGAGTTTCGCTTTTTTGAAAAAATAGCAATTGGTGTTGTTCGCGGTTTAAGTTCCATATTTGGCAGCCAATTAAGGAGCCGGATGGGAGTAGATGCAAAGACAGTTGCGGCTGCCATGTATCTCGTTGCCCAGAAAGAATCAAAAGGGATCCGAACCTATTCAGTCGGAGATATGGAGGATATCCAAAAATCTAATCCTTTGCCTCCTTCACTTTAATGCAATCAAATTCGAAGAACACCTCAGGCCTCTATAACACCACCTAAAAAAGCGTCCAACACATTGAATTCCAATGAGTTGAACGCTTTCCTTTTTTCGATCGGGATGACAGGAATTGAACCTGCGACCCCTAGCACCCCATGCTAGTGCTCTACCAAGCTGAGCTACATCCCGATACTTAATATGGCATTCCAAATCCTTTATTGCACTTGTGTCCCCGCCTCTAAAGCTGCTTGTCGGGTACCAAATTACCTACTTTTATTATAACTTTTTACCTAGCTGTTTTCCACACTATTGATTCCGAAGTTCCGACACCCTTTGGCAAAACCAAATTCAATCAAACGTTTGATTGAATTTCGCTAAATCCATATCCTACATGGGAATCGCCCAAATTTATTCTAAAAAAATTGCCGTAATGAGTCGCCTTGCTTATGGAATTATTCGACAATCATTATGTGTACGAAAGGCGCCCATTTACCGCTCTATTGGCTCATGGAACCTTTTTTTAAAAAAAGAGAAAGCCGGCGGATTCTTCCCCACCGGCTGTGATTTATCGTTTTCTAATTTCTTCGGCCAATATTTTATTTACAAGCTGCGGGTTTGCCTGGCCCTTTGTCGCTTTCATAATCTGGCCAACGAGGTAGCCAGTGGCCTTGCTTTTGCCGCCTTTAAAGTCCTCGATGGACTGCGGATTGGCATCGAGTGTTTCATTAACAATTTTCAAAAGGGCACCTTCGTCTGAGATCTGTACAAGCCCTTTTTCCTTCACTATTTGCTCAGCGTCGCCGCCATGCTCAATCAGTTCCTTGAACACGGTCTTGGCGATTTTCGAGGATATCGTACCGTTTTCAATCAGTTTAATCATGCCAGTCAGGTTCTCTGGAGTAAGTCCAGTTTCATGGAGCTCCTTCTGTTCAGCCTTCAAGTATGCGGAAACTTCGCCCATGAGCCAGTTCGATGCCTGCTTTGCGTCTACACCAGCATTGACCGATGCTTCAAAGAAATCAGCCATTTCCCTGGTCGCTGTTAAAACTTTCGCATCGTACTCCGGCAAGCCGAGCTCCGATACATACCTTTCAATACGCTGGTCAGGCAGTTCCGGAATTTCCGCGCGAATCCGGGCCTTCCACTCTTCATCGATTACAACATCGAGCAAATCTGGCTCAGGGAAGTAGCGGTAGTCTTCAGATCCTTCTTTGACACGCATCAGAATCGTTTCTCCGGTCGCTTCATCATAGCGGCGGGTTTCTTGCTGGATGGTCCCTCCCGCGCTGACAACCTCGCGCTGGCGCTTTTCTTCAAACTCAAGGCCTCTTCGGACGAAATTGAACGAGTTCAGGTTCTTTAATTCCGTTTTTGTCCCGAATTCCTTCTGACCAACCGGACGGATGGAGATGTTCGCATCGCAGCGGAGCGAACCTTCTTCCATTTTCACATCGGAAACGCCGGTATAAAGGATGATCGACTTCAGTTTTTCAAGATACGCATACGCCTCATCAGGGGTACGGATGTCCGGCTCAGACACGATTTCAACGAGCGGCGTTCCCTGTCGGTTGTAATCCACGAGTGAAGCGCCCTTTACATGGTTTAGCTTGCCGGCATCTTCCTCCAAATGCAGCCTTGTAATGCCGATTCTCTTCTTGTAGCCATTCACTTCAATATCAATCCAACCGTTTTCGCCAATTGGCTTATCAAACTGCGATATCTGGAAAGCCTTCGGGTTATCTGGGTAAAAATAGTTCTTCCGGTCGAATTTCGTTACGGGCGCAATTTCGCAATTCAGCGCCATTGCAGCCTTGATGGCATACTCGACCGCCTTCTTGTTTAGAACCGGCAGGACGCCTGGATAGGCAAGGTCGATAACGGATGTATTCGAGTTTGGTTCAGCGCCGAAATGGTTCGGGCTGTCCGAAAAAATCTTTGACTCTGTTTTTAATTCAACGTGGACTTCAAGTCCAATGACGGTTTCAAAGTTCATTTTGCATTACCTCCCTAAAGCGCCGGCCGCTGTTTATGATAGTCTGTTGCCTGCTCGAACGCGTAGGCGGCCCTGTAGACGGAACTTTCATCAAAAGGACGGCCGATGATTTGCAGCCCAAGCGGCAAGCCATTTTCGAATCCGCATGGCACGGACAGGGCAGGCACGCCTGCGAGGTTAATCGGAATTGTCAGGATATCGTTCGCATACATCGTGAGTGGATCATCGACATTCTCCCCGATTTTAAAAGCAGGAGTCGGAGCGGTTGGGCCAAGGATAAGATCGTATTTTTCAAATACATCGTCAAAATCCTTTTTGATTAATGTCCTGGCCTTCTGTGCCTTTTTGTAATAGGCATCGTAGTAGCCGGAGCTAAGCGCGAATGTCCCAAGCATGATTCGGCGCTTTACTTCATCGCCAAAACCCTCCGCCCGTGTTTTTTTATACAAATCAATCAGGTCTTCGGCATTTTCCGTCCTGTATCCGTACCGGACTCCGTCAAAACGGGCAAGGTTCGCCGATGCCTCTGATGAAGACAGCAGATAATATGCCGCCAGGGCGTATTTCGAATGCGGCAAGGAAACCTCTTCGATAACAGCTCCCTGCTTTTCAAGAACCTCGAGCGCGGACTGGATGGAGCTTTTAACCCCTTCGCCAATTCCTTCACCCATGTATTCTTTCGGCACTCCAATCCTCATTCCTTTTACATCACCTGTCAAACCGGCGGTGAAATCAGGTATTTCGACGTTGGCGGACGTGGAATCCATCGGGTCGAGGCCGCAAATCGCGCCTAAAAGATGGGCGTTGTCCTTTACATTCCTTGTAATCGGCCCAATCTGGTCGAATGATGATGCGAATGCAACAAGCCCGAAGCGCGATACACGCCCGTATGTAGGTTTCATGCCGACGACACCACAATACGATGCCGGTTGGCGGATGGAACCGCCTGTATCAGAGCCAAGCGAGAATAAAACTTCCCCCGCTGCGACCGCGGCAGCCGAACCGCCCGATGAACCGCCCGGCACTCTTTCAAGGTCCCAAGGGTTCCGTGTTACCTGGAAATGGGAGTTCTCGTTGGAGGAACCCATCGCAAACTCGTCCATGTTCAGCTTTCCGATTGTAATGGCACCCGCCTGGTTAAGTTTGTCCACGACAGTTGCATTGTAAATTGGGTCAAAGTTCTCTAGGATCCTGCTCGCACAAGTTGTTTTAAGTCCTTTTGTGACAATATTGTCCTTAATCCCGATCGGCACCCCGGAAAGGATGGTGCCTGGCCCCTGGGCATCAAGTTCTTTCGCCTTTTGGCGTGCATTTTCCTCATCAAGGGTAAGAAACGCCTGTACCTTTCCATCGACTTCGCCAATCCGTTTATACGATTCCTCGACTAAATCGAGGGACGTTAGTTCTTTTTTTTGTAAAAGTTTATGTAAATCTGAAAGTGATTGATCAAATAAGCTCACGTTCGTTCCCCCTTATTCGCCTAAAATGGACGGCACACGGAAAAAGCCATCTTTATGGTCAGGAGCATTTTTTAATACTTCTTCGCGTGGTAGGCCCTGCCCCGCTTTATCTTCCCTCAGTACGTTGGTCATCGGCAAAACATGCGATGTTGGCTCAACGCCTTCCGTGTCCAGTTCATTTAATTCTTCAGCAAACCCGATGATTGCATCCAGCTGCTGGGCGAATTTTTCAGCCTCGTCCTGGCTTATTTCAAGCCTTGCCAAGTGAGCGACATGCCTCACCTGATCAAGTGATATCCTCGACATTCCTATTCCTCCCGTTCAACCATAATACTATTGATAATAACAGAAATTTCTTGTGCTCCGCAATGGAAGGAGGTGTTAACAACAGGCTTGAGGTTAAAAACTGTCTTTTCTTTGGTAGATAACATCACATTTTAAAAACTGTGCGCTTATCAACCGGGGTTTGAGCGACACCACTTTGGGATTTGGGCGATCTTTGTCGCTCAACCGGATTTGAGTGACACCTTTTCGGCTTTTGCCCAAATCTTTGTCGCTCATCTGGATTTGTGCGACACCTTTTCGGCTTTTGCCCAAGTCTTTGTCGCTCATCTGGATTTGTGCGACACCTTTTCGGCTTTTGCCCAAGTCTTTGTCGCTCATCTGGATTTGTGCGACACCTTTTTGGAATTCTGCCCATTCTTTGTCGCTCATCCGGATTTGTGCGACACCTTTTCGGCTTTTGCCCAAATCTTTGTCGCTCATCCGGATTTGTGCGACACCTTTTTAGGATTCTGCCCATTCTTTGTCGCTCATCCGGATTTGAGTGACTTCCTTTTCGGATTTTGCCCAATCAATGTCACTTATACTGGTTTGAGTGACTTCCTTTCCGGATTTGGCCCAATCAATGTCACTTATACTGATTTGAGTGACTTCCTTTCCGGATTTTGCCCAATCAATGTCACTTATACTGATTTGAGTGACTTCCTTTTCGGATTTTACCCAATCAATGTCACTTATACTGATTTGAGTGACTTCCTTTCCGGATTTAGCACAATCAATGTCACTTATACTGATTTGAGTGACTTCCTTTTCAAATTTTGCCAAATCAATGTCACTCATGCGAATTTGAGTGACTTCCTTTCCCTATTTACCCCAATCAATGTCACTCATCGGGGTTTGAGTGACTTCCTTTTCGGATTTTACATCAATCAATGTCACTTATACTGATTTGAGTGACTTCCTTTTCGGATTTTACCCAATCAAAGTCACTCATCACGATTTGAGTGACTTCCTTTTCAAATTTTGCCAAATCAATGTCACTCATGCGAATTTGAGTGACTTCCTTTCCGGATTTAGCACGATCAATGTCACTTATACTGATTTGAGTGACTTCCTTTTCGGATTTAACTCAATCAATGTCACTTATACTGATTTGAGTGAGTTCCTTTCCGGATTTTACCCAAACAAAGTCACTCATCACGATTTGAGTGACTTCCTTTCTGGATTTACCCCAATCAATGTCACTCATCACCATTTGAGTGACTTCCTCTCCGGATTTGGCCCCATCAATGTCACTCATCACCATTTGAGTGACTTCCTTTGCAGGTTTTGCCTAATCAATGTCACTCATTCTGACAAACCAACCAACATCAACACAACTAAAAAACCGCACGGTTACAAACCGTGCGGCCAAACTTATTTCTTTTTTGCCTTTTCAGCTGCTGCAAGCTCTGCTTTTATTTTCACCATTAAGGTTGTGTTGTACTTCTTTCTAGCCATTTCATCTATTACCTTCTGGGCGTCGGCGGACGTTTTTACAGTTCGTTTAATGTACGCCTTCACCAAATTTTGGTCCGCACCCTTATCCGTGAACAATTTTACTGATACCGATACAACGGACAAGGTGGACGGCTTTTTCCTCGCCTTGTTAAATTCATTGATGATTGCCTGGTATTTGCCAATGAACTCCACAGTGGCCTGCTGAGATACCGTACCTTTTTTATAAGAGAAAAGGGATTTATTCACGGCAGCCAATTCCTTTGTTGCCTGCTGGGTGCTGTTTATTTTTAAATCCATCGCCTTTTGCGCGCTGGCAAGGCGGTTGTTCAGGTCGACGATCCTCTTTTCCCAATCTCCCTTTGAAGGGGGAGGTACAGGTGCAAGCTTAGGCTGTTCTGCGGATGGCACAGGCACTGTTGGCGAAGGTGCCGGAGCCGGGGCAGAAACCGGTGGTACAGGTTCAGTTACCGGTACTGGTACTGGTGCTGGTGTTGCTACCGGACCTGGTTCGGAAACTGGCGCTGGTATAGGAGCAGGGGCCGGAATTGGCTCTGCCACTGGCGCAGGCGCCGGAACTGCTATTGGCGCTGGTGCCGGAATTGGCTCTGCCACCGGGGCTGGGGCCGGAGCAGGTTCTGCAACCGGGGCTGGTACTGGTTCCTGCGCTTCCGATGGTGCCGGTACGGGCTGAGGTGCTGGTTCCGGCACTGCTGGAGTTTCCACTTTCGTAGCAGGAGTCGGGGCCACATAAACGCCGTAGTTGATCAACCCGTTTCCATACAGGTTGTCCACCCCAGGGGATCCAAGATCCTCTGTGTACAGCTTCAGTGTTTCAATCAACTCTCCCGCTGTTTGGTCCGGATATTTTTGCTTAAGGCCCGCTAGCAATCCGGCAACATGGGGCGCAGCCTGGGATGTACCGCTCATCCGGGCGAATCGATTGCTTGGATACGCGCTGACGATTCCCACTCCCGGTGCTGCAAAATCAATCTCCGTACCGAAATTGGAAAACGAAGCGAATTGTTTGGCGGAATCAACAGCCGACTTTGCAGGATAAGAAACTGATGTGCTTTCATTTCCCGCCGCTGCTACGACAATGATGTTCTTTTGGCGGGCGGTATCGACCAGGCTTTGAAGAACCCGGGAATTTGATGGGGTCCCAAGGCTCATATTAACGATATCCATGCCGTTCGCGATTGCCCAGTCTAGGCCCTCAATTACATCCGCAAGTGTTCCGTTGCCGTCGGCTCCCATCACTTTAACGGCATACAGTTTTACATCAGGGGCAATTCCCACCATGCCTTTGCCATCACTTTTCGCAGCGATGATACCCGCGACATGAGTGCCATGCCCGTTGTCGTCCTCGTACGATGCTGTATAATCCACAGTAGAGACGCCTCCAGCGATAACGAGTTCTTCGTGGGCGGAAATCCCGGAATCGATTACCGCGACTTTAACTCCCGCTCCCGTCAAGCCATCGGTCCGGGTTTTCGCCCTTCCTGTTACTTGCTGGTATCCGTACTGGTCTTCTTCACCTGCAATCCTGAATGAAACATTCGGTTCTATATAGGCGATATCCCTATCATTCTTCAGATCATTTACATCCGCATTTGCCATTGTCACAGCGACAGCCGGGACATTCTTAAATTCGTAATCAACCTCCAGGCTGGTATCGAGGACTTTTTCCTTCCCATCTTCATTCTTGTAAACAATGACAACTTCCTTCTCCGCAAAATCGCTGGCCCTTACAGGAACGGCGAATTGCGCATAGGAACCAAACAAAACCGCAGAAACAATTCCAACTATAAATGCCATTCGAAACAAACGTGGAGTATGCTGCCTATTTTCCTGATGCATGGGATCTTTCCTCAATTAATTTTCCTTCTTTCATATAAAGAATAACCGTTGGCAGTTTCAGATATTTACAGTATCGGCAAGATTGTTTAATAAGGTTATAGAATCCTTCATTATGAAAGCCCACTTAAATCGTTTGTTCCAAATAGAACGGATACCAGCAACCTTCTTTACTTTATCGATTGCTGCTCCAGCAGCGGCTCATACATCATAATTGCATTGTTTTCGGTTATAAATTCTTCTTCAACAAGCTTGTGTTTCCTGTTGTAAACCTTGCGCCACAGTTCATTGTGGCGGATGTAGCCTCCCCAGTAAGCAGGCGTGATGCTATGATCTTTTTCGTATATATGGTACTTATAAAGCTGCGGCTCGGCGCATCTCCACTCGCCGACAAGATGTGTTTCAGTCAGGCGGACATGCAGCTGATACGGTACGTCTGTCTCGTTTTTAATCTGCAGATCGAGATAGTTGTATGCGCATGTCGCCCCGCTTCCGAATGGCTGCGTCCTGTTGGAATCCGGGAATACATCGAAGCTGTGGCGATGGCGTTCCGTTACCGTCAACGGCGTATGGAGCGTCATCCAGTAAATAAGGTTGGACAGCTGGCAAAGTCCGCCGCCAATCCCTTTCGTGAAGCGTCCATAATGGAGAACCATCCCTTCGACATATCCCTTGCTCTTTGTCGGGTTCCCAATGAGCTTCCAATACGAGAATGTCTCGCCTGGCTGAATAATGATGCCATTTAGCCGTTCAATCGCAAGCTTCAAGTTTTTGATTTTGTTATATTGATAAGACATATCGACTCCCTGCAATTTCCGGAGCAGCGGGGTCTGATGTCCGAATGCCGAATATGGTAGGAGGACCCTTTGCCTTGTCTTCGCGAATTTATTATTGTTCAACAACCACTCCATATAGCGCCTAGATGTATAATACATTTTGCCAAGCTTGATCCTTAGCGATGAACGTTCCTTTGGCCTTAAAGCAACTGGGTTCATAAAAAATGGCTCCCTTTCAGATGTACTTTCCAGAAAAATACCATCCGATTCTAACTTCAACCAATATCGTAATCCGTTTTTATAAAAAAAGAAAGACCCATTTTTTCGGGACTATTTTTTCCATAAAAAAAAGGAACCCAGTCATTCGGATTCCCATTTCTTATAATGTAAAAAACTCACTTACCGAGGAAGCTGCCCAATTTTGCAAAAAAGCCCTTTTTTGTGGCCACAGGGGCCTTTTCCGGCTCATCGCTGCTTTTCTTGATAAATATTTCTTCTTTATCAACTGCGTAGCTGCAGGCAAGCACCAGCCCAATATCCGTATCGTGTACCTGGTTTGCCACAATTGTATACTCGATTTTATTTTCATTCGCCTTTTTAAGATACTTGGAAAATTCCTCATAGGCGATTGTACCGTTCACAAACAAGTGGGCATCAGGAAACTCTTTCATGAGCTGTCCAACTTCAGGATATGTGCCTGGTTCGTAAACCTGGCTCTTCGTGAGCGCGGCCAGGATCCGCTCCCGGATTGTTCCTAAAAACCGGCGCCTCTCTTCAGGCTTTACCTCCTTTGGCCCGTGAATCCCCTGCTTAAGAACATCATCGACCGTTGGCTTTTTCATCTCAATCCCCCCATTCGCTATTACTATGTATGATTATGCCCTCTTTTCTGTGCGGGAAGAGCTTTCTTGCCAACTCACGCAAAACAGCTTGTCAATTCCCAAGCACCCACTTCGGCAATGCTGCCGAACACGGCAACCTGATTGCAGTGTATTCATAAACCCCCATCCATAAAGGACAGGGGTTATTGTATTCGTACAATTCGGATGTAAATAGGACAGTATTTCCACGGTTGTTTGTTCCATTTGGAAATGATAATCCCGACACCGAGTGGAATATAATTGTTGCGGTTGAATTCATTCGGTGGGGTCCTTACTGAAACCTCGTCTATCAATAGTAGCATTTGGCGAGTGTACTATTCCAGGAAATTGATTCATTCTCCTGTCTTCGCTAGGGCTTGCCTGCCTTTTTTGTCCAAACTGCAGTTGCGTTTGGTAAATTGGATATTTTTACAACGAATACCTTACGCTTGGGTCTATTTATGTATAATCTGTTCTTATCATCAATTATTTTCTCAAATTGTATACATCGTAGAAAGGGAATTGGTTTTTTCGCCGGATATAAAATTATTCCGGGAGCCAACCCCTTCCTTGCGCTAGCACTCCATCACATTCTTCCATTTATCTCTTCCTGAACTGTTACATTTTGCAGCCCAATCCGTTTTTATTATTGAAGGGGGGGTTCAATTGAGTAAAACTTTTATCGATTTATATGATGATTATTTTGATGATGTTTATCGTTATGTGTTCGTCAAGACAGGCAACAAATGGGATGCCGAAGACATTGTGAGCGAAGTTTTTCGTAAAGCTTATGAAAATTGGGGGCACCGAAGCAATCCCACCAATCCAAAAGCATGGATTTTGGCCATTGCACGGAACACTGTTATTGATTTTTACCGAAAAAGAAAGAGCCTTCCCTTGGGCGAAGAAATCGATTCATATTTCACGCCGATTCCCTTTGAAGATCCGTTCGATGAGTCGAGGGAATTGGAGTGTCTAAAAAAAAGCCTTAGCCACCTGTCAAAAGAAGACCTTGAGGTTACAAACTTACGATACTTTGCTGGTTTGAAATTTAAGGAAATCGCCCTCATATTAAAAAAGACAGAAGAATCCCTTCGAGTAAAATCCACTCGAATCACAAAAAAACTCGGCGCCCTCGTCAAAAAATGTTTGGGGGAATTCTAAATGGAAGAGGAAAAAATTGAACGTTCTTTATATGCCTTGCGTGACCAAATTCATGTTGATCAATCCTTTAAAGCAAAATTAAGGAAAAACTATGTAAGAAAACGAAAATTCCTGCGCTGGAATAACCCATGGATAAACGGATTCCTTGCCGCAAGCGTACTCATCGCGTTGTTCTTTGGCAACTTCCGGGGAGAAGAGGTGAAGGTGGTTAAGGCCGATTCGCTGAATATTTCAAATGCCATTTCATTCTTTGACATTGGCAGCGGCGAAATCGAAGCCTACGCTATCCACAATGACAAACTTTTTGTATCGATCAAACAGAAAGGAATTTTCGAAATGACGGAGGATGGCTTCCAGTTGGCTGCCGATGTAACGGCCAAAAGCCTTCGTTTTACCGAAAACGGGGAAAAACTTCTCTTTTCAAATGGAGGAAGCATTTACAGCCTGGACTTGAAGACGAATAAGAAGGTAACCATTGCTGCCAAGGCTTCCAATGCAAACTATTCACATCCAGAATGGAAAAACGGCGATGAGATATTCGCTGTTAAACAAACAGGTTCCAAAAATGCAATTGTAAAGATTGATTTGCAAAAGAAAAAAGAAACCTCCATTACAGACGGTTCAGCGCCTGTCTACAGCAAAGAGGAAAACAAATTGGCGTTTAGCCGCGGTGGAAAAATACTGGTCAAAGACCTTAAAAACGGCAAAGAGAACATTATTGATGAGGGAAAAGACCCTGCCGTGTCGATGGATGGCTTATACATTACGTATATAAAAGAAACTTCCAGCTTTGAAGACGTCTGGATTGCGGACCTCGATTTGGATACGAAGAAGAAGGTAACAGCCAATCCGGCGGGACTGGATGATCCAACCAAAGGAAAATACAGCTATCATTTGCCCCAATGGGGTTCGGGGCGGCATACGGTTTTTGTTTTAAAGCAGCAGGAAGGATTTCCGATGAAAGTCATGAAAATTTCGCTGAGCGAGAAGGAAATAAGCCCGGAAAAAACGGTAGAACAGTACCTCCAGGCTTTGATCAACAGGGATGACGACTACGCAAAAACCTTTTTGGAAAGTCCGCCTGAATTTCTAACCATATCAAACCCGCATCAAATCGGGTACCGAATCATCAAGTCGGAAGAAAGCAACAACAATGTAACGATACAGGCTGAAGTTCAGTGGACATATACCGCCGATGCATATTACCAGATTTCCACCTATGAGTTCATCCTCGCGAAAAAAGATGGACATTACCGGATAACTGAAGTTAACGAAATTTCCAACAAGCAAATCACCGGGACGGGAAATGAAGTACGGTCCATTGAGGAAGAACAATCAGAAACTCTGTTTTCGATGGGGGACATACCGAAGGAATACATGACAGCGGAGAACATCCGGATCAGCTCACTGGCGGAGGTTCCGGGTACCGGAAACATTATATTCAGCCTTCAGGAATATGATTTGGAGGACCGAAATTCCACCGTCCAGCTTTTAATCTTTGACCGAAAAAGAAAATCGTTCAGCCCGCTTGCCAGACTATCATCCCCGGGAAAAGACATGACGATCAAACAGCTTTCCATCGATTCATCTGGCCGATATGTGGCCGCTGATGTCTTCCCTGGTTTGGAAAGGCCGCGCGTGTTCATCTATGATCTACAGGAAAAGAGCCAGCTTGCAGAGTTCGATCATGCACATTCTAAATTTTGGCAAGGTGAAAAGCTAGTGCTCAGTAAAATCCAAGACAATGGGGAAGTGCTATATGAGTACAATCCAAAAATGAATCAAATAAGTGGTTACTAATTTAAAGAGGCTGCCCAAGCTTCATTGGACAGCCTCTCTTCTTGCTCGGAGTGTTGACTCCACCATTAATAAATATGCACAAATGGTTCGTCCTTGTCCGCCTTTCTGACAATGAGCGATTCTGGCCCATTGACAGATGTAACGCTGACCGAAACCGAGATGTATTTTGGAAAATGCTCCATCACTTTCCCGGTTACATACTGAGTAAATCCGATCCCTTCCGCCTTTCCGTAAAATTGGATTGGAATCGTAATGCTCAACTCTTTAAGTTGGCCGTCTAAATAATGGCCTTTGCCTACCACCCCATTGAAGTTAGGGAAGTATTTCTCGACGTCCTGTTTGAAGTTATCAAATGCAAGCGCATCTTCACGGTATTTTTCCCGGGCATCTTTGGAAGGGAACAAATAGTATTTTTCACTTACCTTTTCCCATTTGTCAATGTCTGCCCCCTGCTTTACAGTCGTATAGGCGAAAAAGTTCCCCGGTACAACCGATTCAATGCTTTCCTGCTCAAACAAAGCAATGGTAATCGGGATATTTCTTAACTCATCCATGGCGCGAAGCCGTTTCAGTACTTCCTGGGCAATCTTTTTTCCTTCCCGTTCCATCGTCTGCTGGTCAATCTTAACCTGGAATGTATCGCCATATCTTTCCTTTTGATAATAGTGGACCGAATTCAGGGCGAGGCCTATCGCGACTCCGCCAAGCTTATACTTATCGTTATCCCCTTTTACAAGGAAATCGTATTCCAGGAGATGGGCCAAGTAGATCGGGCTTTTTTTATTCCGTGCCTCAATATCGCCTACGCCTTCGTCAATAGGATTCAGGCCAAGGTTGTCTTCTTCCTTTATTTTCAATTCATCTAGCTGCTTTTTTGTATACTTGCGCGCGAGCCATGCCTCAACAGTCTTCTTTTTCAGGATTTGGCCTTCCCTGAACACATACTTATCCGGATCGAATGTATTCTGGGCAACCCTCATCAATCCCATTTCAAATTCATTAATATCGTAGCGGGTATTGAGGTTATTGACCGTCTGCCCCCGTGCCCCGCTCGGCTTAAATGGCAGGAGTACCTGGTAATATTTATCCGATATCTTGTATTTTGGAATAATCGCCTCTTCCTTCGTATTCTTTGGCTGGTCCACGACCTCCTCCCGGTTTTGGAAGTTCGGCGCGCACGCAACCAAAAGGAGCGATAAGGAAAGAAGCGCGATTGTTAGCTTTCTCACGTTTCCTGCACCTTCTTACTATTCGATTTCCTCGAGCAGCCTCTCTTCGTCCCAAATTTCGATTCCAAGCTCTTGCGCTTTAGTAAGCTTGGAGCCTGCATCTTCTCCGGCAATGAGGATGTCTGTTTTTTTGCTGACGCTACCGGCTACATTCGCGCCGAGAGCTTCCAGCTTTTCTTTCGCTTCATTCCGGGACATTCTTTCCATTTTCCCAGTCAGGACGACCGTTTTTCCAGCGAAAATTGAATCCGCCGACTCAATTGCCGCTCGTTTCGGCCCTAAGTATTCCATGTTCACACCGGCAGCCTTTAGCTCATTTATCAGTTCCCGGGCTTCTTCCTGTTCGAAAAACGCTGCGATTGAGCTGGCCATCTTTTCTCCAACTTCGTTAATGCACATAAGGTCACTTTCGGTTGCCGACGCAAGCCGGTCCATCGTTTCGAATTCCTGGGCAAGCGTCCTCGCCGCCTTTTCCCCTACGTGGCGGATGCCCAGGCCAAACAATAGTCGCTCAAGCGAGTTCTCCTTCGAACGGTCAATTGCCTGGAGCAAATTAGTGACGCTCTTTTCCCCCATCCGTTCTAGGGCAAGCAGTTCCTCTGCGGTTAATTTGTATAAGTCCGCCACATCTTCCACAAGCTTATGGGCAAACAGCTGGGCAATCACCTTTTCGCCTAGGCCATCGATATTCATCGCATTCCTCGATACAAAATGGATCAAGCCTTCCCTTATTTGCGCCGGGCATTTTGGATTCAGGCACCTTAAGGCTACCTCACCCTCAAGCCTGACAAGGTCGCTGCCGCATTCCGGGCAATGTTCCGGCATGTGGAAATCTGTTTCATTGCCGGTACGCTGCTCCAAAAGGACGTTCACAACTTCCGGAATAATATCCCCGGCCTTTTTAACAACTACTTTATCGCCAATTTTCAAATCTTTCTCCCTGATTAGATCTTCGTTGTGCAGGGATGCGCGCTGTACAGTCGTTCCTGCGACCCTTACCGGCTCGAGGATGGCGGTAGGTGTAACGACCCCAGTCCGTCCAACGCTCAGCTCAATATCCAAAAGGGTCGTAACCACTTCCTCAGCCGGAAATTTGTAGGCAACCGCCCAGCGCGGACTTTTAGCCGTTGTTCCAAGCTGCTCCTGCGTCTCGAGTGAATCGACTTTGATAACGATGCCGTCAATGTCATAATCAAGATTCGCACGCTTTTCGACCCACCCGTCTATATAGTCGATAACTTCCTCAATCGACGCACATTTCCGCCGTTCCTTGTTCGTTTTAAACCCAAGCCTGTCGAGATAGTCAAGGGCTTCGCTATGCGATCGGATTTCAAGGTCCTGCGCATCAGAAATCCCATAGAGGAAAGTATCAAGATTCCTGGATGCGGCAATGCTTGTATCCAGCTGCCTAAGTGAGCCGGCCGCCGCGTTCCTTGGATTCGCGAACGGCTCCTCGCCGCGTTCTTCCTTCAGCTTGTTCAGCTTTTCAAAAGACTTTCTCGGCATGAAGGCTTCCCCGCGCACCTCGAGGGAGGCGCTCTCCCTTAACCTGAGAGGAATTGATTTAATGGTCCGCAAATTCGCGGTAATGTCCTCGCCGGTGGTGCCATCGCCCCGAGTAGAGCCAAGGACGAACCGCCCCTCTTCATAAGTCAGGGCAACGGCCAGGCCGTCGATTTTCAGCTCGCAAACATAGCTGACATCATTCCCCGCCGCCTGCCGGACACGCCGGTCAAAATCCCGGAGATCCACTTCATTGAACGCATTCGCCAGGCTGAGCATCGGACTTTTGTGCCGGACCTTTTCAAACATATCAAGAATGGCGCCGCCAACCCTTACCGTTGGCGAATCAGGCGTTTTGAACTGTGGATACTTTTCCTCCAGTTCAATTAATTCACGAAGGAGCCGGTCATATTCCGCATCCGGGACTGACGGTTTATCGAGAACATAATATTCGTATCCATATTGATGCAGCAAGGTCTGCAGCTCCCTGACTTTCATTTCGGCTTGTTGCAGGTCCATCCATCAATCCCTCTTTTCGTAAAAATCATCGTTTATATTGCTTATACCTTTTTGATTGGTGCAAATTTGGCAAGGAGCCGCTTTATCCCGGTCGGGCTTGGGAACGCAATGTCAAGCTCCAACCCGTCTCCCTCTCCTTTTACGCCTACAACGGTGCCAATGCCCCATTTGCCATGCTCGGCTTTGTCGCCGGCTTTCCAGCCAATGGTTTCCCCTCCCGACGCTGCGGGACGGGTGACCGGTTTTCTAACGGCTGGCTGTTGTGGCGCGCCAAATTGTCGGTTCATGCTGCCCGCCCCAAACCGGTTGCCGGAAGGTTCAAATGGCGAAGATGCAAACTTCTTCTCCGCCGGTTCAACTGTTTCAATGAGGTCGGCGGGAATTTCCTTAATAAACCTGGATGGAGGATTCATGTTCGTCCGCCCAAACAGCGTCCTCCACTGGGCGTTTGTTAAAAACAAATACTCTTCCGCCCTCGTAATGCCGACATAGGCAAGCCGACGCTCTTCTTCCATTTCCCCTTCATCCATAAGGGAACGGCTATGAGGGAACACTCCTTCCTCAAGGCCAATCAGGAAAACGACCGGAAATTCCAGCCCCTTGGCAGAATGAAGGGTCATCAGTGTTACTTTCTCATTTTTCTCAGGCTCGTCATCCATCGAATCGATATCGGCGACGAGCGCGAGGTCAGTTAAAAACGCGACAAGCGACTTATCCTCGCTTGTCTCCTCAAAGCTTTTGGTAACGGAGAGCAATTCCTCAAGGTTCTCCATCCTGCTTTGCGCCTCGAGTGATTTTTCGGCGCGAAGCATCTCCATATACCCGGACTTATCCAACAAGTCCTCTACGATTTCCGTCACTGAAAGGAATTCCTGCATCCGCGTGTAATTTCCGATCAGGTCCCGGAACTCGGCCGCCGCTTTGGCGGTTTTCGGGCTGAGGCCAATCAGCTCCACAGATTCAAGCGCCTGGAAAAGTGTCAGGTCATGAAGGTTGGCGAAGTCCATGATTTTATCCACCGATGTCGCCCCGATTGCCCTCTTTGGAACATTGATTACCCGGTTCAGGCTTATATCATCGTCCGGGTTGGAAATGAGCCTGAGATAGGCAAGAATGTCTTTGATTTCTTTCCTGTCATAGAACTTGATGCCGCCGACAATCTGGTAATCAATGACCGACTTCAGCAAAACTTCCTCCATGACACGCGACTGGGCGTTCGTCCGGTAAAGGATGGCGATGTCGGAAGCGGTATACGTGCCGGAGTCAATTAGCTCTTTAATTTTTCCAGCAACGAATTGTGCCTCTCCCTGCTCGCTGTCAGCCCTATAATAGACGAGTTTATTCCCTTCCTGGTTCTCCGTCCAAAGATTTTTCGGCTTACGGTTCATGTTTTTGGCGATTACTTCATTCGCCGCCAACAGTATCCTTTTCGTAGAGCGGTAGTTTTGCTCAAGCAGAATGACCTTTGCATTTGGGTAGTCCTTTTCGAACGATAGGATATTTGCAATATCCGCCCCGCGCCATTTATAAATCGACTGATCCGAATCCCCAACGACGCAAAGGTTTTTGAACCGAGCCGCAAGCATTTTCACAAGCATATACTGGGCACGGTTCGTGTCCTGGTACTCATCGACATGGATATACTGGAACTTTCTCTGATATTTTTCTAGCACTTCAGGAACCTGTTTGAACAGCTGGATGGTCATCATGATCAAGTCGTCAAAATCCAAAGCCTGGTTTTTGCGCAGCCTTTTTTGGTACTCCTTGTACACGTTGGCGACCTTTTGCTCTATGTAGCTTCCGGCCGTATTTTCGTATTCCTCCGGCCCAATCAGTTCATTTTTCGCGGAAGAGATGGAACCGAGCATGGCCCGTGGGTCGAATTGCTTCGGATCCATGTTCAAATCCTTCAGAATTCCCTTAATGACCGATTGCTGGTCGGTCGTGTCAAGAATCGTAAAATTCCGGTTAAAGCCAATCCGATCAATATCGCGGCGCAAAATCCGCACGCACATCGAATGGAACGTCGAAATCCAGATTTCCTCCGCGGCGCCGCCCATCAATTTTGAAATCCTGTCCCTCATTTCGCGGGCAGCCTTGTTTGTAAATGTGATCGCAAGGATGTTATAGGGATTCACCAGCTTCTCAAGCATAAGGTACCCAATCCGGTGGGTCAGCACCCGGGTCTTTCCGCTTCCGGCTCCCGCCATTATGAGCAGCGGCCCGTCCGTCGCCTTCACCGCTGCCTGCTGCTGGGGATTCAGCCCCCCAAGCAATTTATCTTTCAGGTATTGCATTCTCTCCACCACCATAACAAAACGTATGTTCTGTTTTTATTGTAAGCTGTTTATCGTAAAAATGCAGCTATTTTTCAGTTTTTACTGCTTTGACTGTTTCCAGCGCTTTCCCGAGGTCTTCATATATACCATTTCCAACGACAATAACATCCGCATGTCTTGCCATCTCAACGGCCTGTTCTTTCGTTTTAATTCCGCCTCCATAAAAGAGAACTGCTTTCTCAAGGCCTTTTTTCGCAGCCGCAGCGATCTCGGGATCGCCGTATGTACCACTGTATTCAAGGTAAAATATCGGCATGCCGAACATTTTCTCGGCCATCATGGCATAAGCTTTGATGTCTTCCTTCGACAACCTGGTTTCCGCTTCGGTCAGTTTTGCCGCCTTGCACTCTTCATTGAGGATTACATACCCCTCCATCGCAAACTCGTTCCAGTCCATAATATCCCCAAATTCCTTCACGGCCTCAAAATGGAGGCCATTTATCCACTTTGGGTCCTTGCTGTTCATAATGGATGGGACGAAATAAAGATCGAAACCCGGGGTTACGGACTCAAGATTCGAGACCTCCAGTACGCATGGAACCGTAAAGCGGCGGATCCTCGCCATTAAATCCAGGACCCCTTCCAGTGTCACTCCGTCCGTCCCGCCGACAATTACCGCATCCGTACCGGATTCACAAACTGCCTCCAAATCCGAATCGGTAATCTCCCGGGCCGGGTCAAGCTTGAACACATGGCGCCACTCGCGAAAATCGTACATGAAAAAAATCCTCCATTCACTATTCCATTAGTACATTATAGCATTTGGCAAAACGGAAAAAAAAGAAAACGAGGGAAAAGTCATAGTAGAAATGATAACCATTATAGGGGGAGAACAAAAGGCGAAAGCGCCTTGGTCAGCCCCGACCAGCATAAGACGGGGCCCGCAGGACGGGCCCGCCCTCCGGAGGGAACCGGCTTATGACCTCGAGGGGCTAGGCGCTCCTCGGAAAAGAAAAACACTTTTCCTTCGTGCGATGCTATGCTGCCGTAGCTTTCCTTGTGGAGCTGGATTACAATAACTTATTTCGAGTTATCACAAGGTGAATTTTATAACTTGTTAGACGATTAAAAGAAGCCGAAGCATTGCCCCGGCCTTCAATCTCTTCTATTCTTCTGTTCCTGAAGCCGCGGGCTCAGTAACCCGCTCAAGAACCATCTCATAGGCATCATTGCCATAGTTTAGGCAGCGCTTAACCCTTGAAATCGTCGCAGTACTCGCGCCTGTTTCACTTTCAATCTTATGGTACGTCTTCCCTTCGCGCAGCATCCTCGCAACTTCAAGGCGCTGGGACAGTGACTGGATTTCATTCACCGTGCAAAGATCATCGAAAAACCGGTAGCATTCCTCCAGGTCTTTTAGCGTGAGGATGGCATTGAAAAGCTGGTCGAGTTCTTTTCCTCTAAGCTTATTGATCTGCATATTGTTTTTACCCCCTTTTTCTTTATTGTCTTCTTTATTTTCACTGAATTTCAGGTTAGCTCTCTTCAATGGTGATGCTCTTTGCGATGCCGGGATTCGCCGGGATGATATTGACCCACGTTTTTCCGGGGACAAAGGCAGCTTCATTCCCGTCTTTTACAGGAATAATCCTTCCATTGTTATTGAGCCAATCAACTTCAATTACCTTTCCTTTTTGGAAAAGATACCCCTTGCCTCCGCTTTTCAAATCAATGTCACGAAGCCCGCCAGGCCCGGCTGGAGTGTGGGACATTTCCGCGATAAAAATATTGTCCAGCAAAATCGGCTGTTTTGTTTCCAAATCAACCATCATTTCACCATTAATATATCGCTTATATTTTCCAATCGAAGGATCGTATTTATAAGTTGGCGAGTACGTTTTAGTCCCATATGAGACAAACGCCGAAAGCGCAATCCTGCCATCGATATGTGCGACTTCCTTTTCCGTCAGGAATTTAAAAGGCTTTGGAGCAGGGGACAACTTGAACCCATTTCTTTCGGCACCCTTTACGATGTTTTCATAAGGAATATATGAATTATGCGGCGCCTTCCGGAAGCTCGCCCTTTTAAACAGCGTTCCGTCATATGCCATGCCATTCAGGTGGTCGATGTAACCGGAATTCAGCATTTTTTTCGCTTCCACACTATAGCCGTGGGCAATAAAGATGCTGTCGAGTCCCTTGGCGATTTCAATATAATAATCCCTTGCACTTCTGACAGGCCCGATACTTTCAGGCTTTTCACTTTGATACACAGCAAGGAACCTCGTAACATCCCCTTCCGCCAGCAACTCATAGACAATATCCGCCTGGTTCAGGCCCGATTGCGGGCGGGCTTTTGGAAAATTATTCACCACAACTGCGAACGCCCTGTTATCCGGCTCGGTTTGCGAGCCGATTCCCGTAAGCGGATACGAAAAAGGAAGCTCAGGTACCGCTTGTACCACTTTTTCCGCGGCTGCAGCTTTTTTTACAGGCTTCGCCGGCTCCTTCGAGGTCTCCTTGTCACTGCATGCCGATAGCAAAAGAAACGTCGCCGCCACCGCCAAAGACCATTTCCTCATTCTCACACCCCTGTTTGTGCATCTATCTGTCTTCGCTTTATTTTTTTCTATCTTTTATCCCACTCGTAAGGAGAAGCAAGCGCTCACCGTAAGTGGGGTTCAGCCTCCCTTTGTTGGAAGGTTCCCTTTATTATTTTAACGCATTATAGACGGAAAGAGTACCATTTTATTCATAACATCGTACATTCCTTGCTGAGTTATCCGGATATAAGGCAAATGCGTCGAAGAAAAGAAGAGCAAGCTGTAAATTGGGTCTGAATAGCTGTACCCTCGTTCACGCAAAACGTCCAGCAGCCTTTTTTCTTTTTCCATCAATTCCTCAAGCGGAAGCTCCGTCATTAATCCCCCAAGTTGCAGCGGCAGCTCGCATACTATTTCCCCGCCCTCTGAAACGACAATCCCGCCGCCAATCTCTTTCATTCTGTTAAAAGCACGGAGAAGATCGGGCTTGCTTTTACCAATAAGAATAATGTCCCCCGTGTTGGAAAATGAACTCGCCATCCCTTGAAGCCTGTTGGCAAACCCTTTCAGGATGGTATTGACCCGCCACTTCCCATTCCTGTCGATCAGCATGAAAAAGCACTCATCATGGCCCTCGGAAAGGCGTTCTCGTGATACTTCGAGCGAAACGGAATAGGGCTTTGTAATGACGGCGTTTTCCATTTTAATGCCAAATGGCATCGAGAACTGGAGGTCATCCATTGTTAGCTCCCAATCAGGCCGGAGCGGCTCAAGCCCGTATTCATTCCAGTCAAGTTTAGGAAATGTTTCATGGATAATCTCGCCATCCCGCTTCACCCATTTTCCTTTTGCAAGGACGGAAACTGGGCATGGCTCTTCGACACTGGAGAGAATGTTGATGTTCGCGACCCTTCCTGTAGCGATTTTCCCATGAATATGGCTGAGATTATAATATCTGGCGGGGTTGATGGTCGCCATGTTATAGGCATCAATAATTGGAACACCTTTCTTAATTGCAATCCGGATCATTTGGTCAATGACCCCGTCCCTGTAAAAACCGGACGAGGAGCCATCCGTGGTAAACATCATATGGTCATAAGCGGCAATCCCAAGCCGTTTTAAATCATCAAGCAAACTTGGCAAGTCCGGTCGAATTGACGAATGCCTGAGGGAAACGGTATATCCCTGCATTAAGCGATCCAAAACTTCTTCCCCTGTCATTGCCTCATGGTCGCAATCTGCGCCAAGCAACATCATCTTTGCGAGTGTCTTTTCCGATGCACCGGGAAAGTGCCCCTCTATCTGCTTTCTCATCCGCTTTGCTTCCTGAATCCAGTGAAGCATCATGTCATCGCCTGCAAGCAGTTTCGGCCATCCTGTCAGCTCTCCGCCCTGAATGACAGCATCATGCTCAAGCCATGATTTAATATTGGTGTGTGAAAATTTTTCTTCCTCATTCATTATTTCTGTTTGAGGATCGAACCTGCACCACCAGAACATGCTTGCAGGAATGGTCCGCAAATCCTTCATTAGCAAAAAGGCCTTCTTTTTATTTAAATGCAGGACGAGGGCCATGTTATCATTGATGATGGTCGTAGTCCCTCTCCCCGAAGCGTAGGCTGCAAACGAGTGTGGATTGTATAACTGGAACGGATGGGCATGCGGCTCGATATAGCCCGGTACGATAAATTGGCCCGAACAATCTATTGTACTGCAGTTCACAAGGTTTTCCGGCAGTTTTTCACCAACATAGACAATCCTGTCATCATATATCCATATATTCGCCTTCATCCAGCTGCGGAACACCTGGTTCAAATAGGTACAATTTTTCAAAAGGATCGTCGGCGCTAGCTTACCATCCAAAACATCAATATGCTCGCGCAAATGCTTGTTTTTCCACCTGTAGCGCTGCTCCATTCTATCTCCACCCTTCTATAAAGGATATCTATTAAACTATGTTTTTTACCATTGAAAGCACTTACATTTTATACTACCATAATCTTTCCATTATTGAAGCAGTGGATATCACTTTGGTTTTATATTTTTGTGAAAAAGTGAACAACTTTTCGGGAGTGACACTGCGCTTATTCTAAAAGTCATGTGTTCCTTACCATAACTAAAAAAGCATCCCCCCATGATGGATGAATGCTTCCTATCCTATTTACAGGCCAAGCCTTTGAAAAATCGTATCAACATGCTGCAGATGATAGCTGTAGTCAAAACAATCATCAAGTTCCTTCGGGCTTAGATACTTTGTAATCTTCTCATCCTGGTCAAGCAGGCTCCTGAACGGCACTTGCTTCTCCCATGCCTCCATGGCCCGGGGCTGCACCGTATCGTACGCCTCCTCACGGGATAGGCCTTTCTCAATCAGGGCGAGCAATACCCGCTGCGAATAAATTAAGCCGAGCGTCCTGTCCATATTTCGTTTCATGTTTTCTGGATACACCGTGAGGTTTTTAATAATGTTCCCAAACCGGTTAAGCATGTAATTCAATAGGCTGGTCGCGTCCGGAAGAATAATTCGTTCAGCCGATGAGTGCGAAATATCCCGTTCATGCCAAAGAGGGACATTTTCATACGCTGTCAGCATATGGCCGCGGATAACCCTTGAAAGGCCTGTCATATTCTCAGAACCGATCGGATTCCGTTTATGCGGCATCGCAGATGAACCTTTCTGGCCTTTTGCAAAAAACTCCTCCACTTCACGAGTTTCACTTTTTTGCAGGCCGCGGACTTCAACAGCGAATTTTTCAATCGACGTTGCAATAAGCGACAATACCGACATATAGTGGGCATGCCTGTCCCTCTGCAGTGTTTGGGTTGAAATCGGGGCCGCCTCGAGCCCAAGCTTTTCACATACATACTTTTCAACATACGGGTCGATATTTGCATATGTACCGACTGCCCCGGAAATTTTCCCGACTTCAATGCCTTTTGCCGCTTCATTAAAACGGTCCAGATTCCGTTTCATCTCCTCATGCCAAAGGGCAAGCTTTAGGCCAAATGTTGTCGGCTCGGCATGGACTCCGTGGGTCCGCCCCATCATCACAGTATATTTATGCTCTTGTGCCTTTTCTTTTAAAATGGAGATGAAACGTTCAATGTCGGCCCTGATTATTTCATTTGCCTGCTTTACCAGATAAGAAAGCGCTGTGTCGACAACGTCAGTCGAAGTCAGGCCGTAATGTACCCATTTCTTCTCCTCACCGAGCGTTTCAGAAACCGCTCTCGTAAACGCAACAACATCATGCCTTGTTTCTTCTTCGATTTCTTTAATCCTTTCTACATCAAATCGGGCATTTTCACGGATTTTCCGGACATCCTCATGCGGGATATCCCCGAGTTCTGCCCACGCTTCACAAGCAAGTATTTCAACTTCCAGCCATGCGGCGAAACGATTATGCTCTTCCCAAATTTTCGCCATTTCCGGCCTGGTATAGCGGTCAATCATCATTAATCCCCCGTTTATTAGTTAGTTATCTATCCACAATAGCCCGAGCTCCGTAAAAGCAGGATTCAGGCGAATCCATCCTTATCTTATCAGCCATACTTAGGGACTGTCAAACCAAATTACGAACATTTTTAGATGGTAATATCTTATTGTTCGTTATTTTTTATTGTTGTTTTTGTTTTCCTTCAAAAAGTATTTGCCTCCCCGCAGGGATTACCTCATTTCCTTCTTCCTTGAAAATTGGTTTTTCAATTCTTCTAACTGGAACGAAACCGAGTTGCTCCATTCGTTCAAGGCAATCATCAATTGTTTCATTTTCCTTTACCTCAAAAAGCTGCTTCTTCCCCACAAACAATCTCTCCTTTGGCTTTTTCTTAGTATACCCCAACGCTTTTAAAACGTAGAAATGCCGGGTAGACTATCCCGGCATTTCATGATTTTATTCTTCATCATATTTCTCTATATAAAACCCTTGCTGAGGAGACCATTCGGCGTAATATACCTCTTCTATATTTGTGATTCCTTCCTTTTTTAACTCTTCCCTTAGCCATGTTTCATCCTTCCCGGCTTTCCTTAATTCCTCTTCCTCAATTTGTCCCTCATCAACCAATAGCAAGGACGGATCAACATCTTCGGCATTTATTTTTAGCATTTCGGGCGTAACCGGATCAGTTGAAGCCTTTTTCATTACACTTATCTGGCCTCCTGTTTCCATAAAAACATACCTAACATCTTTTAATGAAAACACACCTTTCGTACGAAGCAGAGCACGAAGCTGTTCCATTTCCAATTGATTCTTTTTCATTTCTTTGTGGTTGATTTTACCGTTGCTTACCAAAACTGACACCGTTCCCGTCAGCGGCTTTCGGATTTTTTCAAATTTCTCCCCGAGTTTTTCCACACTAAAACTTATTCCGCCCCATAACGCAACTCCAAAAAGGACATGAAAAATATTGACCTTTTCATCATAAATGGATTCCTCAATAATTCCTCCTAACAAAATGGCGAAAACAAAATCATATGGAGTTAACTGGGACATCTCTTTTTTCCCAAGTAGTCTCGTTACCACAACGAGGGCGAAATATCCGACTATCAGTTTTAACGCTATCGTGCCATACATAAACAGTTCCTCCTTCTCTCTTTCAGTCCATATACCCCCTTTTTTCCGCATTCATGTTCCCTCCTTTTGGAAGGCAACTTTAGTTTTTAAAAAATGGAAATTTTGTTGTGGAGTGATAACTAAACTAGCCTTATACAGCTATAAGGTATACCTGGTGATAAAAATAAGTGTTGGGGGTTCAGATAGGGTTTGGCGAAGATATTTGCACTAAAAGAGGGAATTGACCGCCTTCACACTGCTGTTCGGGCGTTAAATCCTCTTTTAATGCCCGAATGAGCTGCTACACAATGCCATTCGGGCTTTAAATCCTCTTTTAATTCCCGAATGACCGCCTTCACACTGCCGTTCGGGCTTTAAATCCTCTTTTAATTCCCGAATGACCGCCTTCACACTGCCGTTCGGGCTTTAAATCTTCTTTTAGTACCCGGCTGAATATTAGGCGGTGACAGTTCTGGGCTACAACCAACAGACTTGATTTTTTGTAAGTTCTCTTTTTTATCCAAATATCGACATATTAAAGTTTTTGGAACACCAAAAAAGGCAACCATCTAAGGTTGCCTTCAGACTGTAGACAAACTCGGAGATATCCTGGTTTGCCTACAGTCT